>CAZBEQ010000083.1:0-2952 GCA_964490975.1 uncultured Oscillospiraceae bacterium | reverse complement strand
GGCTATTGTATAGTGAAAATTGGTGAAAATTATATTCATGCTTCATCTCTGTAATTTAATATACAGTATTCCTTTTTTCGTTTTGTATAGTATAATAATGCTTTGGGTTATTCCTAACAAAAAAATGACGCAGCGAGGTTTATATGAGTACTTCCGGAACGGTTTTCAATCAAGTACTAATACTTTTTATTATAATGGCGATTGGCTTTATTATAAAAAAACGCGGTATTTTGAACAGCACTGTAAACAAAAAGCTGTCCGAGCTGCTTTTGAAGGTAACAGCCCCTCTGCTTGTAATATCTTCTTTCCAGGTTGAATTTACATCAGAAATTCTGATGAATGTACTGATGGTTTTTGCTTTTGCAGTGGCAGCCCATATCGTATCGATCCTTTTGGGGCAAGTCCTGTTCAAACGCTCCAATGTGGAAGAGAAGAAAATAATGAAATTCGCTGCGATATATTCTAATTGCGCTTTCATGGGCTTCCCGCTGCTGGAGAGTCTTTTCGGAAACACAGGTGTTTTATACGGCTCTATATATGTTGCCGCCTTCAACATATTTGTCTGGACAAACGGCGTTATGATCTTCAGTGAAAAGAAAAAATTCGACCTGAAAAACTTGAAGAAGATATTGCTGAATCCCGGGATAGTTTCGGTTGTAATAGGCATACTGCTGTTTTTATTTTCTTTGGAACTGCCTGCACCGGCAGCCCGCGCCATCAATCTCGTCGGATCAATGACAGTCCCATTGTCCATGCTCATCATTGGAGCAATAATCGCAGACTGTGAAATCAAAAAGCTGTTAAGTGGCTGGAATCTTTACTATATCACCGCTATAAGACTTGTACTGATGCCTGTGCTGGGATTTGTGATCCTAAAGCTGGTTGGAATGCCTGATATGCTTCTGAAAGTCTGTACGGTAGTGCTTGCAATGCCTGTAGCCACTACGACGGCCATATTTGCGGAATTGCACGACAGCAACGCGATTTTTGCATCAAGCGTAGTAGCATTGTCCACTTTGCTATCGATCGTAACGATACCGCTTCTGATGCTGATCATGTGATGTAGTGGATGAATAATTAATGTGTATTCAGTCTATTCGTAATGTCAGAATACATTCTCGTCATTAATTCAAACAATTTATCTTCCATCTGAGAACTCCTTAGAACCGGCAGTTAACCATATCACTACTATAGGCGGATTTGTATTGACCAATGTAATAGTATTTTAGTAACTCAACTTTCACAACCTGAAGTGATAGACTCTTGGATAGTCCGGCGAGACGACATTCCTGTTGTCCTCCTTCTACACATCTGAAATTACGGCAAGCGTTCAGAAATTATTATGACACCCCACTACCCATTATTTCAGCCTTAGGACGAAATCATACTGTAAAAAGGCCTATTTTATAGCCAACCATCAATAAACCAAGACTTATTCTTCAAAATAGCGTCCTAAAATCGAAATAACGAGTAGCGCGGTCTATTTCCGCCCTCCACTGTCCATTAATAATCTTTCATTCTCCATCCACTATTTCTTCTTTTCCCAGTCGTTTGTACTATATCGTAAAAACGAATAAAATCACTTAAATTCCCTTACAGTTTAGCTGAGCAAATTAGGCTATTTCTCAACATCCAGAAGCTTCAGTATTTCTGCGGCGGTAGTATCGTGATCTGCGGCGGCTTCAAAATCTGCCACAGCCTCCTTGAACATCATCTTCTTCAGGTAGCAGAATGCCCTGCCCGTGTAAACCCTGGCAACATCTGCATTATCCGGTTCATCTGCAGAAAGCAGCGTTATGGCCTTGTTGAAGTCCTCGAGTGACTTGTCGATCTCACCCTTTTCATAATAAAGCCTGCCCCTCTGGAAATAGCACCAGCCATCCTGTTCATTGAGTTTTATAGCTTCCTGCACACTACTAAGGCCATCGTCATACATGCCCTTATACAAATAAGCCTCAGCCTTGTCCATATATGCCTTATAAAAGGAAGGCTCCAATTCGAGCGCCTTATTGAACGCTGTTATTGCTCGATTCGGCATATACATCTCCAGAGAATACTTTTTACCCGTTTTCCAATAATCCTCCGCATTCTCATAACTGCGAGCCTCTATTATGCCGTCATCTTCCTTGCTGATTTTATATCCCTCAGCTCCGGTGATCATGCTTTCATCGATCAACCCTGTGAAGAAGCCTGTTTTGAAAATGAACACCAGCGTCTGTTCCCTTGTGACGCTGCTCAATGGCTCTATGGTAAGCTCCGAGGTGCCCTTCATTATATGGCTGTCGTAAATGTAGGCAACAGAAGGCCTTGCCCAACCAGCTATCTCATTCTCATCCTTAAATACCAGCTTCGGGTCGTACACTGGTTTCATTTCGGGATGAATGGCTTTTATTGTTCTCACCAGCATGACAGACATTTGCTGCCTTGTGATCTCGCCATTGGGATCGAATTTCTTTTTTCCGATGCCATTGACAATCTTTAGTGTTCCGGTTTTCAGTATTTCAGACCTGTACGGGCTGTTCGATATATCGGTGAAGGCATTGAGATCGCCACATTCCGCATTTATGCCGGCGATATTTTCATACAGGCAGCATACAAGCATTGAAAATTCTTCTCTTGTGATATTCTTTTTATAATCCTTATATATCTCGGAGAATCCAAAATCAATAGATTCAAGTATTTCGACCTGTTTTGCCGCCCATCTGGCAGGTACGTCCTGATCGGCATAAACATAGGCAGGCATAGAAGCAGATAATAGCAGGATCGTTATAAAAAAGCACAAGGCACGTACCTTCAGAGTCATTGTGATATACCTCCTGTTATGGCAATAACGCAAATCATGCTGGGATAATTATACACCTGGCTGTTTTTTTTGTAAATAAACACGGTATCGGACACCACGGCAAACGCATGAATTTCATCTATACCCAGAAATCCCATTGAGATTTTTTT
>CAZBEQ010000082.1:0-4060 GCA_964490975.1 uncultured Oscillospiraceae bacterium | reverse complement strand
GGTGACATTTTCTCACGATAGTTAATAGGGTGACATTATCACAAGATAATCACAATTAATGACAAATTTTTATTGAATTAATACCGCAATAGAAGTATAATAAATCTGCAAAACTAAATATCGTTAGGTGAGGCTACCATACAGACATATGCTGCTGCCCGGAAACATCGAGAGATGCCAATGGGTCAACAGGTACTACCGAGCAAGGTTTTACTTAATGCAGCTGGATAAGGGTTTCCTAAGCTATATGGTGCTAAAGCTCAACGAGTGAAAAGGTTACATGAATGTATTCCGTCACTCGTTGCTGACGGTTTTTTTATTTTTCATCTATTATTTTGTGTATCGGAGGTGAACGGTATGGATTGTGACGCTGGCAACAGTAGTCACTTGCGATGTCCTGGAAATAGCGGGGGTTCATTTTGTCATACCGTTTGCCATCTGTCTTAAGGTATTGTCAAATAGCCCTCACTACAGCAAATTCTTGTGGAAAAGAGGGTGAATGCAATGATTGAGATCTTCAAAACAGTAAATAATGAGCTGGTTAGCACTAATGATTTCGGAGAAGGCATCTGGGTAAATATGAAAAATCCCACCGAAGACGAAATCAATAAGGTCAGCACCGTACTAAACGTAGAGACTGATTTTCTTAAGGCTGCATTGGACGAAGAAGAAAGAGCCAGAATAGAAAGCGACGATGGTCAGACACTGATCATAGTCGATACTCCTATCATTGAAAAAGAGGGGCAAATGAATGTTTATACAACCATCCCTCTTGCGATGATAATTATAAAGCATGCAATAATAACCGTCTGTCTGAAGGAAGACACTCTCCTGACAGATTTTAAAAGCAATAAGGTTAAATCCTTCCTGACGCAGTTCAAGACAAGATTTGTTCTGCAGATACTCTATAAAAACTCGACGAGGTATCTTCAATATCTGAAACATATCGACAAACTAAGCAACAAGATAGAACAGGATCTGCATAAATCAATGAAGAACAAGGAACTCATACAGATGCTGAAGCTTGAAAAGAGCCTTGTGTTCTTCTCAACAGCTTTGAAGTCCAATGAAGTTGTTCTCGAAAAGCTGACAAAATTTGAGTATATAAAGAATTATCCCGAGGATACCGAGCTGCTGGAGGATGTCATTATAGAAAACAAACAGGCGATAGAGATGTCAAACATATACAGCAGCATACTCTCCGGGACTATGGATGCATTCGCATCTATCATTTCGAACAATTTGAACATAGTGATGAAATTTTTGACTTCTGTCACTATTGTTATGGCCATACCTACAATGATTTCCAGCTTTTTTGGAATGAATGTAGCTATCCCGCTTGCAACGCCCTCCGCCTTCTGGATCGTAATAGGCATTTCACTGGTAATGTGTACTGTTACAGGATTAACACTATACAAGAAAAAATTGTTCTGAAAGCATGTTGAAGCAAGTGGCTGCTTAAGAAGAAATGATCAAGAATAAAAATAGCGAAGCGCTCCTTGAAAAAGGGGCGCTTATCTTTCACACAAAAGACCTGCTCCGTCATAAAAACTATCACCTGGCTGTCTCAATATACCCTGACTGTCATAAAACTCTTCATCGGCCTGTCTTAGTATCCCAAGATAGTCAAAGTAATCTTCATCGGGTTCACGGGCTATCCCTTCCTTATCCAGATACCTGTCTCCCGGATTTCTCAGAATGCCCTGTCCATCATGAAATTGTTCTTTTAGAGAATACAAAAAAATCACTCTTTCAAAAAAGCTCTGACATGATTATATCACAAGCATGCCATGCAGTACAGACAATCCTTATCATGTTCCATCATCAACGCACATAAGGCTCCTCCAACGTGCCTGCTCCGTTTAATTGCATTTTCGATCCGGTAAGATACATTGCCGGACGTATACAAGTATTGCCCTGGAATGCATATTTGTAATCGAGATATCCCTCATAGCTTACATAGTAAACACGGTCCGATGTCGTTGCACATGGCGTATTGAGCCACCATGACCAGAGGTCTTCGGTCTCATTCTTAAGTTCCTCGTAGTCGGATTCATCTCTTGACTCCGCCTGCGGTACCGGAGCAGCAGTTATTTCCCAGCCCCTGTCCATAACATACTCCTTCAGCTCCCTGATCGAAAGCAGGAAAACCTTGTCCTTCACCGTTTTGCCGAACGAGTTGTCATAGTTTCCATATATTCTGTTCATCTTATACCTTTTTTCTGAGGCGAACAATTCAGTTCCAAATTCTTTCAGGTCTTTTTCCGCTTCCGGCAGAAGTATTTCATGTGAATGAGCTTTTATCAGCTTCTGTTCTTCGGCTGTAAAGCCTGCAAGGAAACCCGGCTCAGTATCGTAAGAATTTTCTCCGTAACAAACATTATCGGCTATCGGAGCAGTTGTCGAATAGCTAACCTTTTTAGCTGAACTATTGAGCCACTCTCTAATATTAGAATTCTCCCAGAGGTTACTGCCATAGGTTTTTCTGGCATCATCGGCGGAATTTTCTCTTTCCGCGGCATCAAAGCACTTAAATCCGATCAACTTATCAGTCATGATCATCGGGCATCCGTCTTTGTCAATATTTATTACTCTCCAGATCAACGGCTGACCATAGTTGGTACCAAAACGGATATAATCACCTATCTTCAGCTCCGTGCCCTGTGTATCAGCAATTTGCGGAGCCGGTTCCTGGCTGCTCTGGCTCTCTGCGGTCTGGCCCTTGTCCTGGAGGGTCTCGATCGTTACTGCTTCGCTATCGGCAGGCTGCTTTACAGTTGCTTCCGATTGGTCCGCTCCGTCGCCGCTTACGCTTACGGCACCAGCTTCTGCCGTTATTGTTCCACCTTCGGCGGGTGCGGTGTCTGTGCCCATATCACCGGCCGCGGTATCGGCTGTGCCATCAGCTGTCAGCTGACTTTCAGACTGCTGCGTTTGATCAGTCCCATTCGCTTCGTCTGTAGTAATATCTCCGGCACCAGTATTCTGCTCATCTGCGGCAGCATACTGTCCATTCGTCTGTAAAACCCCAGCATCCGTCCCGTCGCTGCGTGAGTAGGATGAAGCCAGCCATACTCCATAAGCCCCAAAGGATACAGACGCAAGCATCAATATAGCCGCTGCGATCACCAAAAGCTTTATGCGAAGGCTTTTTTTATCCCGTGGCCTTGCTTTATCCCCCGCAGCATCCGCTATGACTGCATTGGAAGCTTTTGAACTGTTATCTTGTACATTATTACTGTCCTCAGCCTGATGGTCCCGGTCAAATGAGGTAACGAGGCTTTCTACGGTCCTGGTTAGTTCCGCTATGTGTTTTGGCAAATCAGAGGTCAATGCATCAAGCCAATGTGTCGAATAAAGAAAGTACTCCATCGATTTTGTTGGTACAACATTTTCTATTCTAAATGGAACAATGGTGATTTTTTTGTTGACAGCCCTTTCAACCTCGCGAAGAACCTGCTGAGATTCATTTGAAGCAGCAGAAAATATAAGGATCATGGTTTTGGCTTCGGAAATAGCTGTTACTATCGCCTCCCCCCATTCCCTGCCTGGAAGGATATCTCGCGGTGCCATCCAGCACCGGATATTCTTCTTTTCTAAAGCACCGCACACTGCTTCAGCGGTATCCTTGTTTTTTTGCGAATAAGAGATGAACACATCATGTGCCATGACTTGCCCCCTTATACAAATACAAATTTCTAATTAGACTCATAAAATTCTATCATTTTACAAAATTTTCTTCAACCACTAATTTGTACATATCTCCAATCATTAACTTTGCTTTTTGTGCAGTAGCTTCATAAATCAGATCCAGAACAGATTCGAGATGATTCAGGTTTAGAATGCTTTAAACCGTCTCTTTCTAAGGCGCGGTCCACTTGGACAAAATTTCAGGAATAGGCCACTTTTATAGTAATTAGTGCACATAAGTAATGCTTTTGGGGCTTTATGACAATCTACCATGCAATTATTGTGCCCTATACTCAAAATTTTGGCCACCGTTCTAAACTAAACCACTCCCTGCACTCAAAGTGCAGGGAATTATTGTTGCGACTGAAAG
>CAZBEQ010000081.1:0-4186 GCA_964490975.1 uncultured Oscillospiraceae bacterium | reverse complement strand
GGTGACATTTTCTCACGATAGTTAATAGGGTGACATTATCACAAGATAATCACAACGTTGATAAAAACGTGTTGACATCGGCTGAATATGGGATATAATAAATTCAAGCTGAATAATTGATCGCGCAGTGAAAGGATCAGTAAGCTGTTCATCACCTTGCCAGAGAGAGGCCGCCGCAATGGCTGGAAGCGGACTTGAAGGAAGGCAGCTGAATACCGCCCCGGAGCGCGAACGTTGATCACGTTACGATCACAATGAGACCAAATTAGGGTGGAACCACGTGAGCAAGCTCTCGTCCCTTGTGTGAACAAGCAGGGGATGAGGGCTTTTTTATTTGCTATGGTGTATAAAGCGAGATTATAAAGGAGGAGTCGTTATGATCAAAATTACATTGAAGGATGGAAGTATAAAGGAATACCAGGAGGGCACCACTGTAATGCAGGTGGCCGAAAGCATCAGCGCAGGGCTTGCCAGAGTCGCGCTTGCAGCTGAGATCGACGGAGAGGTAAAGGATCTGTCAACAGTATTGGATAAGGACTGCAGTCTCAATCTGCTCACATTTGACAATGAGGGAGGCAAGCATGCATTGAGGCATACTGCGTCTCATATAATGGCTCAGGCTGTTAAACGGCTGTTTCCTAATGCCAAGCTTGCTATTGGTCCGGCTATTGATACAGGGTATTACTATGATTTCGATATGGAAAGGCCGTTTACACCGGAAGATTTAGAGAAAATCGAAGCAGAAATGAGTAAGATCGTAAAGGAAGACCTTGTGCTTGAACGTTTCACTTTGCCCAGAGATGAAGCCATAAGGTTCATGGAGGAAAAGGGAGAGATTTATAAGGTTGAACTGATAAGGGATCTGCCTGAGGACGCTGTAATATCTTTTTATAAGCAGGGTGATTTCACCGATTTGTGTGCCGGTCCGCATATTCCATCAACAGGTAAGGTCAAAGCCTTCAAATTGTTGTCTATTGCCGGTGCGTACTGGAGAGGAAATGTAAAGAACAAAATGCTTCAAAGGATCTACGGCACAGCATATGTAAAGAAAAGTGATTTGGATGAGTATGTTTTCAGGCTTGAGGAAGCAAAGAAACGCGACCACAGAAAACTTGGCCGTGAACTGGATTTGTTCGATATAATGGATGAAGGCCCAGGCTTCCCGTTCTTTATGCCCAAGGGAATGGTACTGAGGAACATTCTTGAGGATTATTGGCGTGATGAGCACAAGAAGCGCGGCTATCAGGAGATAAAGACTCCAATTATTCTCAATAAGGAACTGTGGCATCGTTCAGGACATTGGGATAATTACAAGGATAACATGTATTCGGTAGAGATCGATGATACTGATTATGCAATAAAACCGATGAATTGCCCCGGAGGTATGCTTGTTTTCAAAAGAAAGCTCCATTCATACAGGGATCTTCCCGTAAGGATGGGCGAACTCGGACTTGTTCACAGACATGAGCTTTCAGGCGCTTTGCACGGTCTTATGAGGGTAAGGTGCTTTACACAGGATGATGCTCATATTTATATGACACCGGATCAAATACTGGATGAGGTTACTAATGTTATCAGGTTGATTGATGATTTCTACAACATCTTCGGATTCAAGTACCATGTTGAACTGTCTACCAGGCCGGGGAAATCTATTGGTACAGATGAACAGTGGGAGATGTCGACAACGGCTCTGAGGGGTGCGTTGGAAGCCAATAAGCTTGTCTACCAGGTAAATGAGGGGGACGGCGCATTTTACGGACCAAAGATCGACTTCCATCTTGAGGATTCCATCGGGCGTACATGGCAGTGCGGCACGATCCAGCTTGATATGATGATGCCGGAACGCTTTGACCTCAGTTATATAGGAGCTGACGGCGAAAAACATAGACCTGTCATGATACACAGGGTCATATTTGGCAGCATAGAAAGATTCATAGCGATCCTGACAGAGCATTATGCTGGAGCTTTCCCGGTGTGGCTTGCACCTGTACAGGTCAAGATCCTGCCTATAATAGATAAACACCACGATTATGTGCAGGAATTGCAAAAGAAGCTTGAGGCTGCCGGTATCAGGGTAGAGGCTGACTACAGGAATGAAAAGATAGGCTTCAAGATAAGAGAGGCACAGATGGAAAAGGTACCATATATGCTTGTTATAGGTGACAAGGAAATGGAAAACGGCCAGGCAGCTGTCCGGTCGCGCAAGGATGGTGACCTTGGCCCGATGCCGGCAGATGCTTTCATTAGCAAGATCGTTGAAGAGGTAAAAACAAAGGCGATATAAAGAGCGTTTATATACAGAAGCGCCGAAGAGTATAATATGATTGCTGAAAGGGCATTGCCGACAGTGTATAAGCGGCATGCTCTTTTGCTATCGCCATATTCTGCGATTTGCTCAATATAGATAAAGAAATGAGAGCTATAAATAAAGCTTGTACTTTTTAATGGAAAAATTGCACCCTGAGATGTATAATAAGAAAAAATACAAACGAAGTGGTGGTACTGATAACAATGAGTAAAGCAGACATCATTTTTAAAGAGATGTGCACTGATATAATTGAAAACGGTTACTCTTCTGAAGGACAGAAGGTGAGGGCAGTCTGGGAGGACGGGACGCCGGCTCATACCATCAAGAAGTTCTGTGCAGTGAACAGACATGATCTTTCTGAAGAGTTTCCGATAATGACACTGAGAGGTACCAATCTTAAGAATGCCATTGACGAAATTCTATGGATATGGCAAAAGAAATCAAATAACATAAATGATCTGAACAGTCACATATGGGACAGCTGGGCCGACGAGACAGGTTCCATCGGAAAGGCTTACGGCTATCAGATGCAAGTAAAGCATAAATATGCGGAAGGCGAATTCGACCAGGTGGACAGGGTATTGTACGATCTGAAGCACAATCCATACAGCCGTCGTATCATGACGAACCTGTATGTTCACAGCGATCTGTGCGAAATGAATCTTTACCCCTGCGCATACAGCATGACATTCAGTGTAACCGGCAACAAGCTGAACGGGATATTGAATCAGAGATCACAGGATGTTTTGGTAGCAAACAATTGGAATGTATGCCAGTATGCCGCTCTCATACACATGCTGGCACAAGTCAGCGGACTTGTAGCCGGAGAGCTGGTACATGTGATAGCGGATGCGCATATATATGACAGGCATATCCCGTTGGTAAAGGAGCTCATAAGCCGTGAACCATACCCGGCACCGAAGCTTATCATCAATCCTGATGTAAAGGATTTTTATGATTTCAAGGTTGAGGATTTTGTGCTTGAAAATTATCAAAAGGGACCTCAGATCAGGAATATACCGGTAGCGGTTTGACTTTATCAAAGAGAACAGGTCAAGTATACTTGGTACCCGAGGTTTCTTTGTACCTTGGGCTCATTTGTACTTGGGGCTTCTTCGTACGTATATGCAAATAAAGGTGGAATGAAATATATGAAAGCTATTTTGTCAGCGGATCTCAACTGGGGGATAGGCTACAGAGGTAAATTGCTGCAGCGTGTTCCGGAAGATATGAAATATTTTATGAAAATGACAATGGGAAAGGTTGTAGTGATGGGACGTGAGACATTTGAATCTCTGCCCGGCAAACAGCCCCTTAAGGACAGGATCAATATAGTTTTGAGTAAAAATAAAGATTATGGTGCCGGCATCGGTGGTGATAATGCTGCAAGTGATAATGGTAGCAACAACGGCAGTAACAATACCGGAAGTTACAACGACAGCAATGCTGGCAACAACAATGCTAAAAGCTACAACAACAGTAATGCTGGCAACAAGCCGTCGGGAGATGAAAGGCTCATGATCTGCCATTCTTTTGATGAGCTTTTTGAGAGGCTGAAAGAATACTCTTCAGAGGATATTTTCGTTATCGGCGGCCAGTCGATATATACACAGCTTCTGCCATACTGCTCCGAGGCATATGTCACACGCTTCGAGAAGGCATTTGAGGCGGACCGGCACTTCCCTGATCTTGACCGGATGGAGAATTGGGAGCTGGTAGAGGAAGGTTCACAAATTTTCTACAATGATATGGGATTCAAGTTTTTGAAGTATTCTAATAAAGCAATATCTAAGCCTTAATAGGATTGAGTTGCCTTAACTAGTGTCAGGGCAAACGCATGAAAAAATAAAGGTAAAAAGATTGTCTAACAACTAAGGC
>CAZBEQ010000080.1:0-4356 GCA_964490975.1 uncultured Oscillospiraceae bacterium | reverse complement strand
GTATTGACAACTGAATGGTGAATTATTCCATTTACACTAAAGAATATTCACTCCCCATATCTTCAATAAAAGATGATACTATTTTTTCATATGCTTTCTAAGTACCTTTATAACTGCTGATACTCCGGTATCATTATCGGCATGGTTCATCGTGGCTTTATAGCTTGTAGCTTTTTCCTTTAGTTCGTATATCGAGGTGACCAAAGATCCTTCATCCAATTCTTCTTCGTCAAGCACCATGCTATAGCCTTGTTTTTTGAAGGAAGCAGCATTCAGTATCTGATCTCCCCTGCTCGCTGCTTTTGATAGTGGTATAAGAAGATTTGGCTTCTTGAGCGCAAGCAGTTCAAAAAGCACCGTAGCCCCTGCCCGTGATACAACAATATCTGCCATGGCGTATATATGCGGCTGCTCCTCATTTATATACTCAAACTGTCTATAGCCGTGTTTATTGTTCAAGTCGCTATTTATATTGCCTTTGCCACAGATATGGCAAATATTGAAATCCTTTAACAGCTTATCAAGTACATTTCTTACTGCGTTATTTATTTTTTCTGAGCCAAGGCTGCCCCCAATAACCATGATCACAGGCTTGGAGTCGTTAAAGCCGCATATGCTCCTGCCTGTCTGACGCTTACCATCCATCAGCGATTCCCTTATAGGTATACCGGTCCTTATTCCTTTATTTTCGGGAATATGCCGACCTGACTCCGGAAAAGTATAGCAGACCGCCTTGGCAAAAGGCATTGAAAGCTTATTTGTAAGCCCTGGAGTCATATCCGATTCATGTATCACAACCGGGATCCTTCTAAGCCAGGCAGCCCAAACGACAGGACATGATACGAAGCCCCCCTTGCTGAAAATTATAGACGGCTTGAGCTTGCCCAGTATCGTATAGGCCTGACTAAGCCCACCGACAACTTTGAATATATCTGTAAGGTTCTTTACATCAAAATATCTTCGCAGCTTACCTGCGCTGATTTCATGGTATGGGATACCTTCCTTGAGGATCAGTTCCATTTCAATGCCGTTTCGTGAACCAATATAATGGACATCGCAGCCCTCCCGCTTGAGAGCCGGCAATAGTGCTATATTGGGAGTTACATGGCCTGACGAGCCTCCGCCTGTCAATACTATCGTTTTCATATCAGCAATCAGCTCCTCTATTACGCAGTGATGTTACATCAAAACCCGTTGGCGCCTGATATATCCTTAACCCGAACTCCGGAATGACTGCCAGAAGATGATCAAATATATCTGACTGTATATTTTCATATTCTATCCCATTTGTAGTACAGGTAAACGCATATATTTCAAGCGGAAGGCCTTCGGCTGCAGGTGGTAGCTGTCTTACCATCAATGTCATATCCTTGTGTATGCCAGGATGGTTTTTAAGGTAGTTGAGTACATAAAATCTGAATGTACCAATGTTCGTCATCCTTCTACCATTAACAGGAAGAGTAATGTCGATATTCCTCTCTTTATTGTATTGTGAGATTTCCTTCTGCTTATTCCTGATATAATCCTTGAGATACTCTATTTTCGAGAAACGTTCCAGCATTTCATCTGTACAAAAGCTGATACTGCTTATATCGATATTGATACTTCGCATTATCCTGCGTACCCCAGATATTTCCATGCCTCTCCAGTTCCTGAAGGAATCGGACATCATCGTCTGTGCGGGTATTGTGGTTATGGACTTGTCAAAATTCTGAACCTTCACTGTTGTAAGCGTCAGATCAATAACAGTACCATCGGCATCATACTTTGGCATCTGTATCCAATCGCCTATATGTACCATATCATTTGAGGTAAGCTGTATGCCTGCAACAAACCCTAGTATCGAACTTTGGAAAACCAGTACTATTACAGCTGATAACGCTCCAAGTCCGCCAAGAAGGATAAGAGGATTCTGACCTGTCAAAGTTGCTATGGCCACTATTATACCAACAATGTAGGTAATTATCTTTATTATTTGGAGCATACCCTTTATAGGCCTTGTTTTGGATATCTCGAAGGACCTGTAGATATCATCTGATGCATTTAGAAGGGCATCGATGATCATCAGAATAACTAATGTCATATAGACTGATGTGAGCTTTTTGATCCAGTCTTCGCAGCCTGGAAACGAACCGGCAAATAAGCTTATTATAAGTGGATTGGCAAGATGCGCCAGCCGGTGGAACACCTTGCGATCGTACATTTTATCATCCCAGGTATGTCGATTCTTTTTTACCAGCTTTAAAACAAGACGCAGCAGTACCTTTCTTGCGATCAGATTTACCAGCAGGCAAAGTACTGCAATTATTAAAATCATTACAACAGATGTCATCGTTTTGGATGTTTCATCAGCCATACCGATGGCATTGAAGCACTCAGCGATCTCAACCTGCATAATGTATACCCCCTATACATGCTGTAACGCTTTATATAGCCAAATAATCAGGAATTTTTCATTATTACGTTCTCAATAGCATTAGCTACATCCTCACATGAGTCACAACATTTCTCAAGGTAATGATAAGTCGTATCCCATGCAGCCAGTTCCTTGTAATCCTGACATTCAACATAAAGCTCTCTCGTAGCTTCGGTAAACAGGACGTCACCTTCCTCTTCCAACCGGTTGACTTCTACTACAAGATCATGCAGCTTTGCAGATCTTCGAAAGTTATAAAATTCGTCAAGCGCTA
This sequence comes from uncultured Oscillospiraceae bacterium, assembly GCA_964490975.1. Taxonomy (GTDB): domain Bacteria; phylum Bacillota; class Clostridia; order Acetivibrionales; family DTU013; genus DTU013. The sequence continues at coordinate 1,666 of CAZBEQ010000080.1, read as the reverse complement.
TTCTCAGGGAATTGCAGCACTTTACGATTACATCTGTCATTCTTAGAGCATACTCTTTAACGCTTTTAACATTATACATGTACATACGCATAAGCACATCTTCTATCGTATCTGTAACTGTGTCAATAGAGTCAGCCATTGCCATTATGTCTTCACGCTCAATCGGTGTAATGAATTCCCTTGACAGCTTCTTTATCATTTTATGTCTTGCTTCATCGCCGCTATGCTCGATTTCATGCATTTCCTTCATTTTAACGGGCAATTGCTCCGAATTGTAGTTATTCAAAATGTCATTTAGCAAGTCAGCCGCTTTACAGGAATACTCCGCTAATTCAACAAAGGTATCAAAGTAATTATTATCCTTTTTACGTGCCATATCTGAACCATCCTCATCAATTATATTTTTTGTATGTTAAAATATTTTCATAAACAGCAACGCCATTAGAAAGCCTATAAGACCACAACCCGGAAATGTCATTATCCAAGCTAACAGCATCTCTTTAACTACTCCCCAGTTAACTGATGATATCCTTTTTGCCGCGCCTACTCCCATAACAGCTGTCGTCTTTGTATGCGTTGTGCTGACAGGCAGTCCAAGAACACTTGCGGTCAGAATACTCATGGCTCCTACAAGGTCTGCAGAAAAGCCCTGATATGTTTCAAGCTTCACCATGTCCATGCCGACAGATTTTATGATCCTCATTCCGCCTATCGATGTGCCAAGTGCCATAACTGCTGAACACAGAACTATGAGCCAGAATGGGATGACAAAACTGGTTACGTTGGCCTGTCCCTTTGAAAGAAACAACCCCAGCATAAATACACCAATAAACTTTAGCCCATCCTGCGCTCCATGCATAAATGCCATACCTGCTGCGGCAGTAATTTGTGCATATTTGAATGGGTAGTAAGTTTTTCTCCTGTTGAATCTCTTAAATATAAACTCAACAAGCTTCACCACGACTACACCTGCTACAAAACCCAGTACAACAGAAAGTACAAGCCCGTAGATGACCTTTATCCAAGCATTGGGATTTATTCCGCCTATTCCACCCTGAAGCGCTATTGCGGCTCCGGAAACGCCGGCGATCAGCGCATGGCTTTCACTGGTGGGTATACCAAACCACCATGCAGCAGTTGCCCATATCACTATAGCAAAGAGAGCTGCACAAAGTGCAATAAGTGCTTCATGGAAATCACCGCCAAAATCGGCCATATTATATATAGTCTCAGCAACCTTTGCATTGACCATTGACATAACAAGAACACCTAGAAAGTTAAAAACTGCGGCCATTATGATGGCCGGGCGGGGACTCATCGAACGTGTAGATATGCATGTTGCAATTGCATTTGGTGCGTCAGTCCAGCCATTGACCATAACAACGCCCAAAGTTAGAAGTACAGTTATCATTAGCGCAGGATTTGTAAAAAATTCACCTAAAAACTCAGTTAATGTAACAGTCATTATTCATCAACTTTCTTTATTAAGTTTATGTACCTATAATATTTACTGAATCAAACGATTTTAGCATACCATGTTTTTTTTGGATTAACAATACTAGTAAACATAAATTCTACAAAAATCGATATTATTCATGACTTTACATAAACTTAACTCAACTTTCCCACCTAAAAAGTGGAATTGAGCTTTGAAAAATTAATACAA
>CAZBEQ010000079.1:0-4365 GCA_964490975.1 uncultured Oscillospiraceae bacterium | reverse complement strand
AAATATATGAGGCTATTGTATAGTGAAAATTGGTGAAAATTATATTCATGCTTCAGCTCTGCTTTTTTCATTTTACTGTAGTCTAATGCAAGGCAATATGATACAATAAATTCATTATTAAAATACAAAATTCGGGTAATTCGGATAATTCATAGAGATAATTACAAGCATAATGGAGGTTGTTGGCGATATGGAGAAAATAAAAATTGTTGAGATCATGAAGGATGTCTATCTTTTAAACGACAATAATGGGGCAACCGGATATGTTGTGTTGGGAAGTGAGAAAGCGGTTCTGATTGACACCATGTACGGGTATGAAAATGTCAAAACAATTGTGGAATCCATCACCAGCCTTCCTTTTACGGTAGTGAATACCCATGGCCATTGCGACCATATAGGCGGAAATCTTTATGTGAAGGAAGCATATATACACCCGGATGATTTGCCGCTGGCAAAGGAACATATGAGATTTATTACAGAATCAGAAGTGTATAAAAATTTTCCAGAACATCCTCTGCCCGCGGAATGGAAGTTCATTCTTCCCGGTGATGTGGTAGACCTGGGAGATAATCAATTGGAGGTTTATGGTGTTCCCGGACACACAAAGGGATGTATTTGTCTTTTGGACAGAAAGCACAGAATCCTTTTCACCGGCGATGGCGTCATCCCTCATATCTGGATGCAGCTGGATCATAGCCTGTCTTTGCAGGAGCTTCTTGATTCACTTCAGAAGCTTGATGCAATTAAGGGTGAGTATGACATGATCCTGGCCGGACACAGCAGAGCACCTGAAAGCGCAGACCTGCCTGAGCAGCTGAAGGCAGCAGTACAGGAGATACTTGACGGGAAGATAGACGGAGACAAGGATTATAAGTACTTCGGCGGAATAGCAAAAACGCATTTTTATGATAAAAACGATTTGAATAAGCAGGTGATATACAATAAAGCTACACTCACAAGAGCCTGAGGCTTTGATTTACCTTCTTTCAGCTTTCTACCAGTGCCTCAAACAAAACAGCCTTCCAGGCAAGAGGGTTCATAAGAATATCCGAATCCAGCTCATAACTGTTTTGCCGTCTCTGAATAAAGTAGTATCTCCAAGCATCTTTGATATTGTTTTTTAGTCTGGTACCCAGCGGGCAATAATCCCAGGTATTCGCAAACCCGCCATATATCTCGCTCCCCTGAAATACAAACCCACACCGGTCACAATATGCCACCATCTCATCCATAGTTAATTTTCTCATACCCATACGCCTCCTTTAAAAAATAAAAAGTCCGCTCTAAGCCTTATGCCTAGGGCGAACTATAATTTCAGTCCGTGGTACCACCTAAATTCAGAAAATCTGCACTCTGCCAGCACGAAAAATATATGCTGCTTCCTTTATAACGGAGGAACTCCCGGTGGTATCTAATCAGAAGATATCCTTTCGATCCACAGTTCAAAAGTGCCTTCTATATTGCTCTCATAAAGCTTCGCACCATCCATCTTCTCTCTGAAATCAAGAGCCCGTTCATTGCCGTCCACAAACCAGAATATCATGAAAAAGCGTCAGATATATCATTATGGGGATGGCAGGATGTCGTATCCTCTTGGACATGGCCGGGTTACGAGGATAAGCCGGTCAAGATAGAAGTATACAGTACTGCGGATGAAATCGAGCTGTTCCTGAATGGCCGGTCACTTGGCCGGAAACCAGCCGGTAAGGCCAGCCGGTACCTGACTGTCTTTGAAACGCGCTATGAAGCGGGTGAACTGCTGGCGGTAGGATATCAGGGTGAAAGCCGGACGTCAGGTTCCGTATTGAAAACTGCCGGAGCGCCTGCTGCCATCCGTCTGTCGCCGGACACCCCCAAGGGAATCCTGCAGTCAGCGCCACTATATCTCCGCGTTTGACAATACCTGTTTCTAAAGTCTTTTCAATAGCGTGTTCAAAAAGCTCATCGCTGGTCTGTTTTTTTTCAAATAAAACAGGCGTGATGCCCCAGGACAATGACAATTGCCTGCATGCCTTTACATTTGTCGTACGCCCTATGATTGGGCACATTGGCCAGCCTGGCAACATCCATTCCTTCTGCTATAAGGCCCTTTAGGCTCTGTTCAGTTTCAACAGCTGGGCCAAGAGTGCATATAATTTTTGTTTTTCTCATTTTTCTATAGACCTCTCTATTTGTTCTGTAAACACTATTCCTTGTCTTTGCCGCCCAATAACTATATTAACAAGGCCTCATCGCCTAATAGTACTAATAGATTATGCCACAAGCCTTATCAATATCAATTATGGCTCATTTGCTGGAACATATTGACGCTCAGGCACCAACGACGATATCAATTCGTTCAAATTAATAAAGGGTGCCTTATCAATATGATATTACACCCTTTCATTATGCAAAAGAAACAAGGTTATGTAGTGTTCATATATTTACCTTTTAAGTTCTACTGACTTGATTTTTTAGAAGCACTTTTTGCAGTTTTTTTATCGGCAACTGCCTGTTTTTTTGCCTCAGCAGCAGCTTTAATCTTGGCTTGTGCCTGTTCAATAGTAAGCCCTTCGATGCTTATACCGAGTTTGTCAGCCTTCGCCTTCAGTTCAGCAAGCTTAGCTGCCCTTTTTACCTCCGCCGCCTGTTTTTTTGCCTCAGTAGCAGCTTTTACTCCAGCTTCCGCATCTTTCAATGAGAGACCTTCAATACTTATCCCAAGCTTTTCAGCCTTGGCTTTAAGCTCCGCAAGCTTTGCCGCCTGCTTATCCGCCATTTCAGTATCCTTTTGCTGTTTGGCTTCAATCTCTGCAGCTTTAACTGAAGGATCTTTTACTGCACTTTCTTGTGCAAATGCCGGAACAATACTTGTAATGGTCATAACAGCAACAACAGCTAGTCCTACTAATTTCTTTGCAATCATCGTTAATTCCTCCTCTGCTATTCCAGTTTTATTTTCCCTTGTCTCTTCCACTTACCTTATAACACTTCGGTTCAAAGAAAATTTTTCGTTTATAGAAAAATTTTCTTATCTCAGCAGTGTTTCAACGAGGCGGGAGATATGCTCGCCGCCTGAAAGGCAATCCGGTACCCGCCACCTGTAGAGGTGGGGGATTTCTTTCGCCTTGTTACATCTGTATCGTATAGCTTGTATGTGAAATCTTCGTGAAGTATTGTTAACTTTTTTACTTGATTGTGTATGAATCCGTAACAAATCCATTTTTACTGGCTTGCAAAGAAGCTGTCACGTATTCCACTTTAACTGCATTCTCGGATACAGTCACTCTCAAGTGTCCGGATGGAGGAAGAAAATCACCTTCCTTATAGCTATACTCGGATGCGTTTTTAACATCAGTACCAGGATGGCTCGGCTGCGGCACAAGCTGATATATTATACCATCGAGTTCCTGTTTGGCATAAAAGTGGTCGTGCCCGTGAAAGACCGCACTTACATTATTGTCAACAAGGAGTTGATGTATAGGCTTTCCCCAGCCGGGGCGATTTGTATCAAACCCGTAACTGCCGTCGGCATTATTGCCTCCCCATTCAAAAAATTCTGCAGCTTCAGACCCTCCACGTGTATCTTTGCCATCTGTACGTATACTTCAATGATAAATATTTTGGTGTCGCCAAGATAATCGATCTAAAGACAGAAAGGCATAGGAGCGTCAGTGCCATACCGGAAGAATCCGGCTATGACAGCGAAATATCACATCTGTACTTTGAAAACATCAAAAGCAACTATCAGAAGTATCTGGAGGATCAGCTCGAAATCAGCATGGATAAGGATGTTGTCAGTTCCGGGAGTAATATGCCGGAGGGAAAACCAGAGCCTCATCCTGTAAAACCGCCAGTAGAGGTCGAATTCACCATTGAGCGTGATGAATTCATTAATATCGTCAAGAATGCTATCGGCATGACAGAGCTGACATTTCAGGAAAAAGGCAAGCTTAATGAGCTCTGGGATACGTTTAAGGAATTCAACAAGGATATACTTGTTTCGATCCTCGACGACCTCTCCCATAAAGCAAGTGATTTCAACAGAAACTTTCTATACTACATAGCCCAGATACGCTCTAAGTATCTTGAAAAACTATCAAAGGCAAAGGAGACCTCCAATGACTAATATCTTAAAATCAGTTTGTGAGCATTTCTCTCTGGGTAACATACCGTTTATCCAAAGGACGAAGCTTCCATTCGAGAGTGAAAGCTATACAAAAAATCTGGTTCTGCTATCTTCTGTTTTCTATTCACGCCAGCTCTCCGTTGTCACTGGCATGCCGGGTACAGGCAAGAGTTCGCTTTTGTTTTATGCTGTAAATGAGCTAGATCCTTCTTCTTTCAGGATCTGTCACATCGAGTTGTCCAATCCCAACAAGAAAG
>CAZBEQ010000078.1:0-5312 GCA_964490975.1 uncultured Oscillospiraceae bacterium | reverse complement strand
TTTCCTTACGATCCTAGTTATGCTTTGGGTGGATGGGGGTGTGAACAGTAACGAAGGATAAGTTAGTACTCTTTATGCCGGGTGCCGAAGCTTTACAATTTATGGCATGAATAGTAAAATGAATATCATCTTAGAGTGCGGTTGATAATGTAATTTTTACTGAGGCTGGCGTTGGGAGTTATTATGATAATAAATACAGTAATCAAAGGACTTGAGCTTCAATTTGAGACTTCGGACAATATATTTTCGCCAAAGAGGATCGATGCCGGAACACTGGCGATGCTTTCTTTTATAGAGTTCAAGGCGGGCATGAAGGTGCTTGACCTCGGCTGTGGATATGGAGTTGTGGGAATTACTGCGGCAAGGCTCACAGACCCGATAAATGTTTTTATGGTTGATGTGGAGCCTGAAGCGGTTTTTTTGTCACGGAGAAATGCCGAAAGAAACGATGTGGAAGGCGTGAATATTATCCAGAGCGATGGTTTGGATGCGCTTTATGAAACAGATTTCGATTGTATATTATCAAATCCGCCTTATCACACTGATTTCGCAGTAGCAAAGAAGTTTATTGAAAAAGGCTTTAACAGGCTGAAGCTTGGCGGGAAAATGTTTATGGTAACAAAGCGGAAGGATTGGTATAAGAACAAGCTGATTTCGGTTTTCGGTGGTGTCAGGATACGCGAAGCCGACGGATACTATGTGTTTGAGGCTGAGAAGAGAGGCAGAAGCTTTGCAGGAAAAAGCAAAAAAGGATAGCCTGAATTTCATAAACCTATAGTATAAAGCAGCCTATGAAAACTAATAGGAGGTCGCATATGGATATATCAAGGCTTGATCAGCAGATGAAGTTTATACTTGAGATAGACAAGCAAAAATCGATCATCAGGCAGAACTACCTTTCCGATGGTTCACGGCGTGAAAACGACTCTGAGCATTCCTGGCATCTGGCGATGATGGTAAGTGTGTTGGCAGAGTACTTCGTGGGAGTTGATATTCTTAAAACCATAAAAATGGTGTTGATACACGACCTCGTTGAAATTTATGCAGGAGATACTTTTGCGTATGACGAGCAGGGTTACCTTGACAAGGATGAACGGGAGCGGCAGGCGGCGGACAAGCTTTTTTCCCTTCTTCCGACTGATCAGGAGAAGGAGTACAAGGAGCTGTGGCGGGAATTTGAAGCTATGGAAACAAACGAAGCAATATTTGCTGCTTCCGTTGACAGGATACAGCCACTGCTTTTGAACTCGGCTTGTGGGGGTAAGATGTGGAAGCTGCGAAAGGTCACTATGGAGATGGTACTAGCAAGAAATAAGCTTGTACTTGAAAGAACACCGGAAGCGATAGCCCGCTTTGTTCGGGACAGGATCAGCAAGGCATCTGAAAATCATTGCTTCTATGAGGAATAGCAGCAAGCTTTCTGATTAAGAAGTCTTTGTAAGCCGGAGATCGGGGAAGCGGAGCTACGCCGGAGTGCAGGACTATAAGAAGATCTGCGAAGTGAAAATGCCTGTAAAGGCATAATAAATGCCCTACCTTTCTCTCAGTAGCCTGCATATGCCCATGATAACGTCCTTTATCCTGAAGAGCTCACTTTCCTTATTTCCGGCAAGCCAGGCTGCTTTGTAACCGGTATACCAATATTCAAGCTTTACTGCCAATTCGTTTGGACTGAATATGAGTCCGGTCGAGGTCTGACCAAGGAATTTTCTTTTAATCACCAGCAACAGCGCCTGGAAGAGCGCCAAACCATCCGCTGAGATGAGGATTTCCCTGATATCCTTTTTTCTGCTCTCATAAACTGACTGATTCAGTGCTGATATTTTTGATTCCAATTCTCTGATCCCGGAATATACAGCCTTTATTTTGCTCTCATCGCTTTTGAACATGAATTCTTTGCTAAGATTATAGTTTTTGCTGTATATGCCTGTATCATAGCGGCATGTCGTGTAGTACCACAGTACAACAGTGTTCCATTCTATTAGAGGCTGTCTGGAAAGCTCACGCATAAGCCCTGCTATGGTGCCCGTTCTATCACCGTATTCCAGTTGTGATATTTCCTCATCTGTCGGGCGGTCCAAATGGTCTGTATTCCATGAAAGCCCTGCCCCAAAGATGGCTCCGGGTATTGAACCTGCCAGCGGATTTATGTGGCCGAAATCGCCCCAATCTGTATTTAGTATGCCAAGAGTATTATATTTTTTTGCATAATCTGCCATAGCCCTGATATTCTTCGTTGAGGTATCCATATCATTTATCAGTCTGTTCCAGCCATGTACACCCGGACAGGCACACTGACCCAGCCCGGCTTCAGAGATTTGCCTGAAACTCTCTTCCGATACCTCTTGATCGTAATTCCAGTTCAGTACTACAACATTCTTCGGTATCTCGTTGATTATCTGGGGATATTTGAGCAGCATATCGCCCCACATCATCACTTTCTTTTTTTGAGTTTTCATATGATCCAGCAGGCTTTTTACAAAAAACAGATACAGCTTGCCCTTGCCGATATCATCCGTCAGGGCTTTGTTCTTGCCTTGGCCGAGATCAAAGGTTTCATCGCAGCAAATGTTAAATTTGTCGGAAGAAAAAAGCGGTATGAATTCATCGATCATTTCCTTGGTAAAACCAAGACTTTTCGGATCGCTTGCATCAAGTGTATAATGCGCCATCCTGTCTGTCCACAGGAACGGTTTATCATTTAGCTCTTCAAATTCATTTAAATGACTGAAAGTCTTGGATAACAGTACTTGATAGAGGTGGCCGAAGACGGATAGCGATGGGACAAGCTCTATGCTCCTCTTTCTGCAGTACTCATCGAAGATAAGGATATCTTCGGCTGTCAGTGGGTCGGTGCCGGTCCATATCTCACTGTGCTTTTTAAACGCGAATGAATGCTCTATATAAAGCTGCAGCTGGTTTATTTTATAATAGGAAAGCCTGTCCGCCAGCTCTTTTAGAGTCTCGAGTGTCGGGATCTTCCCTCTGGTTACATCATGTAGGAAGCCTCGCATTTCAAAAGATGGCTGGTCTTCTATTTCCATACATGGGATCTGTACCGCACTATTGCGTATTAGCTGCTTCAGGGTCTGAATTCCGTAAAAAAGTCCGCTGCTGCTGTTACCTTTGATAGTTATAAGGTCTTCATCCACCTTCAGTGTATAGGCTGCCTGAATTGTGCCGCCTGATATGTAACTGTCGGTTTGAGTCTGTGCAGTGGGAGCTAAGGCCTTTGTGAGTACGATCAGGCCTGCTTCCGGTACGGACTTTGTTATATCCTTATTATATTTTCCCTTTACAATAGATGGCTTTGACCCGGTAGTCCTTTCAATGTCATTTTGCAGAGACACCGCCGCTTCAAAATCATTATAATCACATGCCGTATCTAATAAAATACCGGTCATTCCCGATATGCGGAAAACACCTGAAGCGTTTGTTATTTTACGGGGATAAGGTATCAAAACCATGCTATGACCTCCATAAAACATCTTATGGTATTATGTTATATTTTTACTATGCCTCCAGTCAAGTGGCAATCAAGGGGGACGGGGGTTTTTGATTATCAATTTAATCATTAATTGATAATCAAAAACCCCCGTCCCCCTTGATTGCTCCCTGACTATTTCAGCCGGTCCAATTCTGTCTGTATCAGCTTTTTGTCAAGCCTTTCAAACAGTATATCTACCTGCTGCAGCACGGTATTGGATGGGACTGAAACCGGCTGCCATACCGGTTCGTTTATGGAGAGGATGCCCCGGACTTTTTGTGACGAAAAAGGCAGAAAAGGCTCCAACAATATAGAGAGGTTGGCTATGAGCTGTACACAGGTATTTAGCGTTCCTTTGCATTTTTTGATATCATTTTTGACCGTTATCCATGGCTGCTGTTCATCAAAGTATTTGTTAGACTTTCTAATACATGTGAAAATCGATTCAAGCGCTGCCTTGAAGCAACCCTGCTCGATAAGTGCCCCTGCCGATTCATAAAGAGAATGGATTGAGACGATCAATTCTGCTGATGCTTCGCTAACTAACTCGTATTCAGCTGCAGCCTCGGGCACCCTCCCGCCAAAGTATTTTTGTATGAATACGAGGCTGCGGTTGACGAAATTGCCGTATGCTCCCAGCAATTCTCCGTTATGACTGTTTATGAACTCGGTCCATGTAAAGTCGGTATCCCGTTGCTCAGGACCGCTGCCTATCAGGAAATACCTTATGGAATCCGGATCGTACCGGCTTAGAAGATCCTTAGCCCATATAGCCCAGTTTCCGCTGGTAGAGATCTTTCTGCCCTCCAACGTAAGGTATTCACTTGATATTATCTCATCGGGAAGCTTCAGCCTTATATCAGTCCGGCCTAGCAGCAACGATGGCAGAATAATGGTATGGAAGGGGATATTGTCCTTGCCGTGCACATAATATTGTTTGCTGCTGTTCCAGAAGGAATTAAAATCAAGTCCTTTCCGGCGACATAATACAAAACAGTCCGAGACATAGCCAAGGACATTTTCAGCCCAGATGTATATCTTTTTACCTTCATAGCCATCCTTTGGTACATCGACGCCCCAGTCCAGATCCCTTGTGAGGCTTCTGTCCCTTAAACCTTCGTTTATATATCTTTTTGACATTTCGTATGCGTTTTTCCGCCAGCTTTTATGGCTTTCAACATAGCTGTCAAGTTCGTCCTTCATTCTTGTCACGGCCAGATATAAATGTTCTGTAGGCCTGAGTTCAGGCTCGCCGCCACAGATTGTGCACCTGGCGTCCAACAGATTTTCAGGCTCAAGCACGCTGCCGCAGGCTTCGCACTGGTCTCCGCGCGCACTTTCGCCGCAGTTGGGGCATATTCCCTTCACAAACCGGTCAGGGAGGAACTGCCTGCAGATTTCGCAATATGTCTGCTGTGATGTTTTTTCGTAAACATAACCTCCATTATAGAGATTTTCGTGGTAACGCTTTACAAATTCCATGTGATCCTCGCCGGAAGTCTTTGAATAGAGGTCATAGGAGAAACCAAGGCCATTAAAACATTCAGCAAATTCATCATGGTATTTGTCGCTGATTTCACGCGGGGTTTTATTCTCCTGCTTCGCTCTTATTGTTACAGGTGTACCATGGCAGTCGCTGCCTGATACAAAAAATACCGTATCGCCCTTTGCTCTGTGGTATCTTGCAAGGACATCACCCGGCAGCAGCGCTGCGATATGGCCGATGTGCAGTGAGCCGTTTGCATATGGCCATGCATTTCCTATAAGTATGTTCATAATAATCTCCATTCCGCCGCAGTCGCTGGCGGCACAAATAGTAATGAAA
>CAZBEQ010000077.1:0-7879 GCA_964490975.1 uncultured Oscillospiraceae bacterium | reverse complement strand
CACTGTTTACTTTTCAAGGTCCATATAGCTGCAATTGACTTAGTCAATTGTCGGCCTCTGCAATCAAATTGCTTTGACTGCGGAAATCCTTCTCGCCACCTGTTAAGGCTTTGTTCAGGTGCCCCTCGCATCGGAGCGACTTTTATATATTATCACGCTGTATCGCTTTTGTCAACTACCTCTTTCATTACTCTTTTTACCAGTGAGTTCTGTTCCGGTAGCTTCTGAGTCAATCTGTACAAGACAGTTTTTGTGGCTCATCGGCGACAGCTTTTGTATTATAGCACCACCTATTGACGTATGTCAAGAATAAATATTATACACATTTTGGGTTCAGTAATGGCAGCTAGTACTTACTTATAATACACATCCCTAACAATAATACATGCCTTTGAGATCATTATACTTGGGGCAGAGGAGATGGATAGATAATTTATTCCCCTGGGCAATAAGTACCGCGGTGTGCAAAACTACAACTATTATGGACTGAATTGCTCGTTTTGTTGGTTTTTGATTAAATAATACAATGGTTATCCGTTTTATGTAAAACAATAACGTACTAAATCACGCTATCTATCAAAATGACTACACAAGAGTTGATTTTTTGCACACCCTGCTTTTGCACACCCCGCTTTTTGCACACCCTGCTTTTGCACACCCCGCTTTTTGCACACCCTGCTTTTGCACACCCGCCTTTTGCACACCCCGCTATTTGCACACCCCGCTTTTTTGCACACCCCGCTTTTTGCACACCCTGCTTTTGCACACCCCGCTATTTGCACACCCCGCTTTTTTCACATCCTGCTTTTGCACACCCCGCTTTTTTCACACCCTGCTTTTGCACACCCTGCTTTTGCACATCCTGCTTTTGCACATCCTGCTTTTGCACACCCCGTTTTTTGCACACCCTGCTATTTGTATTGCTCCCAATTAAACAATAACATGGTACTTACTTTACAATTGACTGATCCGGTGTTGATAGTAAATAAGAATCCTAATATACAACGACTATATAGCTGACAGGTGCTTTAAATACTACACTGCAGACCTTACAATAAATTGAAATTAAAGAATAATGAAAACAGCACCGTCCGAAGCTTTTGCTTACGGAAGGCGCTGTTTTTGTTATTGTTAGTTATGAGATCAGCATTCATCACTGTGCTGATGTTCATGGCAAACTGACCCTGTGGATTTCAAGGTCCCTGTCAGGTATGCCTCTGCAGCTTCTTTAGCTGTGCCGCTTGCACCGACTATGACCTCTATCCCTTTTTCATTAAAGATATCAATGGCGCCGCTGCCCATACCGCCCGAGATAATAACACTAACACCCATTTCGTTTAAAAAGTTGGGCAGGAATCCGGGCTTATGACCTGGATTTTCTATGGACTCGCTCTTAACGATTTTATTATTTTCAACTTCAAAAATATTAAAATTTATGCAATGGCCAAAATGCTCAGTGACCATTTCATTTTCACTTGCTACGGCAATTTTAATCATTTTACTTTTCTCCATATCCCCCAGTATTTTTGCGACAGGATCAAGCCAGTTTCCATCAAATAGTTCAATCATTCCCCTGTCACAGGCAGTAGATATTCTAGGATCAATAGGTATTTTAGCAAGGACCTTTAAATTATATTTTTGTGCTATGTCTTCTATATGACTGTCCCCGAATATCTGATAATCCTTGCCATTATCCGGGCATTTAAAATATGACATATTTTCTACAAGTCCAATAACTGGAATATTCATCATCTTTGCCATTTTAACTGCTTTAGATACGATCATCGAAACAAGCTCCTGAGGAGAGGTAACAACAATAATTCCGTCAACAGCTATCGATTGGAATACTGTAAGTGGAACATCTCCTGTTCCGGGTGGCATATCGATAAACATTATATCAATATCGCTCCAAATCACATCGGTCCAAAATTGCTTCACGGTACCGGCAATTATCGGACCTCTCCAGACAACCGGATCTGTATCGTTTTCCAGCAATAGATTTAAAGACATTATCTCAATGCCTGTTTTGGACTTTACCGGGAATAAGCCGTATTCATTGCCGGTTGCTTTTCCTTTGATCCCAAATACTTTTGGTATAGAAGGTCCGGTAATATCTGAATCAAGAATGGCAGTACGGTAACCCATTCTGTTCATAGTAACAGCAAGCATAGAGGTAACAAGTGACTTTCCAACTCCTCCTTTTCCACTGACTACACCGATGACCTTTTTGACACTGCTCATATCATGCAGCTTCTCAGAGAAATCATGCTGTTCTTTTCTTTCTGCACAGTCTTCAGAGCAGCTGCCGCAGTTTTGGTTGCAATTTTCGCTCATAGTATTGTCTCCTTCATATCTAGATTATTATTCTGCTACCTGTTGACAGGTAATCAATACTCTCGCCCATAACAGCCTTCAGATAGTTATAGGGTTCTTTACCTGTGCAATGGCAAGTATAATACTTTGTTTTTGTATTTAACAAGTAGTTGCCTATTTTATTTATTGTTTCAAAGCTCTCATCACCGCCTGAACGGCTTGATAAATGGAAGCCACCTATCACATGATCGGGCATGGCACCTTTAATTTCATGGTAAGCCTTAACTATATTAATAATACCATTATGGGCACATCCGGTTACCAGGAGAGTCTTGCCTTCTTCTTCGATAATGAGGTTTTGTTCGTGGATAAAGTCGTCTTTTACTATCTCCCCACCTTTTTCCGTAAACAGACCATTGTTTGATAAGGGAAAAGGTTCCGACCGAATGAAATTTGAGAAAACTTCAATACCATTACTTATTGAAAACCGACCAGAAGTCAGTACGATCCGACTGTTATGCTTAAGCTCCTCATCCAAACCTATATATTCGATTCTACCGCCCTTACGCATGGCATAATGCTTTTCGAAGGCCTGTTCGTGCACATACACCCTGGCTGTTTTATTTTCCTTCAAAAACTTTCCTAATCCTCCTCCATGGTCAGAATGGCCATGCGAGATTACGAGAAAATCAACATCAGCAATATTTACACCAAGTCTTTCTGCATTTTCAAAAAACAAGTCACTTGCCCCAACATCAAACAAAGCTTTAGACTGCTTTGTTTCTATTAATATGCTAAGACCATGCTCACTTCCATATTCTTTTGATATCGCTGTATTTTCCGATAAAGTGTTAATAATCATAAATCCCACCCAATAAACCTTTCAAAGTTACTCCATGGTCTTTCTGTACACTTCTTTAACTGCAGCCTCAGATGCGCGTTACATATCAACAATAGTCTGTCCGTTGTTGACAGCCTTTAAAACATCCGAATCAAAAGGGTTTCCCCCTGTAAACGGCAAACCTTGTTTCATATAATACTACTCGATAATATTTGAATTATATCATTTCTCTCCATGTCCATGAAATCCTGCATGTACTTCATTAAGTAAAGGAAGCTTTCCTGCAATGAAAGCATCAATATTGTCCTTGGCTGAAACAGCTTCTGTTTTAAATATCTTTATATCCGCAGCTTTTAGTACATTGACAGAGTTTTCTCCACAACGTGGGGTAAGGAGCACATCCGCCTTGTTATCTACTATTTCCTGAGCTGCCTTGATCCCTGCGCCGCCTGTGCTTTCAGCCGCACTGTTATCCAGAAATATGCCCTCCTTCGTATCGGTGTCATAAATAAGAAAATATGGAGTACGCCCAAATGATATACACACATTTGTTTCCATGTTCTTTTCATCTACAGGTATTGCTATCTTCATAATAATCCTCTTTTCTATTCACAAATTGTCATAAGACCAACAGCTACTGTTATCGCCATTTTTTCTACAGCCCCTGCCGCAGTTTTCTCCAAAACCATTGCAGAGTCGATACTCTCCTCCTTCGATCAACAGAACCTTCCCATTTACTAAAGATTGAGCAAGCTTATTCCTTGCTTCAATGTAGATGCCCTGAACGGTAGTGCGGGCTACATTCATACGTGCGGCACACTCTTCTTGAGTAAAGCCTTCAAGGTCAATAAGTCTGATCGTCTCATACTCATCAACGGTCATTTTAATGCAGTTCATATCCCCGGATCCCGCATCAAGAGGCCCAAATCTATTACATTCGGGCAGACAACAAACTTTTCTCCACTTCATCGGCCTTGGCATTATCTTGTCACCTCACTATGGAAATCGCCAGAGCTCTTTCATTCGTCAGTACAGTTTTTGGCATATGTCATTTACACGGTCTATTATACCCCATTTATTATATATTTCAAATATTTTGAGTATAAAAAAGATATTGCATTTTGCTTAACTACTGATATACTATTCACTTGTGAATTACTTTAAATAGAAAGAACTCTACATATGATACAGAATATTGTGATATCAGCCATTATGAGCATATTGCTGCTGGCAGCAGCTTATATATTAATACCTGAGGATAAACACAAAAAGTTATATATAGCGTTAATAGCTGTAGGTATACTGTTAAGAATAGCTGTGGTTAACTACCTATATGGAAAAGGTGTGGACACTGTCGGTACCGACGGATTGTTATACCATAAAACCGGAATGTGGATAAGCAATCAGCTTGATCAGGGTGTTTCACTCTTTAAGGTGAAGTACGCATATACATGGTATACAGTTATTGTGGGATTGGTTTACAACATATTTGGCATCAACAGATATATCATTTCATATATAAATGTTGCACTTACGTTTTTCGCTGCAATAATGCTGTTCAGGATCGCGCTTGCTCACAGATATAGGTTTTCAAACGCTTCGTTTATCAGCCTGGCGTTTTTCTTCTTTCCCAATCTAATATTATGGACAGCAGATTCAAGAAAAGAGGCTCTGACAATTTTCATATGCATTCTGTGCTGGTATTGTGTACAGCATTATATAATAAGAGAGAAAAGTGATCTGAAATCCCCCTTAACAAAGGTCCGCCCTACATCTATCGCCGGCATTGTGTTAGTATGCTTTCTGATGTGGCTGTGTACATTGATCCGGATATATATGTTTGTACCAATAGCAGTGGGCATTCTGATAAGCCTTTTGGTTGCATACAGGAAAAACAAACTGAAGCTATACATCACATTTGGCCTGGCTGTAATTATAAGTTCAATAATAATATTCTTTTTTACTGTCAATCCTTTGCTTGAGAATTACCATGCGATCATGTTTCCGGATGAGATAGGCGATTTTGGAGTCGATATCGCAAACAAGGTCGAGAAGATAAAGCTTTTGGCATCAGACCGAAATATTTTTTCATTAGCAGCCAATTATCTCCTTCTCCCTTATCCCGGAAACACAGGAATCGAAGAAGTAAACGGAAGCACTGTTTTGAATGTGATCGTCAGCATAGATATGATTTTCTGGTATATTTGCATGCTTCTTATAGCAACAGGTATATTCTCAAGCATAAAAAACAAGGAAAGCCTGCTTTTGGGTATACTGGCTTTCCTTATGTCCTATATTGTTATTAATATACTTGTGGTAGAGAATGTATCAGACACTATATATCGTTATCGCTCCGTTATCGTAGGTCCGGCGCTAATGTTCATCAACTGGGACGTTTTAGGCCGTCTAAAAGGGCATTTATGCAATACGTTCAGGCACAACAACGACCGCACCAAAGCCGATACAATATAAGGTTGATTTTATAATTCAACACTGCATATCTTTACAGCTGCTTCAGCTGCAGTGGCAGCATCGGAAGTATAAATATCAGCGCCTATTTGTTTGCAGAATGCATCTGTCACCGGAGCCCCGCCTACCATTATCTTTACCTTGTCTCTTATGCCAGCTTTTACGATCTCATCAACTACGGTTTTGATTTCGGGCATTGTTGTCGTAAGCAGTGCCGAACATGCTATTATATCCGCGCCGGTATCGTTTGCTTTCTCTATGAATTTCTCAGCAGGTACGTCTACACCCAAATCAAAAACTTCAAGGCCTTTTCCCTCCATCATCATCCTGACAAGGTTCTTTCCAATGTCATGCAGGTCTCCCTTGACAGTACCGATAACCACCTTTCCTTTTGCCTGTAAACCGTTTGAAGCAAGCAGTGGCTGCAGCAGCTCAGTACCAGCTTTCATTGCCCTTGCAGCAATCAGTACCTCAGGTACATAGACCTCATCATTTTTAAACCTTACACCGATTATGGACATTCCATTCAGAAGACCTTGTTCGAGTACCGTTTTTGCATCAACACCTTCTTCGATAGCCTTAGTTACAAGCTCCTTGACGGCCTTTGCCTTGCCTTGCTGCAGATTTAATGAAATTTCATCTAGTATACTCATTTCTCGACACCTCTCCCGGGAATTCTCCCGATAAGTATTTTATTTTGAGCTTAATTGCCCCTTTCTTTCCCTGAACTTACCCGGACTGATACCAACAATGCTTCTGAATACCCTGGTAAAATAGCTCTGATCCTCATACCCAACCATATTAGCCACGTCTACAAGCGGTATATCATGTTCTTCCAACAATCTCTTGCTCATCTCTATCCTGATCTTGTTCAAATAAACATTAAAATTGCATTTCATCTCATTTTTGAATATAGCGCAGAAATATGACGTACTTAACGAAACATGGCTTGCGACATCCTCCAGCATGATCTTTCTCATATAGTTGCGCTTTACATAATCTACTGCCTTATAAATAACATCAATATGTTTTACATCCTTAAGGTTAAACACGCAATCAGTAAAACGGATCATTATTCCCGACAGCCAGTATGTTAGTTCATCAACGGTATTAAAACCGTTTATCTGCGACAAGTAATTGTAATTGAGGCCAAAAATCTGTTCAACATCAGCCCCTCCCTCAAGAGCTGCCCTTGACAGCAGCACGATCAGCTCCAGTATTCTGGCTTTTATGACATCAAAATTGCCGCCCGATGCAAAAAACACATGCCCGAGTATTTCATTCAGGACCTTCTGGGAACCCGACTTGTCACCAAGGGGTATCAGCGACAGCAGCTCTCTCTCCTTCTCAACGGGATAGGTCCTGGTATTCCCATCCTCTACAGACTTAATATAGTGTACACGCTCCGAAATTTTTGACTGCTGCTCCAGAGATTCGATCTTTGCCCTGGATGGGTCACCTGAACTGCCTGCTATGTATAAGGATACAATAAACAGCATTTCTGAAAAGTCCTTAACCATCTCGGGACTTACTATCGGCAATAGACGCACCTGCCTTTCTATCTCGCCAATATCGTTTTTATCAAAACCGCCGTTTATTATGATCTCTTCTATCAATAACTCATCAGGCTCCATCATAAGTACCGGTCCGCCAATAATTGCGCCTTTTGAAACTCCCTCGCATATAATAGGTGAAACCCAGTGGACCAACCCTATCGGGCAGAAAAATATATACCTGTCCCCAAATCTCTCAGCCTGATATTTCCCGTACAAATGCGCATTAACACATTTTTTGCCTGTACTCCCGACCTTTTTACAAAGTTCGCACGCCCCCTGGGGGTAAGCTTGAATAACAGTATTTCCATGAGTATCAATAACCATACATCCCGCACCTACAGAACGACTATAGGTGTGAACAGCATGTCTTGACCTTTCATGATCAAGTTCAAGTACTTCTGACTGTTGAATCTCCCTCATCCAAGCTCTCTTTCTGATCCCGGTGATTTATCAATAATATTTAGATATCATCACCGTTAATCATACTACTTAATTAAACCTCAGTATTGAAAATTATTTTAGTTTTTTGCATTTTTTAACGATTTTATATAAGAATTTTAACATAAAAAACAAATAATAAAATAGTCCAAATCTTTGAAATCTATTTATATAATTCAACTTTTAAGTTGTGTAATATTAATTAAGAAAATATTCAAAAGCTGTTTCTTAGCTTGTAATAATTATATATAGATGGGGGTTA
>CAZBEQ010000076.1:0-7939 GCA_964490975.1 uncultured Oscillospiraceae bacterium | reverse complement strand
TTGATTGTATTAATTTGTCAAAGAACATCCAATATTTGTGTGGGAAAGTTGAGTATATTAGTACTATCAGTTTCTCCAAATTCATGATAACATTTTATGAGTCTTTGCTTTCCTTCTGCAGCAAAAATAGTAGCTATTTCAAATTGATCACCTAGCATATTCACAAATATTGTTTCATACTCATATTCTTTACCCTCGTCTTCAACAAAGATGTTAATACTGTTTAACCCTTGATAATATAAATACCTAGTTACAGAAGCGTCAGAAGAATATAGTAAGTCATCATCATTCATAATAGAATAATCTCCTAGTGTCTAAATTTCTTTTCAAGTTTATACATTTTATCTCTATGGCTGCCAATAAATTCTGGCGAATGAGTCGCAAAGATTAATTGAATATTTTTATTAATCTGCATAGATTTTTCAACAAATATCTTCTGCCAAGATAAATGTAAAGAAAGTTCAGGTTCATCTACCACAAAAATACCTGCTTCAGTACTTTTTACTCTAAAAATCATATTCGCAAAAAAAGTAATTAACTGTTTTTCACCTGAAGATAGCGATTGTATACTTATATGCTTGTTATTAGATTTGGTTGTAAAATAAATACGGCCATTTGTATCTATGGAGATAGACTTATCATCTTCGCCCTTGCCAATAAATTCGTTCATAGTATCTAAAAAAACTTCGATAGGTTTTCGAGCTATGGCCTTATCCTTTTCCATCCTTTCTGCAATCGAAATTATTTTTCTTATTTTAGCAATCTCATTAAGTTTTAACACTGTCGGTACAGTAAGGCTTGATTTTTCACTTTGATTATTTTTTTCTTCGATATCTTTAATTAAACTTTGAAAAAAATTATCATATTGCTTTTCTTCATGCTTACTTATGATTTTTAAGTCATTCAGAATTTTTATATATGATTTTTTAGTATTAATGATATCGATTGACTTCGAATTATTATATTCATTTGCAAATTCATCATATTTTTGTTGAATATCAACATCAAGAAATGATTTTAATATTTGATCCCTAAATTTATCATTTATTGTTGAAATATTTGTATTGATTTTCATAAAAACATTGTAGATTAAATTCTCTATTTGTATCATTTGTAAATCACGTACCGTTGGCTCTGTAAAACTCTCATCCTGATAGTCAGGCCTCATGCGAATATTTCTTCGAAAAATTAATTCATCCTGATTATCTTCAGATATCATAGCCCTAAGGTTAAGCGGAAGATAAACGTAGTTAAAAGTATCTTTAACCTCTATTAACTCTGGGTATTTTTCGTAGTACAATCTTTGGATTTCCATAGTAGTTGGACGTTCAGATATTCTTCTTGTGTCATTATGTTCGATCATTTTTTCAATAATAAATTCCTTGTTGTTAAAATTAACTTTTAAATCTGTATTTAAAAACTGAATTTTTATTGACTGTGTATTTGTCTCTGTCTCGTCACAAAAATAGACAAGTGTGATTTTTTCAAATTCATAATCAAATAACTTATAGAAACATCCTGTAATTATTGCCTCGGTTATATTAAGAATAGTTGTTTTACCACAACCATTAGATCCAAAAAGAAATGTAACATCAGAGTTAAACTTTACCTCATAATTATAATAACCATATAGTTTGTCCACAAAAAGACTTGCAAGTTTCACAACTTTTTCCTCCATTAAAATATTCTCCTTATTATAACATAATTTTATCAAGATAATATATACTTATTAGTATTTACGTATAGATATGTTATAATTCTGTGAAAACTTAAATTAAGAAGTTTAACAATTTACCTACCTTAGCTTAGCTGACTTATCTTATATAACCGCGATTTCTGCCTCTCGCCTTCAATGAAGCTGCTGGAACGAATTCCAGGGCTTTATACTGCCGCAGGCGATCCGCTTACCAGAATTGCCTGACGGCTGCGTCCTGTAATCATCAGGGTTTTCGTGGATCATGACCGATCTGCCCAGTATTTCGTCAACAACAAAGCGGTCGGTAATGAAGCACATTTTCGCCCTGCCATTGCTTGCTACAAGCACAGGAAAATCTCCGGCATGGTTGCCATGTGGCTGGTCTGTAGGATTCCAGTGGCCTCCGCAGCCCTCAAAAGGCTTTTGAGGGTCACCCACCTCACACATGTCTTTCTCATGGATGTGAAAGCCAAACGGACCTATGGGACTTTCCCCTTCGCTGGCGGGCTTGTAGGGAGGCAAGCCTTGAATGTCTGCACATACCATGACCCCACCCGGAATATCGGCAAAGGTAACAAGACCTGTTATTGATGGGTAGTCCGGCCCCGCCACAATCATCGCATATGCTGAATTGTAAGCAATCGGGTACGCTGCATAGGGCTGCTGATCTGTCTTCTGCCATGTCTGGGCAGTTCTCAAAGCTTGAGCAGCCTGATTGCTATATGCCGTAGTCGCATAAAAATATGGTATATAACTCGGGTAATATCCACTCATGCTGATACCTCCGTTGCGAGGCGGCAGTATTCTCCGCGCCGCTATATACCATATTATGTTAATCTCTATATAATTGTTACTACTATCATTCAGACGGCTCTTTACCAAATGTCCTTCTATTCTGTTTGGTTTTACCACAAATCCTCAATATCAGCAGCTTCCGGTTCACAAGTCTTGCTCCTGCTCATCAATGCTGTCACAGCGCTCGCAGGGTCCTTGCCTTCGAACAATATTGCATAGGCCTCCGAGGTTATCGGCATTTTGATACCGAGCTTCTTTGAGAGTCTGTATACAGGTTCAGTCGTATAATAACCCTCAACGATCATTTTAACCTCTTCCAGCACCTGATCCACAGGCTTTCCCTGCCCGATGAGTATCCCCGCCCGCCTGTTTCGGCTATGCATGCTGGTACATGTGACTATCAGGTCACCTATCCCGGCGAGCCCCATAAAGGTCTGTCTTTTAGCGCCCATAGCACAGCCAAGCCTTGAGATCTCAGCGATTCCTCTGGTCATCAAGGCTGCTTTAGTATTGTCTCCGAAGCCTAGCCCGTCCGAAATACCTGCACACAGAGCGATAACATTTTTCACTGCGCCCCCGAGCTCCGCACCTATGATGTCCGGATTTGTGTAAACTCTGAAACGCTGTGACATGAAAATATCCTGTATCAATTCCGCAGCCTGCCTGTTTTCAGATGCTGCGACATATGCTGTCGGTATACCCTTTGAAAGTTCTTCCGCATGACATGGGCCTGACATGGCGACAATAGTTGCATCAGGCATTTCTTCATGGATCACCTCGGACATCCGCAGGCCTGAACCTTTTTCAAGCCCTTTTGAGAAGCAGCTTATCAGCTTGGGTTTCTTTACAATAGAGGCGATCTGCCTTATATTCTCCCTTACAGTCTGTGATGGAATGACCAGCACAAAAATATCTGAGAAATTGACGGTCTCTTCAAGATCATTAGTACAATAGACATTTTCAGGTACTTTCACTCCCGGGAGCTTATCCTTCTGCTCCCTCAGACTATTTATCATATCGGCTTCTTCCTTGAATACCGACCACATCTTTATATCATGTCCATTGCCTGCTAGAAGCACGGATACAGCCGTACCCATACTACCAGCCCCCAGGACGGAAATATTCCTTTTCACGCAGATTCCTCCGTTCTACTTTTTATGGCCTAGCGAAAATTTTGATTCAGTACCGCTGATCAGTCTGGCAATATTTGTTTTATGCTTGAATATGACCAGTACTGCTATAATAGCTGAAAAAATCATTGCCTGCGCGCCTCTGCCAAACACAGCAGCAGCAATCGGGAAAAGGAATGCTGCTATTATAGAGCCAAGCGATACATACTTTGTAAGCAGAAGTATTATAATGAACACTATGAGAAGCCCCAACGCTATCTGCCAGTCAAACATAAGCAGCACTGCAAGCGTTGTCAGAACTCCCTTGCCGCCTTTGAAGCCAAAGAAGACAGGCCATACGTGTCCGATGATACATGCTGTTCCGCCAAGCATCCCACCAAGCTGTCCGCCATAAATGAAATAGCCTGCAAGGTAGGCAAGTATTCCCTTCGCCAGATCCCCGATTATTACAAGCAGTGCAGCCTTTTTGCCAAGAGTCCTCAACGTATTTGTCATTCCTGCATTTCCGCTGCCGTGTTGTCTGACATCAACCTTATAGAACTTTCCCACAATAAGTGAAGTATTCAGACTTCCCAGCAAGTATCCAACTATTGCCGCTATTGCAGCTTGAATAAGCATACACCTATCCCCCCATATAATTGAGCGTTATCTGACTATATCCCTGGTTTACTCGTTGTCGCGTTCCCTGTGTATGAACCTTATCGGTGTACCCTCAAATCCATAGCTTTTTCTGAGCTGATTCTCAATATATCGCTCATAGGAATAATGAAACAGCTCCATGTCATTAACGAAAATGACAAATGTAGGCGGCCTTATCGCAGACTGGGTACCATAATAAAGCTTCAGCCTCTTGCCCTTGTCTGAAGGCGGCTGTACCATTGCTGTAGCTTCATTGAGCAGATCATTTAGCATACCGGTGGTGATCCTGAGAGATGCCTGATTGAAAACAAACTTGACCAGCTCCAGCAGCTTTTGGACCCTCTGTCCTGTTTTGACTGAAACGAATAATATGGGCGCGTACTGCATGAAGCTCAGCTTCTCAATGACCTGCTTCCGGTATTCCTCAAGTGTGCCGGTTTCCTTTTCAACAAGATCCCACTTGTTAATTACTACGATAGATGCCTTTCCCTGCTCATGAGCATAGCCTGCTATCTTTGTATCCTGCTCTGTGACCCCATCCTGGGCATCGATCATTATTACACAGACATCTGCTCTTTCAATAGCTGTCCATGATCTCAGAGCGCTATATTTCTCAATATTTTCTGTTATCCTGCTCTGTCTGCGTATTCCTGCGGTATCAATCAGTACATATTTGTCTTCGCCATCTTCTATGTAAGTATCGATCGCATCCCTGGTAGTGCCAGGTATATCACTTACAATGACTCTTTCCTCACCCATCATCCTGTTTATAAGAGATGATTTTCCGGAATTCGGTTTACCTATGACTGCGACCTTGATGACATCTTCATCATATTCCTCTTCTTTTTCATCGGGGAAATATTTGAATATTTCATCCAGGAGGTCTCCCATTCCCAGTCCATGGACAGAAGACACCGGCACCACATCACCCATGGCAAGGTTGTAGAACTCATATATTTCCGGCGGAGGCTCACCGACCCTGTCCACCTTATTAGCCACAAGGACTACAGGCTTGTTGGATTTTCGCAGCATAGTGGCGATCTCCTTATCGGAAGCCGTCATACCTTCCTTTGTATCCACCATGAAAACGATCACGTCAGCCATCTCAATTGCTACCTCAGCCTGCCTGCGCATCTGCTGGAGTATCTTGTCCTCTGCGTATGGTTCAATACCGCCTGTATCTATCATCGTGAATTTGCGGTTTCTCCATTCTGCCTCCGCATAGATCCTGTCCCTTGTAACGCCCGGCGTATCCTCAACGATTGAGATGCGCCTGCCGCATACATAATTAAAAAAAGTAGATTTGCCTACATTAGGCCTTCCTAC
This sequence comes from uncultured Oscillospiraceae bacterium, assembly GCA_964490975.1. GTDB lineage: Bacteria > Bacillota > Clostridia > Acetivibrionales > DTU013 > DTU013. The sequence continues at coordinate 2,353 of CAZBEQ010000076.1, read as the reverse complement.
TACCGCTACTACCGGCTTTGCCAAACAATTCACTCCTTTGATCTATTTGATGCACATGATCTTCTTAATAAGATCAGCGCCATCGTTCTCAACAACTGTTATTTTTATACCGAGACTTCTGTTTAGCTCTTCAACTGTATAATCATCAAGGAATAGCTCTTCGCCTGACTTCAGCATGCTTCTCGAAATCAAAAGCTCGCTTCCCAATTCCTGATCCTTCAGCTGCCCATATATGTCTTTTCCCGTAAGAAGACCCGTTACTGTCACATTTTCCCCAAAAAAATCATTTTCTATAGCGTAAACATGTATTCTTAAACCATTATACCTTTTTTCCAGTGTTTGCGCCATTTTCTTTATATACTCCGCAGCGCAATTCCCGGTGGCTATACTGACAGTACGCGGAGCATGCTCAGTCCAATGCCTGTTAAGCTTGACCGTATGCCTTCGCAGGTAATCATCAAACTCGTATAATAAAAGTGACATGAGACCAACACCATTCTCTATCTGCGGAAAATCCTCATAATCAATATGTGCTGGTAATGCTGACCCCGCCTTGATATAGAATTCATCCGCCAGATACACAAATCTTGAACTGTGCTCCTCAAGCATCCTATTCTGATGCCTGACCACCTGCTCGATCACCGCAGCTGCTTCGTCAGAAGTAAAAGGTTCAAGCTTGTACAGTCCTTCTCTCCATTTTGTCAGTCCCACAGGAACGACTGAAACACTTGCTATTCCAGGGTACAACACTGATAATTCGTTTATTGTCCTGTCCAGTTCAGCGCCGTCATTCAAGCCTTTACAAAGAACTATCTGCGCATTGACGGTTATACCTCCGTCAGTAAGCAGCTTTATCTTCTCCAGTACATCTCCCGCAAACCTATTTCCGAGCAATTTGGTTCTCAGCTCCGGATTTGTTGTATGGACAGAAACATTTACAGGAGTCATCTTATATCTGATCACTCTCTCGATTTCTTCCTTTTTCACATTCGTCAGTGTAACATAATTACCTGTCAAAAAAGAAAGCCGTGTATCATCATCCTTAAAATAAACAGTCTCACGCATACCCTTGGGCAGCTGGTCTATGAAGCAAAAAACACATTTGTTTGAACAATGCCTGGCTTCTGATATCAGAGGGTCTTCAAATTCCAATCCCAGATCCTCGTACTCATCCTTCTCGATATCTATCTCCCAGAGCTCCCCGTTTTTCTTCTCTATTTCAACAAGTAACCGGCTGTCAGCCGTTAAAAAACGATAGTCAAATATATCGCCGATATTCTGCCCGTTGACAGTCAGCAGCAAATCGCCAGGTTCTATTCCGGCATCCATAGCTGCACTGTCAGGCTGCACCTTGTCTATCACTATCTTTCCCTTCATCGGTTCCTACCTTCTTGCCATTTTGATTTATCTCCACCGAAGATTCACTGCCACATCACCATACTTAAAAAGGCTGTCTTTAAAAAGACAGCCTCTTTCGTCGATACGGTCAATTCATATCAGCAAGCCGGATTATTTTGCTTCAGCTTCTTTTATGACTTCCCTTCCATCATAGTATCCACATTCTTTACATACGATGTGAGGAACTTTCAACGTATGGCACTGCGGACAGCTTACCAGATTTGGCTGAGTAAGTTTCCACTGTGATCTTCTTGCACCAGTTCTGGCTTTGGACCATTTACGTTTTGGGTTTGCCATATTCTAACACCTCCCTGATAAGCGTATATCACGATTGTTCAAAAAATTTGTTCAGACCTTCCATGCGTGGATCGATCGTATCATCGACGCATCCGCACTGTACCTCATTCAGATTCCCACCACATTTGCTGCATAATCCCCTGCATTGGTCAGAACACAAATGCTTCATCGGAAGGTTCAAAATAATATTATCATTAAGCGCCCTGCTGATGTCAAGTATTTTCCCTTCGAAAGGATACATATCAGTATCTCCGACATCTGCGCTGTTTATAAAATCTTCCTTGATCTTTAGCGCCAGTGCCGTTTTTACTTCACTCAGACATCTGTAGCATTCGCTTCTGTAGCTGGCATCGATATGCCCGTCGAGATGCAGGATACCATTGTTGTTAGTCAGCGTTCCGGAAAAACTGATGTCTCCGTCAATGATGCAGCCTTCCGCCGGCTCCCTTTCAGGCGGCTCTTCAATGAACTCGATCTTCATGGAAGAACCATTTATCCTTATTATGTCAGAAATATCAACCTTCATAAACGATACCCCTCGAATCCGCGACAAATGATATTATACTAACTAATACCAGTATTGTCAAGGCTATTATTTGGCTGTCAGAGATGAAGCATGAATATAATTTTCACCAATTTTCACTATACAATAGCCTCA
>CAZBEQ010000075.1:0-8388 GCA_964490975.1 uncultured Oscillospiraceae bacterium | reverse complement strand
GTATTAATTTGTCAAAGAACATCCAATATTTGTGTGGGAAAGTTGAGTTATTAACAAAAAGCAGCATAAAAAGTGTTTGATTGATTCGTATGCCGATAAAAGGTGGATAATAATACGATATAATGCTATAATTAAGAAAAAGATTATTGAAAGAAGATATTGATGGAAAACACATTCGACAACACTACCACCTTTGACAACCTGGGTATAGCTCCTCCTATATTGAAGGCACTTGCAGATATGGGCTTCGAAATGCCAACAGAGGTACAGAGCAAAGCAATTCCCCAAATTTTAAGTAAAAAAGATACTATCGTAATGTCCAAGACCGGAAGCGGTAAAACAGCCGTATTCGGAGTTTCAATGCTGCAATTGACCGATCCGGAGGCCGAAGGCCCACAAGGTCTCATTCTGACACCGACACGTGAGCTTGCCGTACAGGTTGACAGCGATATACGCCAGATGGCGAAGCATCTTTCCCACAAAACAACGGCCGTATATGGCCAGCATAGCATGAACACTGAGCTGCAGGCATTAAACAGGGGTGTGACCATAGTTACAGGGACACCGGGAAGAGTTTATGACCATATAGAGCATGGGAATTTGAAGACAAAGCACATACATTTCCTGGTGCTTGATGAAGCTGACAGGATGCTTGATATGGGCTTCATTGACCAGGTGGAAAAAATAATGCGCGCAATACCAAGAGACAGAGTGACACTTCTCTTCTCAGCTACGATCCCGGATGAGATCAAAAAGATTTGCTCCAGGTACATGAAAGAACCTGAAACAATTGAAATAGAATCGCAGACTAAAACTGTCGATGCGATTCGCCAGCTATATTACCGTGTCGAAAGGAACGATAAGCGCACACAGCTAAATCGTCTTCTTATGGCAGAAAGGCCTGAAAGCTGCATGATATTCTGCAATACACGAATAGCAGTCGACCAGGTACGCAGTTTTCTCAGCAGAAAGGGCTATGCATGTCAAGCTCTGCATGGCGATATCCCGCAGGTAAAACGTATGAAAACCATACAACAGTTCAAGCAGGGTGAATTCCATATCCTTGTGGCAACTGATGTGGCAGCACGTGGTATACACATAGAAGAATTGTCACTGGTAATCAATTATGATGTGCCGGCTGAAAGAGACAGCTACGTTCACAGGATAGGCCGTACCGGCAGGGCTGGACATGAGGGTCGTGCAATATCCATAGTCAGCACGGATGATATAATGAGCCTTTATGAAATAGAAGAACATATCGGCGCTATGATAGAAGAAGCTGAATTACCTACAGAAGCAGCTCTGGCAGAACACAAAGCGGGAATAGATGAATGGAAGAAAAAAAATGAGGCGAAGGTAATCGAGGAAGATCAGCCAGCACGCCCAAGGAGCAGCAGTTATGACCGGAAACGCGATCACAGTCGCGATCATAACCGAAACGGAGAGCACAGAGTTGGCGAACGCGACCACAGCACTGTCGGTGGCAGAAGCGGCGACCGCAGCCGCAACAGTGGCAGCAATAGCGACCGCATAGCCGGCGAACGCGACCGCAGACCTTATAATAACAGGCCGTCATATTCAAAGGATGTTCGTACCGGAAGGCCTGAACATACTGATCAGATGCCTAAAAAGCCAACTGATTCAGGCAGGTCTCAAGGAACCATGCAAAGAGATACAGGAAACCGTCAGCCGAACAGCGGCCAGACCAGCGGAAGGCCGCCCTACCAGAACAGGTCGGGGAATAAATCCTACCAGCAGCGGGATAATACAGAAAGGCAGCAAGCTCGTACTAATAGGCCGTATTCTACAACTGACAATAAAAAGGTTAACAGTCCTGGCATAACGCAAGAGTCTGTTATAACTGATCAGGTACAAAAGCCTACTGAAAAGAAAGGTTTCCTGCGACGCATAATAGAAAAAATACTTGGCAAGCAGAGTTAAATAAATTGGAATAGCAAACTAGAAGACTGCATTACAGGAATGCTGTGGATTACGAACTATAATCCCAGCATTCCTTTTATATCATCCATGGTTAGAGATGCTGATGCTACCCCCATCTGGCCGCATATTGCCAGATCGAAAATAACTATCTTGAACGCTTCTGCTTTATCTTCTTCGTTCATCTCTGCGATCTCATTCAATTTAGCTGAAGCATCAACCGTTTGATCAGTAATATAATATTTAGCACCGTACAAAGGGAGGAATTCATTTAAATCAGGATTGCACCACACACTGTTAGGTATATAAATCAGAGCTTCACTTGCTTGCTTCCTTTTCTTGGACCCAACAAAAAGGCCTAATAAAGAATTACTCTTCTCCGATAACACATTTTTCTTCTTATACACCAGATCAAATGTGGCAGTTTTATCCAGAAACGCTGCTACCGGTTCAGATTGCTTATTTACAGGGCCACTCATGTCGGAGTTGATCTCAATGATCACATCATTTTCACCAATAAATGCAGATAGTATGTCATGACTTATTCTGCTTGCATTGAGAGCATCGCTGCTATACGTCAGTGAATATTGAGGTGAGCCATCCTTAATTTTGTTTGGATTTCTTTTGATCTTTATTCTATAGTTTTCTAGCGGCATGTCAGTATCAGCTTTCTATGTGTTTTAGTTATATGTTATAGGATTATTTCAAAAAATTCAACATTAATAGCATCAACTCAGAGAAAACATATGCTAAAATAGTGTTAAGAATAAGTTTCAGCCATGAAAAGGGGTACATTCATGAAAAAAATCGCCTTACTATCAATAATTATATTAGTTATCAGTTCTCCGTTTCAGGTGCACGCAGCATCGTATACGAAAGAAGATGTGGAGTATTACTATGGATATAGTAACGGTGAAAGGCTGAAAACAATGTATGTCAAGGGCGATGATGTTTATCTCTATAGCCATAACCCAGACAAAGATGCATACATCCTTACAGTAACAAATATGATCGATAAAGAAAAAACATATAAACTTGACTACAATATCTTAAACGAACCGCTGTATATTTCAGATACCAAGGAGTATGTGTCTTTATCCGTAATAGGCGATGAATATGTATTCTTAAAATCAAAGGATCTGATAAAATGGACTGTATCTAACAAAATTGATTATAGAGCCATCCTTAAGTGCGATAACGATAAAATCGTGGTAAGTCCCGAGGAAATGATATATTGTAACAAGCAGTTCATTCTTTTTGGAAATGTGTTCCCAATGGGTTTATTCCAAACAATGGATGCCACCGTTGCAGTCTCTAAGGATTTAGTGAATTGGGAATTCAAGGGCAAGTTTGATTTCGAGTTTCAAGATGTTGCTTTCGGTAATGACACCATAATAGCAACAGGAGAGCAGACAAAGTTACTGATAAGCTCGGATTCCGGCAACAGCTGGACGATAAAGCAAACCTCGGATCATTACATGACCAACGATATATTAGCTTATTTTGATAGCATTTGTTTTGTAAATGACAAATTCGTCATAGCAGGATCAGAGATCTATAAAGTCCGACGGGGAACAAACACATTTTATGACTTTTCCTGTTACGACGTTATTACGACAAAAGATGGTCAGACATTTGAAAAATATGATGTGGGAAAATATTGCGAGAATATAAGTTATAACGAAAATTCCGGGTTATTCCTTATGCTCAATGTAGATGACTGGATGAAAGTCTTTGTTTCCGAAAACGCTAAGGATTGGTCATGTCCAGGTCATATAAAATGCGACCGTGAAAGCGCTCATGACTCCCTCCTGTACCCCTACAGAGATGGATTCATAATCTACAGTGAGCAGGGAAGAGATTTGTATACCTTTAACACCGGTAGTGTTAAACGAAATCAAAGCGGTAAGTTTTTTAAAGATATCAAGTGGCAGGACTGGTATTATAAATATTTTAACACGCTTTATAAGGGAAAAATCATCGACGGTTTTTCCGATCAAACAATCAGACCTAACAGCAAGCTAACCCGCGACCAATTCATAAAGATGATCATTGCCGGCCTGGCACCGAAAGAAACCTTCACGGCAACAAACGGGTATTGGGCACAGCCATATCTGGATAAAGGTAAGTCATTGAATATTATAACTGATGATATGTTTGACAATTATACCGTCGAGATCACCCGTGGAGAGGTCGCATGTATCATAGCCAATGTGCTGGATGCCTATGGAAAAAGCAATTCCAGTGAAATTGATATGGCTTCGCTGCAAAACAAAATATCTGATTTTAATCTTATCAAGCCCAATCAACAATCCTCTGTACTAAAGGTATATGCATCAGATATCATCACCGGTTATCCTGACGGCAGCTTCGGCGCTGGCAATGGTCTTACCAGAGCCGAGTCGATGGCTATTATTGTCCGCATCTTAAATCTGCTAAAAGACTAATAACCTGTTCACAAAGCCCTGCGCTATATAACACAGGGCTTTTGTATAAAAACTTATCAAAGTGCTATTCTATGTGCTTTTACGATACACCCAAAAAATGCTCGGTTGCAGCAATATCGTAAACAAAATATAAACACCAAACAGCAGCCCTACTGCCCCCACTACATTTCCTCCTATTTCATATACATTAAACAATTTTATTACAACATTCATCTGCAGCAGCTGATCTGGCAAAAGCCCTATTACTTTAGACATCAGCCTGCTGTCCAAAAAACCTAAAAATGTAGGTGCAAATATCAGTATAAAGGGAATAATTGCTGCAAGTACCGTAGAATTAAATTTTGCTGAAACAAACATAGTAAGAGAAGCCATAAATACACATCCTACATAGCCCCCAATTATAACTATCAGGTATAGCTGCAGAATTGTCATATTATAAAAGCTCTTCCACATACCTGCTGTCTGGATCAGACAGTTGCTACCGCTCATCCCGTATACGCCAAGTACAACACCGAAATAAATAAGCACAGTACCCCAATAGACAATCGTTGTAATCAATAATCCAGCTTTTATTTTAGCAGCAATCGCCTTGCCCCGTCCGTGATAAGCGGCATAGAATACAGAATCCGAATCCAGTTGCCTTTCACAGGAAAAAATCGGTGCAATCAATACCCCAATTATGATGGTCATGATCATAAGAATGACTGTTATGTATTCAAGAAGCTTGTTCCAGCCTCCCATATACTCATAATAAATGGGTTGCCTCATCATTTCGAATCTGCTTACCAAGTACTCTTTCTCTCTCTCCGAGTAATAATATTTTGCCTCCCCATTAAGCCAGCTTTTAAGGGATGTTATTCTATTCGTATAAAAGCTTGCTGCATCTGATGTATTCAGTGAATCCACCCTGAAGTAATCATACTCGCGAAATGCACAAAACGAATAGTTGATCAGGTCACGAATATCCATAAAACCCTGTTTCCATCCATAAGCAATATTCTGTTGCTGTGTATCTTCCGACTGGGCTTGCGGTGTCGCATTTATTCTATCATTTTCAGTAATAACCTGAGCAATTCTATCCTCGGTAAGAGGCCCTGACCATTTCGCTGAGGCCTCCCTTAATTTCTTTATCGCGCCAAATCCCCTTTCTAATACGCCATTCTCATTAACCCATTGAGATGAGTTAATGCATACTCCAACTACGACGGCAATCAGAACCACTAGAAGCAAAAGTGCTACCTTGCTCCCTCCTCGGGAGAAAACCTTTTTAAGCTCATAATATAGCATCTATATTACCTGCTTTCTCTCCAAAATAGTAAAAAAACACATCTTCCAGCGTCATTTCTTCTTTATTTGCGTCCGCACAAGGTTGATTTTCACATAACAGGCGCAGATTTATGCCCTGTGACATCGTCTTTAAATTTATCACTTTGAATTTCTTCAAATAAATATCTGCATCCTGTCTGCCAACATTGCAGCTCCATACACGTACCGGAGTATTCTCTATGAGCTTGTGCAACGTGCCTTCGCACTCGATTTTACCTGCTTTCATCAACAAAATGTTATCTGCAATGTACTCTACGTCTGACACAATATGCGTCGAGAGAAGGACCAGCCTTTTCTCAGCCAGCTCGCTTATTAAATTACGGAACCGGATCCTCTCATTAGGATCAAGTCCTGACGTTGGTTCATCCAATATCAATATCCGGGGATCGTTTATTATAGCTTGGGCAATGCCAAGCCGCCTTTTCATGCCCCCGGAAAACTTTTTGATTTTTTTATTTCTGACGTCATCCAAACCTACCCTATGCAGAAGTTCCAATGACCTTTCCTTTGCAAGAGACTTTTTGATCCCTTTGATAGAGGCAATATACATCAAATAATCCTCTGCCGAAAAATCCGGATAATAACCGGATTCTTGCGGAAGATACCCTAAAATCTTTCGGTAGGAACTATCCAGCATCCATATATCATTTCCGTCCAGTGTTATTCTTCCTTCAGTAGGCTTGACAAGTGTACACATCATACGCATCAGTGTCGTCTTCCCTGCTCCATTTGCTCCAAGCAGCCCGTATACTCCTTTTTGCATGGTATAGGAAACATGGTCAACTGCTGTTGTATTCTGAAACTCTTTTGTCAGATTCTCTAACCTTAGCTCCATAATATATTCACCTCGCATTTTTCAGAACAGGTTTTTATCACCCTGCGTATCACAAATACCAGATATATAAACGATAAACACAGACCCGCCAGCCATATAACCTCTGACACAGATTCATAAAGTTTCTGGTTTATGATAATTTGATGCCAGATAACAGCTTCTATCATACAAAATGAAATAGCAATATATTCTGAGCAGAACCGCTTGCTGCATAGTATCCCAAAGCAGATACAGCAGGTAATATTGAACGGCAGCACGCAATGAATGATAATGTCGTATATACTAATTTGTAACGTTATTGAGGCAGCGGCAAAAAATGTACTTAGCATAAGCAAATCTACTATGCCAAATAACAGCAGCCTTGCTGAGTATATCTGTCTAAGGGTATAGAATGATGAATTTTCAACTTCCCATGACTTAGTATGTACACTCCTCCAGAGTTCAGGGATGATCAGTATAACAAAGACAGGTATTAGAATTGCAGTATTTGAATAGAATGTGGTGTAACTTTGTGTAATAAATGAATTGCCCCATAAAAACAGCAGAACAGCTGTCTGAAGTAACCACCAGCGCTTTTTGATAAATCTCGCCTGCATGTGAAGAAAATCGAAATAGGATATAGTCTCTTGACAAATACTTTCATACAATGCTTGTTTTGAGACCGAGACCGTTTGTAAAAACTTTTCTTCCTGTACATCCGGAAATTTTTCCTGTGCTTTTATGTGCCGGATTTTCTCTTTTATCTTGTCCATAGACCATCCTCCTCTCCTATGGCTTCCTTAAGTATTTCCCTTGCTCTTGCTAACCGGTACTTAACCAGCGGAAGGCTTATTTTAAGAATTGATGCAATTTCTCTTAGCTTTAGATCCTGAAAATAGTGCAGTATCAGGACATCTCTAAGATCCTCAGGCAGTTTCATCAATGCACTTTTCATATCCTGTTCTTCAATAATGTCCGCCTCGGGTCCGCTTGTTGTGCAACATATCTCTTCCAGGGTTAATTCAGTTCGCTGTCTGTAGTAGTTCCTGCAAAGGTGACCTGCAATCGTATATAAATAATTTCTCGCTTTTCCGTAATGCTCATATCTATATAAGTTTCTGAAGAAATTCTCAAAAGTCTCTTGTGTTATGTCTTCTGCCAGGTTGCTTCCATTTAGTCTGCGATAACAGTACTTTAGTATTTGTGGATAGTGCTTCTGAACAAATGCTTTCAAAGCAATCTCATCGCCTTTTTTCATTTTGCGAATCAAAAAGTAATCTTCATCCATGTTGCACCCCCTTAAGGCCGATCACCGCTGCCTCCTATAGGAGTCCAGGCCGTGTCTCAGTCCCAGCTTTGAAAGCATCTTTCCTTTATATAACAATATAGAACATGAAAAGGATAGTCAAATTAGAAATTTTTCATCATATCATTTAAAATGAGATTTTTGCCAGTAGTGGTGAGGCCTCGTTATTTCCCAGGGCAATAAGGGGCACGGTGAGCAAAATTTGCACTTTTACTGCCAGGTTGAAAGTACGGATCCTAATTTTAGCTATGTTTTGTTAAATAACGAAATGGTATCTCAGATTATGTAACGTATAAACGCGCCACTCATATTGTTTTAGCTGAAATTACTTGCAATAGTTGATTTTTTACTCACCCTGCTTTATTCGCTGCCTCAATTTACTGTACTGTTCACACTGCCTCAATATAGCCTAATGTGATTTCTGTACGTCAGACCAAAGATTTGCCCGCCGGATTAGTATGTTTCCGACATCCGGCTTCCTTCAGATTATTCCAGAACTCAGATAATCTGAATTATCCGAGAAGAAATATTATCCGAGAATCTGGTTTGAAATCATG
>CAZBEQ010000074.1:0-8692 GCA_964490975.1 uncultured Oscillospiraceae bacterium | reverse complement strand
CATTTCGTTTATGTGGAGATTATTGCCATTTACACGGATGACTATTCAGCCTCTTGTTAATCTTAGAAACGATTTTGCTCATGGTCGGAGTGTAACTGCGTCTATTGGAGATGTAAAGCGATATTATCAGGATGCAAGAACAGTAATAACTTGGTTGGATGCCATTATTTGTTCCACTTAGGGACAGTCGGACATTTGCTATAATTCCACCCAAACCAACTATTCGTAGTTTTCTTACATAGTTGTTCCAAATATAATATTTCTTGTGGTCTCGCTTGATAGTGAAAACCTCGAAAATTCACAACTGAAATGTTGCGTTAATCAACCTCTGCGGCAATAAGCTCCGTGATGTGCTTGTTGCCGATGCTTAGCCTATGCGCACTCATACTTGCCAGCCCCAGATATAGCTCGCTCAGCGCTAGCGGAGATCCAATTGACACGACGGAAGAAGAATCGTCAAAGTGACATTCCATATCATGAGATAGATCTCTTGCCTGTTACTTGCTCCTTGGCATACATGCGTTTTTGAGAACGGCAGTCGTAAGTTTACCACATGGAAAGATAATCAGGAAAATTCATAACTGTTAGTTCAGCAAGTTGTATGGGCTAAACTACTTGTGAATTTATTGGTTCTGCCCTGTCTTTTTCAGTATCTTCCCGTAATAGTCATTTTCAAGTACCTTCGTTGAATACTTGAACTTATCTGCAACTATTTTGTTAACACGTTTGACATAATCCTTGTCTTCCTCAGTACCATCCAGGAAGGTGACATCATTTTCGGAAGAGTTGTACATAGCCCTGTCAGTTATCCAGCTCCTATTTGAAAAAATGACCAGTGGCGGTGCCGAGGAAAGGATATCCGTTCCCATCAGCAGACGCGAATCATATTCCAGCCCAAACAAATTTGACACTGCAGGTAATATATCGAGGCTGGAACACGGCTTATCCACTATGACAGGCTCCATTCCCTTTTTATATATAATCAGAGTGCTTTTGTACAACTCAAAGTTAGCTTCAACTTCATGACCTGCAAGCTCATCAATCTTCTCCTTTTCCAGTCCATAAGGGTAATGATCAGGGCTGAGGACAATAACCGTATTCTCAGCTATCCCTGCCGCCTCCAGTTTATCCATCAGCGACTTCATTGCAAATTCCAGTTCAAGATTGCAGGCGATATACGCCTTTGCCTCATCTGAATATGGAAGGTTCTCCACATACTTCTTATTCTTGCTTGCCATATAATTTCCGAAAAAATTATAATTCATATGGCCGCTGACTGTCATATAATACGTGTGAAACGGCTGCTGGTCAATATATTCACCTGCAGTGACATCGATCATTTCAAGGTCGGACTCCGGCCAGGTCTTCTTAACTTCAAGGCCATTACCAACACCCTTGTAATCATAACCCAGATTAGGATGTGATATATCTCTCTTGTAGTAGGTATAAGTATGGTTGTGGTATGCTTTTGTGACATATCCCATTTTTCTTAACTGATTTCCCAAAGTAAACGGCAAATAATTGCTGCCTGACTTTGCCATGCTCCAAACCCCGCCTTTTGGTATCAAACCGGTGCAGGCTACATACTCACCATCTGATGTACTTACCCACCAGATAGGATTATAGAAATTTTTGAATACAAAGCCCTCATTGATCATCTTATACAACGTTGGCGTCAGCTCCGGGCTCACTGCATAGGGTGAGAAACCCTCCGCGGTCAACATGATCAAATTGCAGCCCTTGAACATCCCGGTGAATTCATTCGTAGCCGTGGGCTCCACAGTCGAGAAGTACTTGTGCATTGGATACAGTGGGTCACCCTCTCCTGCGGCCAGCAATGTCTCAAAATCTATGTCCATTGTATTAAAGGGCTTTATGGGTTCTTTCTGCTCCATTGGCTCCGCTGGCTTAGCTGTCCCGGCAGGATCTTCATCTTCATTGGCTCCGGGCTGCTGTACAACGTCTTTATTATTTGTATCGTCGTTCCCGTCTGTACTTGTACCGGAAGAACTGCCGCACGGTTCTGCAGTAGCTTCAGTGTTGCCTTGAATAGCATCAACAGGATTGTCTTCACTGTTTCCACTTGTCTGGGCACTATCAACAATGGCTTCCTGTAGTGCGCCTGCCGCAAGTCTCTCAACGTCAAGACGAATTGTTGTGTATACTCCAAGTCTGTTCACCGAAAGATCCGGAGAAAACGAGTCAAAATATAATGTGTTTTGGGATGTGGGACCGTCTCCGGTCAGAGCGACGCATACAACTGAGGAGGAATAGCTGATTACGCAAAAAGCAAGAATAACACTTAATTCCATCTGAGTCCTGACATTGTATGAAAGATATTTCCCTGACACTAGCTGAATTACCAAGGGTAAAAACAACATCAGCAAAGCGGCTGCATTCTTTAGAATGGCCCCGGCGATAATATCCCAGAACTTTACTGCATCACCTGCTGCACCTAATGATATTAGAGAGAATGGCGTGCGGAATATACAATGATATATAAGCTGAAAACCATAAACAATACTGATAATCAATGTTACTAACGCGGAAACCTTTTTGACAATTTTCGATGGAAAAAGGCTGACCAGTATAAATAAAGCTGTGCCACCGGACACGGCAAAAATAAATGCAAAGAAATAGTCAAAAGTAAGATCCTTGAATATCCATAGCCGGTACAAAAGCTCCATATATGCTATGAGCATTATATAAAAGCAAAGAAGCCAGTAATTAGTGAAAAAGCCTGAAAGGACACCAAAGGCTTTAGTATTTCTGACCTTTTTTATTTGCTCGCTATTTCTAAAAAACTCTTCAATATTTGCGAACAAACCCTTAATGAGTTTATAATCTATTTTACCTGTCTTCATGGCAATCTTCTTTCTACAGCATACTCTGATACAGCTCATGTCGAAATCTTGTCTTGCTGGTTTAGATAATAAGTTTACTCAACAAGATATATTTTACCAGCTTTAGTATAAAGGAGCAATAATTGATTGATAAGTCAGTTACAATGTGATCTCAAGCCGGATTAGACGTGCAAGCACCCGAACCTCATTCTTCGATACGGTTTCAGTTGTCAGCCTGCCGCTGTTCCCGACAAGCAGCAGTTTTTCCTGGTCCAGCCTCTTTATCTGGCGTAACAGTCTTGCGCCCTTATACTCGACAAGGCAAACGGAATCCCTCTCTATCTCAGCTGTTCTGCAGGCAAGAGCAAGATCGTCCTTCATGATCCTGAAGCCGGACATGCTATCATCCTCAGCCTTGATATAAAGAACCTTATCCTTCGGGCAGCCCTCCACCCTGTTATCAATAATGGGTAATTGTCTGGAAGATAAAGTCTTCTCCAGATCATAGCCATAGACGGGAACTGTCATGATAACGCCCGCAAGCGCATCTGTCCAGACTTCCCTTACTGGCTTTTCAATAACCTTTTTAACGTTTTTGTCAGGCTCAGGCCTGTTCCTTATCTCTGTCTCATCGAATAACTCCAGCTTTCCGGCTTCCTGTCTCAGCGCTTTTGACACGCGTGTGATAAGTTCACTGTTCATTACCTTTTTACCGCTCTCGACCTCATCTATAAAGCCTTCGGAAACACCGACCAGCCTTCCAAGCTGTTTCTGTGTCATCCCTGCTTCCTTCCTCAGCCTGCATATTTCAGATCCGATCCTGCTCATAACATTCCCTCCAAAGCTAATACACTAACATCAAATTCTTCCCGGTTTCAATAACACTAAAGCTGCGCTGCATAATTTTCCCGTCTGCAAGAAATATCGTAAAGCAAAATCATTTACAAGTCAACGTATAGCTCACGTATAAACATCGCATTTCCGGGATATGTTTGGAAATTCAAGTTTTGGGCAACCATTTGAGGTAGAATTGCATTTTTTGAATAATAGTTTTACATAATCTAAGGGATTTATTGTATTATCGAGTACTATATATGTAAAACGAATAAATTGGTGCCCAATACTTGAAAAGTTAAACAGCTTAATCTCTGAGAGTTACAGCTTAAAATATTTTATAATCATTGACATCAGTCTTGTCCATGTGATATTATTTCTTAAACCAATGAAGAGGGAGTAAAACTGTGGAACCGGTCGCAAAGAGAGTCGGGGGTGGTGGGATCCCGGCAGGCAGGAGCAGACAAGTGGGCCTCTGAGGGCGATGCGAAAGAAGCCAAGCTTCGAGTAACATTCGACGTCCAGCCGGCGTTATATGGCAAGGAGTGTGTCGGCACTCTGCAAAGCGGATGCAATAATATGATGCATCAATTAAGGTGGTACCGCAGGTTAGCGCCTGTCCTTTATTAATTTATAAGGGCAGGCGTTTTTTGTTGTTTCTGCTGTATAGGATCCATGCAGCAAATGAATGGCAGTTTTTGACCGTAACGTACCGGATTTTGTAAACATTGTTAACATGCATCTGCTTATGAAAAACGACAAGAATATTATTATCGTACAATAAAGTACATATCGAACAGGAGGAATTGAAATGAAAAAATTGTTTAAGATCATCCCAGCAGTATTGGCAATACTTGCGCTGGCCATGTCCCTAACGGCATGCGGTACAAGCAATATCGGTGAAAAAAAAGTCATTGAGGTCGGTATTGTTCAGATAGTTGAACACCCCTCCCTGAATACGATCCGTGAGTCATGCATAGCCCGTATGGGTGAGCTTGGCTTTAAAGATGGCGAAAACATAAAGATCGACTATCAGAATGCACAGAATGACCAGACCAACCTCAATACCATTTGTCAGAAATTCAAGGCTGATAAAAAGGACCTGATAATAGCCATAGCTACGCCGTCTGCGCAGGCAGCCGCTTCCTACACCTCAGATATACCGGTTCTGTTTTCGGCCTGCACCGATCCTGTTGGCTCCGGCCTTGTATCAAGCCTTGAAAAACCGGGTGGAAATGTAACAGGTACCTCGGACGCTGTTTCGGCCGATATGATAATGGAGCTTGCAAAACGCATTACGCCTGATATAAAAACTATCGGTGCTCTATACAACTCAAGTGAAACAAACTCGATTTCTGTTATAAACAATCTGAAGGAATACTGTGCCGTCAACGAGATAGAAGTGATCGAAGGTACGGTCACTAATTCCTCAGAGGTACAACAGGTCACACAGTCACTGGCAGGCAAAGTCGATGCGATCTTCTCCCCGATAGATAATACAGTAGCATCAGCCATGCCTGTAGTAACTCAGGTAGCTGAAAATGCCAAGATCCCGGTATATGTGGGCGCTGATTCAATGGTGGCGGACGGCGGTCTTGCAACCTATGGCATCAATTACACTATTCTTGGGCAGGAGACGGGAACAATGGCAGTCGAAATATTGAACGGCAAAAAGCCCGGTGATATGCCTGTAAAAACCATGAAGGACATGGACATTTATGTCAACAAGAAAACCGCTGATGCAATAGGAATAACGATACCCGAGGATGTTCTGAAGGAAGCTGCAAAGGTATTCGGGGAATAAATAAATTTGTGCGGCACTCCTGAGCTATTTACAGCCAGCAAAGGAGTGTCGCCTCACATTGCTCATATTGTTGTGATATTGAACAGAAGTGTTATAACGAGGTGGAAGATGTCCGGCCTGGTTGAAACACTTCTGAGGAAAGAAAATTTTTCTACTAAGCGGAATTTGTAAAGCAAAATATCGCCTAAGAAGAAAATTTTCATTGAACAAAAGTGTTATAATAGACAGGTAATAAAATGAATCGATGTGGGGAGTCATAGAAATGCTTGATATTGTAAAGGGTGCGACAGAACTGGGTATTATCTACGCAATAATGGCACTTGGCGTGTTCATATCGTTCCGCACATTAAACATGCCTGATCTGACAGTGGACAGCAGCTTCACGCTTGGAGCTGCATTTTCTGCTGTATTGTGTGTGAGCGGTCATCCGGTGCTGGGCCTCATAACGGCATTTATAGCAGGCTGCGCCGCAGGAAGTGTAACTGCATTTCTAACAACTAAGCTCAAGATACAGCCTATCCTTTCAGGTATACTGATGATGCTTGCCTTGTACTCCATAAATCTCAAGGTAATGGGCAACAAGTCAAATATACCGTTATCCAGGGTCCTGAACATTCCAACTATATTCAGTCCTTTTGCTGACACTGCACTGGAATATTATATCGCTCTTATCATTTGCACAGCCTTGCTGGCGGGAATAATAGTACTGCTCATTTATTTCCTTAAAACAAAATTCGGCCTCGTGCTTCGGGCTACAGGCGATAATGAAAAAATGGTCAGGGCATCTGGTGTGGATACTGATTTTACCACTATCGTAGGGCTTGCACTGTCTAACGGCCTCGTTGCTTTGTCGGGCGCTCTCATAGCCCAATATCAGGGCTTTACAGATGTAGGCATGGGCATAGGCATGGTCGTGATAGGACTGGCCTCCGTCATAATCGGTGAAGTAATATTCGGTACGAGCTCTCTGCTGAGAAGACTCATCGCTGTCGTACTTGGCGCAGTGCTGTACAGGTTTATTATAGCAGGCGCTCTTGAATTTGGTATGCCTCCCACCGATCTAAAGCTCGTATCAGCCATTATCGTCGCCATGGCATTGTCCATGGGAACGATCCGTGACAAGGTCATTACACTGAGCGGAAGGCAGGCTGCAATGAGCCGGCAGAAGGGAGGCAGGCAATAATGCTGAGGATAGAAAACCTGACTAAAATATTCAATAAAGGAAGCGTAAATGAAAAGACGGCACTGAGTGATATCTGCCTTTCATTAGAGGAAGGCGAATTTGTCACAGTGATCGGTGGTAACGGCGCAGGTAAGTCTACACTTCTGAACTGCATTTCGGGAGTATTTGATATAGACATTGGTAAGGTATCAATTGACGGAATCGATATAACAAGGTCACCGGAACACAAGCGGGCAGCTTACATCGGCAGGGTATTCCAGGATCCGCTTATGGGTACGGCCTTTGATATGACGATAGAGGAAAACCTTGCAATAGCATACCAGAGAGGTAAGGCAAGAGGGCTCAGCCCCGGAATATCAAAGCCGGATTCAAAGTTATTCAGAGGCAGGCTGGCAAGTCTGGAGCTTGGACTTGAAAGCAGAATGAAGGAAAAGGTCGGAAGGCTTTCGGGCGGACAGCGTCAGGCACTGACACTGCTGATGGCCACTATTGTGAAGCCGAAGCTGCTGCTTCTCGACGAACACACTGCAGCTCTTGATCCCTCTATAGCAAGCAGGGTACTGCAGCTTACGGATGAGGTCGTCAAAGAAAACAATCTATGCACGCTTATGATCACTCACAACATGAAGGCAGCCCTTGATCACGGTACCCGTACGATCATGATGCATGAAGGCAGGATCATTATGGATATCAGCGGTGATGAAAGAAATGGAGTCACTGTGGAATGGCTCGTTGAGCAATTCGGCCGAAAAAGCGGCACCGATCTTGATAATGACAGGATGCTGCTGGGGTGACGTACTCCCGCCGCCTAACGAGGCATGGGAATTCTTGCTAGCTATATGTTAAATCGCAGATAAATTATTATTTATTAAAAAGAAGGTCATAAAGATGAATATAAACACTCAATACGATATCATCGATATACACTCACATATATTCCCGGATAAAATTGCTGAGAAAGCAGTCGATTCTATTGGAAGTTATTACGGTGTCCCAATGAGACGCAACGGCACTGTGGACGGTCTTCTTGAAAGCGGCCGGAATATAGGTGTCAGCAAATATATCATCCACTCCTCAGCTACTACTGTCGTACAGGTCAAAACGATAAACGACTATGTATCAGGCGTAAAGGATGCGCACCCTGAATTCGTCGGTTTTGCGACACTTCACCCTGCTTTGGAGGAAATACCCGCCGAGGTTGGGAGAATAATTTCACTGGGGCTGAAGGGTCTTAAGCTGCATCCCGAATTCCAACACTTCAATATTGATGATGATGATATGATGCCCATTTATGAGGCAGTCGAGGGCAAATTACCGGTGCTTATGCATATGGGAGATCAGAATATGGATTCCTCGAGTCCGGCCAGGCTTGCACGCGTGCTGGACAGGTTCCCGGGGCTTGTTGTAATTGCTGCCCATTTAGGAGGATACAGGATGTGGGATCTCTCTTCTGATTATCTAATCGGAAGAAATGTTTATATGGATACAAGCAGTACGCTCGCATTCATAACGCCGGAAAGAGCTGTTGACATGATCAGAAGGCATGGCGTTGAAAAAATGCTCTTCGGTTCCGATTACCCTATGTGGGACCACAGCGAGGAGCTGGCCAGATTCCTTGCGCTGGACCTTACCGAGGAGGAACGCAGGGCGATCCTCTCCGGCAATGCGCGTAAGCTTTTATCTCTCTGACTATATAGTTATGCTTAATGGACTCGCATCCTTCCCTAAACGGAATTCTGCACGCGTACCATCAACAAAAGCCTCATACTCTCCTCGGAAGCCGCTTGTATATCAAGCCCTTCCGGCGTTGGAGGCAACTCATCTTTCCCGGGGCTTGACACTGGGTATCAGCGATAAAATAATACTGCCGAGCATTATCATGAATATGACTTCCAGCGAATCGATCACCGATATTTCAATATGGAACATTAGTATCAGAAGCTTTATTCCTGTGAATGTAAGTATCATTGCTGCAGAGATGAAGCATGATTTTAGGATATAGTCATAGTAATACCTGTAAGGATCTCT
>CAZBEQ010000073.1:2272-10812 GCA_964490975.1 uncultured Oscillospiraceae bacterium | reverse complement strand
AACTACAGTAGATGGATGTCTGCTGTTTGACTACAACTATATTGTACTAGGGGTGAACATAAATGGAATTGATAAATGTTGTTAAGAGCAATATTGATACTGAGCATATTTGCTGTGCTATTTCAGACAAAAAGGATGATTGCTGCGCTCAATCGAAGAAGGAATGGATGAAAGGCTGCTTTGACGATGGCTTTGTATTCAAGAAGCTGAATGCCCGCGGTAAGGTGTTTATTGAATATATACCGGCAGAGAACGC
The DNA here is from genome assembly GCA_964490975.1 of uncultured Oscillospiraceae bacterium. Lineage (GTDB taxonomy): Bacteria > Bacillota > Clostridia > Acetivibrionales > DTU013 > DTU013. The sequence goes on along the minus strand of CAZBEQ010000073.1, from coordinate 10,556 downwards.
ATGGTGCCCTATTGATGCGGAAGGCTACATGTTCATTGACTGCTTCTGGGTGTCTGGCCAGTTTAAGGGGCAGGGATATGCAAACAGGCTTTTGGATGCGTGTATTGAAGAGTCAGTGCGGCTTGGGAAAAAGGGTCTGGTAGCATTATCGTCTAAAAAGAAAATGCCATTCCTTTCGGATCCGGGGTACTACAAACACAGGGGTTTCAAGGTTTGTGACACTGTTGCTCCATATTTTGAACTGTTTGCGTATCAGTTTAGTGAGACTTATTCCGAAAAAGCAGGGCAGATGCCGAGGTTCAGGGATTGCTGCAGGAATGGTGTAATAAATGATGACAAGGGCTTTGTTCTATACTATTCAAACCACTGCCCCCATACGGCAAAGTATGCGCCGATCATACAGAAAGCTGCTGCAGACAGGGGAGTTGAATTCAAACTGATCAGGTTAGGCACAAAAGAGCAGGCCCAAAATGCGCCTTCTCCATTTACTACATACGGCCTTTTCTTTAATGGCCGTTTCGTCACAAATGAGATCCTGTCAGAGAGTAAGTTTATCAAGCTTATGGATGAAAAAGGTTTTTGATAAATTGACATATTTCGCATTGAGGTTTCCATAATATAATATGTAATGTATAATTGATTCAGTAACATTTGGAGGCGAAATATGTCAGATGGCAGAAACGTGAGGAAAGCGTTGCTAATATCCGGAATGGTCGGGATATTAGGTGTGGCTGTCACGATAATAAGTGATTTGATCTTGCTTGGAAGGCCCGACAGCGGATACTCGTTTTTCCTGCTGCCGACGGAATGTATGACGGGAATTCCTGGATGGAGGATTACACTGGGCACATTTTTAGGGGTTTTTGCGCTGCCGTTCCAGATAGCAGGTCTTGTGCCGCTCTATATTGGTCTGAAGCCATCCGGAAAGGCCGCTGCGGCAATAACCGGATTGATTGGCTCTCATGGTTTGATCATGGGGGTTGCATTTCACACGACATATGCATTTCTGGCAGACGGCTGGAAACTGTATCATTTGGTTTGGCCAGAAGCCGGAGGTTCTTCCGCCGGTCCTGCAATAGATGGCCCTTTAGCAGATGGCCCAGCAGTATTGATGGAAAGCTTTCAGATTTACTGGAAATTGTTAATAGTCATTATGGTGACTGAACTTATATTGATGTCGACTATATATGTTTTCTCCGTACTGAAGGGAAACTCTTTGTTCCCGAAATGGATGGCAGCAGTAAATCCGGCTGTTATCACGACAGCTGTAGTTCTAATCCTGCTTATCTTACCGGCTCCGGTCGGCGGTTATGCTGCTCCAACCATGCTAAACCTGTCTACGCTGACGTTTATCATTATTTCATCTTCTGTGATCTACAAAAGAGTTAAGCGTCAGGCTGTAATCATATAAGTAACTAATTTTCAAACTCGCGGATCTTGGCTTCGACTTCTTCTTTTGTAATAGCGCTGAGGTATGAGAATTTGTTGCCAAGAGCTTTTTTCATCATTTCGAGCGCTTTCTCCCTGTTTCCGAGCTTGTCCAGCATCAGGCCATAATTATAGTAGGGCTCAGGAAAGGTCGGAGCTTTCGCAAGTAGCGGCTCATATATCTCTGCAGCATTATCATACATTCCAAGAAGGAAATAGTTTTGTCCCAGATTATCATTTATTATGTTATCCGATGAATTATATTCATGGGCCTCCAGGTTGAACTTAAGCGCTTTGTCATAGTCACCCTGTAAAATGAGCATATAACCAAGGCTGCCGTAAACGGAAGTGGTCTTATAGCTTTGGATCACCTCTTCCAGCATGCTTACAGCATCATCAAGCTTGCCCTGTTTCCATAAGACAAGGGACACGATCGATTTTATATAGGGCAGCTGCTCACTTTTCGGATTGTCCTTAATCAGCTTTTGCAGTATCTCTTCAGATTTTTCAAGCTCCTTGTTTTTAAGGAGGATATACGCATATGAAACGGTTGTTCTCAAACTTGCACGCTTTGTTGCATATGCCCTTGAAAACCACAGTATAGCATCAGCGGTCTTGCCTTGAGTATATTTTCTGGTGCCTGTCATTGAAAAAATTGCAGGCCTTAATACATATAGCAGTACAAAAAAAGCAAGCAACAGTGCAGCAACACCGAGCCAGCTATTCACTATCCACGCGATGATGATTATGACAACCGACAGTAAAAAACCAATCAGACCCTTTGTTTTATTATTCATATCAGACCTCCGCTAAATCAATCAAACAATATAAAATACAGCCCGAAATTGTTAAGTCACCATCAATTATAAACCAAAGATGACCAGTAAGCAAACATGTGAAGCCTTTGTATTCATGGCATGGCTTGCTCTGCTTTGTGCTCCGCTTTTTAACAGATATTTACTTTGAGCTTATTTATTTGTATAATATTATGAAATGGACATAAGTCGATGATATTTTAATTTGTTTTATATATACCTTAAGATTACGGGGAGGCAGTTATGAGCGAAGATTTAACTATTATATTTGGTGTCGTTAGCTTCACAGCAGTTGTATTGTGTCCTTTTATAATCACTAAAATAACAAAATACAAACTGGAGCTGGAGAAGATGAGGCTTGAGGCGGATGTGCGCAAGGAAGAAATCCGCTGCAGGAATCAGTTGGAGCTCGATAAGTTCATAAACGGAGGGCAGGCTTTTGAATCGGCTGCGGCTGTTGTAAAGCAGAATGAGGAGGTCGGCGCAGAAAATCTGCAAAATGAAGCAGCTGGAATGTTCGAAGGCGTTAGAACCGGTAAGAAAGCTGAGAATGTTGGAGTGCCGGCAGAAAAAAGTGGCAAAGAACGTCTGAAGTATTGATTCCGGTTGTGCCATCCAGATATTCTGCCGGCATTGCAACAAACATATTTAACCTTTGCTTTGATGAAATTACTGTGGAATGATGATGTTAAGAATATCAAGTTTTGGGCAAGCATTTGATTAAGATATCGAATCTTTGTATGATAATTTTACATAATTAAGGATTCTACTGTATTATTACACTTACAATCTACAATATTGAACAAGTTGGTGCCCAAATGTTGAAAAACTTAACAGTGAAGTGGGCTGTAGCGATGACTCAATGCTGTCAGAGGTGTTTGACTGGTGTTTGGCAGGTGAATTTTATGTTTCGGAAATTGCATATTGTATAATATACCAGAGTTGTAGTATAATATATTGCAATATTACGTTGAAAGTTATGAAAGAGGAAAGTAACCGGAACAAACTTTAAAGAGAGGAGCTGCCTGCGGCTGAAAGCAGTTCCATGCGTACACCGGCGAAGTTCCCTCCGGAGCTGCATCCTGAAAAAATAGTAGGAGATGCCGGAACCTGACCGTTATCAGACAGGGTTGCAGTTGACCCGTATCATGCAGTTATACTGCGGTCGTTACGGAAGCTGTATATGAGAGTCCGTCATATATGACGGAAACTTGGGTGGTACCGCGGAGCTTAAGCCTTCGTCCCTTATGTGGGGATGGAGGCTTTTAATATGCCCCGGAACAGATACTTTCAAGTAAACAGGCAGGTAATTTTGAATGTTAAATTATTTTTTATTAAAGCAGGACTCGGACAGTTCTGTATCTCATTCTAAAAAGGAGGATTTTGCTATGAGAGAACAGTTGAACAACATAAAACTGGAAGCTGAAAAGAAACTGAATGAAGCCGGATCGCTGGCAGAGCTTGAAAATCTACGTCTGCAGTATCTGGGCAAAAAAGGCGAACTAACAGCGGTGTTGAGGGGGATGGGAGGACTTTCTGCTGAAGAAAGGCCAATTATCGGACAGCTTGCTAATGATGTGAGAAGCTTTATCGAAGGAAAGCTGGAAGAAACAACAAAAAACCTTCAGGACAAAGAACGCTTACTCAGACTGGAGAAGGAAGGTATCGACATTACTATTCCGGGTAAGAGGCGCTTTATCGGCAAAAAGCATCCACTGAGTATCGTTCTGGATGAGATCAAGGATGTCTTTATCTCGCTTGGTTATGAGATAGCTGAGGGGCCGGAGATCGAGCTCGACTATTACAATTTCGAGGCGCTGAATATTCCGGCAGGCCACCCTGCAAGAGATTCACAGGACACATTCTATATAAATGATGATTTTCTGCTCAGGAGCCAGACTTCACCGGTGCAGATCAGAGTTATGGAAAAGCAGAAACCGCCTATAAAGATCATCTGTCCCGGCAGAGTCTACAGATCCGATGCTGTTGATGCGACCCACTCACCGATATTCAATCAGGTCGAGGGGCTTGTTGTTGACCGTGGTGTTACAATGGGCGATCTTATCGGTACTCTGCAGCTATTTGCAAGGAGCTTGTTCGGGGAAGAGACAAGGATAAGGCTAAGACCTCATCACTTCCAATTCACGGAACCAAGTGCCGAGGTAGATGTATCTTGCTGGGCATGCGGAGGTAAGGGTTGCAGGATATGCAAGAATGAAGGCTGGATAGAGATACTCGGAGCCGGAATGGTACATCCTAAAGTATTGCAAAACTGTGGAATTGACCCGAAGGAATACAGCGGCTTTGCTTTTGGACTTGGCGTTGAAAGGACTGCAATGGGAAGGTTCAATATTGACGACCTGAGACTGCTTTATGAGAACGATATGCGCTTCCTCAAGCAGTTCTAGGAATAGCCGCCGGAAATAGGTGCAGCCGCCGGAAATAGGTGCAGCCGCCGGGCAGTGTAAGAACCGAGCAGTGCAAAAGTCGGTAAAAGCAGGAACACAGGTCAAAAAAAGTAATGCTATAATTCCGAACAAGGTCAATATATGCAGGAAGGGAGAAAGTAAAATGAAACTGCCGTTAAAATGGTTGAAGGATTATACTGATATAAATGTAAGCCCGAAGGAATACGCAGATGCCCTGACGCTTTCGGGATCAAAGGTTGAAGGCTGGGAGGTGCTGGGTGAAGAAATAGATAAGGTCGTTGTCGGAAGAATACTTTCGATAGAGAAGCACCCTGATGCTGACAGATTGCTCGTAACGCAAGTGGACGCTGGAAACGGCACGATACAGATCGTTACAGGAGCGAACAATATAAAAGTGAATGACCTGATTCCTGTCGCGCTTGACGGTTCAAGCCTGCCTGGAGGAAAGAAAATTAAGAAAGGCAAGCTCCGTGGTGTTGAGTCCAATGGTATGATGTGCTCGATTGCAGAATTGGGTGTGACAAAGGAAGAATTCCCGAATGCAGTTGAAGATGGGATATTCATACTTGAAGGTGATCCTGCACTGGGGACTGATATTAAAGAGTATCTCGGAATGAACGATACTGTTGTAGAATTCGAGATCACATCAAACAGGCCTGACTGTTTCAGCATTATCGGGCTTGCCAGGGAATCTGCCGCCACTTTCAAGGCACAATTCAAAATCCCAGACGTTTCTGTTAAGGAACAGGGAGGATCGATAGAAGGGAAGGCTTCCGTTGAGATCAAAGCTCCCGAGCTTTGCCCGAGATATGCGGCAAGGATAGTGGAGAACGTAACTATAGCACCCTCGCCCCGCTGGATGCAGGAGAGGCTTAAGGCTGCAGGTATAAGACCTATAAATAATATCGTGGATATAACGAATTATGTCATGCTCGAGTACGGACAGCCGATGCATGCGTTTGATCTGGAAAACCTTAAAGGCCATAGCATAATTGTCAGAAATGCCGCGCCGGGAGAAAAAATGCGTACACTTGACGGGCAGGACAGGGAACTCGAAGCATCCATGTTAGTCATAGCCGATGCTGAAAAGCCGGTTGCTGTGGCAGGTGTTATGGGCGGAGAAAACAGTGAGATAACTCCAGATACCAAAACGCTGCTGTTTGAATCAGCTACTTTCAATGGTATTTCCGTGCGCCTTACTGCAAAGAAGCTGGGAATGAGGACTGAGGCGTCAGGCCGCTTTGAAAAAGGGCTGGATCCCGAGAACGTCATAAATGCAATCGACAGGGCTGCACAGCTTGTGGAAGAGCTTGGTGCAGGTACTGTATGCAAGGGTATAATTGACTGTTATCCTGTCAAAGCAAAGGATAGTGTTATAACCTTTGATCCGGACAGTATAAACAAATTGCTGGGTACAAATATAAGTACCGAAACCATGAAGGAGATATTCGAGCGTCTGGAGATCGAGGCAGATGATGCGGCAGGAACAGCTACAGCTCCGAGCTTCAGGCCTGACCTTGAGTGTGAGGCAGATCTGGCCGAAGAGGTGGCAAGATTCTACGATTACAATAATATCAAGTCAACACTGCTTGAGGGAAAAGCTGCGACCGTTGGTGGAAAAACTCCAAAGCAGAAGATCGTTGATATCATCGGGCGCACCATGCAGTCCTGCGGTCTTTCCGAGATTTATACCTACTCGTTCACAAGCCCGAAGGTATTAGATATGATAAATGCTCCACAGGATAGTGAGCTTAGACGCGCTATTGTAATATCGAACCCGCTGGGCGAGGATTACAGTGTTATGAGAACTACTACGCTGCCGGATATGCTGAAGGTGCTCGCTGTCAATTACAACAGAAGGGTAGAGGAAGCAAGACTGTTCGAAATATCACATGTATATCTGCCAAAGAGCCTTCCATTGACTGAACTACCTGAAGAAAAGCCGGTACTCACACTGGGGATGTATGGCAATGTGGACTTTTACGATCTCTCAGGAGTAGTTGAGGAACTCATGTCAGCCCTTGGTATAAAAAAATACAGCCTTGAGCCTGTTAAGGACGATCCGTCATTCCATCCGGGAAGAGCTGCAAGGCTGATTGTCAACAATAAGAGCTGTGGTATTCTGGGAGAGATACATCCGTCGGTTGCGGAGAAATTTGATGCAGCTCAGAGAAACTATATAGCTGTTATAGAAATCGAGCCGCTGGTCAGGGCAACATCGCTTAAACCCGAGTATAAACAGCTTCCGAAATTCCCTGCGGTATCCAGAGATATAGCTATGCTTGTGGACGACGAAGTTTTGGTCAAACAGATAGAGAAGGTCATTACATCAAAGGCTGGTAAGATCCTTGAGGAAGTTAAACTCTTTGACGTGTACAAAGGCAAGCAGGTGCCGGAGGGCAAAAAGAGCATTGCCTACAACATAACCTTCAGGGCTTCCGACAGGACGCTAACCGATGAAGAGGTCAGCAAAGCTATGAGCGGTATCATAAAGGAGCTTTCCGACAAGCTAGGAGCTCAGCTTAGAGTATAGAATCAAAGTTGATTACTCATAAAAACGATGGCGGCTTATCACCGTCATCGTTTTAAAATGTGTTATCCACTATAAGGATTGGACATGAGCACAATTGTCTGATTATTTCGGCCTGATTAATCATGCTGTTATTTCATCTGCTGTTCAGCTGATGCTATCATTTTCTTAACCATCTGCCCACCTATCGGGCCTCCTTCATGACCGTTTTGTGCAGCGGTCAGATCACCCTTGTAATGGTCGTTGTTCTCCTTGACGAACTGTTCATGGCCTATTTCCTTGGCACATTCCATCTTGAACCTGTTCAGTGCTTCTCTTTTCTCAGGAACTAACGGCGTTTTTGGCCTTGACATAATATTCACCTCGCTTCTGTTTTCGGCATTCATTGTGTTTCCTTGTGTTTGGTGTGTTCCCTTGCATTGTTGTGTTCCTTTGCATTCGTTGTGTTCCCTTGCTATGTTGCCAATACTTATTCTTTACGAATTTAATAAAATTACGCTGTAAGATAATACATAAAGTGTTAGGTGAACTGACTGCATAGAAAATCGAGTTTAGTGCAAATTAATTTCAATGAACGAAATATTCCACACTTAGCAGTAGATAGATAATTGTTAAATAGCCATTCTTGTAATTATATTATTTCTCGACGCTTTGAATTTCAATTTTTGGGCAATTACTATGTGTATATTTAATTTTTTGAGTTATTACTGATTACATAATATAGTAATCTATTGCGTTATTGATCCATACATCTTTATAAATTAATGAATAGCTGCCCAAGACTTGCAAAACTTAACATCCCAATTTTCAAGAAGCTATTTTGGAAGCGGGACAGCAATGACTGTACACACCAACTATTGACAGTGGTAATAAACAGTAAGTGATGACTGCATAGAAAATCGAGTTTAGTGCAAACTGGGTAACATAATATCAAATAATGGTCATTATTATGCGAACTAGTTAACAATAATTACACTTTTACTCAATTAATTTCAACTATAATGATCTTTACTTGAAATTCTATGCAACGGTAGATGGGCAGGGATAATTGGCGGGATGGTGCACAGTGCCTATGGGTACGG
>CAZBEQ010000073.1:0-2172 GCA_964490975.1 uncultured Oscillospiraceae bacterium | reverse complement strand
ACGGTAGATGGGCAGGGATAATTGGCGGGATGGTGCACAGTGCCTATGGGTACGGCAGATGGGCAGGGATAATTGGCGTGGTGGTGCACAATGCTAATGGGTACAGTAGACGGGTAGTACTAATTGGCGTGGTGGTGCACAATGCTAATGGGTACAGTAGACGGGTAGTACTAATTGGCGTGGTGGTGCACAATGCTAATGGGTACAGTAGACGGGCAGTACTAATTGGCGTGGTGGTGCACAATGCTAATGGGTACGGTAGATGGGCAGAGTTGGCAGTCGTGTTAATGAGCTAGTTGATTATTGCCGGAAAAATAACAATCTGGTATAATGTGTGAGAAGTTTGGAAAATCTTTGTGAAAATAATAAATATGATCATATAGGAGGCATAATATGAAAAAGTTGAGTCTGGATTATTCAAACGCATTGTCATTTTTAAAGGAAAGTGAAATAACCTGTCTATCAGAGTTTATAAAAGCTGCCCATGAAATGCTCCACAACAAAACGGGAGCAGGGAATGATTATACAGGTTGGGTGGACCTACCAAAGGCATATGACAAGGCGGAGTTTGCAAGGATCAAGGCAGCCGCTGAAAAAATCAAGTCCGATTCTGATGCGCTTGTAGTCATAGGTATCGGTGGTTCATATCTGGGAGCAAGGGCTGCAATCGAAGCACTGACTCATTCATTCTATAACCTGTTGCCAAAGGCACAACGCGACACACCGGAGATCTATTTCGTAGGGAACAGCATAAGCTCCACTTATATCACCGAGCTGTTCGAATTACTCAAGGGCAAGGAAATCTCGGTAAACGTCATTTCTAAATCAGGTACGACTACAGAGCCTGCTCTTGCATTCAGAGTATTCAGAGAATACATGGAAAACAAATACGGTAAAGCGGAAGCTGCAAAGAGAATATATGCTACAACAGACAAGGCAAGAGGCGCGCTCAAAAAGCTTGCTGATGAAGAGAAGTACGAGAGCTTTGTGATCCCGGACGATGTAGGAGGCAGATATTCGGTATTGACACCTGTAGGTTTACTGCCTATAGCTGTTGCAGGTATTGACATAGACGATATGATGAAGGGTGCTGCTGATGCGTCAGATTTTTACAACAACTCTGATGTGGCTTCAAATGAATGCTATCAGTATGCAGCTGTAAGAAATGCACTATACAGGAAAGGTAAAACCACAGAGATAATGGTCAATTATGAGCCTTCGATGCACTTCCTCACAGAATGGTGGAAGCAGCTGTACGGCGAGAGCGAGGGCAAGGACAACAAGGGAATATTCCCGGCAGGAGTCGATTTCACCACTGACCTTCATTCAATGGGACAGTATGTACAGGATGGACTTCGCAATATATTTGAAACTGTGTTGAATATTGAAAATCCAAAGAAGAATATGATCATCAAAGAGGACAAGGATAACATTGACGGTTTGAACTTCCTATCCGGCAAGGATGTGGACTTCGTAAACAAAATGGCGATGCAGGGCACTGTACTTGCACATAATGACGGCGGAGTGCCGAACCTTATAATCAACATACCCGAGATGAATAGCTACTGGTTTGGAAACATCGTTTATTTCTTTGAAAAAGCCTGCGGCATCAGCGGTTATTTGCTGGGCGTAAACCCCTTTGACCAGCCTGGTGTTGAGGCCTACAAGAAGAATATGTTCGCACTGCTTGGAAAACCCGGCTATGAGGAAGAAAAAGCAAGGCTTGAGAAAAGACTTTCAAAATAAGAGATTGATTAGGCTTCGGCATAGCTTCGAACAGGCATAGCTTCGAACAGGTACAGCTTCGAACAGGCATAGCTTCGAACAGGCACAGCTTCGAACAAGTAGAGCTTCGAACAAGTAGAGCTTCGAACAAGCATAGTATCGAACAGGTATAGCTTCGAACAGGTACAGCTTCGAACAAGCATAGTATCGAACAGGTACAGCTTCGAACAGGCATAGCTTCGAACAGGTACAGCTTCTAACAGGCACAGCTTCGAACAAGTAGAGCTTCGAACAAGCAGACATTGTATCGTTTAAGAATGAGGGCACGGGAGTTTGATATGCTCCTCCCTATAGTAAACAGTTTTATTATTTAAACTGTCTACCATAAGGGGAGGGAGTGAATATTCTTTAGTGTAAATGGAATAATTCACCATTCAGTTGTCAATA
>CAZBEQ010000072.1:0-10997 GCA_964490975.1 uncultured Oscillospiraceae bacterium | reverse complement strand
ATGATTGTAACATGTCAGGGTTTTTGTAAATAGACGCTTTTTATTTGCCGGTTACATTATATGTGTTTGGGTGTTTTTTTGATATCAATATTTCTATACATAAGATCAGAAAAAGTGAACAAAAAAAGGAGTGTATTCCACTCCCTTCTTGTTTTTATATTATTAAAGAATGCTTACCCTATATCCCTCCGGGTTATTTGACTGCCAGTTCCACGAATCCCTGCACATATCAAGGATACTTCGTTTTGCCGCCCAGCCCATTTCCCTCTCAGCCTTCGATGGATCTGCATAGCACTCAGCTATATCGCCGGGCCTTCTTGCTGTTACCCTGTATGGAATCTCTTTGCCCGTTGCTTCAGAAAAAGCTGATACCATCTCAAGAACGCTGGTACCTTTGCCTGTTCCCAGGTTGTAGGCAACTGCACCGGGTTTGTCCCTCAACCTCTCAATAGCCTTCAAATGCCCCTCTGCGAGATCCACTACATGAATATAGTCTCTGATTCCTGTTCCGTCAGGTGTAGGATAATCATTACCGAATATACTGAGCTCCTTCAGCTTTCCGACAGCTACCTGTGAAATATACGGCATCAGGTTATTAGGTATACCGTTCGGGTCCTCGCCTATCAGTCCGCTTGCATGTGCACCCACAGGATTGAAATATCTCAACAGTATGACATTCCAGCGATTATCCGAAGCATAGATATCTCGAAGAATTTCTTCTATCATATACTTTGTTCGTCCATATGGGTTAACAGCGCCCAGCTGAGCATCCTCTCCTAACGGCATTTTGTCAGTCACGCCATAAACTGTCGCCGACGAACTAAAAACGATATTCTTGACATTATGCTTTTTCATAGCTTCAAACAGCGTAATCGATCCAGAAATATTGTTGTGATAATAAAGCAGTGGCAACGCCACGGACTCACCGACCGCTTTAAGACCTGCAAAATGTATGACAGAATCAATGCTGTGGCTGCTGAAAACATCATCAAGCAGCTTCTCATCAAGTATATCACCTTTAACAAATTCAAAGCTCTTCCCGGCAATCCTGCTTATCCTGTTAACAGCCTCAATCTTGCTGTTGGACAGATTATCAAGCACAACTATGTCATACCCCGCCTCAAGCAGCTTAACACAGGTGTGGCTGCCTATATATCCTGCACCGCCGGTCACTAGTACTGCCATAAATCAAAACCCCTTCACATCAAAATTATAGAATCTTTGCGCCAAGCGTGAGTCCGCCTATCAAATGATAATGCAGGTGGAACACCGTCTGCCCTGCATCGGCTCCGCAATTGTTGATCAGTCTGTAGCCTTTGTCTGCAATGCCAAGCTTCGCTGCGATCTTCTGTGCTGCAATGTGTATGTCTCCCATAACAGAAGCATTTTCTTGCGTCAGCTCGTTAACATTAGCTATATGTTTCTTCGGTATAATGATAACATGGATCGGCGCCACCGGATTAATGTCGTTGAATGCCAACACCTTGTCATCCTCATAGACAATAGTCGAAGGTATCTTCCCCTTAATGATCATGCAAAAAATACAATCATCCATTACAAAAAACCTTCTTTCAAATTATATTAAGGCTGCGATTTTTGCTTGGTCTACATCTCTCTCAAGCTGTAATTATTTTAACGCACTTACTTTATCTGTGTCTTAACAGCCTCGATAGCGCACCTGAGTGCTTCGTCGATCTTCTCCGCGTCCTTGCCGCCGGCCTGAGCCATATCAGGCCTGCCGCCTCCACCGCCGCCTGCTGCCTTTGCGGCCTCCCTGATTATGTTACCGCAATGCGCGCCGCGCTCGACCGCATCCTTTGATGCCATAGCAACAAAGCTGATTTTGCCGCTAAATGCCGAAGCAAGTACCACAACACCTGTCCCCAGCTTACTGCGAAGTGATTCACAGGTATTTCTCAGGGCATCCATATCCAGCTGATCGAATCTAGCCGTAACAGCCTTCACTCCATTTATAACCACAGCCTTGCCAAGCACTTCATCAAATGAACCACTCACAAGCTTGTCTTTCAACTGCTCTATTTCCTTCTGCGCAGACTTCAGCTCGGCACTGATCATCTCAACCTTTCTCAGGCTGTCCTGAGGAGTTGATTTCAACGCAGATGCTATACCTTCAAGCTGTTCTTCCTTCTCATTATAGTATTCAAGTGCGCCCTTGCCCGTAAGCGCCTCGATCCTTCTGACTCCTGCAGCAACACCGCTATCTCCGAGTATCTTGACAAGTCCGGCCTGTGCAGTCGAATTCAAATGTGTGCCTCCGCAAAGCTCGATGCTGTAATCACCTGCTCTTACGGCCCTGACGACATTACCATATTTCTCACCGAAAAGCGCCATAGCACCAAGGCTCTTAGCCTCGTCTACAGGCATTTCGCGTACATTGACCTCGAGGTTTTCGAGAATCTTTGCATTGACCTCATTTTCCACACGTTTCAGTTCATCCTTTGTCATAGCAGAGAAATGGTGGAAGTCAAATCTCAGTCTGTCCGGTTCAACAAGCGAGCCTGCCTGTGTTACGTGGTCGCCCAGCACATTCCTTAGAGCCTTCTGCAGCAAATGTGTCGTGGTATGGTTCCTGGCAATTGACAACCTTCTCTCAACATCTATTGCAGCTTTGACTTCTGCGCCCTTTTCAATAATGCCTTCCTCAACCACACCGCTATGGAGATACAAGCCCTCAGCTGTCTTTTTACAGCCAATGACCTTCACAACGCCGTTCTTAGCAGTAATAGTTCCAAAATCGGCTACCTGACCGCCGCTTTCAGCGTAGAAGGGAGTTTTATCCAGTATAACCGTCACTTCATCACCCTGCTGGGCGTTTTCAGACTGCTCGGCATCGAGGATTATATGCAAAAGCTTTGTATCACATGAAAAGCTGCCATATCCGACAAACTCAGTCTTCAGGCTCTTATTAAGCCCTGCTGCCATATCCTGTCCCCACGCCGAGGTTTCTCTGTTTTTCAATGCTTCACGAGCCTTTTTCTTTTGCTCGTTCATCTCTGCCCTGAAGCCTTCCTCATCAACAGAAAGACCTGCCTCTTCAGCTATCTCTCTTGTAAGATCAAGAGGGAAGCCGTAGGTATCATGGAGCTTGAATGCCATATTCCCGGGCAGTACAGCCTTACCTGATGCCTTAAGCTCAGTAATAAACTCATTGAGGATCGCAATACCCTGGTCAATAGTTGCGGCAAAACGTTCCTCTTCTATTCTAATAACCTTGCAGATATATTCTTCTTTTTCCGCTAATTCCGGGTATGCCTGCTTGGATTCACGAATAACCACCTTTGCCACATCGTGCAGGAATGAACCCTCTATACCAAGAAGCCTACCATGACGCGCAGCTCTCCTGAGTATCCTTCTTAATACATAGCCCCTGCCCTCGTTTGACGGCAGTATCCCGTCGGAGACCATCATCGTTGTACTTCTGATATGGTCAGTAATGACCCTGATCGAAACATCAACCTTCTCGCTGCCTGCAGCTCCTGCCTTTGCGGCTCCATACACGACTCCTGCCTTTTTACAGATATAGTCAAGTATGTTTCTTATAGTATCTACCTCAAACAGGTTTTCAACATCCTGCATTATAACGGCAAGACGCTCAAGACCCATTCCTGTATCAATGTTTTTCTTCTCAAGCTTCGAATAGGTCCCGTCCTCTTCTCTGTTGAACTGCGTAAACACAAGATTCCAGAACTCTATATAACGGTCGCAGTCACAGCCGACCTTACAATCAGGCGAACCACAGCCTCTTTCAGGACCTCTGTCAAAATAAATCTCTGAGCAGGGACCGCAGGGACCTGTACCATGCTCCCAAAAGTTGTCCTTCTTGCCCATCCTGACGATTCGATCAGGTGAAAGCCCTATATCCTTATTCCAAATTTCAAAGGCTTCATCATCTTCCTCGTAAATAGTTACATAGAGCTTGTCTTCAGGTATCTCCATAACCTTCGTAACAAACTCCCATGCCCACGGGATGATTTCCTTTTTAAAATAATCACCAAATGAGAAATTACCGAGCATCTCAAAGAAGGTTCCGTGCCTTGCAGTCTTTCCGACATTCTCGATGTCAGGCGTCCTGATGCACTTCTGGCAGGTAGTCACCCTGTTGTGCGGCGGCTTCTCGGCACCTGTAAAATATGGTTTAAGCGGTGTCATACCAGCATTTATCAGCAATATGCTCGGGTCATTGCGAGGGACAAGCGAAAAGCTAGGCATACGCAAATGATCCTTACCTTCAAAGAATTTCAGATAACGCTCTCTTATTTCATTCAATCCAAGTTTATTCATATCGTTCATCCTCTTATTATGCATTATGTTAAAATTATTATAGTATTTTAATTAATAATATAAAAGATGCCTTAAAGTGTCAAGAAATGTTTGCCTTTCAGGTTCATTGCGCCAAAACAAAAAGGGAGCCTTGTTAAAAGCTCCCCATAATTTGCATTCTTATTCAACTTGACTCCTGTTTCAGCCTAATTATTCATGATCAGCCTGAATCATTCTATTTCAGTCTACGATTTCCCGCCCTTTATTACTCTGATCTCGACTTCCTGTTTATCAACTCTCTCGGCTAAATTATCGACCTTTAGCTCAATAGCACAAACCTTCTCATAGGTTCGCTGATATCCATCATAAAGCGCACTTATATCTTTCCTGATTTCATTTTCAACCACCAACTCCAGCTTAGTCAGCCTGTTCTCCAAACTGTCCAAACGTTTATCTACGCCGTCGAACCGCTTATCCACGCCGTCGAACCGTTTCGAAAACTCGCTGTACATCTTCGTCAGCAGTTCAAATGTCTTATCTTCCATATCAACACTCCCCACGGAGAATATTTTATCAGACTGGACAGTAAATTACCACAGGACTTTTGTCCTTATCCATGAAAGTCCAATTATTTCTTACAGGCTGCAACTATGGCTCTCTGAGAACCCGTTCAGTAAGCTCCGCAGTGACAATGAGCCTGTGAGAGGCCACATACTTCGGGGTACATGTAATCAGCGTTATAATGTTTTTGTCCCTGCTGCCCTTTAACACAGAAACATTATTAGGTTTAACAACCTGGGTCTTTGTAACCTTATAGGTCAAATACTCTTTTTTTGTAGTTATCCTTATTTCATCACCAATTTTCAGCTCGTCCAATCTGTTGAATAGCTTTTTGAAAGCATAGTTCCTATGCCCTGCAAGCGCGCAATTGCCAGGCTGGCCAAGAGCCGCAGTGCCACGTATGTGACCAATACCAGCCCTGAGATTGGACCTGCTAACGCCCTCAATGATAGGTTCATTCACCTTGATCTTGCTTATTTGGATAACGCCAAGCACCTTTTGTCCATCGATCCCTGAGCCGGACGCTTTCCCACAACCACTACCAGAATCACCATTACTGTCAACACCAGAACCTTCCGTTCCAACACTTTCATCTGTGCTTCCTTCCGAGCCTGACTCGGCAATATTTCCTGTATCTCCAGCCCCAGCATCTCCGTACCCCATCTCACCAGCCCCAATGCCGGTACCGGTCCCAACCTCACTGCCATCATCGCCAGCACTTTCGCCGCTGCCGGCTTCAGCTCCGAACACATCCTGCAGCTGCGTATAAGCCGCCTCCGCATCGACCTCGCCATCATCCTCAAGCTCGCTCGCATCAATGCTGTTCAGCCATTCCTCCATCATCCTTTTTTCCTGATACTTGGAATACAACTGACCGGCTACAGGGATAGCTGCTATCAATACACCGGCAATTATTAAAATGATCGAGATTTTCTTAATATTGATCACACCATTCCATAAATTTTTGTACAAAGGACTTACACTTTGAGGGTCACAAGTATACCGCGTGCATAACATAACAGCGTAAACAGCTTTAAAAAGGGATCCCGAAAGCAAATCCGGAATCCCCTAATATTTTTATGTCTTATTAATATCTCAGTGACATCACAATATATCAGTTAGTCTTTGTCTTTTTAAGTGAAAGTATCAATGCCGCTACGACAAGCAACGCTCCTGCCGCATAGAATGCCTCTGCAGGTATCCCGCCTGTATTTGGCAGGCCTTCCGGTATAGACTGCTCTTTGATATCAACGGTTTCGGGAGTAGTATCAGAAATTCCTTCCGGTATATCCTCATCCTTGATCGTCTTTTCCTCATCATACGTCTTAGTATCAACATTCCTATCACCGGTATTATCTTCACCGGTATTATCGCCCTCAACAGCAAAGCATGTAGTACTTATTGTCAAGACCATAACTAAAGTCAGAAGTATGCACAAAACCTTTTTCATAAAACTTCCCTCCTTCACATCTAATTTTTATTATATATAAGCTGTAAGTTTTTTGCAACAAGCAATATAAAAATTACTTAAATTTTTCTAGCAAGCTCTGTGCCTTTGCCAAATACCCGGCTAGTTTCTCGCTGTGTTCATAACTAGCAATTTTCTCATCCGACCCTATATCAAACCTTGTTATAACTGATCTATGCAGGTACGGATCCTTTTCTATTTCAATACATTTTTTCAATAGCTCTATCGCCTTATCACTATCTCCATTATTCTCATAACACCTTGCAGCATCGATGTAACTTTGGGCAAGCAGTTCATAAACCTCACTGTTGTATTTCTGACACTTGACAAGCTCCTGCGCAGTATCAAGCGCCTGAAGTGGCATCCCATAATCAAGATAGACATTCACCTGAGTCTTCATATATGCAGGATAATGCTTGTTTCCTCGAACGCTTCTCTCACTTGCCAGAAGCGCCTTCTCAAACCACTGCGTTTGACTTTCCTCATCTGCAGCCTTTTTCCCAAAATAATGGTAAAGCTTTGCAAGCTCAAACGAATATGAGGTATTTGCCGGATCAAATCTGTTAGCTTCCTCATAAAAAAACATTGCTGTTTTATAATCTTTCTTCACATCATATTTATAGGCAATATTCTCATTATATGCTCCAGCAAAATACATGCCATAAAATGAAAACAAGGCCGAACCAACAACTACAAGAATCAGTTTACCCGCCGTGGTTTTTATAGAACCCTTAAGCCTGTCTGCAGTTACGTTAGTTGCCTTCATATCTGTCATACTTGCGGCAAACATCATCCACAGCAGCAACAGCATAGAGACAAACGACAGGTCAAAATCAGCGGCAGCATGTCCCGTAAGAGAAACCAAACCGCAAAGAAGCCCTGCTGTATAGGTCCTGACCACAACATCCCGGTTATTTACATACGAATAAACGCACCCGGCGATCGATAATGCCACCATAACAATAAAGGACAAAAAACCAAGTATACCGTTCTCAACAAAGATCTGAAAATAGTGATTATGTACAAAAGCCGCAGTATAGAAATAATCCTGGACGCTTTGGTACATTGCCTTCCAGCCGCTTCCCCCTAGCCCTGTCAGCCAGCTTGAGGCAATCAGCTTCAATGCATCCTTGTCATAGTACAGTCTTACTAAGATATTTATATCATTGAATCCCTCAGTAATCAGCCTATTCAGCCTTTTAGCCATCACTGATGGAAGCATCTGTATCACATTTTCTCTGAATATAATTATCAGAATCAAGCAAGTAAGTAAAACACCTCCAAACACCAGTCTTGTAAACTTTGGCAAAGCCACTTCTCTCCCCCTGATAATAAGATTTAATAGAAGATGTAGTAGAGAGTATGAAACCGCAGCAATGATGAAGGAAGCTGCCAGACTGACTGTCGCACCGAAATTGCTTGCCTGCACCACTGCGGAATTGAAACCGCTTAATGTAATGAAAACAGGAACAACCATAGTTATAAGACATATAATACTATTGATCCACTTCTCTATCGGCAGAAGAAAATGAAGCACTGGTATGATCAGTATACACACCAGATAGCCGCCTCGTGATCCCGTCATAAAGAGAGCATAAATAAAGATATTACCCATGCCGGCTGCTAAAGCACGCAGAATTATGCTCTTCTCCGTATTCACCAGTGTAATAGTAAAAATCAGGCATATCACAAAATATATAGCTGCAGTATTAGCATATTGAAATGTCGTACCAACCCTGCTTCCTAAGGTTGTAACCTCCCAAACATCAAACTTACCTGTCAGCGCTATCGTACCAACCACTGCGCTTAAAAATCCTGCAATTAGCACAGGCATCATAAGATACCTGATAAATTGCTGTTTTTTCTCATAAAAATAGTCATAAAGCACAATAAATAAAACAAGCAGTTCAGTATACAACAACAATGTCCCAAGATTTTCCCTTGGATTAGCCGCATTGACAAAGCTGATTACATTAGCTGCTACGAGCCCTATACTTGGGATCATAAATAGCTTGTTAATGTGGATAGGTTCGTCATTTCTCATTTTAGCAAAAAAATAGAGAACCAAAAGCAACGCCAGTGCTGCCAGAAATCCATATGTCTCATAAGTAAAATAAAGCCCTCTGAAGAGGGTTGAAACCGATACCAGAATAACAATACCGGCAACAGTAATTTTTTTCATGTTAATCCCTTTCTCACTTCCCAATTTTCACTTTTTCTTTCGAAGAAAGTCAAGAAAAAATACTTTGATATGATATCAACAGTTAAGATTTTGTTCCTTAAAAAAGCTCAGAGGTATCGTTCTGGACTCTCTGGCCGACATTACAACTGAATTTGAAGGTATATTGCCTTTAACTGTCATGCCTGCTTCGATTACCGTGTTCTCGCCAATATGCGTACCCCTTAAAATAATACACCCTGCACCGATCCAGCAGCCATTTTCTATGATTATATCGGAGCATTTGAATTGTTCCCTGGAAACGCCCTTATCACTGAAAGAATGATCATGGTCGTAAATGCAGACATTCGGCCCAAACTGACAGTTATCACCTATCTGTATTTTTTTACGGCAAATCACAATGCAGTTTCTATTAAACGATACACCTTTTCCGATAGTCAGCTCTCCGCAGCTACATGAAATATGTACGTTATGAAATACGCTCATTGCCCCTATCGAAATTAATCCATTTTTACCAATGTATATCCTGGTATTTAGTCTGATTATTTGCCTAATACTATTAAATCTCAAACGTTTTCCGTAAAGTATTTTTAAAAGAAGCTGCAAAACGATACTTATTACTTTGACCAGCATCGTCTCAAACCTCCCCATCCCAGCCTGCAATCTCAGCAAGCATCCACCACATGGCGTATGCCTTCATGTTTGCATTTAAAGGCTGGCTATGAGATGCATTGCACTGATACCAGTCCACACCCTCCTCATGACTTTTCTGCCAGTCCTCCGCCCAGTTCTTATCGCGCTTCCCGTCTCCATCACTGTCATATCTGCATGCGTCACTTGCATATTTGTCACCATAATAGTTGCCGTCAGGATCATAACTTTCGATATCGGCGAAGTCGAACAAAACCTTGTTATTAACTGTGCAGAAATCCCTTATCTTCTTATTGTTTTTTGCTAGCCTTCCATCCTCTCCTGTCCCATCAAGATGGCCTGTCATATATACAAAAGTGACACCCGGGAATTCCGTTTCCAAGGACTGCATCAGCTCAAGATAGGTCTGAACGGATCTATCATTTCCGCTTGACAGCTGACCACACCATGACCACATCACTACATTGACATCACTATTTTCTCTAAGATAGCTTCTTGTTGCAGCCGCCCATTTCTTATTGTCGGGGTTGCCAAGATCATTTGCTCCTTTGAACGGACTATCGCGCAAATCGAGCGAATCCTCTGCTTCACCTTTTATGTATATGAATGGTGCCTTCTTGAAGTCGGTCAATCCCAGAAGCCCTTCTATGATTTGATTACCGTGAGAGGTATGACCATAAGCAATATGAAGCTCTTTCTTAGCTTTTTCTATCCACTCGGCAGGTATCTTGTCAAGCATGATACTGTCATGATTGGCGATAATGCCCGAGGTTACGATACGTTTGGCAGTCGCATCAGATATAGAAGAATAGTCAATTCCACCCGCTCCAAGATTGTTCTCTATTGTTTTTTCAATAGCCTTGAAAGGTATCTTCCTTGTAATACCGGCAGCCATGACCAGCAATATGAGCAAAATGCCCGCTAACCATTTCATACAAAATACCGCCCCGCTCCCAATTTTTTCTACATTAATAATATACAATTATTTACATATTTGCAATATATTAATGCAAAATTGTCCCGTTTTCAAGGAGCGTTTTACCATTACTGCTGAATAGCCTTTCTGCAGCCTCCTGTCCAAACTTTCTTTTTACTATATTCACAGCACTTATGAAGCTTTCATAACGGCCTTTGCAATGGGTATCAGACGCAACGAACGAGACCAGCCCCTTCTTGATCAGCTTCATTGCCGCAGCTCGCGTTCTTATGCCATACCGTCCGGTAATGCTTCCGGAATTCACCTGCGCCAGTATACCCCTATTGACCATGTTTTCCAGAATACCAGGTTCCTTGGCAATCACACTGTTTCTCTCTGGATGTGCAATAATTGGCACTACGCCCTTCAGCTGAAGCCTGTACAGTATATCGTCCGTATAGATTGGCATGCAATTCATGGGAAGCTCAATGAGCATATGGCGCGAATCATTCATGGTGCAAATAACTCCTTTGTCATATAGCTCTACGATCTCCAAGCTTAAAAATACCTCGGATCCCGGATGTATCGTTATGCCTATGCCTTCATCCTCAATAATACTTTGAAGCCGTTGGCAATGCTCATGAATAGAGTCAGCATCATTGTCATATGAGCCTGTGATAAAATGCGGTGTAGCAATAATATGACGTGTCCCGCTTTCAAAAGCTGCCCGTAAAACATCTACAGCTGCAGTTATACTTTCAGCTCCGTCATCAATACCGGGCAGAATGTGAGAATGTATATCCACTTTTTCTAGTTCAGACAAATCGTTTGATACTTTTTTCATATTCGTTATTGATACTTCTCTTCATCATATTTTTCAACAGAATAATAACTCAACTTTCCCACACAAATATTGGATGTTCTTTGACAAATTAATACAA
>CAZBEQ010000071.1:0-11071 GCA_964490975.1 uncultured Oscillospiraceae bacterium | reverse complement strand
CCATTCGCCTTTGGGATATATGCCCTGCGCACGGGTAATGGTTTATAGCTGAATTTTCAGATCGAATCCAGCATTACAAAATGCCGACACCGAGTGGAAAATTCCATAGTAGATTCCTTCTATCAGACCCATTTTAGGGACAAATCTGATAGCAAGTAATATAGCGCCGATACTCTCAAATGAAAATGTTTAAAGGAGGATCTTTCTTGTCAGCCGTACAATCCCTCCTATGTACATGGTATTAACACTTTCCTTGAGCAGGCCTCTTTCCTTGAGCCCGATTTTTCGTTTTAGCAGAAATGAAAACATTGTGACTATGGTCATAAAGCCAAGGCCACCTGTCTGTATCAGGGTTAATATCGTCAATTGCCCGATAAGGGACCACTGGCTGTATGTATCAAATACAACAATTCCTGTTACACATGTTGCTGATGTCGCAGTAAACAGACTGTTTACTATACCAGCGGTTTCATGGTTTCTGCTTGATATCGGAAGCGAGAGCATAAAAGTTCCAATAGTTATGACAACAAGGTACCCGAGTGCAATTATTTGCGGATAAGTCAACGTTTTTAATTTTTTATCTAATCGTTTCATTGTCAGTCCCCCTGTTCTGTAACAAGAAGTTAATACTTTATGCTACCGTTTCTCTGCCCGAAAAGCATTAGATACCAAACAGTACGTAAAGATTGTATTAATATATTGATAATAACATAAGTATAACGTAAAGATAGTGTAAAAAAATAAACATTTACTAAAGATCAGTATTCGGTTCTCATTAGGCTGCACTAATAATTTTTAAAGAATATAATCATAATAATCATATGAAAAATTATATGCCTGACAGAGTTTTTTTTATAGACGATGCACTGGATTATCCTTTAGGCAACAAGCTGCATGGATATTTCAAGGAACATGCCATACCTGTTTTTATTACAACGATCCAGAATGTATCACGTAATATTCCCGGTTCAAATGAAAGAGAAAAATATGCTGCATCAAAAAGGTCACTTGTCGTCCGTCCCAAGAAAAGCCTGGCTTTTGATGTATGCAAGCCCTCTGCGGACTTTGAGTTCCCATTGATGACTAACTGTCCGGGCAATTGCGAATATTGTTATCTTCAGACGACCCAGGGGAGCAAGCCTTACCTTACGGTTTATGTCAATATTGAAGAAATATTTGACTCAATAAAAAAGCATATCGAAAAAAACGGCAATGAGCTGACAACCTTTGAAGTGGCTAGCACAGGTGATCCCCTTTCACTCGAGCATATAACAGGAAGTCTGGCCAGAACTATAGAGTTCTTTGGTACGCTTGAAAACGGCAGACTTCGGCTGGTAACAAAGTTTGATATGGTAGATTCGCTGCTTGCGCTTGAACACAACAGTCACACAAGATTCAGGGTCAGCGTGAATTCAAGATATGTAATCAAAAACTTTGAGCATAATACAGGCTCCTTTGATGAACGCATAAAAGCGGCTTCAAAAATATCACAGGCCGGATACCCAATAGGATTCATCGTTGCTCCGATCATGATCTATGATGAATGGAAAAAGGAGTATCCGGAGCTATTTGATGATCTGAAGCAGAACGTTGATATCACCAAATCCGGGCAGCCTGTGACCTTCGAGCTTATACAACACAGGTTCACTCCCATTGCAAAAAATTACATCCTGCAGCGGTATCCCAACACCAAGCTTGACATGGATGAAGCAACCAGGTCTGTCAAATGGGGAAAATACGGCAGGTTCAAGTATGTGTACCCAAAGGAACCCGCTCAGGATATGAAAACATTTATTTCAGGATTGATCAGCGAAAGATTTCCGGATGCTGTTATTGAGTACTTCACATGACAGCCACGGTTTAGGTACATCAGCCGGTAAGAGTCGGAGATAGTAATTCTATAATAAATCATGGTGTAGGAACAAACTGGGTTCATGATTTTGCCGTGGTATAATAAATCTTTACTATTGACTCACTATTACAGGATGTGTTATTTTATAGATATCTTATTTATGAAAGAAGGGTCTTGATGTCGGCAAGTTCTGTTAAGGTGGTTTTCAACTTAATATAGTTGAATAGGCACACTAAACGGAAAACAGAAATTATGTATGTCTGTTTATCCACAAGTGATGATTACTTTGTTTTTGTGTGTCTAAAAAGGCATTACCTTATAGGCTGCTTCATTAAGCCATTCTGGAATTTTACGGTCAAAGATGGAATTATGGATGTATGAGTCCGACAGGTATGTTCTGCCGGGCTTTTTTATTTCATCGCCTGCAGGCCTCCTCCCGTCCGATTTCATACAACCCGTTGGGTCTCATTACCGATCAGTATTTGCATCGGTAGGATACATATATTCCTTCCAGCCTCCTTATATGGACGACCCGCTGAAGCATTCTGCCCTAATTGCAAGGAATGCTGTATAGCGGGTTTTTAATTTATTAATGAGCAACAGGAGGTAGTTACAGCAATGAGTAACAAAACACTAAAAACACTTGAGTTTGATAAAGTCCTTGATATTCTTGCCTCACATGCGGTTTCAGAGAAAGTCACCGAAAGGATCATAAACCTTGAACCTTATCTGTCCGAGGCTGAAGTATCAAGACATATGAGTGAGACAACAGAAGCAAGAAGGATCATGGAGCAGTACGGCACTCCCCCCCTGTCCCCTATGGCTGATCTGGATAAAATACTCTCATCTCTCGGGAAGGGAATAATGCTGCTTCCGGAGCAACTGGGAAGTATTGCGCAGTTTCTTACTGCCTGCAGAAGGCTGAAGTCATATTTGAAGAAGGCTGAGGTTTCGTCTGCAGGTGTAGCAAACTACGGAAGTTCAATGTATGAGCTGACAGAGGCTGAAGATGAGATCAACCGTTCAGTACGGGGAAGTCAGCTCGATGACAAGGCATCCCCGCAGCTTGCCGATATAAGAAGAAAAATCATCAATTTCGGAGAACAGATTAGATCAAAGCTCGACTCACTGCTAAGAAATAATAATGCCTGGTTTTCCGAAAGCTTTGTATCGACCAGGAACGGCCATTATACACTACCTGTCAAAAAGGAGTACAAAAGCCATGTCAGCGGTACTGTCATAGATGTCTCACAATCAGGGAGCACCTATTTCATAGAGCCCTCGGCTGCAAGAAAGCTGCAGGAGGAAATGGGGCTTTTGTATATCGAAGAGGATAATGAAATCAGGCGAATACTGTACACACTGACAGCAATGATAGAAGATAATCTGCCATATATCAACATCAACCGTGAGGCTATGGAGACTTTAGATTTCATATTTTCCAAAGCTAAGATGAGCATTGCCATGAATGCAGTTCCTCTGCCCGTTAGGTCAGAAAGGCAAATAACTATCAAAGGCGGCCGTCATCCACTGTTGAGAAGCGAAACCGCCGTACCACTGGATTTTAACATAGGTGGAGAGATAAGAGGTGTTGTGATAACAGGCCCTAACACCGGGGGCAAAACCGTAGCGCTGAAAACTATCGGACTGCTGTCGCTGATGGCACAAAGCGGCCTGCACGTTCCAGCTCTTGATGGATTTTTTACCATGAACAATTATGTGCTGTGTGATATAGGAGATGGTCAGAGCATCACAGAAAACCTATCTACCTTCTCCTCTCATATGACCAATATAATCGGGATACTCGGAACGGCAGATGATCAGTCCCTTGTACTGCTCGATGAACTGGGCTCAGGCACTGACCCTGCAGAAGGTATGGGTCTGGCGGTCGCAATTCTGGATGAACTTGCTGTAAAAAAGTGCCTGTTCGTAACAACCACCCATTATCCGGAGATCAAAGAATATGCAGCAAATACCCCAGGTATGACAAATGCACGTATGGCCTTTGACCGCCGGACACTGCTGCCTTTATACAAGCTAGAGATCGGAGAGGCCGGTGAGAGCTGTGCGCTTTATATAGCGAAGCGTCTAGGTCTACCCCGGCATATGCTCGAAAAAGCCGCGGTGGCTGCGTATAGCGGAAAAAATCAGTCCGGTATGAAAGCGTTAAGTGCACATTCAGAAAAAGTATCCGTTGAAGATGCTCTTACGGCGGACGCTCCGGCGGCAGAGTCAGTTGAAGAATACAAACTAACAGCGAACGCTCCGATATCGAGCTTAAATGCGGCAGATGTCACCTTGGCCGTCATAAGTGCGTCAAACGCCCTCACAGCAGACACCTACGCGGTTAACTCACCTGTATCAAAAAGGATAAGGCCGCTGGAAACTAAACGGAGCCCTGAAATTCCTCGCTATATGAAATTCAATATAGGTGACAGCGTAATTGTCTATCCACAAAAGCTTATAGGTATCGTATATCAAAAAGCCAATGAAAAAGGCGAGCTCGGCGTTCAGATCAAGAAGCGCAAGCTCCTGGTAAACCATAAGAGGGTCAAGCTTCATGTCCCCGCGCAAGAGCTATACCCTGACAATTACGATTTCTCGATAATATTTGATTCCGTAGCTATCAGAAAAGCCCACCATAATATGGAACGCAAACACGATCCGGGACTGGTGATAGAATTAACAGACGACAATGGAGGGCAAAGGCCATGAGCAACAACGAAAATGTAATTGTGACAAGCAAGCTAAGAAAAGAATATACGCGGTATGAAAAGGAAGAGGGCTTCAAAGGCAGTGTCAAAAGCCTGTTCAAGCGTGAAAAGCTCATAAGACCGCAGTGAGCGATTTTGATCTGGAAGTTGGCAAGGGAGAATTTGTAGGCTTGATTAGTCCGAACGGCGCAGGGAAAACAACACTGATGAAAATGCTGACCGGTATCATTTTCCCTACCAAGGGCACTGTAAATGTGCTGGGTTACGTCCCCAACGAACTCAGTGATTCCTATAAAAAGCAGTTCGCTATAGTAATGGGGCAAAAAAGCCAGCTGTTTCAGGACATTTTGACTGCTGATACGTTTCTTCTGTTGAGAGAGATATATGAGATACCGGAAAAGGAATACCGAAGTAGGCTTAAATATTTTACAGACCTTTTTTTGTAAAGGATTATCTTAATGTACCGGTCCGAACACTCTCACTTGGAGAAAGGATGAAAATGGAGCTTATCGGAGCTCTCCTCCACGAACCGAAGATACTTTTCCCTGACGAGCCGACGATAGGCCTTGACGCGGTAGCACAAAAGCAGATCCGCGGCTTTCTGAAGGAGGTCAACAGAGGTATCATTCTGAAGATTCGGGCTGAAAAATTACAAAAGCTCCGGGAGTTGACTAAAACCTGGTGACAGTAGTAAAAGTCAGGCATCACAAGTTTAGTACGTCTGTCACGGTGGCAAATTTGATGACCAGCTCAGCCTTCCGTTATTGAAAAGAGAATGGACATATTGACAGATTTCGATTTGAGGCATATATTAATATCAGTACATCTTTGAAAGGGGTGATATGGTGGGCAATACTCATCAGGATAATGCAAAAGTTTTTAAAGCCTTTTGCGATGAAAACCGTCTCGCGATCCTGGAGCTTCTGCGCAGCGGAGAAAAGTGCGCATGCAAGCTCCTTGAGGAGTTGAATATAAGCCAGTCTACTTTATCACACCATATGGGTATCCTTTGCGACTCGGGCATCGTTGCAAGCCACAGAGAAGGCAAATGGACCCACTACTCGATCAGCACGGAGGGCAGCAGGTATGCAAATGAGCTGCTTGGAAGGCTGACCGAGATTAATAACGAGACTATCACCTGCAGCTGTAACGATCAGTGAGTATAAAAAGCCATTTTACAGTGGCTTTTTTTAAGACAAACGCATCGAAGAAAATAGATATATAGCCGAGATAGAAAGCGAGGCAATAAATGCAGATAATAGAATCCATATGGAATTTTTTTCAGTATCAGATACTGGGTATGAAATGGCTCGATGAACTCATAGGAATTGGGCTCTCTGCAGTTGGTCTAAATATACAGGGGAAGTTGGGCAGCGGCATTCAATTTTTTATATATGACACGATAAAAATATTTATACTGCTATCTGTGCTGATTTTCGTCATTTCATACATCCAAAGCCATTTCCCGCCAGAAAGAACAAAAAAGATACTCGGGCATTTTCATGGCATAAAGGCAAATACGCTGGCAGCTTTGTTGGGAACTGTGACACCTTTTTGCTCCTGTTCATCGATACCACTGTTCATAGGTTTTTCGAGTTCAGGACTGCCGGTCGGTGTGACATTTTCCTTCCTCATTTCCTCCCCGCTGGTCGATTTGGGATCTCTCGTACTTCTGACAAGCATATTCGGATTCAAAGTCGCCATAGCATATGTAATCGTCGGGTTGATCCTTGCCGTTATCGGAGGAACATTGATTGAGAGGTTCGGCATGGAAAAATATGTGGAGAATTTTGTGAAGCAAGCCGGCAGTGTGGATATCGAAGCTCCTGATCTGACTATAAAGGACCGGCTGATATATGCGAAGAATCAGGTAAAAGCCACTATAAAGAAGGTGGCTCCATATATTTTAATTGGAGTGGCAATCGGTGCGCTGATCCATAATCTGGTCCCGGAAGAACTTATAAAGACTGTTTTGGGTGGAAACAACGCGTTCTCAGTCATACTTGCGACTATTGTCGGTATTCCTATGTATGCAGATATTTTCGGCACGATACCGGTTGCCGAGAGTCTGTATGCCAAAGGCGCCGGGCTCGGAACGATCCTGTCATTTATGATGGCGGTCACAGCGCTGAGCCTGCCCTCAATGATAATGCTCCGGAAAGCTGTAAAACCGAAGCTGCTGATTGTGTTTGCAGGTATTGTAACTTTAGGTATCATTATTATTGGATATTTATTTAATGCGTTTCAGTTTTTGTTTGTGTAATAAATTAAAAATCAGGAGGATATTATCATGGCATTGTTTGGATCAGGCAAAAAGAAGCAAGAAAGCAAAGGTAGTTGCTGCTGCGGCGGAACATGTGATTCAGGCAGCATGGGTACGGCAAAGAAAGCTCAGGCTAAAGAAGCAAAAGTAAAGGTGCTGGGCTCGGGCTGTGCAAAATGCAACGAACTTGAAGCAAATACTAAAGCTGCCCTGGCTCAGCTCGGTATGGATACTACTATCGACCATGTTACCGATTTCACTCAGATCGCAGCTTATGGTGTAATGTCTACACCTGCATTGGTCGTTGATGGAAAGGTAGTATCCTACGGTAAGGTATTGAAAACAGAAGAGGTTATCAGGATACTGCAGCAAAAGTGCTAGATGTTCTCAATCATGCACTTTTCATCTTGTATAGTACTGCCCCGTGCGCCGGAATAACAGCATTGATTACAGAGTCGCTCACGCCAAGATCTTCATGATTCCATAGATCACGAAGGTTAACAGCTTTATCGATGCCAAGGTCTTTGAGCGCGATGTCAAATGTTCCGGCTTCGTCCGATAAATTGAAAATTGCTGCATACATGCTGCCATCAATATCATCTTTGCTGCGCCACACTGCATGGTAATCATCACGTTCTATCTGCCTGGCATCGCAACCGTTGTTTACCAAATGCAGTACTTCAGGATTGGTGAGAAGTGCCAGCGTCGGGTCATCGAGTTTTGTCAGTTCGGCTCCTATCATAAGAGGAGAACGGAAAATGCACCAGAGAGTCATCATTGTTTTCTGTTCATCGCATGTGAAATTTGTGTACCGCTCATGGCCGAAGCCTTTACCAAGCCAGCCTATTGGAAGCATGTCACAATCCGGATAGCAGCCTGCCGCAACATGCGCCTGCCATATTTCACAGCGTTCAAACATGTTTTTGAGCAGTTTCCAATCATCCCAGAAATCATCGGTTATACGCCACATGTTGGCGTATTTCGAGAGATGCCACGCTTTTTCTATGACAGCAGGCCCTGGGGAGAGGCTTAATACCATATTGCGTCCGCAATTTGCAATTGCCTCGTGGATCATTTCTATTTCTTTTTCCGCAGAGTACGGGTTATGAGGATACATGTTTGTATTGCAGATATCATCAACCTTGACGAAATCAACGCCCCATGTGGCATATAGTTCAAATATGGAATCATAGTATCGCTGGGCCCCCCGCTTTTTATAGTCAACGCCGTACATATCAGGGTTCCATTTAGAAATGGAGTAAGGATTTGCGATTCCATCAGCAGTAACATCTGTACCCTTTATCTTCATATGCGTATGGGCTGCATACCTTGGTATCCCGCGCATGATATGTATACCGAATTTCAATCCCAGGCTGTGGACATAGTCTGCAAGCTGGCGGAAGCCGACGCCATCCTTTGCGGATGGAAAGCGGTTTACGGCCGGAAGCTGTCTGGAATATTCATCGATAGTAAAATGACTGAAATCAATGTACTGAAACTGACCCCTTTTGGAGCCTGCCATTGGGTCAGACCATTGTATGTCGATGACAATGTATTCATAACCGAAGGGCTTCAAATGCTTCGCCATGTATTCCGCGTTTGCGCGTATTTCAGCTTCATTTACCGTAGTGTCATAATAATCGTAACTATTCCACCCCATTGGCGGAGTTTTAACAAACGCGTTTTTACTAAACATTATCTACAGCCCCTTCAAAAATAAAAATGTAAAAGACATAAAAGCCAACTCTTTCATATCATATCATTTCCGTATAAAAATGAACAGGCTGGCAATTATGCTATCTGCAGCCTGCATATGTTAACCTTTTCCAGGCAGCAATGCTTATTATGATCTCACCTGGCCAAAATTTAAGGAATAGTCCACTTTTATGCTCATAGGTGCATATAAGCAACCCTTTTATAAGCTTTATGTAAATCTATATTACTAATACAGTGCCCTATCCCTGAAATTTTGGCCATGAAGCAGGCTCAAAGGCTATTACCTACGCATCGTTATATTTCAAAGTCAGCTACACTATTCTTGACATAGCTTTTGATCGTGCCCGATGCCTTCAGGCCGGGAGATTTCTCATATAAACCGTATATTTGCTCATCTCCAGCCATTACCATATCCGCTGCTTTATCAAGTAACGCATACTCCCCTGCTGAAAGCTCTTTTACGTCCTTGAGCATGAGGCCCCAGCAATCCCACGGAAGCAGTTCTATTTTATTAAGTGAGGCAACATCTCTGATAAAGTCACCCAAAACGAAGTCCAGCCCTTTCATATCAAAGATGCCGAAGCTATCGGGGTCTGCCTCGCCTTGTCTGCACAGCTTCCATGCCTCACAGCCTGTAATGAACTCTCCCAGCGGCATATCGAGTGAATCAAAACCTATCCCAAGCTTTTCTTTCTGAAGCTTGTCAAGCTGCGGATCCACACTCACCCATCTGCTTTTGCTGCTATTCCAGTACTCGCACATCCAATGATCCTCGTAATGACCAGGAACAAAATACGTTCCAAAACCACAGCGGGCGCGTGCAGGTATACCTTTTGACCTGAGAACTGAGCAAAGGAATACTGAATGATCCCTGCAGTTTCCTATAAACCTTTTCTCATAAGGCCTCGCCTGAATAAGCGGCGAATTGTCCATATTATCTAATACCGATAATATGTTAGATACCTTTCTGGACTGCACATGCTGGTATTGCGACTCATTGAGGGTAACTCCATATGCTTCAGCCCAGAAAACGTGAAGGAACAATCCGTGTATCGCTTCGACGATCCCCACAACATCATCCGGCATACAGTCAAACATTCCCAAAAACGCTCCTGGGTCGGTGATTTGACTTTGCGACACATAGTAATCGGGCAAATTGATTGATTTATTCATGTACATTCTCCTTCCAATCCATCAAATTTATATTAATTAAATACTAACAAACCTCTCCAATCTAATCCCGACTTGAATTGCTGTGTGTTGTCCAACTAATGATACTGACTTGACGGTTATTACTCTCGCCTGTTACCATAATAGCGCCTGCCTCACATAATTGCTTTATTATAATAGATACAGGCTCAAAGGCTGTTACTTATCGCATTACTCTTGTATTAAGGCACTTTATAGGCTATAGTGTTGAGATAGCAAAAGTAATAAATAGAGGAACTGTTTATGACAATAATGCTCCATATATTTACATATAACATATTACCGATATTCTTACTGATCGGTGTTGGCTTTGTGATCGCAAAGAAATTCACAATCGATATCAACACACTCACAAAAATCAATTTATACACTATGGTGCCTATATTCACATTTGTCTATCTGTATAAATCAACTATACCGATGGACATGCTCAAGGTGCTTATATTGGCAGTTATCCTTCTTGCAGTCAACTTTTCGGTTTCAAATGTACTGTCGGGAATCATGAAATACGACAAAGGTAAAAAGTACGCTTTTATAAATTCAATCACCTTTTATAACAGTGGAAATATTGGCATACCATTAATCACACTGGTATTCAGCAGCGCTCCGTTCATAGTCGACGGCAGGACGCCTTACCTGGACCTTGCCCTGACCTCGCAAATCATGATGCTTGTTGTTCAGAACATCTCAACTAATACTCTGGGGTTTTTCAACGCTGGGCGGGCAAAACTGACACTACGCGAATCCATCTCTAAAATACTTCAAGTACCAACCATTTATGCAATACCTGCTGCCTTTATCTTAAAACTGGTACCATATGATATGACAACACTTCCCTTCTGGCCGGCGTTGGAATACCTGAAGAGCGCTCTGGTTGCCGTCGCACTTCTTACACTTGGGGTACAGATCTCACGAACGAAATTTGACTCTTTACAGCCGGGAGTATTACTGTCGCTATTATTTCGTCTGGTAGGAGGGCCTGTATTCACATTCATATTGATCCGACTTATTTCGCTGCAGGGAATAGTTGCTCAGGTCGCACTTATTTCGTCAGCCGTTCCGACAGCAGTCAATACTGCACTAATCGCAGTAGAATATGATAATCATCCCGATTTTGCCTCTCAAGCAGTATTGCTTTCTACAATACTATGCACAATCACACTGTCAGGAGTAATATACGCCGCACGGGTATTGTTCCCTGTATAATTATCTATGCAGTTGCACCCTCCGGAACTGGCAGACATACATCACAACGATTATTAACTCAACTTTCCCACCTAAAAAGTGGAATTGAACTTTGAAAAATTAATACAAATT
>CAZBEQ010000070.1:0-11296 GCA_964490975.1 uncultured Oscillospiraceae bacterium | reverse complement strand
GAGATCCTTACAGGTATTACTATGACTATATCCTAAAATCATGCTTCATCTCTGTATCGCAACATTTGTTACAATATTATTAAATATTAGCAAAAAGTCCGCTAATATGCCGATATAGAAGGAAGTAAGACATTTGATGTCGAATTATTATTCCATATGGATAAATAATGCAATTGTACTTACCAATGAGAAGGAGAAAATATGATCAACAAAATAATAAAAAAGGCGACAGCGATTATAGCTACCGCAGCAATAATAATGTCTATATCAGGTGTTCCGGCGAGAGCAGAACAGCTGCCAGATACAGTGAAAGTAGGTCTATATTATAAAGGAAGCTCTGTCAATACTGCTCAGTCACTTTTTGATGTATCGGCAAAAGCAGGCTTGCAAATCGGCTTTTATAAAGATGACAGTTTTTCAGAAATCTACAGAGAAGCCAGTTCATCTGCCCTATACATACGGAAGGATTTATTCTACTATGACAGCGGCAGCGGTCTGAAGGAATTCGACACGTCAAATTCAAATATTTCCGGAATAAAGTATGGACCATATCATATTAAAATAGGAAACGATTGCCCCGATGCCGCAACAGCAGAGGTACAGGCCTCATCCTACAGGCAGGTCGGAATTGATGCTTTTATCGCGTATAATGATGCCTGGCAGGTATGGGCAGGATTGTTGATCGATGAAACAGCTGCTAATGAGATGATAGGTACTATGATCCCGATTTTGGGCGAAGCAGGCTATGAGATCATTCAGCCCTCATCAGACAGGATAGCGGTCACTAATGGACAGTACAGGACAATGTGCATATTTGGAAGCAAAACAGCTGCTTTCCAGATTCGGCCTGCACCTGAAAATGATCCTCCTGTCATAAAGATAAAGGGAAAGCAATACAGGGGCGCGATAGAAGTCAAAAGGCTTTCAAATAGCGATATGACAGTAATAAATGTTGTTTCGGTAAGGGATTATCTTTACGGCAATGTACCTCCTGAAATCGGAGGGAGATCTCCTGCCGAAGCGTTAAAAGCTCAGGCAATCGCATCAAAAATGTACGCTCTAAACAATAGAGGCAAGCACGCCAGTACCGGGTTCGACATATGTGCCACCACACATTGTCAGGTTTATAAGGGATATGACATAGAAGTAGCAAGCTGCAACAAGGCTATCGATGAGGTATACGATAAAGTAATAACCTACAATGGAGAGCCTATAAAGCATGTGTACTATTTTGCTTCGGGTGGAGGAAGCACTGAGGATGTCAGGAATGTATGGGGTTCGTCATATCCATACCTTGTAAGTGTTGAGGACAAATATGAAAAGATTTATACGTGGACAAAAACATTGCGCGCTTCCGATGTTAAGGCAAAACTGCCCCGACTTGGCAGTATACTGGGAATATCTATAACAAGGACAGCACCGACAGGAAGAGTAACTCAGCTTGCCATCACAGGTGCAAGCAGAGGTGTGCCTGAGTATTTTCCAAATGAAAAATGTCGTACTTTGTTAGGACTTGACAGTCAGCTTTATACCATCACAACTGATGCTGATGTATTTGTATCCGGCCTGTCTGATAAACCAGCTTCAACAGATGCTTTAAGCCAGCAAACAGTGCAGACTGCTTCGTCAGAAACTGCACAGGATGCGGGAACACAATCGTCTGCGGCCGTTAATGGCAATAGTATATCAGGTGGCACTGCTGATATATCCGCCATAGCTGCAAATGAGGCAGGCGGTGTTTCAGCAGATACGCAGCAAACAGAGTCAACAGTCCCGGAAACAGGAATAGCACAGCAAAGGTCTATGCCTATGGCTGTACCGGAAGTGTCTGATCCTATTAGGACACAGCTGGGAGGTAAAAAAGTAATAACAGCAGACGGAATACAGAGTATCAATGGATCAAACAATAAAATTACAGTACTTGGCGCTGACGGAGCTGTAAACAAAGCCACGGTTGTGCCAGAAACATATGTGTTTACAGGGAAGGGCTGGGGGCATGCTGTAGGTATGAGCCAGGAAGGTGCTATAGGCATGGGCAGAGCCGGCATATCATATCAGGATATACTTGCGCATTATTTCCAGGGCACCGCTATTGAATAGATATTGATCTGTTAACGTATTGTAAAATTCGAGAGCATATAGTATTATTTCCATTATGGCGATTTATGAAGCTGCATAAAAATGCAGCTTTATATGTGAAGAAGAGATTAACTGTTTAAGTTTGTAGAAGGATATTAGTAATTTATTTTGAAAAAACTAATGAGTGTAGACTTATTTAACAGGGATATGGGAGAAAAATGAAATCAAGTGATTTTTATTATGAGCTTCCGCAGGAACTGATAGCGCAGGAACCGATCGCAGAAAGAAGCAGATCGAGACTTATGGTACTTGACAGGGAAAGCGGCAGTATCGAACGCAAGGTATTTGAAGAGATCAAAGGATATTTAAGAAAAGGAGATTGCCTTGTCTTAAATGATACAAGAGTAATGCCGGCAAGGCTTCTTGGGGAGAAAGAGGGCAGCGGAGGCAAGATTGAGTTTGTGTTGCTTAAAAATATCGAGTCAGACATATGGGAGGTTATCCTGAAACCGGGGAAAAGAGCAAAACCCGGAGCAAGATTTATCTTCGGGGACGGTGAGCTTAGAGCTGAAATAAAAGCAGTTACAGAAGGCGGCAACAGACTTGTGCGCTTTGAATACGATGGAATATTCCAGGAGGTGCTTGACCGGGTTGGCATAGTACCGCTTCCACCGTACATAACAAAGAAGCTGGAGGATTCCGAACGTTACCAGACCGTATATTCCAGATACAGGGGTTCAGCCGCAGCGCCGACAGCGGGACTTCATTTTACAAAGGAACTGCTGGCAGAGCTCGGACAGTCAGGCATTAACATGGCATATCTGACGCTGCATGTTGGACTTGGTACCTTCAGACCGGTCAAGGTTGAAAATGTTGAGGAGCATGTAATGCATTCGGAATATTACAATCTGGATGAAGCTGCTGCAAACATCATCAACAGCACCAGAAAGGAAGGCGGCAGGATCATTGCCGTGGGCACTACAAGCTGTAGGGTACTTGAGACAATCAGCTCAGATGATGGTATTGTAGATCCATCTTCAGGATGGACCGATATATTCATTTATCCGGGCTACAAATTCAAGATAGTAGATGCTCTGATCACTAATTTCCACCTACCCGAGTCAACGCTCATAATGCTTGTCAGCGCACTTGCCGGGAAGGAACAGATAATGGAGGCCTATCATAAGGCAGTAGAGGAAAGGTATAGATTTTTCAGCTTCGGTGATGCAATGTTTATCAAATAAATTAAACGGGTGAAAATAATGGCTGCAATAAGATACGAGTTTATAAAGAAGTGCAAACAGACAGGCGCAAGACTCGGAGTGGTGCATACGCCCCACGGATCCTTCGAGACGCCGGCTTTCATGCCGGTCGGGACGCAGGCAACTGTAAAGGGAATGACGCCTGATGAACTGAAGGAAATAGGCGCCGGCATAATACTAAGCAATACCTACCATCTTTATATGAGACCGGGAAATGAACTGATCCGGGAGGCGGGAGGCCTTCACAGCTTCATGAACTGGGACAGACCAATCCTGACAGACAGCGGTGGCTTTCAGGTATTCAGCCTCAGCGATCTTCGCGATATAAAGGAAGAGGGTGTCACCTTCAAATCCCATATCGACGGATCAAAGCATTTGTTCACGCCGGAACTGGCAATGAAAATACAAAATGATCTGGGTTCTGATATCATAATGTCCTTTGATGAGTGTACCCCTTATCCAGCCGATCATGATTATGCAAAAAAGTCGCTGGAGAGGACTACCAGGTGGGCTGAAAGATGTAAAAGGGCACACACGAATACTGAAAAACAGGCATTGTTTGGTATAGTACAGGGCGGAGTGTACGCTGATCTGAGGCAGCAAAGCGCAAAGGAACTGACAGCACTTGATTTTCCGGGGTACTCAATAGGTGGGCTTAGCGTAGGCGAGCCTGCGGAGGATATGTACAGGATGCTTGAATGCACTGTTCCGCTTCTGCCTGAAGACAAGCCCAGATACCTTATGGGTGTAGGCAGTCCGGATTATCTTATAGAAGGCTCCATCAGGGGAATAGATATGTTTGATTGCGTGCTTCCTACGCGTATAGGGAGAAATGGAACGGTAATGACAAGCAGGGGCAGGATTATCGTCCGTGATGCAAAATATGCCAGGGATTTTTCGCCTTTGGATCAGGAATGTGATTGTTATGCCTGCAAGAATTACACAAGAGCCTATATAAGGCATTTACTCAAGGCGAATGAGGTGCTTGGCATCAGGTTGACCACATGGCATAACCTTAAATTTCTTTTAGACTTGATGAAAAAGGTTAGACAGGCTATAATGGATGATAGGCTGGGTGATTTTAGAAATGAATTTTTCGGCTCTTACGGATATAAGCTGTAGAAATGTATTATTATGGTCACAATATAGCCAATAAATAAATAATGAATGGAGGATATTTTATGCCAGAAGCACAAGGCGGAGGACTGTGGCTCACAGTGGGATACATTGTATTTTTTGTACTGATAATGTATTTCCTCATTTTTCTACCCCAAAAGAAGAGGGATAAGAAAGCTAAGGAAATGGTTGATTCAATGCAGGTGGGCAACCAGGTGATCACTATCGGGGGCATATCAGGCAAAATCATAAACATAAAGGACGACGAAATAACGATCGAGACCGGTGTTGAAAAAGCAAAGCTCAATTTGAAGAAATGGGCTGTAAAAGAAGTTATAAAGCCTGTTGAGGCCTAAACAGTATAATTAAGCATACAAAATCCCGCGCACCAATTGCAGCGGGATTTTATATTTATGTGGTATTTGAAACCATCGTTAAGGCATACGGCTGCTCAGGTTCTATAACAGACTTCTGTTTAATATTATATTAATATGAATATTGTACAGGAGTGATATACATGTCGAAAATGGTTAATCAGAACGCAAAGCCTGAGGGGTATGAAGGAATGAAAATCATAGCACTGCTCAAGGGACTGCTTGCATCTTATATCATCACGATACCTGCGTTTATGCTATTTGCATTAATACTCACAAATATGGATTTCCCACAGAAACTGATGACACCAGTGGTTGTCATAATTACCGTTATAAGCGTTCTGACTGCCGGCTCCGTATCGACCAGGGGAGTCAGGAGCAAGGGGTGGCTCAATGGGAGTATCGTTGGCTTTGTGTATATGTTTATTCTTTATCTTATCGGCAGCATTATGTGTAAAAATTTTACCATAGACAGATATGTAATAACCATGACTATAATTGGAGTGCTTGCTGGAGCTATAGGTGGGATAATGAGTATAAATACAAATATCAAGAAAGGCTCCAAATTCAAATATATTGACAGTTGACCTTTTCAAAAGGGGATGCTTATGCTATAATTATTGACGTAGACCAGAGATGTAAAAAAGATAAAAACTGAGCTGAAACGATAACAGCGGGGGGCTTAGCGCCTCACGCTGTTTATGTGTTCAGTGGGTTTCAGGCGAGGAGCAGAACGAATGATTTATAAGTTATCCATGTCATCAATTCGTTGGTATGGAAGAATTCAAAATGGGAAATGTTAATGATGGTACAGATATAAGCATGCCGATCTGTGAAATGTTCATGAAACAGAATATATACAATAACCCGACTGCAAAAAATGCTGGGTAAGATTTTTATGCAGCGGCGGCTGTGCCGCAAATGCATGACAATTCAACAACTGTCTGGACAAGCCGTATGAAATCGGCTGTGAGCATGAAAGAAAAAGAGTGGAGTGCGCTCTATGGGCCAAGGCTGTTAAAACAGCGGAATAATAGCGGGAGGTGAAGCAATGCTGACTATTGGAGATATAAAAAACAGTGAGGAGGTAAAGACCTTCCTTTCTATCGCGGAAACGCAGATGAGGGTGCTTGGCTATACGGAGCACTCCTTCAGGCATGTGACACTTGTGTCGGAAACGGCAGGAAGGATACTGGAGCAATTGGGATATCCCGAAAGGGAAGTGGAAATGGCAAGGATCGCCGGATATCTGCATGACATAGGAAATGCTGTAAACAGAAACGACCATGCTCACACCGGAGCTATGATGGCTTACAATATGTTAACGAGGATGGGTATGGAATACGAGGAAGCAGCTGAAATAATGATGGCGATCGGAAATCATGATGAACATACAGGCACTTCTGTCAGCAACATTTCAGCAGCATTGATACTGGCAGATAAATCGGATGTACATAGAAGCCGTGTCAGGAATACTGATATTGCCACATTTGATATACATGACAGGGTGAATTACGCTGTTGAAAAATCTATGATTTCAGTTAATAAGGATAAAAAAACAGCTGATCTTGTATTAAAGATCGATACGGCAATTTGTCCAGTAATGGATTACTTTGAGATATTTCTTGTACGTATGACCATGAACAGGAGGGCGGCAGCCTTTTTAGGACTGCAATTCCAGCTGTTTATAAACGACTCGAAACTCATATAGTAATAAATAGAAAATGAAGGAGCCGGTATATAAAGTACCGGTTTTTTTGCGATTCGCCTGGCATTGCATTCTTGCAAATTCGATTTTACAGTAGAATAATGTGGTAATTTATGTTAGTATGTTTCTATTACAAATGAATGTGAGGCTAACAATAAATGAAGAATACTAAACTTTATAATGTAATATTTCCAATCTGGTTTCTGTTGTTTTTCCCCCCTGTAATATTCATTACTCTTTTTGGCAATTTTCTTATTGACTCGATTGTAGTAATAGTCTGCTTCTTTCTATTTAAATTGTCGACACATCAAATCGGACTAAAATCCTTTTATAAGTCAAGTATAGTCAAGGTATGGCTTTTAGGTTTTACAGCTGACATAGCAGGTGCTGCCGTACTGTTTATTGCAGGGTTTGCGGGAGATATAGCAGGATTGCCTTATGAAATAACATCTGCCATAAATTATGATCCTTTCAGCAATCCAGCAGCTTTGGTCATCGTTATTTTCGCAATGTTGGTGTCCGGCTTTTTGGTATTTATCTTTAACTATAATTTTACCTTTGCGAAAGCAATCGAGGATAAAAAACTACGTTATAAAGTCGCGCTAACACTTGCTGTTATAACCATTCCATGGACATTTTTAATTCCAACGAAATGGTTTTATAGAGGATTTTAAATTAGTCTGATAAGGGAATGATGCCGGAGAAGGGTTGCTTCAGAGATTTGAGAGCTGCCAAAAAGGCAAAGTACATATTTATTTGTGTTAAGCCGCTTGAGGTAAAGAATATATTAATGGAGATACAGGAGAGCCTGACAAAGGGTTCGGATTTACAAAGTTAGATACAGAGATGGTGCTTTATGTATAATAGTATAAGGATGGTGAAGTATGGCATATGTTTTTAAGACTGATGAAATCCAATTTAAACTGAAGCAATCACCTGTTCCAGAGTTTTCATGGCATACCAGCCCTGATCTCTCGGAGAAAGCGGGATCGAAGGATTTGAACTTTGATGTGAGGTCACTTGATCCGGGAAAGTATTCATATCCTTATCATTCACACCGAAATGCAGAGGAGATGTTCATAATTTTATCGGGAAAGGCAATGCTGAGAACTCCTGATGGTTTCAGAGAACTATCCGAAGGGGATATTGCTTTCTTTGAAATGGGACCCGGAGGTGCGCATCAGTTATACAACCATACGGAACAGCCCTGCAGATATATTGATATTGGGACCGAGCACGGTATTGACATCTGCGATTACCCCGATTCGGGGAAAACCAATATATTATCGAACCGTGAAATATATAAGAAGGCTGATCAGACAGATTATTTCGAGGGTGAAAAAAATGTATCCGAAAAGTGGCCAGCCGAAATAGCAGTGAGAAACAAAGAGGACTGACATGGGAAGGATCATTGATCTGTCACAAAAGATAGAAAATCTTATGTCTTTATACCCTGACGATGGTAACAACATGCTGCAGCGGGCCAGCAGATTTTATAAATAGGAGATTATAAGTGATGGGTAGTGTGCTTTTTGACACCCTGATAAGTGCAAAAATATAGATGACATGGAGTATGTCCGGGAAACCATTATACAGATGGCAAAATTACTTTATTGTCTGCGCTGTACAAATTTAATTTTTGTATTGTTTTTTGCTGTAAAGTGTGGTGTAATAAATTGATTCACTGAGCGTTTTATTATTTATGATAAATATTTGCACTTAATGTAAGCGCGAGTGATTGCCTAACCTTCAAGATACGGAGATGAGTGAAAGTATGCAGGGCATTCAATTTACAAAAAGCGTGATACGCCTGTTGGCCATATTATTGGCTCTTATTTGTTTGCCGTTGTTTTCATTTTCTTTAAATACTGGCAATGATTCAACCATGCAATATACACGGATAGCAGACACAAACCTGGATTCATTTTCCACCTGCGGTGCCGATAAAGATGCATGGCAATCAATAGTACTTCAAAATCCGCTAGTATATCCATTCGTTCACGATACAAATTTCTTTCCGATTATACAGCGATTATTGAGCTGGGAAAATAAAAGTCGCATGATGACATTTTATGGGTTATCATATGGCCTTTTCTTTCGTACAACCCCAGGCTTTATATCTCTATCCAGATCCGGCCAAATTTCCGTCTGCAAAATTAAATATTTATTAATCGCTTCGTGCAGTCCTAACGCACCTCCTTATATTGCTGCTTGAAACAGTTATATATCGTTTCAAGTCATATAGCTGATAAAACTAACTAACCCCGTTTCAAAACAGCTATGAAGCTGAATAACTTGCTGGCTTTTGTTGTATTATACACATAAAGAATAAAAAAGGAGTACTATAACGATGAATAATTTAGCTAATAAAAAGGGGACTTTTTTTGCTGTTGTATTAATTATACTTCTAATTTCATATGTATCGTTATTTGGTTTGGATATAGGCTCACTACATCTGAGAGGCGCATCAGAGATGCGATTTGGAATTGATATTAAGGGTGGTATTGATGCGGCTTTTATCCCTAAGGATTTAGATCGCAAACCAACCGAATTAGAATTGGAAGCAGCACGGTCCATTATAGAAACACGTCTGGACCAGAAAAAAATCTTGGACCGTGATGTAACTATTGACAAAGAAAACAGTTGCATTTTTGTGCGTTTTCCTTGGAAATCAGATGAAACTGATTTCAATCCGGAAAAGGCTATTTCCGAATTGGGCAGTATGGCGCTTCTTACATTCGAAGACCCCGATGGTAATATTGTTTTGGAAGGAAAATATGTAGATGAGGCTACGCCAGCGGTAGACCCGAGAAATACAGATGCATATATTGTTAATTTGACCTTGAAGCCGGAAGGACGCAAAATGTTCGCGGAAGCGACCGAAAGACTTGTCGGTCAGAAGATTACTATCTATTTAGATAAAAGAATGATTTCGGATCCGAGGGTTGAGCAAAAGATTGATTCTGATCAGTGCTACATCGATGGGCTAAGCAGCCAGGAAGAAGCCATGACTCTGGCGAATCAAATAAACTCAGGTGCATTACCCTTTGCTTTGATTACTGAAAATTATAGTGCCATCAGCCCCTCGCTTGGCAGTAACGCTCTGGAGGTCATGGTAATTGCGGGGATTGTAGCATTCATATTAATCTGTATAGCTCTGATCCTGTACTACCGTCTATCCGGTGTTATCGCGGCTATTTCCCTGATGCTTCAGTTAACGGGCCAACTTATTTTGCTAACCTGGCCGCAGTTTTCCATAACCCTGCCGGGTATTGCCGGTATTATACTGTCCATTGGTATGGGTGTAGACGCCAATGTAATCGTCTCCGAGAGGATACGTGAGGAGCTGAAAAGCGGAAAAACAATGCTGGCGGCGGTTTCCTCCGGATTTAAAATGGCGTTTTCCTCTATTTTCGATGGTAATATTACCGTTTTGATTGTCGCGGTTGTGATGATGATATTTGGCTCTGGCGCTATTTTGTCCTTCGCATTCACGCTGCTGTTCGGTATTGTTATGAACTTTATTGCCGGAGTAGCAGCGACTAAGCTGATGACCATTTCTATCATGCAGAATAAGTGGCTGAAAAATACGTCCTTCTTTATGAGCAAGCGGGCATTGTCCAAGGAAGTGAAAATTCTCCCGGTTTTCAGCAAACGAAAGATTTATTATGCTGTTTCAGGATGTATTTTAGCATTTGGTCTGATAATGACTTTTTTAAACGGAATCACTTTAGATATTCAGTTTAAGGGTGGCGCTATTCTAAAATACGCTATGTCTGAAACGGCGGATTTTGATCCTGACATCGCAGCTGGTCTGGTAGAAGAAACCTTGAACGGGCGCGTTGCGACAGGGCAGATTACCACGGATTTTGCCACAGGTGATAAACGGTTGGTTATCAGCTTGACAGGCGACCAGTCTTTGACCAATGAGGAAGTAAATCTCATAAACGAAGCGTTGAAGCAGCAATATCCGGAACAGGAGTTTAAATTAGACAGCTCAAATAATGTCTCTCCGTTTTTTGGCCGTAAGTTTTTGCAGAATGCCATTATAGCTATTGCGCTTTCTGCGGTGCTGATTATATTATATGTCTGGTACAGCTTCCGGAAGATCCATGGACTGTCGGCGGGCGTGATGTCGTTGGTAGCATTGCTGCATGACTTGCTTATCGCGTTCTTTACCTTTACCACATTCAGTATTCCGATCGGGGATACATTTGTCGCTGTGGCATTGGCAATCTTAGGTTATTCCATTAACGATACAATCGTCATATACGACCGTATAAGGGAAAATTCGCGCGTAAACAAAAAAATGCCGATTGAGGATATTGTGGACAGAAGCGTTTCACAGAGCTTTGCACGGTCATTGAATACCAATTTAGCCGTATTTATAAGTATAGCTGTTTTATATGTGTTTGCCTCACTCAACGGTCTGGAATCAATTGTAAGCTTTGCATTGCCTATGGCAATCGGATCCCTCAGTGGATGTTACTCAACAATATGTATTGTTGGTCCGCTTTGGACTTCGTGGGAAAAGCGCAAGCAAAATCGTATCGTGACAGCAAAGTAATCAGAAAAATGATTTAAAATAGAGATGTAAATGTGGACGGTTAGTCCGCCGGCGTTATCGCCGGCGGATTTCTTATTTAATTTGAGTTACCAGAAGAAATATGGATTAAACAGAAATTGTGGTATAATTTAGTAAACAGTGCGAGCTGTGAAACAGCGAGCAAATGCTCAATGTTTCCACTTGGAGGAAG
>CAZBEQ010000069.1:0-11429 GCA_964490975.1 uncultured Oscillospiraceae bacterium | reverse complement strand
TGTATTAATTTTTCAAAGCTCAATTCCACTTTTTAGGTGGGAAAGTTGAGTTATTCATCATTATCTAGGAGATGATGAATATGATGATGTATCGAATATTAAATTATTTAATTCTATTGAAACTATAGAAGATGAAAGGAAAGCAGTTGAGAGCGAATATGTTATTCGAGCTGAAGAAGAGAGAAAAAAACAAGAGATTCAACGTATTAAGCGTGAGGAAGAAGAACGTATTAAGCGTGAAGAAGAACGTATTAGATTAGAACAAGAGGTAAAGCGCGAGCAAGAGAGAATGGCATACAATGAAGAATTAAACAGACAAATCAAACAACTTGAATTATCCAAAGAAGAACAGATGGCTATTGTCAATGAATATAAGAACGTATTCTTTGGTAAGGGAGTAAAAATACGAAAAGAGGCACAGATAACCATATCTAATTTGAATGATAAAATTGCTGATTTAAATAGCCAAATGCATTAATTCATTTGGCACTGTGACAACCAGAGAAGGGAGAATGGTTGCTTCACCGGAATTGCTGTTTCTGGAGCTAGCAAGTAAATTGAGCATACACCGACTTATACTATTAGGCTTGCAGTTATGTTCGCATCCGCCGGGACTACCTTCAATGGCAATCACGACAAAGGATAAACTTGATACATTCATTGCAAAGACCGCAGGGTACCGTGGAAACCGAAAAGCCTTACAGACCATGAAGTATGTGGAAAATGGTTCTGCTTCGATTATGGAATCGCTGACCTATATGATTCTGGGACTGCCTTACACTCTAGGAGGATATGGGCTTCATGGCGCAGTTTTCAATCGCGAGATAAGGCTAAAGGGTGAAGCAAAGATACGTCTTGGGCAAGACCGTTGTTTTGTTGATCTCTATTACAAACAGGAGAAATTAGGAGTCGAATATGAGAGCTTTACTTATCACAGCAGTCCTACAGAACAGGGAAAAGTTGCGAGCAGCTGTCCTTGAAAGGAAGGGCATAAAGGTGATGAATTTGAACACCATACAGTTGTATGAAAAGGATGCTTGCAGGGATTTTGCAAATAATCTTGCAGCTCGTCTTGGAAAACGTATACAAATAAGTACAAAGAAGTTCGAAGAGATGCATACTCTCTTGAGAGAATTATTGCCAGTCTGGAA
Source organism: uncultured Oscillospiraceae bacterium (assembly GCA_964490975.1). GTDB lineage: Bacteria > Bacillota > Clostridia > Acetivibrionales > DTU013 > DTU013. Next base: position 10,278 of record CAZBEQ010000069.1, on the reverse strand, counting down.
GTAATTGTTTAACTTTAATTAAAAAGTGTGCATTGTATTATTTTATAGTGATTAGCCTGATATACTACCATCCATTAATGAAAGGTATTTTATCAGCAGGCGGGTTGTGTTTTACATTGAAAGGCTTGTGGTAAGAGGTTTACTAGTTTAGTGTGGGACAGGGGGACATCAGGCGTGTTGTTCCAATCGTAAGGTGGGGCGTTATAGTAGATTAGCCAGATAGGTATTTTATCAGCAGGTGGTTTTTGTTCTACCCTGAGAAGCTTGCGGCAAGAGGTTAACTAGTTTAGTGCGGGACAGGGGGACATCAGGTGTGTTGTTCCAATCGTAAGGTGGGGCGTGCAAATATTAGTAGTTTTGGGCGGTTAGGTGTATTGTCCCAGTCGCAAGGTGGGGCGTGCAAACATTAGTAGTTTTGGGCGGTCGGTTGCTCTGTTCTCTGTTATTTGTCTCAATAATGCAGTGGATTCCTGAATTATGTAACATCATCACACAATAAATTCTATTTTTGCTTTAATAATTGCCCAAAAGGTATGAATTATGCTCACTGTGGTGTATTCATTTGGCAAATAGACAGTGTTATGGTTCATTGCATATTTGTGTTGAGATAATTATTGTCAGTGGCAAGCTCGACTACTGAATAATTTTTTAGAGAGGCCATACTTCTGTCCAACTGTCACCAAACGTGACCCATTCTGTCTCGCTGTCCCGCGTAGAATATCAAGTTTTTCGATTTTCAATAAGCTCATTAAGTTTTGATATAGCGGCATTCAGTATCTGGCTTGCAGCTATGATGTCAGGGTCACTAAGGTTAGAGTTTTTTGCAGCAATCAGATCGTTTAGGTTTTTTCTTGGTTTTTCAATGTCTTCCAATAAAAATTCGATTTCAGTCATGTCAGATCCCTCCATGAAATTAGGGTTGCCTGTATTAATAGAAATGATTAAATTGTACTGTATTTGAAGGCGGATATAGCCTTTATACAACAAATTCATTGTAAACTTTCCTCATTGTGCTATAATTTTTACAGGTAATTACTTTAAATTACAGAGCAAGTAAGTATTACACGAATGAGTATCGGGAGGCTATATGGATAAGAAAGCATTCATTATCTCAAACGACAAACAGGTCAACAAGCTTGCATCCACACTCTTATTAATCGTATGTGTTGTAGTATTCCCGGCTCTTATTGTTTTTACATTAATAGATATGTTTAAGATTAATATGAGCCAACTGATGATATTTACTATAGTCAGTTTTGTGCTGGTTATTTTGAATTTCATACTGGCACGAAAGCTGAGTAATCAAGTTTTTGTAAAGTATCTGAGTATATTTATAAGCACGCTGATAATCGGCCTTCTGGCTACTAATAACAATATCGGTATCTACCTTACATATCTTTTTCCGCTGATCCTGAGCTGCCTGTACTATGATAGAAAGGCCACGTTTACTGCATTTGTACTGGGTTTCTTCAGTCTTGGCATAAGCCAGTATTTCAGATGGCAATCGATTGGATTGCTGGAGAAAGAATATATACCCAGAATGGTTGGATATGTTATTGAGTTCATTGCTCTTTTCTTGTTGTTTAACCTTCTCATGCGCCGTTTAAATAAAATGTTCAATTCTCTGGCTGACTCTGAACAACAAAAGCAGATACTCGATACGTTGGCTTCGGTGTCTGACAAATCCAGCGATTCTGCACAGAAACTCTATGATTCAGTCAATCAGTTTGCCACCGCTATTGAACAGACCGCAAAAGCTAATAGCGAGATCGCAGGTAATACTGTTTCTGCAGTAAATAGCTGCAAGGACAATTTGAATTATGTGCAGGAGTCTTCTAATTCGATTTTGGGCATATCAAATGATATGACTACCGTTTATCAAAAATCGTCGGAAATGGCCGATGTGTTCAAGTCAAGCTATATGGCCACTGAACAGAGTAAGGAATACATGGATGCGATGATTTGTGACTTGGATATTATCAATAAAACGACTAATGATACAATGCAGCTCATGACCTCGCTGATGGAAACTTCAAATGAGATAAACAGCATCCTTGAAATCATAGGAGATATTTCAAGACAGACAAATCTGCTGGCGCTTAATGCGTCTATTGAATCTGCCAGGGCAGGAGAGGCGGGGAAGGGATTTTCTGTAGTCGCAGATGAAATAAGAAAGCTGGCCGAACAGTCGGGCAAGGCTACCGCCCGAATAAGCAGGCTGGTATTGGAACTGCAGGAAAGAACGAATTCTGTTTATGAAAAAGTAGATGATGGAGCCGGAGCTATCAAAAATTCCAGAGAGAGAGCGGCTAATACTGCTGGAAAATTTGATGAATTGAAGCGTTATCAGGACGCTCTGAAGTCAAAGGTCGGTGAAATCGAAACAGCTTCGGTCAGTTCATCATCACACAGCAAATACCTGAAGGATGTGATCTCAAAAATCAGTAGCCTTGTGGAAAGCTCACTGGGTGAAATACAATCCATAGCTGGCGCTACACAGGAGCAGTCGGCTACAATGCAGGAGATATCTGCATCCTTTGCCGCTATTGAGGACATAGCATCAAACTTGAAGAAAGTAAACGAAGAGCTAACGAGCTTAAATATCAACAAATAGTTAGGGTGCCAGGCACAAAAGATAGACAGTTATTAACTCAATAACTGTCTATCTTTTGTGCCTGGCACCCTAATCTACTCAATCAATATATACATTGCCTCTTTCTGTCTCAAGCACAATATTTGCAGTGCTTTCAGTTTGCAACTCATATTCTATTCCATTTGCAGTTCTTGTTCCGACATTTTTACCTCCTGCCTGTATAACACCGGACAAAGTTCTTGTGCTGACAGATCCTTGGCCGCTTGCGGCAGGTTTGTTTAGGTTTTCCAAGTAAATTGAGCCGGTGTAAGTCTTTACCTCTGCAGGAATATCGATATTCTCAATATATATAAAGCCACCTCGGCTCTCCAGGTTGACATCTTCGGGTTGGTAGCCTTCCGGCAGGGTAACGGTAAGCTCAGCACGATTCTCATGCATTGTTACCAGAGAAAACAATGGGAGTCTGCCATTTGACCTTTCTTTGAAAACCAACTCACCCCCGCTGCACGACATATTATAATCCAGCCAATCAGATTGTTCATAATCAAGCTTGATTTTATTCGAATTGCCTTCTTTCAGCCTGATAGTTGAATGAGCTGTATATATGCTGATTTTTGTGGCTTCGCTGGCTGTGAACTCTTGTGTGTGCATGGTAATACTGACTGGTTTCATGCTGTTGAATATCATAAACAACTTAACCGGCAGACCTGTCGCTAATCCTATCAAAAACCCGGCGGCAATGATAATAAGTCCTGCTTTAAGCGCTTTACTTGACGGCTTCACTTTATGCTCAGGAGCATAATTGCCCGCATCTGTATCAGAAGAGAACATCTGCTTTTTGTTCTTCTTCATCATCTTTGAAATAAGGTTTGCGGACAACCTTAACAAAGGTCTGCATAATACATAGAACCCATATGCGGTCAATATCATCAGCCCTGAGAAAAATATGCCGAAGCTTATAGTTCCTGCTATTTCTGCAATGTAATCAGCCGGTATCCTTAGAGCTTCGTAAATAAATGCAGATAAAATAAGACACGCTGCTGTAGCTGAAGCTACAGTTACTAGAAACAGAATTAATGCAATACTGTATGTTATGAAAATCAATGATGAAAACATCAGTATGGATAAAGGCCTTGTGATCCCTATCCGAGCATACCTGACCAGCTTTGAGTAATTTTTGAACCCTGGGTTGCTTCGGACATATCTGATACTTGTCTCTGCCTTGATCATAGCTGCAACTTTCTCAGGAGGGTCAAGACGAGAAAGCAGTTCCTCGGGACTGACGCCTTCGTCGATCGCATCGTTTATATATTCCCTATAATAGTCAATGGCTTCTCTTCTTTCGGTTTGGGAAGACTTGACAGCTGCTTTTCCAGTTCATTCAGGTACGTACATATTCTTTCATCCATTTTTATCATCACCACCTGTTACGAAATCAATGATTCTTTTCAATTCCGAGAGTTCTTCCTTATATTCTAATAATCGCCTGACGCCGGCTTGAGTTATCTTATAGTAGCGCCTCAGCCGGCCCGAATGTTCGGCTGAATAAGTCTCGAGGCAGCCTTGAGACTCCAGCCTTCGAAGTACAGGGTAGAGGGATGACTCTGATGCATCCATGAAACCCATTATTTCCTGGGTCAGTTTATAACCATAGGTGTTGCCTTCTGTCAGGATATGGAGGACGCAAGCATCCAACAGGCCCTTTTTCATCTGGGCATCCAATAAAACTACCTCCTTTTCCTTGTGTTTATGTAAAGCTTCTTAGTGGTGTTTGCGGTTCATGATGTATTTCATTGAACTGCGAACTAAATTATCTATTCCCGATGCTCATGTCCGATGCTCATTCCCGATGCTCATTCACTATGCTCATTCCCGATGCTCATGTCCGATGCTCATGTCCGATGCTCATTCACTATGCTCATTCCCGATGATCCTGCCTAATGCCGCACATCCTTTCGGACAATTCCCACAGCCATTTTGACATTTCAGGCTTTTGGGAGTATGCACTCGGCTTTAAAGGCTTGCAGTCCTTCCAATAGACTTCTCCGGTCATTCTTGGGCCCGGGTCTGTAGCAAGGTAGGCTACTGAGTGTGCCGGCTGCTCCGGTGGGGTTCCGCCTTTGCTTCGCAACTGCCAGACCCTTTTGACTATTCCGCCTGTGCCTTTGAGGCCTATATCGGTATTGACCAATCCTGGATCGGCCGCAAAGGCTCTGATACCGCTACCCGATGCAGCCATTCTTCTATTCAGTTCAGTTGCAAACATCACGTTGGCAAGCTTGGTCTGTTTGTATGCCAGCAGTGTACTGTAATGCTTCCTCAACATTATATCATTCCAATGCAGCCTTGTTCTATAGTGTGATCCTGAGCTCATACATATAACGGTTCCTGTCTGTGATTGTTCAAGAAGCGGCAGCAGCTCGTGAGTCAACAGGAATGGAGCAAGGTGATTGACGGCAAATTGCAGTTCGAAACCGTCGACAGTTGATACATACCAGCTGGAAACAGTCCCAGCGTTGTTTATAAGCACATCTATTGCGGATATTCCATCCTGTTGCAGCCTTCTTCTTATTTCTGAAGCGAGGTTTGTGACCTCAGTTAGTGATGAGAGATCTGCTGTCAAATATGTGACTGATGAACCCGGACAGAGCCGTTTTACATCCTGCTCAGCATGCTCACATTTTTCCTTTGAACGCCCTACGCCTATTATATACGCTCCGTTAATAGCAAGCTCCTTTACGGTTGCCAGTCCGATGCCGGAGGTTGCTCCTGTGATGATAATAACCTTTTCTGTTTGCATGGCTGCCTCCTTTTAATAAAAATATTCTGTCACACAGCTTTGTTTGCCGCTGATCGCCTGCTCTGAGCAGCATTCCAACGTATACCGATAACTCGTGTGACGAATGATGACGGTATGATTGTTCCTGCTACTTTTAACATTCGGTTCAGTAAACCGGGTATATAGACAGATTTTCCTTTCAATGCCCTGTTTATTGTACCGGCTGCTACATAACCGACATAACAAGTGGTGATCCTTCCTGCGAAGCCCTGAGCTTCTATCGCCTCTATACAGGTAGGAGTCGTTGGCATTCCTGCAGGACAAAGCGCTGTGACAGTAGCATCCTGAGAGCGTAACTCCTCACCGAGAGCTCTTGAAAAGTTGAGAAGAAAACGTTTAGAGGAAGAATACATTGCTTTTACTGGCATGGGGTAATAGGCTGCCAGACTTGCAACATTGATTATCCTGAATGTCCTTGTCGGGTCTCGAAGCTTCATTATCTCATGGGTCATTTCCAAATTGGCTTCTATATTAAGTCTTAGCATAGTCCTTATCTGATCGCGGGTCCTTTCTGCAAAAGGACCTTCATAGTCAAGGCCGGCAATGTTAATTAGGAAGTTGAATGTGCGACCTGTAGTGTGAAGGTGATCAAAAAGCTCTGTTCTGAAATCGAAGTCAGTGAGGTCACAGCTTAGGTAATGTACATTTGTGTTATAAGTATTTGAAAGACTCAGGGAGAGCCTGTGCAATGCAGCTTCTGAGATGTCGGTAAGGAAGAGATCCCAGCCCCGGCTTGCGCATTCTACCGCGAATGCCTTGCCAAGTCCGCCTGTTGCCCCTGTTATACATACCATTGACTTCATGATTTCACAACCTTTCAATAGATTCAACCTGTCTACTTATTTAATTTGTTTATGCACTTCAATAGTTCCTTATGTATAATACTATACAATGTATAATATTATATGTCAATGACTACTTGGAAAACATTTTTACTAAAAAGAGTTAGCAATCTTATTTATTTGTAGAGGATTATATGTCCAGTGTGGTAATATATTGTTAGCGAATGGCTGGGCTACGTTGGCATCAATTGATAAAGGACTGGGTGATGATCGCCTCCCACAGGCATAACAGACCTCAGATGCCAAAGGATACTGGGATAAAATAATGCTGGAACAGCTAATTAGAATAGAAGAATTGATATGAACTTGGTTGAATTAAAAAAACGATTCATTAATATATATCAGGGAGATGAAGCCGGAATAAGGGTTTTCACATCGCCTGGCCGCGTAAACCTGATAGGTGAGCATACTGATTATAACGGTGGATATGTGTTTCCGGCAGCGCTGACACTGAGTTCTACGATTATTGCCAGACCAAGGAACGACAGGATGATAAATCTTGTGGCTACGGATCTGGGAATACAAGTGCAAGGCTCTTTAGATAGGCTCGAAGAATATAAAGATTTAAAGTGGGGCAATTATCAGTTAGGCGTCGCTGATGAGCTGCAAAAAGCGGGATACAGGCTGACAGGTTGTGACTTGTTGTATCACGACACTGTGCCGTTAGGAGCAGGTCTCTCATCATCGGCTGCTATAGAGGTGGCAACTGCGGTAGCTTTAGTATCGCTGGGCAGCTTTGCATTTGGAATAGAGCAGCCTGTAGATATGGTTCAAATGGCATTGATTTGCCAGAAGGCGGAGAATAATTATGCTGGTGTCAACTGTGGCATAATGGATCAGTTTGCATCTGCAATGGGTAAGGCTGGACATGCTATATCACTCAACTGCAAGGATCTGAGTTATATGTATGTACCTTTGGATCTCAGTGGATACAGGATAGTTATAGCAAATACGAACAAAAAGCGCGGACTTGCCGACTCTAAATATAATGAACGCAGAAGCCAGTGTGAAGCAGCGTATGAGGTTTTAAACAAATTCCTGCCCAAGGCTTCCTGCCTTGGAGATATATCTATGGATGACTTCAATCGGTTCAAGTATGAGATAAAGGATCCTGTAGTGAGAAAAAGGGCAGAGCATGTAATTGCCGAGAACGACAGGGTACTTAGGTCGGTTGAAGCATTGAACAACGGTGATATTGAGCTTTTCGGAAAATATATGATCGCATCGCATGATTCATTGAGAGACCTTTACGAGGTGACCGGTCCCGAACTCGACGCACTTGTTGAAGAAGCACTAAAGATAGACGGAGTAGCAGGTTCAAGAATGACCGGCGCGGGCTTTGGGGGATGTACCGTAAGCATTGTCACGGAAGATGTTGTAGATAGGTTCATTGAAGAGGTTGGCAAAGGCTATACTGCCAGGACCGGACTGGTAGCGTCTTTCTATGTTTCGGAGATCGGAGACGGCGGAAGAGAATTGTGCTAAAATCATTTGAACGTAAAGATACTGAATATAGCTAAGAAGATAAAGAATACTAAAGTCAGAATAAATGGTTCCGGAGGGAAAACGATGCTGCTTGCAGATGATTGGAAGGATTATGAGCTCATAGATACGGGCGGAGGGGAAAAGCTCGAACGATGGGGCAGATATACGTTAAGAAGGCCTGATCCTCAGGCTATTTGGCCCATCGCAGGTGATGAAAAAGCCTGGAGAAATGTTGATGCCCATTATCACAGGAGCAGCAGCGGCGGCGGTAACTGGGAATACCTGAAAAAACTGCCGTCTCAATGGACAGTAAGATATGGGGAACTGGGATTCCATGTAGAGCCCACTGGCTTTAAACATACGGGTTTATTCCCGGAGCAGGCTGTCAATTGGAAATGGATGGAGGACAAGATAAATGGAGCCGGGAGAAAGATCAGCGTGCTCAACCTCTTTGCGTATACAGGCGGAGCCACGGTTGCGGCAGCACATGCCGGTGCCGAGGTGTGCCATGTGGATGCTTCCAAGGGGATGGTCACACGTGCAAAGGAGAACCTGACTCTTTCAAAGCTTGCGGACAAGCCGGTCAGATTCATAGTTGATGACGTTGTGAAGTTCGTTGCGCGCGAAAGCAGACGCGGACACAAATATGACGCAGTTATAATGGATCCTCCGTCATATGGCAGAGGACCAAACGGCGAGCTTTGGAAGATCGAGGATGAAATTTTTCCGCTGATCAGCCAATGTATGGAAATACTAACTGACAAGCCTCTATTCTTCCTTGTCAACTCTTACACGACCGGACTGTCACCCACAGTTATAGGAAACATGCTTAGACTGTCGATGCAGAGAAGATATGGTGGAAATGTTACAGCCGATGAAGTAGGACTGCCGGCCAGCGCAACAGGCCTTGTGCTTCCGTGCGGCGCAGCAGGCAGATGGGAAGCCTGAAAGGCGGTATTAGGGAGAGTCGGGAGGAAGCCTGAAAGGCAGTTGGCGGGATAGCTTGGGATAAAGCTGAGACAGCCTGAGAGGGTATGATAGAAGACAGAGATTGCTTGAGGAAATGCAGATGAAAAATAGAAGCAATATAAAAATAATATACGAAGACAATCATCTGCTTGTGGTTGAAAAACCTCAGAATATGCTCACACAGGGTGACCAGACAGGTGATGAGGATCTGCTGACAGCTTTGAAGGAAGACATAAAGGAAAGATACAACAAGCCGGGCAATGTTTTTCTTGGCCTGGTCCATAGACTCGATCGCCCTGTCGGTGGTGCGATGATTTTCGCAAAAACCTCAAAGGCAGCATCAAGACTATCGGACCAAATAAGGACCAGAGAGTTTGACAAAGCTTATATGGCTGTCATACATGGCGTACCGGGTAAGTTATCAGATACACTAGTTAATTATCTGGTTAAAGATGAGAAGACGAATACTGTCAGGGTTGTTGACGATCCTGAAATGGCTAATGGTAACGGCGCATTGAGCCCAGCGGGGTTATTGAGGCCATCGGGCTTATCGGGCGCATCAAACGCTGCGGGCATGGTATCGCACTCATCAGGCATAGCGTCCATGGTACTGCATTCATCAGGATCATCAGATACATTGAGGCTATCGCGCTCGTCAGGCGCTCACGACCCTTCCGAAAGTGCAAAAAAAGCTGTTCTCGACTATACAGTTAAAGATACAAGGGAAGGCTATTCTCTTGTGTATATCAAACTTCATACCGGCAGACCACATCAGATACGTGTACAGTTTGCAGCTATCGGGCATCCTCTATACGGAGACCAGAAGTACGGTACATCTGTTAACAAGCCTGGCATGCAGTTGGCGCTTTGGTCAGTGGAAATAGGCTTTGCCCACCCTGTTCTTAAGGAATATGTTTCATTTAATTCAAGTCCACCATCAACTTATCCGTGGAACTTATTCAAATAATTGTTTATTATATGACACGCTATTGTCATATTCCATGTAATATACTTAACCTAAAATAGAGGAGGTATTTGTATAGATTATGAAATAGTTTTTCTGGAAGAGAAGATTGTGGCAGGACTTAAAATAAGCACCAGGAACAGTGATCCCGAGATGACGGCCAAAATCGGTTCATTATGGCAGAAATTCTTTGGGAAAGGCGTATTTCAATCGATTGGGAGTAAGAAAAACGAAAAAACTATCGGTTTATATACAAACTATGAAACAGATGTCAATGGTTTATATGATGTATTCGCATGCTGTGAGGTAACGGGCGAGGCAGAAATGCCCGATGGAATCGAAACAACAAAAATATCTGCTGGAAAGTACGCCAGGTTCGTAGTTCGAGGCGACACGCAGAAGGCTGTTTCAGACTTTTGGTATAAGTTATGGTCTATGGATCTTAACCGTAAATACACCGGTGATTTTGAGGAATATCAGGATTGTGGTGATATGACTGAAGACTGTGCTCAGATTCCAGATAGAAAAAATAGATAAGACCAGCTAATTGTTGTCAAGAGATTCTGAAAAATATTTTTCAAAATCT
>CAZBEQ010000068.1:0-11513 GCA_964490975.1 uncultured Oscillospiraceae bacterium | reverse complement strand
ATGGTGGCTATTTTTTAGTCTGCGTCAGTATTACCCCCGTGTGAACAGTAACTATCCTTCCTCATGCCATCTCTCTTATGGATAACGATCCACAGCCAGGCCATTCATCCTCAAGCATCGCATAAAGATACTCATCCCACCATATCGGCCTGCCATCTGCAGAATACCTAATCGCAGCACATCTGAGGGAATAGCCTTCCCGTCTCATTTTCAGCCGTTCCAACAGCTTCCATGAAGGAATATTGTCAGGGCTGCATTTTGCTATGGCCCTATGAACACCCATATTCTTGAAAGCATGATCCATGAAACCTCTGCACGCCTCTGTCGCGTATCCGTTCCCGTAAAATTCATTATTGAATATGTAGCCGAGCATCCATGTGCAAAACTCTTCAGGCTGCTCACGTCCAAAATATATATGTCCGATCATCTTACCTGTTGATTTAAGCACTACCGCCCAAAAAGTGTTGCCTTTCGACAAGTCAGCAGCTGCGTTCCGCATAGCCTCGTCAGATGTGTTCCAGGGACCCTCAAACCTCATTACTTCGTCCCTGGACAGGTATTCCTGCATATCTTTCCAATCCTCTGGCCTTACATTCCTGACATAGAGCCTTTCCGTTTCAATAATAGTCATCTGTTATTTGCCCCTAATTATGATTTTTTAACTGGCATATTCTTTGCCTTGATGTTGCTGTGCTTCTTCTAGCAGGCAGTATCAAGGATTATAAGAACGATCATAAACTGTTTGGAGTTTATTTCTGATCCTCCTGTACTATTTTCCGTTCTTCCTGTCTGCGTTTCTTTTTATTTTTTGTTTCATCTTCCTGCACCCTGGTCCTGGGATTGATATCCCAGCTTTTTCTTATTTCCTTCATCAAATCATATGTATCCTTCTTTTTCTTCATAAAATCCCTCTTTCAATAACCAACAGATCTGCTAAACCCTCAGAATTCTGCAAATATTCCTGCACATCGATATCAACCGGTTGGCGTAACAAAAAAAGCACGCATTTCTGGTCGCGTGCCTATATCCTTCCATCATTTTCATTATATTAATAGTTCCATATGCTGTCAACGATATAGAATTCCTATAGCAAATTTCTACCTCTTCATCATTTCCTTTAATTCTACATTTGGATTGACGTATCTTCCTTTATTCTCAGTAGTTTCCCCGTATTGTATTGCCTTTGCCGGGCAGTAATGCAGGCATGCAAGGCATTGGGTACAGCTGCCGCCCCACTTTGGTTTACCTTCAACAACAACGATACTTCCACAGCTGCATACTTTTTCACAAATACCGCAGCCTGTGCATTTTTCGTCGGCAAAAAAACTTTTGGTGCTGATCGCGAACCGGTTGAACAAAGAACCTATCAATACGGTCTTCAACGTGGCCACGCCGCCCTTGTGAACATTGAAAACTCCCGACTTTTTTGCTGCAGCCGTTTCAACTCCAAGCCTGTCAGCAGTTTTTTTGGCAACGTAATAAGAGTTGCCGGTACCTGAGAAATAAAAAATCATACATACCACTTCCCGCTATAAAAATCTATACCCATTGCCCTCTAACCATTCATGATCTTAACATAAACCTTCCTTGTCCTTGGCCCATCAAATTCACAGAAATATATACCCTGCCAGGTGCCAAGCATCAACTGGCCTTTTTCAATAATCACCGTGCAGGAGGAACCAACCATGGACGCCTTTGCATGAGCATGAGAATTCCCTTCCATATGCCTGTAACTCGCGCTTTCCGGAAATACTCTGCGGAATATGGAAAGCAGGTCATACACTACATCAGGGTCAGCATTCTCATTGACGGTGACACCTGCGGTCGTGTGCGGCACGAAAATAACGGCTGTCCCGTCGGTAATGCCGCTTTTCTGGATATCCTGCCTGACAAGGGAAGTAATATTGATCATTTCATCAGGTGCAGCTGTTTTTATGATATGCTCTGTCATGTGCATTATTCCTTCCTGAAGTTCTGTAAATTTTCTTACAGCAAATCATATCTATTATATCACTTCGATCAAAGAATTTTTTTTCGGTTAGCCGATATTTTACTCAGCAAATTACCTTCTCTTTACAGGCATATGCAAAAGTAGTGTTTATCGAAATTTGACAATGCTCACCCAAAATTATATAATTTTATTTGAGAGTCTTATATTTCCTACGGATTTTCGACAAAAGGCATGGCCCACTGGGAGGTAAGTATATGAGCCAGCAGGATACCGAATCACTAATGGCATTGCGCCATTTTTCACATACGAAGCCAATTACCTGTTCTTTTATCAGCGGAAATCTGGAGAATTTTTTTCTGTCAGGATCAAAGGCCCGCTTGGTGTTTATGTAAATATATCAAAAGGTGATCCGATCACATTTGGAAAAATCGATAATAATGAGCCAAATATATACGGCGGATTTGTATTGTCAAAAAACGAAAGTGACATTACCATTTCACCCGACATGACCTCATTTAAAGTCGAAAGAAGAAAAAACGTCAGGTATCCCGTATCTTTAATGGGCTCAATCAAAAACATGTCAGATCGTTCAAGCGGCTCACCTGTCTGGATTAAGGATGTAAGCTATGAAGGCCTGCGTCTTTGTGCTGAATGTGATCTTGGAGTAAATGATGATATTGAATTAAATGTATTTGTGCAGACCCAGGTCTACACTCTGGATGGTACGGTAGTTAGAAAAGCTTCATTGTTCGGAAAAAACGAATATGGTATTCTATTATCCTTCAGATATAAAAGCAGTATATTTACCGTTAGAGAAACTATTGATTACTTGGTCCTACAGGAGAAAAAGCTCTTTTTAAATCATCTTGCTGGTAAATAAAATCACTCAACAATATCGATACTGAGCAGTCCGGACTTCATGGCAGCCTTTCTCAGCAGTTCGTTATACATAGCAGGAGATTTAAGATTCTTTATCAGTATATTTCTTTTTAGTGGGCTTACGTTTTCATTATACCTTGCATAATATCCTTCGATACCAGATCCCAAAGCCCTTGCCAAGGCAAGAGAGCTTTTGAATGCATAACTCATTCCCTCTGCCGAGCTCGGACTTATAAATCCGGCTGCTTCGCCAACAAGTGCAATGCTTCCTCTGGAAGTACATATCTGGCTGCCTTTTACCGGCCTATAAAGATATGCCCCATTCCTTCTTATACTGTTATCAAAACAAAAACCAAATTTATGCAGCTTTAACTTAAGCTGTTCAAACTTTTCATGCACATTCCGGCCGGGCACCAGCGCCGAACCAAGTATTATCTGATCCTCCTTAGGGATAGTCCATGAATAAAAGTCAGTTACGTCATTATCAAAAATTGCGCCATAATAGTTTTTAACATCCTTCACGCTGAACCATTCCTGTATCGATATATACAGTCTTGGGGCAAACGCTTCTCCGAAGCACCGCCTTCTGATGCTTGAAAATGCACCGTCTGCGCCGACCAGCAGCCGGGTCCCTTCTTCATAGTCTTTGCCGTTGTGTTGAAATCTTACAGCTATATAGCCGTCTTTTTCCTCGTATGATTTGTAAAGGCAATCATTAATTGTAGTAACAGACGGAGGTATAATAGATTCAAGCCACTTATCAAATTCATTCCTATCAATATTTATGTAATGCCTCTGATAGTAGCGCTCAACTGAGCTTTTAATATCGATCGTCCGCACAGCAAACAACTGCGGGCTTACAAGAACAGACTTGGGTATACCCAGGCCAAAGCCTGCCAGCATCCTCTGAGCATCCGGGTCCAGCAGCCCTCCGCAGGATTTTTGCCGGGCAAATCGCATATCAACATCAAAAGACCGTTTTTCGAGCAACAGCACCTTATATCTGTTTCCTGTCAGTCTGGCAAGAGTTGAGCCGGCAGGTCCCCCGCCAACAATTATGATATCGTACATATACACCTCATATTATCTCAAAGCTTATAATACTTCAGTTCAAAGAGAATTTTTCGTTACGCGATAATTTGCTTCGCAAATTACGCTTAGTAGAAAAATTCTCTTACCCAAGCATAGAATTTCCAAAGGAAATTCTTATGCTATAGTAGTGTTCCAACGAGGCGGGAGATATGCTCGCACCGTTTTCTTTCGACATCTTTCGCCTCGTTATAGATTTCCAAAAACCTCTCCCAGGCCACATTGCAACAAAAGGTCCGCATACTTGTCATACGGTGTTGGAGATTTATTAACAAGAACAAGCCTGTTCCCCTTAAAATACCTCACCAGTCCGGCTGCCGGGTATACTGACAATGATGTCCCGCCCACAATAAGCATATCAGCTTGCTCTATACATCGTATTGCTTCACCCAGGACACCTTGATCCAGTCCTTCTTCATACAATACCACATCCGGCTTAATAACACCACCGCAGCCACAAAACGGAACTCCGGATGTCCCTGTCACCTTATCGATACCGTATGCTCTGCCGCATTTCATACAGTAATTGCGATGTACAGATCCATGAAGCTCCAGAACCTTTTTACTGCCAGCCATCTGATGAAGTCCGTCGATATTTTGTGTCACAATAGCGTTTAACCTGCCATCTGATTCCATCTGCGTCAATTTGATATGAGTAATATTAGGCTTCGCATTAACAACAATCATTTTATCCCTGTAGAATTTAAAAAATTCCTCCTGATTCTGCATAAAGAAGGAATGACTAAGTATAGTCTCCGGAGGGTAGCTATACTTTTTATTATATAGTCCATCAACACTTCTGAAGTCCGGTATGCCACTTTCCGTCGAGACGCCTGCGCCGCCGAAAAAAACGATATTGCGGCACTCCTCTGCCCACTGTCCTAATGTTGACATGCCTTCCATACTTATAACCCCTTACCGGCCGTAAAACCAAAACGATCTAAATACCCTTAAACAAGCCATAATTTATTATACACCTAATATGCTTAGGCAAAGTCATATTCTGTACACAGAATATCCCTTATATAATTGTAATGTAAAAAATATTTCTATCCATTGAAAATATAGTAAAATTTTTGATATAATTGTCAATGTAGTAGGCAAAATTTCTCCTGTAATGTTTGAGGAGCAACAATATGCCAGTATTCAGTATCAGAAGAAAGATGGTTATGTTGGTCGTTATTGTGATAATTCCACTTCTTTTTCTGGAGATCACTTGGTTAAACAATGATTTTCAGGACAAGGTGAGCCTTGAGATAAAAGCCGGTGAAGACTTGGCAAATTCCATAACCTCCTATTTCAATTATTACATAGAAAATGCCTGGGATCGTCAGGCTACAACAGGAAGCAGTTTCATATCCGACAGAATTAGTCAGAATGATATACAGAAGTTCCTGATTTATACAAAACTAAAAAGTAGCCCGATAGAAAGTATTTCATGGATCAGTATGGATGGTACAGTAATAGCAAGTCAGAACCCCGAATTGATAGGTACTTCGGTATCGGACAGTGATTACTTCAAAATGATATCATCAGGCGAATATGAAGTCATTTCAAATTTTTTTGTATCGGGACCTGAATCAGGGCCCCGGTTGATTATTGCCAGAGGTATCGTAAGTGATGGTGTCGTTAAAGGCATTGTAGCTGGTCAAATCAATCCCCGCATATTATCCGACAAGCTTAAGATGTCATCACACGCCTATAGCAGAAATTTCGGCCTCATCGACAGAAAAGGTAATACGGTTTATCTGACAAACTATAGCAATATTGGAAGCCCCGGGGATAAGAATATTGAGTACCCTATTGGTTTGATGGGCTGGAAATGCTTTGTATCCGTTAACTATGACACAATAACGGAAAACTACAGGGCTCATATGGTAAGCAATATTACCATCCTGATACTTGTTACAATGATTTCCGTACTGTTAGCACTGATAATGGCCAGGAAGATCCTGGAGCCATTGGAGAATATAAAAGAAACGATATCGGCAGTAAAAAAAGGAGATTACACGGTCCGCTCCAATATATATGGCAATGATGAACTAGCCGCCACAGCTCAGGAGATAGATACTATGGTGGATACCATATTTGTCAACGACATGTTGAAATCACAGTCATTTACTGACATGTCACATGAATTGAAGGCGCCGCTGAACGTTATATTCGCATCCGCACAGCTTATAGAATCAATTTCACCGGAGCAGTGTTCATGTGAAAGCCACAATAAGGTGTTAAAGTATGTCAGTTCAATCAAACACAACTGCTACAAGCTATTAAAAATCATCAGCAACCTTCTGGATGTTTCAAAATATGAAAATGGTTATCTGACTCCTAAAATGCAAAACCAAAACATTATCAGTATAGTAGAAGATACTACCATGTCAGTCGTAACATACGCTGAAAGCAAGGGCATCAGTGTTGTTTTTGATACTGATACCGAAGAAAAATTCACAGCATGTGATCTACAAATGATAGAACGAATCATTCTGAATCTTTTGTCAAACGCTTTAAAATTCACCGACAAAGGAGGCAATATTTCAGTGTGTATAACCAGTACAGTGGACAGGATCATAATCAAGGTCGACGATACAGGTATAGGCATACCGCAAGATAGAATAAAGCTCATATTTGACCGTTTCAGACAAGCTGATTCATCTCTCAACAGAAACCACTACGGCAGCGGTCTGGGTCTTGCCCTTGTAAAATCACTGGTTGAGGCTCATAACGGTACTATATATGTTTCAAGCGAACCCGGCAAGGGAACAAGCTTCATTATCCATCTGCCTATCATGAAGATGCCGGAACCCGATAACGTATCCGAGACCGAAACCGCACCGGTCAATGATAGTCAAAACCTTACACGGAGAGTAATCATAGAATTATCAGACATAAATGATATAATTTGATCCGTCTTATTTGAAGCTAAGGCCTCCTGCCTCCTTCAGCGTTTTAAGATCATTGACCTGGAGCCATCCTTCCGAAAGCGTATATAAAAGATCACCTATATAAACACCTCTGTATATCATATCATCATTTGTGATCTCATTCATTGGGATATCCTCCGGCACATGACTCACACGCCCCTTATAGGAGAAATCCCTGTTTGAGACATTGTACAGGTAATAGCCCGTGAAATAGTCAGCATCCGTACTTACATAATTCAATGGGAAACCCATTACCCCCTTCTCCAGCGATATCATCAGCGCCTTGTGGTCACTGGCAAGCAGGGATTCAGCCTTGACTCCAATAACCTCGTTCTTGATTTCTACAGGATCCGTAACGTCAGACACATCAAAGAGCGACAGCTTGAAGCCGGTCGTGTCAATGCCCCAATCAATAACATCTTCTGTATCATACCCGAAGCCAAGTACGTGGTCTTTATCCAGTATATGCATGTATGTACTGAACCCTGGGATCTTAAGGTATCCAAGCACACTCATTTTCTTAGGGTCAGCCGCATCGATAACAAAGAAAGGATCCATCTGACGGAAGGTTACCATGTAGATACGCTCACCGGCAAAACGCATACTGTATATCTTCTCTCCCTTTGCGATCCCCTCGAGCCTGCCGGTGATTTTCATATCTTTATCCAACGCATATACATTGTTCTCTCCGGAACCTCCTGTTGTAGTGGCTATCCTGAAAATACCCTCGTATTCGTCCATAGAAAACTGATTCAAAATTAATCCGGGAACCTTGCCCTTCGACTCATAGCGGATCTTTCCGTCTTTGAGGACAAACCTGTGCACCGATGTAAGATAATCATATGCCGGGTGTCTTTGTACCTTGCTTTTTAACACATTGTATTCATATCCTGACAATGCGGTATACATATGGTCTGCTGATACATACAGCTGACCTGAGCTTCCCAGATACGCCCGGATATCATCATTGCCACTGTCCAGGTCCACACCTACAGTTATCATGTAATTCGGTTTGATCATATCTCTAAAGTATGATATGTTCTTCAATCCTATCTCATAGTTTTGACCTGTTCTGTTGTTTCTGTACTTGGGAGTGACATAGGTCTCCAACAATTTCCTTACAGCATCAAACAATTCGCCCGAGCTCTTATAGCCCGATTGCTGGAGTATGAGGCTTTCTTCCGCGGTATCTTTCTTCATTTCATCAATAAAAGCTTTCTTATCATTATTGGCGAATATCTCTGCAAGCATGTCGTTGCCATATTCTGATAAAAATCTTACTCTTGCGTTCGTCACTAAGTAAAGCTCATCATCTATCATCCTAGACGACAGATATTGGCCTTCATAATCCTTATCGCTGACTACTACCGGCTTTGCCCTGTTTGTTATATCATATACCCTCACATTAGTACTATTGACATCCAGTTTCCCAAAGAGCTGACTCAGAAGGTTACTGTCCGCTTTGTTTTCAGGAGTGTATGAAATTTGTGATTTGCCGTTTATGATCACCAGCTTATTGCCATATACGTATAGCTCGCTTATTCCATCCCCGCACTCGATCTCCGAAACAATCTCAAGCCTTTCAGGGGCTGCATTAATGATAGAGACTTTTTGTTCACGAGCAATATACAGGTACTTTCCATCCGTCTTGATTAAATCGCCTTCTTCTATACCTTCCACCTGATTGTTAGTGCCGGAATAGTCTGCGCTTTGTGATGCAGCAGGCGCCGGAGCTGTGTTTGCGCTATCGCTCACTATTCCCTTGTCAGTTGACTTGGCTTCTGAATACTCCCGATCAAATTCGACAGATATGTCCATATCTTCAACACGAAGATAGTCCGACATATTCTTGTTGTATCTGATCAACTGATAAAAGTTGCCGAGGCTGTCTATGGTAGAGAGGTCTGATAACTCACCATCAGTGCCCGGATCGCTCTTTTTTTTGGTAATATATACGCTTTTTGTTTTACCGTTCCACGCAACATTGTAACCAAAGCGCTCGGATACATAGCGCAGCGGGATAAATGTCCGGCTATCCCTATTCGTAACGTTGCAGTCAAGGTATTCAACAGCACCGTTGTTAAGTACCGCCTTGTTTCCCACCTCGAGCATTATTTCCCGGCTGCCGTCCTTTATAATGACGATCTGGTCGCCCGCATTCCAATCCACCGTAACACCGATTTTCTCAAAGAAGCCCCTTACAGGCACCAATATCCTGCTACCGGCGTTAATCGGCTGTACATCAGTAAAACTGACCTTTTTCCCATCAAGATAGACAGTGACATTTTCCTCGGATGCCGCCCGACTCGAATTTCCAAGCATAATGGTCAGAATTGCCGTTATAAGTATAAGAGTTGTAAGCTTTTTCACGCTATTACACCTCACAAGCATTAAGTTTTGATTGATTATAACAAAACGATAGACGTACCTTGTTACAAAATTGTTCCAATCCCATGGGCACACATCAGTCCGCTAAAACCTCCCCGGCCGCGACAAGTATTCAGTGAACTAATCAGTGCACCTGCAGGTAAATAAACACACATAAATGGATAAATTTATCTAATTCCACATTGGCCATCTTCGCCGAACCCGCACTTGAGGCATACTTCAGTCACCTGCCAGACCGCAAGATGGGCACGGTAACAACATGAAGCAGAATAACAATTACCATGGCCAAAATTTCAAGCATAGGGCACGGTAATAGCGCGGTGGGTTGTCATAAAGCTACACAAGCATAATTTATGTGAACCTATTATAATAAAAAGTGGACTATTCCTGAAATTTTGTCCAAGTGATTCGAGATTTTGAGTTTAGATGCTACTGTCAAGACGCAGTAAAGGACTCTTCCATAAAAAATATTATGTATGAAGTAAAGGCAAATCTCCGATTCAATGAAAGCACACAAAGCTTTGACATAATCGAACCCCAGGGAAAAGTACAGCTAATCTATTATAATAATGGCGGATACGGTTACATCGGCGTTGGTGACTTTACCATGGAAAAGATAGGCGGCAAGGCAGACAGTCCATAATTACAGTTCCTGACAATACTTTGAAGGTGGAAAAGAAAAGTCGCGTAAGAGTCGCTGTCGATGACGCTATGAAAAAAGTTTACGCTCTTTTTGGAAAAGAAGAATTTGAAGTTGAAACTCCCTCGGCTGTGACAGGCATTCGTGGAACTGATTTTATAGTAGATGTCGATGATGACGGAAACACCATATTCCTTTTGAATGAGGGCAGTATTATAGTCAGAAGTAAATATGACAATTCTGAGATAACCTTAAGTCCGGGACAAAAGATAATAGCACCTATCAACAGTACCTTATCTGCTCCGGAAGATTTGACAAGTGATGATAAAAAAGCGTTTAGCGCCGATATCACGGAGGAAGAAAGCAGTAGTCCGTTAATATATGCAGCCCTTATATTAATTCTTGTTATCATTGTTATCATTATTTTTGTTAACAGAACTAAAAGTAAGAAAAAAGCAGGCAATAATAAGAGTTCTTCAGCCATGGAGACAAATAACAAAAAGTCTGTTATTAACACTCAAAAATATTGCACCAACTGCAAAACTCCTCTTTCTCCAGCCTCAAAATTCTGCAAAAATTGCGGTAACAAGGTTGAAGAATAAATAAGGTATGGGTGGTGACTATTTTAGCAGCCTCATGTATCCCTGTAGTATTTGGGGGAGTGTCCGAACTCGTTTTTAAACGAACGAATAAAGTTAGAATAGTCGCCGAACCCGCATTTGAGGCATACTTCAGTTACCTTGAGGCCTTCCTTTAGCAGCATCCTTGCCATTATAAGCCTCTTTTTGTGGATATATTGATGTATTGTATACCCCGTGTGCCTCTTGAACTCTCTCAGCAAGTGGTATTTGCTGATATAGAACCTGCATGCCAGCATTTCCAGTGAAAGCTCCTCATGCAAATTGTCGTTAATGTATCTGATGACATTGCTGACCTTGTCGTTGTATACGACATCGAGCTCTATATCCTCGTCACGGCTGTCAAGGAATGCCCTGTTAAGGTAAACCAGGAGCTCTGTAAGGTAGCTTTTCTGCAGTATCTTATTACCGTAATCCTCACTGAAAACAGTACTTTCAAGATATGCCAGAATTTTTTTGATCATTATGTAAAACTCTGTCCTGGGACGCAATATATTGTAATTACTTTCAGCAGAGCGCTCAAAGCAGGCAGAAAGGTCGGTCTCTTCACCGAGCAGCTTTATGTAGTCCGGTTCAAGCCAGAGAACATATCGTTCATAGGCCTTTCCCGGCTCAACTATTGTTTTATGCAGTTCCCTGTTATTAATGAGAATAATATCACCGGGTTTTATCCTGTAAGACTTACCCTCGATAATGAAAGTAACATCTCCTGACAGAAAGAAAAAAACCTCATAGAAAATATGATTATGGTATTCCACTTCAACAGGGGCCTCATCCCTGTAATGGTAGAATTCAAAATCCTTGCGTATCATATACTGGCGTGTGGTGAATTTTTGCTCCACCTTTTTCATAACATCGTCCTCCGGACACCAGTTCTGATACGAGGCAATTGCCTCGTTAATTAATTTTATAGCAACTTTTGCATGCAATCAAGCGACAACAACAAAGTAATGTGATTATCTTGTGATAATGTCACCCTATTAACTATCGTGAGAAAATGTCAC
>CAZBEQ010000067.1:0-11548 GCA_964490975.1 uncultured Oscillospiraceae bacterium | reverse complement strand
TTTATTTAAATGCACCCTTTTATGCTGTACCAAGTAGTTCTTTCACGCTAACACCCATAATGGAAACAACACCTATCCATTTAGACAATGTTATTTCTATCTCCTCTTTTTGCGGGTTTTCCTTGTCAATGAAAAATGCTTTTACTTGACCATATACATTTAATGTATATGCTAAATTTTTGTTAACTACGACATCAATAATCCCTTTTAACTTCTCAATCCCTAAATCACGAAATTCTTTTCTCGTACAAACGATGGTTCCATCCGATTTAATTCCAAATATATTTTCTGGACTAGCAAAAATGCGACTTATGTCCGTCCATTTGACAACTGCATTCTGTTCTTCATTATATGGTCCACAAATCTTAACAGTACCGTCCTTGCAAAGACCAACTGTATAATTACCGCCTGACTTTATATCAACAATATCATGCCATTCTAAAACATCATTTCTACCTTGATCACTATATCCGGTAGTCACAACTGTGCCGTCTGCTTTTAAACCTATACTATAATTGAAACCCAAAGCAATTTTTACAATGTTTGTCCATTCTGTCACATTGCATTGTCCTGAATCATTACAACCAGTTGCGACAACCGTCCCGTTCTTCTTAAGACCTAAAATAAAATCCTTGAAATCAGTTTCTTCACATCCTCCACCTACTTCTATGTCTATAATATCATTCCATTTATCATTAAAAACTTCACTTTTTATTACAACATACTCTTTCTTTGAATTTTCAAAAACTGCACTATCTAGAGTTCCGTCCTTGTTCAATATTGAGATTGTAGAATACCCCGTTCGAATTTTTTTAACATCTTTATGCTTTTCTATAAATTCTATAATTTCCTTGTTTTTTGTCAAATATTTTACTTTTGATTTTGCGTAAAGATTGCCATTAATGTCAAGGAATACTATTATGTTATTAATCAAATTACGTATCCTTGAGAAAGTATGCATATTATGCACAGAGTACATTTCTTTCCATCTATGGGCGATAGAACAGTCTCCTATTTTTTCTATATACTCTTTGTATTCTTTTTCCTCTTGTTCTTGCTCTGCTTTCATAAGATTTTGCATTTCTTCAAAATCCCTGACAAGTATATATAAATTATTAATTGGTTCTTTAATTTTTCCTTTTTTCTTTAAATTTGTAATAGCAAATTCTAACTTATAAGCAGGGCAATCCTCCAATTTTGCTACAATATTATCTAAACTAATTGGAGTATTCATCAAGTTTATATATTCTAGAATTTCATTCTCAATGATTTGAGGCGTCTTTGTAGTTGCCTTTGGTTTATTATCTTGATTTTTGAGCAATATTGTCAGATGCAACAGCATTTGGCTTAGTCCACTCAATGTTATGGTACCTTGGCTTATAAACCTTCTCGAGCATAAAAGTGTTATTCTCTTTCATTGCTCTATTAAGAGCTGCTTCCTCATCATTACTCATGGGCGTTGAAGCGTCATTACCACAGGCAGAACAGTGATATACTTTATTGGTTTTACCATTAATGCCTGCTATAGCCCCAACCGGTCCAAGAATTGCAGTTCCAACAATTCCTTTGGTCATGCTGTAGCCTTCTTTCTTGTCAATAAAAGCAATATTCCGACTTCCACAGAAACGGCATCTCATTGTAAATCCTCTCCCTTCGTACTTTTGACTACTCTCTTGGTGCTTTCTTATATCTTATTTTTCTATCAATTTTTATGAACAGCAATTTCCCCTTAATTATTGTCTTTTCTTCCACCGATAAAATGTTCCTGCATACCGTGAATCGATTCCTCAATATCATAAATTCTAAACTGAACTTCCGGTCTCATTTGACTCAAAGATACATGAATATAGCTGTTAGCTAGTTATATTGTTGGTATTCTCGATTGACATAAATAACCTCTTACAAAATTAGTAACAATATGATATGGAATCCGCTATTAATTTATACTCCACAAGCCAATTTCTATACACATAAGATTTATTTAGTGTCAAGTAATGTTTGTAACTTTTTTATTATTAATGCAAGAGCAGCCATGAGTACATATTTCTGGTAACCATAGAGGATGCTGCAAGTACAAGCTTTGAGGATAATACATTTGATATGATTATCTTGTATGGAGTTGTTCCCGCTCCGATTATTCCATTAATGAACTTATCTAAGGAAATGAATCGAATCTTAAAAAAGGGTGGAGTTTGTGCTATTTGGACTGCTGTACTATTCTGGAGGCCAAAAGAGATTATTAAGTATGGAAAGTTTGTAAAACTTAAGCGTTTGTACCCGGTTTTTCGTTTACAAAAGTAATTGCTTACTTATTCTGAATATATTTTCTCAAACCTCTATAACACTAAAAACTTTGATATGTTCCCAAGAACGCAGACATCAATAATGAGCATTCGAGCCACCCAGTTTACGGGAACATATCGAGATAAAAATACGCCAACATAATAAATGCACACTGTGCGGTATCGTTAAACCGTGGGATGTACATTTTTTTGCCCTAAGCGTGTTCATCGTTGAATTGTATCAAAATCATAACCCTAATGAACTCTTATGGCCATCCTAATGATGATACCCTGTGTCGCCTGCGTGATGCCGGTGTTGTTGTACACCGAACTGATATGCAGGGAGATATCATATGCACCAGTGATGGGAAAACAGTATCGTTTACATCAGAGCTTAACACTAATGTAAAGACAAACCCTACCTTGACAGGCGGCTCCGAAAGTAACGCTGTCACGTATATAGAAGACAAGAATTCACATAAACATCATGCAAATCCTTACCATTGGAAAAGAACAGGGTGTATATTGACAGCAGAGTGTGGGAACTGTAAGCCATAAAAGTACCGTGACCTTTATGACACAGTGAGCAAAACCAATAACTTTTGGGGTAATTGATACAACAAAAATAGAATTTATTATATGATGATGTTACATAATCCAGGATTCAACTGCATTATTGAGCCTAATAATGAAAATCGGAACAATTAGCCGCCCAAAACTATTAATGTTTGCACACCTTGATGCAGGTCATGGAGGCAGCACGACAGGGGAACAGAAATGGAGCAAGTAACGGATATCAAAACCGGAGTGTGCATTTTGCACTGTCAAGTTAGCTGGGGTCGTGCCTGGCATCAAGGTGTGCATTCTTGCCTGTGCGGTGTACTTGGGTCGGGAATTTCTTAAAAAAACAGGTAAGGGACTGAAAAATGAACCGTTCCCTGTCTACTCGACAGGAAGCAGTTCATCCACAGCCCCTTAATATTTCTTTATTTACTCTTTATCCAGCGTCCAGGTACTGTGATCGGTGTGAAGAAGGTGATGTGCCACATCCGACAAAGGCGCTTTAAAGAATTCGTCGTATATTTGTTGAATAGCATGGTTCTCATGTGAGAAACGCATACATGAGTTTGCGTCTATCTCATAAAGTTTCTCGCTCCTGTGTTCCGCAAGCTCCTTGCCGTCCTGGATCGGCTGTCCGCCGCCGCCTGCGCAGCCTCCGGGGCAAGCCATGATTTCAACAAAGTCATAATCTACTTCTCCCTTACGAATAGCTTCTACAAGCTTTCTCGTATTTGCAAGACCACTTGCGACCGCAACCTTTATTGTAACACCCTTGATGTCAAAGGAAGCTTCCTTCCAGCCGTCCATACCACGAACCTCGCTGAAGGCCTCGGGGTCGGGATTCTTGCCGGTAAGGAGGAAACAAGCGGTTCTCAGAGCTGCCTCCATAACTCCTCCGGTTGCGCCGAATATAACGCCTGCGCCTGTTCCTAGACCCATTGGTGAGTCAAACGGCTCGTCTTCAAGAGCCTCGGGATCTATGTGGCAGGAACGTAATAAACGGGTAAGCTCTCTTGTTGTCAGAACAACATCGACATCCTGTCCCGCGCCCGAATCGGAAACCTCGGGCACTTCACACTCATACTTCTTTGCAGTGCAGGGCATTATTGAAATAGAGAATATCTTGGAAGCATCTACATCAAGTTTTTTAGGAAAATACGTCTTTGCAACCGCACCGAACATCTGCTGAGGCGACTTTGCACTTGAAAGATGTGAGAGCATGTCTGGATATTCTTTTTTTAGGAATCGGACCCAACCGGGGCAGCAGCTTGTCATAAGCGGCTTGTTCTTCTTGAAGTTGGTGACGAATTCGGTGGCTTCCTCCATGATTGTAAGGTCGGCTGTAAAGTCGGTATCAAAAACGTACTTTATTCCCAGAGCATGCAGACAGGCGACAAGCCTGTTTACCGACGCTTTTTCTTTTGGAAGGTTAAAGTTCTCGCCCCAAGCTGTTCTAACTGCGGGTGCAAGCTGAACAACAGTTATTTTTTCGGGATCGTAGATAGCAGAGAGAACCTTGCCTGTATCATCTCTCGCTCTTAAAGCACCAACTGGACAATTGATAATACACTGACCGCAAAGGGTGCAGTTGGTGTCCTTTATATTAAGTCCATCACGGGTGGTAATCCTCATGTTTGCGCCTGTTCCGTTAACTTCCCAAACACCGATTCCCTGTATTTTTTCACAAACGTTAACACATCTCAAACATTTTATACACTTTGAATTGTCGCGTATAAGCGGGAAGCTCATGTCCCAGTCCATTTCTTCAACCTTTGTTTCATAATCAAGGTTGTAAATGTTTAGGTTGTTTGCCATCTTCTGTAATGAACAGTTGCCGCTCCTCAGGCAGGTAGGGCAATGGCAGTTATGCTGTGAGAGGATCATCTCTATATTGTATTTTCTTGCCTGACGCACGCGGGCACTGTTTGTATGTACAACCATGCCTTCCTCTACGGCAGTATTACAAGAGGTCGATAGTCTTGATGCTCCTTCTATTTCCACAACGCAAATACGGCAGGAGCCGATTTCGTTTATATCCTTTAGGTAACAGAGGGTAGGAATTTTAATTCCAAGCTTCTTTGCAGCATCAAGGATTGTTGTGCCTTCTTTTACCGAAATCTCTTTGTTATCTATAATAAGTTTTACCATTGCTTTTCTCTGCCTCCTTTGAAAGAACCGAACCCGTAGTGATCGCATCTCAGGCAGCGTGAGCATTCCTGATCAGCTTCTTCAAGCGACATCTCGTTTTCCATGAGGCAAAAATCGTTTTTGCGCTCGTTTGCCAAACGTTCTGTTAAATTTATACGTCCGCAGGCTGGTTTGAATCTGTAGGATGCTGGAGGAACCTCCACATCGGCAGATATTTTAGTATTATATCCTAAATAATTATCAATGTTTGCAGCGGCAACCTTTCCGCCGTCGATAGCTCTGATAACGGTAAGCGGTCCTGAAACGCAGTCCCCGCCTGCAAAAACTCCCTTCATTCCGTCGATTGCAGCACCTTTTTGGGTAAGGATCATATCCCACTTGAGCTTGCACCCGTTCTCTCCAAAGTGAACAGAGTCGATAGCCTGTCCGATAGCAACAATAATTACATCACACGCAAGAACCTCAGTGGGCTTGTTTGCGTTGTAGGGCTTTGGACGGCCTCTGTCGTACTCACCAATGACCTGCGGTCGAAGAACTATGCCGGTAACATTGCCGTTATTATCATCCTCTACGCTTACGGGAGCCATAAGCGGCAGAATCTCGCAGCCTTCAGCCATTGCGCCCTCTATCTCCTCCTTAAGCGCAGTCATATCCTCTACGCGCCTTCTGTAAACACAGGTGACAGATGCGGCATTAAGACGCATAGAAGTACGGGTCGCGTCCATTGCAACGTTTCCGCCGCCTACAATGACAACACGCTTGCCGGTGAAATCGGGCTTGTTGTTGTCGCCCATGTTTCCGAGAAGCTCAACCGCCGAGATTACCCCACGGCTTTCCTCGCCCTTAATACCAAGCTTTTTATCAGCATGTGCGCCGATCGATATATAAACGCTGTCATATTTCTTTCTGAGTTCGTCAAGGGTTATATCCCTGCCAATGTTAACACCCAAATTAACTTTTACACCAAGAGAAAGGATTGTGTTTATATCTCTGTCAAGATACTCATCGGGAAGTCTGTAGCAAGGGATACCGTATCTGAGCATTCCGCCCAAACGCTGTCTCTTCTCAAAAACGGTTACGGAATGACCCATCAGGCTTAGGTAATAGGCAGCCGAAAGTCCGGCCGGACCGCCGCCGATAACAGCCACAGTCTTGCCTGTCCTGGGAGCTTTTATTTCCGGAGCCGGTACATCGCCTGCATTATCTATTGCAAAGCGCTTTAAGCCTCTTATATTGATCGGTGCATCTACAATTCCGCGTCGGCAGTGATGCTCACAGGGATGTTCGCAAACAAGTCCGCAAGCACTCGGAAATGGATTATCTTTTCGTATTAATCTTATAGCATCGGAATATCTGCCTTCCTTAATAAGAGCAATATATCCGGGTATGTCAACATGAGCAGGACAGTCAAAGACGCAGGGAACCGATTTGAAGTTCACAGTGCATCTGTTGTTTTTAATGTGAGATATGTAATCGTCTCTGAATGCCTTGAATCCGTCAAGAACAAGCTTTGCCGCTTCAAAACCGATTGCACAATCAGCTGAATCAGCTATGACCGATGCGGTTCTTTCGATTACAATAAGATCATTTTCGGTGCCCTTGCCCGAAAGTATTCTGTCTGTTATTGTTGCAAGGATATCAAGTCCGATCCTGCATGGGACGCATTTTCCGCAGCTTTGAGCAAGACTTAGCTTTAAAAAAGCGTTTGTCAGTGAAACCGGGCAGTTACCTTTCGGAGAAAATGTCAGCCTTCGTGAAAGATCCTCATAAAGACCGTTCACAACCTCCTGACTTTTTTCTGTGCTGTATAGTTTAAGTCTCTCCATTGTTAACTCCTTACTATGGGTAGATATTTATGTATGATTTACCACTATATTCTGAGGTGCTTTTGTGTCGCACAAATCACTGTTATACCAGAAAAAACGACAAAAATCAATACCATGCAACATGTGAACACTAGTACAGAAACCATAAATAAAAACCTCCTTGTAATTGATCTCCACAAAGGCAATAGGCGCTGTGGCAATTACAAGGAGGTTCACGGTTGAGGGAATATATCGATCACTGGCTTCTGGAATCCCACACAAGTTGGAGCATATCGACAAGCAGCTGCTTTTTCATTCATTAAGCCAATTCAGATCCAATAAGTTTAAAAATATATCCGCTGCTCTCTTGATTCAAATCATGGAAAAGCGCTGTACTTCTGCACTTTCGATACTCTGTTCCGTCCATAATCGATTTTCCGATAACTCTAAACGCTTCCTTCTTCTCAATTCTATAATTCATCGCTTCTACACCTTTCACTGTCATCTGGAATCTGATTGGCGGGAAAGACTTTACAATAGCATCTTCAGCTCTGGCATCTGTTGGCGATATGCCATGGACACTCTGAAAAGCTCGTGTGAATGCAGTCGGTGAATTATAACCATATTTATAGGCAACATCGATTACCTTCATATCCTCATCCTTAAGATCAACAGCTGCCAGTGACATTCTCCTTCTTCTGATGTATTCAGTGAGTGTCACGCCTCCTAAATATGTAAATATGCGTTGAAAGTGATAAGGCGAACAACTGGCCAGCTGTCCCATCTTTTCATAATCGAGTTCTTCACAAATATGCTCCTCCATGTAATTCACTGCAGAGTTCATTCCTGTGATCCATTCCATACAACTGTCTCCTTGTTATAAATTATCGATCGATAATTTGATTGTATAGTAATTCAACATACTTGTCCTCTCTATTTCAGGCCAACCAAAGTAACCTTACTCACCACTCCAAACCGAACTACATCGGCCAGTCCGGGCATAGCTCTTCAAGTGTGACTACCCTTTTCGTACTGTAATCCATCATGATCTTGATCTCTTTCGGATCAACACCAAGCTGCATCATGAACTCTCTGCATGCTCCGCAAGGTGCACCACACGACCCATCCGGCATGATGGCAAGCACCTTTCTTATCTCACTTTCTCCATTTGTAATCATATTTGCCATTGCATTTCGCTCGGCGCACATTCCAAGAGATGAACTCATATCTATGCATACACCCACATAGATATTTCCACTTGCTGTCATTATAGCCGCTGAAACACATCCGGCTTCCATAGTATCTGAAATTCGTCTGTCATTGTGAACGTGTTTGGCTCTGGAATACAGCTCCTCCCATTGCTTATCTTCATCAGAATCATTCCATTGTTTCCTTCCAAACGCGAGCTGTCTGCCGTCTATATCCTGAATTATGAATTCCTTATTGCCATAATCAGTCATGGTAACTTCTTTTACAAGAGTTACGCCCTTAGCCCTGAATTCCTCCTGCAGGCTTTCCTGCTCCACTGTAATAATATACGCATCCTCGCCATAGCCGTATCTTATTCTGTTTGGAATGACTTCTCCTTCAGCCCTGGTCAATATAATTTCTATGGCATCTCTATACAGGCAAACATGCGGTTCTGCGACATCAAGATACTTGACGCATCGAAATCCCAGCTTCTCCACATAAAAATCTGCGGTCTTATCCATATCCTTTACCGGAAAAATATTATGTGCATCCATTATCTTCATAAAATCACCTTTTTCTATTTTTCTATTCAAAATTGAATATCTTGTATATTTTTTACTGCAATATATCCTAACGGAAGGTACGGGGGCGTTAGTTTTTCAATCTCATCCAATCTAATACTTTATCAAAATCTTCTTTATTAGGATGACCATGTCTGATAATTCCCTTTCCGCCATAACAAGTTATGTAGTCGTCATCTAAATTAATTTTGTTCATACCAAGTAAATTTTTAACTTCTTTTATTGCGTTTTTATCTGATTGGCCTCTACCAAACCAAGTCAAAAACATATAAAACTTTGTATTTTCATTTATCGATGTTTTTTTTACTTGCCTCAGCCATCCTATTAGATCTTTATGTACCTTATCTCCATATACTCCAGAACATAAAATTATAGACTTGTACTTCATCAAATCGTTTACTTCATTTTGATTAATTACTAACAATTCCGCATCGCTGTTATTTGCTATATAACGAGATACATTATAAGTATTTCCACTACTCTTCGGACATACGATCAATACACCCATTTGTATCCTCCTGTTATGAAATAAATATACATTAATTGTATCATAGCCTACACCAGCCGGCTTCTCCCCTCTATGCAACCGTAATAGCAGCCTTCTGCAAACTTTCCTCACGCGAATCCGGACCGACCATGATTTCAAACTCACCCGGTTCAACGATGTATTTATCATCCTCATTTACAATGCACAGTTCACATATCCGTACAGGAATATCGACCGTCCTGGTCTCGCCGGCCTTGATCTCCACTTTTGCAAAGCCCTTCAATTGCCTGACCGGTGTAACGACAGAACTGACCACATCCCTCACATACAGCTGGACCACTTCGCTGCCATCCATTTTCCCTGTGTTGGTCACATCAACACTTGCAATAATCGTATCGGATGCCGAACAGGAAGTGTTGGACAGCCGCAGATTTGAATACTTGAACTGCGTAAAGCAAAGACCGTAGCCAAAGCTATATAGGGGATTTACGGGCATATCCACATATTTTCCGCCGTGCCACCCGGGCAGCTGGTTGTAATATACAGGAAGCTGGCCGGAATGATACGGGAAAGAAATCGGGAGTCTGCCGCTGGGGTTTATTTCCCCGAATATGACCTCTGCTGCTGCCTTTCCTCCAAACAGGCCGGAATTGAAGGTTTCCAGCAAGGCATCCGCATTTTGCGCCAGCCATGGTATGGACAGAGGTTTTCCGTTTACAAGCACCACGATCAATGGCCTGCCGCAGGCTTTAAGTTCCTCGAGCAGCTTCTGCTGGCTCCCTGAAAGGTTAAGATCCGCTCTATCCTTGAACTCACCATTTTGGGCGAGGCAGTCGCCTACTACAGCTATGATTGCATCAGAAGCCGCTGCACACTCCACCGCACCGTGAATATCCTGATTCTTTGCATCCATGATGTCACAGCCCTTGTGGTATACCACTTCGATGCTCCTTTTCTCCGCCTGCTCCCTGATGCCATCGAGGACAGTATGGACACGGAGTTCCGGAACGGCACCCGGTTTTGGATCCGGATGGCTGAAAAAGGTCCAGTCGCCGAACTGGGCCTGGATATCATCGGCGTTGGGTCCGATAACCGCCAGCCTTTTTATGCCATTCTTCAAAGGAAGTGTGTCATTCTTATTTTCAAGGAGTACAATACTCTCTCTTGTCAGCTTCAAATCCACATCAAGATGCTCCGGACATCCTATGGAATAAACGCTCCGATTTGTCGTTGTATCCGCCCTGCCGTCGAAAAGACCCATCCTGAACTTGACGGCAAGAATCCTGCCTACCGCGTCATCAATTAAGGATTCCGGGAGGGAGCCTTCTTTCACAAGCTTTATTGCTGATTCGTAAAACTCTTTCGTATACATTATCATGTCATTCCCGGACTCAACAGCCTTCTTTACCGCAGTATCCATATCGGCAGCAACCATTTGATTGCGCACCAGACTTGCAGTATTATCCCAGTCGGTAACTACAAAGCCTTCGAAACCGAGTTCTTCCTTTAAAATATTCCTAAGCAATTTACGGCTTGATGTCACCGGTGTACCGTCGATAGACTGATAGCCAGACATGAAAGTGACGCAGCCTGCTTCGACAGCCATCCTGAAAGGTGGAAGAAAAACCTCCCTGACTTTCCTTGAGCTGATCTGAGTATCGTAGGCATCTCTTCCTCCCGTTGCTTCACCATACGCGATATAGTGCTTTGCACAGGCCAGGATGCTGTCAGTATCCGATAGAGATCTCCCCTGATAACCCCGTATGATTGAGGCTGCCAGAACACCCGTCAGGTAAGGATCTTCACCGAAGGTCTCATTGATACGGCCCCATCTGAGATCCCTTCCAAGGCAAAGGATTGGTGAAAATGTCCAATGAAGCCCGTCAGCGGCAACCTCCCTGGCCGTCACCCTGCCGGCTTTCTCGATCAGTTCCGGATTCCAGCTGCAGGCCATCGAAAGCTGTGACGGAAAGACAGTTGCTCCGTTTTTCAGAGAATGTCCGTGCACGGCATCTATTCCGAATACCATTGGTATCCCGAGCCTTGTACCCATTGCCAGCTTCTGCAGATGTCTTGCATTATCGCCGAGCACATGCAGGAAAGATCCGGCAAATTTCCTGGAGGCCCAATCCTCAGCCTCTTCTATACTGGTACTGTTATAGCTGATCTGTACCATTTGCCCGACTTTCTCCTCAATCGTCATTCTGTCCATCAGATCCCTTACCCTTTCTTCAATGGTACGGGAGCTATCCTTGTATATCTCCAACATATCTTACCTCCAAAAATTCCTTAATGTAAAAGCCATCCGGGCACTTATACAGGACAAGCACGTCGGTGGTTGCAGAGTTGCAGTTTGCGGCAGTTATATTATGCCATACACGGGGACTACTTTCAATTAGCTCGGGAAAGGATCCAACACTCCGGATAGGAACCAACACTCCGCAAAGGAACCAACACTCCGGAAGGAACCAACATTCCGCAAAGGAACCAACA
>CAZBEQ010000066.1:0-11735 GCA_964490975.1 uncultured Oscillospiraceae bacterium | reverse complement strand
GGCGCAATAAGACAAGGCATAATAGTATAAGGCGCAATAAGACAAGGCGTAATAATATAAGGCGAATAAGACAAGGCAGAATAAAATCAAGTAAGCGAGGTGCGGGATTTGTCAAAGTGGAAGATTTACACACCGGACGGCGTACAGGATATACTGTGCGAGGACTGCTTCCAGAAAAGAGAATTAGAGCAGAAGTTGAGAACACTTTTCAGGAGTTATGGCTTTTACGAGCTTGAAACACCTGCTATAGAATTTTACGATGTATTTTCATCAGAAGGCAGTGCGATGCTGCAGGAGAACATGTTCAAGTTTTTCGACCAGCAGGGCAGGATACTGGTGCTCAGGCCTGATATTACGGTCCCGGTTGCAAGGATAATGGCCACGAAGTACAAAGACGCAGCATATCCGCTGAGGCTTTCTTATATAGGCAATGTATACCGTTACAATGATTTTGGCGGCGGAAAGCAAAACGAATTTACTCAGGCCGGTATCGAGGTGCTTGGTGTCAATACTCCCGAGTCAGATGCAGAGGTAATAGCAATAGCGATACAGTCGCTTAAAGCCAGTGGCCTTGAAAGCTTTCAGATAGGTATAGGCCAGGTTGAGTTTTTCAACGGCCTTATGGAAGAAACCGGATTTTCGGAGGATGACATATCACAGGTCAGGATGCTGATAGACCGTAAGGACTATGTAGGGCTTGAAGAATTTCTTAAAAGCAGAGAAATCGGAGAAAATCTTAAAAAGTTGATTTCCAGCCTTCCCGGACTGTTTGGTTCATCAGATGTTCTTGAAAAGGCCCGCTCATTTGATCTTAACAAAAGGTCCAGGGATGCCCTCGAAAATATCAGTCAGGTGCTTGGCATACTGGATGATTACGGGCTTTCACAATACGTATCGGTTGACCTGGGTATGCTTAGAGGCCTTGCATATGACACGGGCATTATTTTCAGAGGCTTCACCCATGGCGTAGGCTTCCCGGTGCTGACGGGCGGACGGTATGACAAGCTTGTGGGTGAGTTTGGCATGGAATGTCCTGCTACAGGCTTCTCGCTTGGCGTTAATATGGTATTGATGGCTCTGCAGAGACAGAAAA
Source organism: uncultured Oscillospiraceae bacterium (assembly GCA_964490975.1). Lineage (GTDB taxonomy): Bacteria > Bacillota > Clostridia > Acetivibrionales > DTU013 > DTU013. Next base: position 10,642 of record CAZBEQ010000066.1, on the reverse strand, counting down.
TCGAGATGGAAAAGCCGGCGACGGATACCTTTATATGTTATGCGGATAAAGGCAGGAGAGCCGCGTTTGAATTATGTGCTGTGCTTAGAAGGCAGGGGCTTGCAGTCGAACTTGACATTGCCAACAGAACTGCCGGGCAAGCAGCAGCTTATGCGGCTGAAAGAAAAATCGGCGGCGTTATAAGTATCATTGATGAAGACAATGTCGAAATTCATTACATCCAGTCCGGAGAGACTACCAAGGTCAAAATCAGCGAGTTATTAAAGAGGTGATATCATGAGGTATCTTACTATAGCGTTATCAAAAGGAAGGCTTGCGGATTTATCTATTGAATTACTGGAGAAGCTTGGCATAGACTGTTCAGAATACCGGAATGCTTCCAGAAAGCTGATATTCACTGATGAAACAAACAAGATCAAGTTTTTTCTTGTAAAACCGGCTGATGTGCCGACCTATGTGGAATATGGCGCTGCCGATATGGGAGTGGTCGGAAAGGATACTCTGCTCGAGGAGGGAAGGCATCTGTATGAGGTGCTCAATCTCGGCTTCGCAGCATGCCGAATGGTGGTTGCAGGTCCCGCTGAGCTGGCTGGAAAACTGGACAGTCTGAATAATAAACGGGTCGCGACAAAGTACCCCCGCATAGCACGGGAGTATTTTGAACATAAACGCAGAGAATCTATCGAGGTCATCAAACTCAATGGTTCTGTTGAGCTGGCGCCACTTGTCGGGCTTTCGGAGGTCATAGTGGATATTGTAGAAAGTGGTCGGACACTGAAGGAAAATGGACTTGTGGTGCTGGATACGATAGCGGAAATTAGTGCAAGGGTTGTTGTAAACAGAGTGAGCATGAAGATGGAAAGTGACAGGATCAACAACATAATAGACGGACTCAGGAAGCAGCTTTGAGGCAAAACGTGCAGAAAATGTAAATCAGGTCTGCCAGGGGTTTGCAAACCGGATTGTCCGGGTCAGAATATGAATTTGATGTAATTATAGCATTACAATAAACAGGATGGTGGCTGAAATGATAAAGATGATCGATATGAGGCAGGGAAAGGACGCAGGTCTGTTTGACAAGCTTGTTGAAAGGGACAGGGTCGGAAAGCGGGATGTCATAGATGTAGTCAGTGCGATACTTGAAAATGTAAGGATAAACGGCAATAAAGCTGTATTGGAATACACAAAAAAGTTCGACAAGGCAGAGCTTGATCAGGCATCCATGAAGGTTTCCGAAAATGAAATAAAGGAAGCCTATGATAAAGTTGATAAAAAACTTCTTGATATAATTGAAAGGTCAAAGGCAAATATAGTTGCATTTCATGAGAAACAGAAGGAGAACTCCTGGTTCACTACCGGCGACGAAGGCATTTTGCTTGGGCAGCTTTACAGGCCTTTGGAGATAGTCGGCATTTATGTGCCGGGAGGCACTGCCGTACTGACTTCTTCAGTGCTGATGAATGCCCTGCCGGCAAAGGTTGCGGGAGTTGAAAGGATCATAATGGCTACCCCTCCCGGGAAAGACGGAAAAATCGATCCTGCCGTGCTGGTTGCAGCAAATGAAGCGGGAGTCACCGAGATATTCAAAATGGGGGGCGCACAGGCTGTGGCGGCTATGGTATTTGGCACAGAGACCGTACCAAGGGTCGACAAGGTATTTGGCCCCGGTAATATTTATGTTGCTACCGCGAAAAGACTTGCTTATGGATACTGTGATATAGACATGTTCGCCGGGCCCAGCGAAATAACTGTAGTTGCGGATGATACTGCAAGTCCGGTTTTTGTTGCGGCTGATCTACTCTCCCAGGCAGAGCATGATGTGCTTTCAGCGTCGATACTTGTCACGCCCTCTGTCAAGCTGGCGGAGGCGGTCATGAAAGAACTGGGTATCCAATATGGAAAACTATCAAGAAAAGACATCTTGGACAAATCGCTTTCAGAATACTGCGCGGCAATAATCGTGAACGATCTTGATCAGGCAATGGAGGTAGTAAACCGCATAGCGCCTGAACACCTTGAGCTTTGTATAGAGGAACCGTTCAGCAGGCTGGGGTATGTCAAAAATGCAGGAGCTGTATTCCTCGGGAACTGGTCACCCGAACCGCTGGGAGACTATTATGCGGGACCGAACCATGTGCTTCCGACGGGAGGGACGGCAAGGTTTTTCTCCCCTCTTAATGTAGCTGACTTTGTGAAGAAATCCAGCGTGATTTCTTACACACGGCAGGCTCTGGAAAAAGCCAGTGATACGGTTATTGGTTTTGCTGAATATGAGAAGCTGGACGGACATGCAAACGCCATCAAAGTACGTTTTGGTAAATGAGAAGCCACCCTGGGAGTTCAGTTAGAAAGTGTTGATGCGCAAGTAGAAGTACAGATAGAAGTATAAGTAGAAGTGAAATAGAAGTGCTGATGCGCAAGTAGAAGTGAAATAGAAGCTCAGAGCTGCGTTAATGACTTGCAGCCGTAATTAAAGGAGTCCGACAATATGAACAAGTACTGGAGCAGGCTGGCATCGGGATTGGTGCCGTATGTGCCCGGAGAACAGCCGAGAGACAGAAGCTACGTGAAGCTGAATACCAATGAGAATCCCTATGGGCCTTCGCCAAAGGTTATAGAAGCAATAAAGAATGCTGCGGATGACAGCTTGAGACTATATCCTGATCCGACCTGCGGTATGCTTATCAGTGCGGCGGCAGAAAGCTACGGGGTGAAGAAGGATCAGATTTTTGCCGGAAATGGATCGGATGAGGTGCTGGCATTCTCGTTCATGGCCTTTTTTGATCCGGGAAGGACTATTATATTTCCAAATATCACTTATTCCTTTTATCCTGTCTATGCCTCACTTTTCAAGCTGGACTATGTAACGACCCCTCTGGACAGCGAATTTAACATACCTTCAGAACAAATGATGGAGAGCAGTGGCGGGATAATACTGGCAAATCCGAATGCACCGACGGGCAAGGCGCTTTCGTTGGAGGTGATTCGCAGTGTCCTTGATGGCAATCCCGACACTGTGGTCATAGTTGATGAAGCCTATATCGACTATGGAGGTGAGTCAGCCGTAAGCCTGATCGATGAATACCCGAACCTGCTGGTGATCCATACCTTCTCAAAATCCAGGGCTCTTGCGGGTATGAGGATAGGTTTTGCTTTCGGCGACAGGGAGCTTATTCAGGCGTTGGAAAGCGTAAAGAATTCATTTAATTCATATACTCTTGACAGGCTGGCAATTGTGGCCGGTACAGCTGCACTGCAAGATCCGGAGTATTATGGCGGTACTGTGCAAAAAGTCATTGCTACCCGTGAAAAATTTGTTAATGATCTGAAAAAAAGAGATTTTATTGTCACTGACTCCTCGGCAAATTTCGTCTTTGTAAGCCACAAAACTATTAAAGCGGAAAAGATTTTTAGAATGCTGAGAGAGGCAGATATACTCGTCAGGTACTTTAAAAACCCTCTGATAGACAACCATCTGCGCATAAGTATAGGGACGGATGAGGAAATGGAAGCTGTTGTTAAGGTGCTTGACAATATATTAAGGATTGTTTCTGCCATAGATACTATATGATATGAGTTGATACAGTAAAAATTGGTAGATTTGTGCGGCTATGTTTTGTATAATTACAGAGGATATGATATGTATGGAGGTGTGATATGGCCAGAAGTGCTGAGTTGAGCAGAAAAACAGCTGAGACGGATATAGAAATGAAGCTTTTTATCGATGGCAGTGGCAACTCGTCGGTCGATACCGGCATTGGATTTCTCGATCACATGCTGACACTGTTTTCCAAGCATGGTCTGCTGGATCTGCAGGTAAAAGCCTGCGGTGACCTGCGGGTGGATGCCCACCACACGGTCGAGGATGTCGGCATTGTACTGGGGCAGGCAATAAAGCAGGCATTGGGTGACAAGAGATCCATAAAGAGATATGGGACATCATATGTGCCTATGGATGAAGCCCTTGCAATGGTTTCAGTGGATATCGGAGGACGTCCCTATCTTGTATGCAATGTCAAATACACAAGCGAGCGGGTCGGAGATATGGATACCGAGCTGGTAGAAGAATTTTTCAGGGCTGTTTCCGTTAATACCGGGATGAATATACATATCAATGTATTGTACGGCAGTAATAACCACCATATCACCGAGGCTGTATTCAAGGCGTTCGGCAGGGCTTTGGACGAGGCTGCGGGAATTGATCCAAGAATTGAAGGAGTAATGTCCACCAAGGGAGTGTTATGATTCTCATGGCTGGTCAAATAAACCTGGTCAAATAAATATTATTAAATAAATCTTGAAAGGATAAACCATATGTTGATCAATGACACTAGTTTTATTAAAGAACCGCTTTTTATCAAGGGAAAGGTCAGGGATGTATATGACCTGGGAGATAAACTGCTCATTGTCGTAACTGACAGAATATCGGCTTTTGATGTTGTGTTTTCTGACCTGATACCCAACAAGGGGAAGGTTTTGAATAGTATCTCAGAATTCTGGTTCGACTATACCTCTGACATAATAGGAAATCATATGATCACTACGGACGTAGCAAAATACCCTGACGGACTTTCAGAGTTCAAAGAAGAGCTGCAGGGAAGGTCTATGCTGGCCAGCAAGGCACAAATGGTACCGGCTGAGTGCATAGTCAGAGGTTATTTGGAGGGCTCTGGCCTGAAGGAATATAGAGAGACCGGGTCCATATGCGGTATAAAGCTGCCGGCAGGACTGAGACAGGGAGACAAGCTGCCTGAACCCATATTCACACCATCTACCAAGGCGCATGAAGGACATGATGAGAATGTATCATTTGAAACACTTTCAGATATTATTGGACTAGAGCTGGCAGGACAGCTGAGGGATATGAGTATAGCTCTTTACAAAGCTGCAGCAAGTCATGCTGAAAGCAAGGGGATAATACTTGCGGACACCAAGTTTGAATTCGGTATGCTCAATGGAAAGCTGATAGTTGCTGATGAAGTATTCACCCCGGACAACTCAAGGTTCTGGGATATGGCAGACTATGAACCCGGAAGGCCTCAGAAGAGCTTTGACAAGCAATACCTGAGAGAATACCTTGAAAACTCCGGCTGGAACAAGCAGCCACCGGCACCTAAGCTTTCTGAGGATGTTATAAGCAAAACCGAGGCTAAATATATTGAAGCCTATGAAAAAATAACGGGCAAAAGGCTGGTATAAAATTGATAGCTATAATTGATTATGGAGTCGGAAATCTTGGTAGTGTACAAAAAGCGATGCAGTTCATTGGGCTGAAAACTGTTATCACGTCAGACGCGGCCGTCATAGCAAAGGCTGATGGCGTCGTGCTCCCAGGCGTAGGGGCATTTTCGGCTGCTATGGAGAGTCTTGAAAAGCACGGGCTTGTGCAGTCTGTAAAGGATACAGTGCAGGAAAACAGGCTGTTTCTAGGGATATGTCTTGGCATGCAGATGCTTTTTGACTATAGCGTGGAAGGCGGCAGAAAAGTAAGCGGCCTTGGGCTTTTCAGCGGAGCGATCAAAGGTCTGCCCACAGATGCCGGACTGAAGGTGCCGCATATGGGCTGGAACTCGCTGCATACAAATAAATGCCCGCTGTTTAGGAACCTTCCCGAAGACCCTTATGTCTATTTTGTACACTCATTTTATCTGGATGCGGCGGATAAATCTATCGTCACTGCGACATGTGATTACGGTGTTGAATTTGATGCTGCGGTCAACAGCGGAAGGGCTTTTGCCACACAGTTCCATCCGGAAAAAAGCGGGGAGACAGGCCTTACAATCCTAAAAAACTGGGCGGAAATGATTTAATCATTATATATCAGGAGTGAAAAAAATGATTTTATATCCTGCAATCGACATAAAGGACGGCAGATGCGTCAGACTGGTACAGGGAGAATTCAATGATGTGACAGTCTACTCCGATAATCCTGTTGATATGGCTCGTAAATTTGAGCAGATGGGTGCCGAGTATATCCATGTAGTGGATCTTGACGGTGCAAGAACCGGAAGCCCACAGAACACCGCCGTGATAAGTGAAATGGCAGTGAAACTGGGAGTGCCTGTACAGCTTGGCGGAGGTATCCGCACGATCGAAACGATAGAGATATTACTTTGCAAGGGCATCGAAAGAGTGATACTTGGTACTTCTGCTGTCAAAGACCAGGAGCTTGTTAAAAAAGCTGTGCAGAGCTTTGGGAAAAACCTTGCTGTAGCAATAGACGCTAAGAATGGTCTTGTTGCTATTGAAGGTTGGGCAAAAACAAGCAAATTTACAGCTATAGGCTTTGCCAAAAAGATGGAGGAGCTTGGTGCCAGCGTTATAATTTATACCGACATTTCCAGGGATGGCATGCTTAAAGGGCCAAACCTGAAGGCGATGGAGGAAATGGTGAAAGCGGTAAAGATAGATGTTATAGCCTCCGGCGGAGTTTCAAGCATACAGGACATAAAGAATCTGAAGGATATCGGCGTTTCCGGCGCGATCGTGGGCAAGGCGCTTTATACCGGTGATATTGACCTCATAGAGGCAATTGCTGCCGCAAAGTAAAAAAGCGCAAGTTACCGGATAGAAGGGAAAGAGGTGAAAACGATGCATACGAAACGTATTATACCATGCTTGGATGTTATGAACGGAAGGGTAGTAAAGGGCGTTAATTTTGTTAATTTGATAGATGCTGGCGATCCTGTTGAAAATGCCTCATTTTATGACAAGGCAGGAGCTGATGAGCTTACCTTTCTTGACATAACCGCATCGTCAGATGCAAGAAGCATCATGCTCGATGTCGTACGAAGGGTGGCAGAGCACGTATTCATACCCTTCACTGTTGGAGGCGGTATCAGGACCTGCGAGGATTTCAGAGAGATACTCATAGCCGGTGCAGACAAGGTATCCGTCAACTCAGCGGCATTGAAGCGGCCAGAGCTGATATCAGAGGCAGCGGAACGTTTCGGGAGCCAGTGCGTGGTGGTTGCTATCGATGCCAAAAGGCGGATCGGCGGAAGCGGATGGGATGTATACCTCAACGGAGGTCGTGTCAATACTGAAAAGGATGCGGTCGAGTGGGCAGTACGGGCGGAAAAGCTCGGAGCCGGAGAGATACTTCTGACAAGTATGGACTGTGACGGTACCAAAAGCGGTTATGATATAGAACTGACGAGAGCGGTTTCTGAAAGTGTGGGCATACCTGTCATAGCATCCGGAGGCGCGGGCACAATGGAGCATTTTTACGAGGCGCTGACCGAAGGCAGGGCAGATGCTGTACTGGCAGCTTCGCTTTTCCATTTCAGGGAGATGGAGATACTTGATGTAAAGGCTTATTTGAAAGAAAAAGGTATAGAAGTGAGGATATAAAATGGCAAATATTCTGGATATGGTTAAATATAATAAAGACGGACTTGTACCGGCTGTAACCCAGGACATCAGGACCGATGAGGTACTGATGCTGGCATATATGAATGAAGAATCGCTAAAGAAAACGATTGAAACGGGTTTGGTCCACTATTACAGCAGGAGCAGGCAGAAGCTGTGGCTCAAGGGCGAGACCTCGGGCCATTTTCAGAAGGTAAGGAGCATCAGTATTGATTGTGATGGCGATACATTGCTGGTCAAGGTAGATCAGACCGGAGCAGCCTGCCATACAGGACACCATTCGTGCTTCTACACCCGCCTCGATGCAGGCGAATTGAAGGATGGAGCAGATATGAAGGCTGCTTTGGAACCGGATGCCAATGCTGCTGAAAACACCGGAGAAAACATAGGCGAAAGCACCAGCGGAAGCATTACAGCAACTACCGAATGTGCTGCCAACGGAAACGCCGCCGGGAGCACCTCCGAAAATGCAAACGGTGATAATGAGGCAAACAGCATTGCAGGCCCCGAAGTTCTCGGTGAGGTTTTTAGTGTGATATGTGACAGACTGGCACACCCGAAGGAAGGCTCATATACCAACTACCTTTTTACAAAGGGCCTTGACAAGATATTAAAAAAAGTAGGAGAGGAAGCGTGTGAAGTAGTAATTGCTTCAAAGAACGGCACAGCTGAAGATATCAGTGCTGAAATCGCAGATCTGTTCTATCATATTATGGTTCTCCTCGCAGAAAGAGGCATGTCTCTGAATAATATATATGAAGAATTGAAAAAACGAGAGTGACTTTGAAAAACGATGAAATTTCATAAAATAGCCAGATAATCTTCATAATTGCTTCTAAAACGGCACATTTTAGAAAAAACGCATATTTGATTACAAATTGGATAATATATTATATTATTAATGTAATTAGCACTCAATATTAGTGAGTGCTAATAAATTGTTAAAAACATTACAGGAGGTACACTTTATGAAAATAAAACCATTAGGTGAAAGAGTTGTTATCAAGATGCTCGAAAGTGAAGAAACAACAAAAGGCGGTATCGTGCTTCCAGGCAGCGCAAAGGAAAAACCACAGGTTGCTGAGATCGTAGCTGCAGGCCCGGGCGGATATGACGACAAGGGCAGAGAGATCAAGATGGAAGTCAAGGTAGGAGACAAAGTACTTATAAGCAAATATGCCGGAACTGAAGTCAAGATCGACGGCGTTGAGTATACAATACTCAAGCAGGCCGATATACTGGCTGTAGTTGAATAATAGGCAATCAATCATTTGATAATTTTAAATGCTGACAAGGAGGCATAAAACATATGTCAAAGGAAATCAAATTCGGAGAAGAAGCCAGGCGCGCATTGGAAAGCGGTGTCAACCAGCTGGCTGATACAGTAAAGATCACTCTCGGACCTAAGGGAAGAAACGTAGTACTTGATAAGAAATTTGGCTCACCTCTGATAACTAATGATGGTGTAACTATCGCAAAAGAGATCGAACTCGAAGACAAATTTGAAAACATGGGAGCACAGCTCGTAAAAGAAGTTGCTACAAAGACCAATGATGTAGCAGGCGACGGTACAACTACAGCAACTCTGCTGGCACAGGCTATTATCAGAGAAGGCCTTAAGAACGTAGCAGCAGGCGCAAACCCGATGATCCTGAAGAAGGGTCTTGCAACAGCTGTTGATACAGCTGTCAATGCAATAAAGGAAAACAGCAGAAAGATCAAGGGCAAGGAAGACATCGCGCGAGTTGCAGCTATTTCTGCAAATGACGATGTAATAGGCCAGCTAATTTCCGATGCAATGGAAAAGGTTACAAACGATGGCGTTATCACCGTTGAAGAATCCAAGACCATGGGCACAAACTTAGAGGTCGTTGAAGGTATGCAGTTCGACAGAGGCTATATTTCAGCTTACATGGTAACTGATACTGACAAGATGGAAGCAGTCCTTGATGATCCATACATCCTCATCACTGACAAGAAGCTCAGCAGCATCCAGGATCTCCTGCCGCTCCTCGAGCAGATCGTACAGTCCGGCAAGAAGCTCCTTATAATTGCTGAGGACATAGAAGGCGAAGCTCTTACCACTTTGATACTCAACAAACTTCGCGGAACCTTCAACTGTGTTGCTGTCAAGGCTCCCGGCTTTGGCGACAGAAGGAAGGAAATGCTCAAGGATATCGCTACATTGACAGGCGGTCAGGTTATTACAGACGAACTCGGACTGGATATCAAGGAAACCAAGATATCTCAGCTCGGTAAAGCAAGACAGGTCAAGGTCCAGAAGGAAAACACCATTATCGTTGACGGCGCAGGCAGCCAGGATGAAATCAAGAGCAGGATCGGATCCATCAAATCACAGATCGCAGAGACCACTTCTGATTTCGACAAGGAAAAGCTCCAGGAAAGGCTTGCAAAACTGGCAGGCGGCGTAGCTGTCATCCAGGTCGGCGCAGCAACTGAAACTGAAATGAAGGAAAAGAAGCTCCGTATAGAGGACGCCCTTGCTGCAACAAAAGCTGCAGTTGAAGAAGGCATCGTAGCAGGCGGCGGTACAGCATATGTCAATGCTATACCGAAGGTTGCAGAACTTTTGAAGACTACTCACGGCGATGAAAAGACCGGTGTTCAGATCATTGTCAAGGCTCTTGAGGAACCTATCAGGCAGATTGCTGCAAACGCCGGCCTCGAAGGTTCAGTCATAGTTGACAAGGTAAAGAGTAGCCCTGCTGGAATTGGCTTCGATGTACTTAAGGAAGAATATATCGACATGATCAACAATGGTATCGTTGATCCTGCCAAGGTTACAAGATCAGCTTTGCAGAACGCAGCATCAGTAGCAGCTATGGTTCTCACCACTGAGAGCGTAGTTGCCGACAAGCCTGAGAAGGAACCCCCGATGCCTGCAGGCGGCCCCGGCGGAATGGGCGGCATGTACTAAGCAGAACCTAGAGGGGGTCAGGCTTGAATTATTCACTTATTTTTTACCTATCGAAAATAAGTGAATAATTCAAGCCTGACCCCCTTTCAACATATAAAGGCTCGCATTTGCGGGCCTTTTTTGATAGGACCTTTTTTGATAGCGCACTACTCGTTTTTGCAGCTTTAGAACAGAAATCTACTAAAAATGGCATGATTTATAGCCGACCGTCTAAAAATCAAGGCTTATTCTTCGCAAAGCCCTTACAATTTCGCCCTATAATTGCAAAAACGAGTAGTGGAGCGCCAGTTCGGTGTGTGTAATATAGTCGGGTGAAAGTCCCGACCCGGTAAA
>CAZBEQ010000065.1:0-12763 GCA_964490975.1 uncultured Oscillospiraceae bacterium | reverse complement strand
TGCCTTAGTTGTTAGACAATCTTTTTACCTTTATTTTTTCATGCGTTTGCCCTGGTATACAGATTTCACCTTGACGCGAATCGTCGGCTCAGGCTGTATATAACCCTGAAAGGAAGGACTATCAAGTACATGATACTAATAATGAAAAATTCAATGAGCATTCCAACAAAATTTACGAATCTTTCCATAAAATCACCTTCCACGATAGATATGAAGTATTGCTGACAGATTGTTTCAACATATGAGATAGCTTTATTTTTACCATTATTAATTACTTTTATTACGTATTTACTCATCTTTCCCAACTTACCAGACGAGCTTGCGCTGAGTAAAATCGCAATTACTGTGTGGATGAATAGCTAAAAAGTAACCACAATGTAGTCATAATGCTATGAATGCTTCAATTATGTTTACCTTACATGGGAATATCTCAATAAAACCAAAAGTAAAGCACACATAATCTGAATTTTTGCTCGAAGGTTCATCCTGATAGATCCGGCAGACGTATGACAAATTCCAAATAGTGTAACGATGTGCCCGGAATGGAGAAAACGACAGATCCAGCTCACTGCTGGAAATGTGAGATACTGGCATAAAGGAAGGATAATACAACTAAATGTCGAATATTTATGTCGGGGTGATTTAATTGAGTGTTATATTTTTAATTATTGTGATAATTTTCATTATTGTTCCTTTGATCAAAAAGTTCAAGGAATCGATAGATGCAAGCGAAACAAGATATAGGAACAGGTATGGCAGCAGTAACAGCAGCAATAGGTATGGCGGCTACAACAGCACAAATACTTATAACAGCCATAACAGTAAAAAGATCACTTATGACTGGAAACCTGAATATAAGATACAGAATAATCAGGATAGCCAGGGAAATCAGAATAATCAATATGCTCAGAGCAATCAAGGCAATCAGGGCAATTGGAGCGCTCAAAGTAATCAAAGTCTGGATACTTCTCAAACGGAAGTTAATGTACGAACAGATAATAATGCAAGGATTACTCCTGAACAGGTGAGTTCCATAGCTGCAGCACCTGCGGCAAATGTCCGGCCAGCGCCTGCTTCATATAACAGGCAAGGCTCGACTGCGGCGGTAAGCTCCAAGCGCGCTTCAACACCGTCGGCAGACACCAGACCTGAAACTGCGACTGTAAATATTAATGAGAAGAAGAAAACCGTGGCGTCAGTAAGAAAAGAAATTAATAAAAAGGAAGAGACAGGTCAGACTATTACAGACAATTACGGTGTGAATGTTCCAGACATGTTTTTAGAGCAGAGTATCGCGGAAATGTCTGATTATAATTCCATTGAGTTTAGTGCTGCAGCATATGATGTACCTGAAACAGATGCATTTAAATATGCAGAGGTTGTCGTTGATTCCAATGTGCATGTGGATGCTGTGGCACCGGGCAGCGAGATCCCGGGCTAAAAACGCCTGATAGCTGGTAGTGACAAGCCAAGCCTTGCTTGCGGCTGGTCTTGCTGAAACCCTCTGAGGTGAGAAGCTGCATACAACTAAAACAGGAGGTGCGTTATGAAAGCATTATTTATTGGTGGAACGGGTATCATCAGTACAGCTATCACTGAACTATTCGCCGATAACGGGGGAGAGCTAAATCTACTTAACCGCGGTATCCGCGATGTCAAGCTGCCCGATAATGTCCGATGCATTAAGGCAGATATAAATGATGAAGGAAATGTGGCGAAGCTGATAGCTAATCTGAGCTTTGATGTTGTGGCGGATTTCATTGCATTTACTGTGGAACATGTGGAACGCGATTATAGACTGTTTAATGGCAAAACAAAGCAATATATTTTCATTAGCTCCGCTTCGGCATATCAGAAGCCACCGCTAAGCTATCCGGTCACTGAAAGCACGCCGCTGGTAAACCCATACTGGCAGTATTCAAGGGACAAGATCAGCTGTGAGGAGTATCTTATGAAGCAGCACAGGGAGAACGGATTCCCTGTAACGATTGTAAGACCGAGCCATACTTATGATGACAAGCATTTGCCGCTGGAGGATGGTTGGCCTGCTGTTAGAAGAATGCTTGAAGGAAAGCGGGTCATCATACACGGAGACGGGACCACGCTTTGGACAGTGACGAGCAGCAGGGACTTTGCAAAAGGATTTGTCGGTTTGATGGGAAATGTTCATGCCATTGGGGATACAGTCCACATCACTTCTGATGAGACTCTCACATGGAACCAGATATATGGGATCATCGCCGATGCGCTTGGTGTAGAGCTGAAGGCTGTGCATGTATCCTCTGAATTTCTGACGGCCTGCAGTTTAAGCGACCACAGGGGAGCGTTGATCGGTGACAAGGCAAACAACGGAATATATGACAATACTAAGATAAAAAGGCTCGTGCCGGGCTTTACTGCTACAACCCGCTTTGACCAGGGAGCCCGGGAAACAATTGCCACCATATTAAGTGATCCAAGCCTTCAGGACGAGAATCTGGAATACGACAATTGGTGTGACCGCATCATTGAAGCAATGGACAATGCGCTCAATACAGTGATATCAGGTAACCCGAGATAGACTGAATAATCTATGTGTCAAAAATCAAAAAAATGCGCATAATTTCTTTAACGAGGTCAAAATTTACCCCGCCTCGTTGAAACACTGTAATAGCATAAGAATTTCCTATAGAAATTTTATGCCTGGGTAAGAAAATTTTTCTACTAAGCGTAATTTGCAAAGCAGATTATCCCCTAACCGAAGAATTTTCTTTGAGCCAAAGTGTTATAAGGAGTGATGCGAATGAAGACAAGCTGGAAAGGTTCCATCAGCTTTGGAATGGTTTATTTCCCGGTCAATGTTTATACGGCAACGTCGGGGTCCGAGGGCGTGAAATTTAATTACCTGCACAAAAAATGCAATACGCGGGTACGTTACAAAAAATTCTGTGATGTCTGCAATGAGGAGGTTTCACAGGACGACTTGGTAAAGGGTTATGAATATGAGAAGGACAAATATATACTTGTGACGGACGAGGACTTTGAGAAGCTGCCTATAAAGTCGAAAAAAACAATTTCTATAATTAATTTCGTGGATGAGGACAAGATAGATCCAATTTTTCTGGATAAGGCTTACTATGTAGGCCCCGGCAACTTCAGCGCAAGCAAGGCGTTTGAACTGTTCAGGAGGGCTATGCGTGAGACGGGAAAGGTTGGGATCGCTAAAATAACGTTATCCTCGAATGAGTATGTGTCCATGGTCAAGCCATATGAAAAGGGAGGTATGCTGCTTTACCTGCTCTATTACTCGGACGAGATAAGAAAATCTGAAACTATCCCGGAACTGAACTACAATGCTGATATACATGAGAATGAAATGAAGATGGCGGTCAGCCTGATAAATAATATGACATCAGAGTTCGACATCGACGAATACAGGAATGAATATCAGGAGGCACTGAAGAAGCTGATCCAGGCAAAGGTGGAAGGCAAAGAGGTAGTCAGTCCGCCTGAAGCGCAGAACAATATAATCGACCTTATGGATGCATTGAAGGCAAGCGTGGAGGCCACCGCGGGCAGTAATAAGAGGACCGCCAGGGGTAATAATAAGGGGGTTGCCAGAGGTAGCAATAAGGAGGCCACTGTGGGTAGCGATGATGAGCCTGGTGAACCTGCGAAGGCTAAGGCAAAAGGGCGTTCCGGAACAGCAGCCGGAGAGGGGCCCGGTACCAGGCGTAAGACCTCATAGTAGGGCAATAAATTTGCAAGAAGTTGTTTTGCAATTTTATTTCTCAAATCCTGCAAAAAAATATTTGAAACTTATAATTATAATGATATAATTGCTTATATTGCAGAAAGTGAGGCGTTTATATGCATAAGTGTGAAAGATTGAAAATACCGGCAGGTTATAAGCCGGGCATGTCTATAAAAGACACAGAAATAGCGATAAAATTCATAAAGGATAGATTTGAAAATAATCTTGCAAAAGAAATGAACCTGACAAGGGTGTCTGCTCCTTTATTTGTCCGTCCTGAGTCGGGTCTCAATGACAACCTGAATGGCGTTGAAAGGCCTGTTTCCTTTGATGTTCCTGATGCCGGAGGAAAGGATGTTGAGATCGTCCATTCACTGGCGAAATGGAAGAGGATGGCGCTGCAAAGGTATGAATTCAAAAGGGGTGAAGGCCTCTATACCGATATGAACGCTATCAGGCGCGATGAGATTATGGATAACCTGCATTCTATATATGTCGATCAATGGGATTGGGAGAAAATACTCGACAAAAGCGAACGTAATGAAGAAATGCTGAAAATGATCGTTCGCAAGCTGTTTTCCGTTTTCAAGAGGACTGAGGAGGAAGCATGCGGCGAGTTCCCGTCTCTAAAGAAATATCTGCCTGATGACATCAGCTTTATCACATCTCAGGAGCTGGAGGATATGTATCCGGAGCTTGAGCCAAGAGAACGTGAAGATAGGATAGCTAAGGGAAAAAAGGCTGTTTTCATAATGAAGATAGGCGCACCGCTTAAGTCCGGTATAAAGCATGATGGCAGGGCTCCGGATTATGATGATTGGGAGTTGAACGGCGATATAATGTTCTGGTATCCGGTGCTTGATCGTGCCTTTGAAGTATCGTCAATGGGTATCAGAGTGGATGAGGATTCGCTTGTAAAGCAGCTTAGGATAGCGGGCTGTGAGGAAAGGCTCGAATTGCCGTTCCACAGGGATGTTTATGAAAAGAGGCTCCCTTATACGGTAGGAGGCGGTATCGGTCAGTCGAGGATCTGTATGTTCTATCTGGGCAAGGCCCATGTAGGCGAGGTACAATCTTCCATATGGCCGCAGGATATGGTCGACGCCTGCAGGGAAGCCGGCATCGAACTTCTTTAAAACCAAAGGGGACGGGGGTTTTTGATTATCTAAATGATAATCAAAAACCCCCGTCCCCTTTGGTTGTTTCGCTCGTAGTTTGAGCGAAACAATAAACCACCCGCTATGCGGGTGCGCGACAGATGTTATACAAAAAGTCACCTTTCCGTTAAAATAGAGTTGTTCAAGCTACTAAATTAACAAAAGGAAAGGTGACTTAATGGCAAATAAAGAAAATAGCTTAGCACATACGAAATGGATGTGCAAATATCACATCGTGTTCACTCCAAAGTATAGACGAAAAGTAATTTACAATCAATATAAAGAGAGTATACGCGATATTATAAAGCAACTGTGCAGTTATAAGGGCGTGGATATACTGGAAGGGCATTTGATGCCAGATCACATACACATGTTAGTGAGCATACCGCCCAAGCAAAGCGTTTAGAGCTTCATGGGATATCTTAAGGGGAAGAGTGCATTAATGATATTCGATAAGCATGCAAACTTAAAATACAAATTCGGGAATCGACACTTTTGGGCGGAGGGGTATTACGTAAGTACGGTAGGACTTAATGAAGCAACCATTAGAAAATACATACAAGATCAGGAAAAAAGCGATATTATGGTTGACAAGTTAAGTGTGAAAGAATACGAGGACCCCTTCAAGGGGTAGCTGGTATTACGTTCGTCCCTTCAGGGGCGGCAAAAGAGGCAACGGCAAAGTGGCTTGAACAATGTGAAAGCCAGCGTCTTTAGGCGCTGGCCGGTAACATCCCCTTATAGGGGTGGAGCAAACCACACGTTTGACGGGTGGTCATGATTTATTTTTTGAGTTTGGCAAGGGCTTCTGCAAGGGCTGAGTTTATTGGCTCATCCTCTTGCTTGTTCAGGAACCTGCTGACTTCCTTTTTGTTGACCTGTTCGCCCTTTCTTTTGTTGAACGCTTCAAGCTTCTCACGATAGCCGCATGAACAGAAGAACGCTTTGTTTTCGCCTTCGCCGCGCAGCTCCAGCTTTTTATGGCATTCTGGGCAGCGTGCATTGGATACTACGGCGACGCTCTTACGATAACCGCATTCTCTGTCCTGGCAGACAAGCATCCGACCTTTTTTGCCATTGACCTCCAGTAGGTATTTCCCGCATTCAGGGCACTTTTCCCGCGTCAGGTTGTCATGCTTATATACATCAGTGCTTGATATCACATTTGAAACTAGCTTTGACGCATAATCCCGCATTTCATTTGTGAAGGCCGAAGGGTCAGACTTTCCCTTGCTTATCAGCTGGAGCTTCTGTTCCCATTTCGCAGTAAGCTCGGGCGATTTCAGATCCTTGGGCGCCATGTCTATTAATTGAATACCCTTTGAGGTGGGGTGGATTTCCTTTCCCCTTCTTTCCATGTAAAAGGAATTAAAGAGCTTTTCAATAATATCGGCCCTTGTTGCCGGAGTGCCAAGGCCGCCGGTTTTGTCGACCGTTTCTCTGAGTTCGTTATTTTCGATAAATTTGCCCGGATGTTCCATTGCGGTAAGCAGAGTAGCTTCCGTATACCTTGCCGGCGGTTTTGTTTTGCCGTTGATCATTTGAATAGAATTGAGCTTTAGCTTGCTGCCCTTTTTGACGTCGGGCAGATTTTGTTCAGGCCCGTCGTCATCGGGCACATCAGGAAGCTCTTCTTGTTCATCCTGCCTGCTGTTTGCGGCATTTGACTCGTAGACAGCCTTCCAGCCCTTTGACCTGACTATTTTACCTTTTGCGGTAAATAATTCGCCCTTTACATCAACTTTAACGGTGGTCTGTTCATATTCAAAAGCAGGACTCAGAACGGCGATGAACCTTTTGACTATAAGATCATAAATGTTTCGCTCCTCCTTGTCGAGACTTGCGAGGTTAACATACTGCTCAGTGGGTATTATCGCATGGTGATCCGAGACCTTGCTGTTGTCCACGAATCTTTTTGTTGCTTTGATCCCGGTCCTCATCAATGCCCGCGCGGCTTCAGCATATGGACCTATTGAAACTGCCTTCAGGCGTTCCGGGAGTGTCGGCACGATGTCATCTGTGATGTGCCTTGAGTCGGTCCTTGGGTAAGTAACTATTTTATGGGTTTCATAAAGCTTTTGCATTACTCCAAGGGTTTGTTTGGCAGAGTAGCCAAATTTTCTGTTTGCATCGCGCTGAAGCTCCGTCAGGTCATATGCCAGAGGAGGCAGCTCCTGCTTTGCCTCTTTTTTGACTTCTGTCACCTCGCCGGTCTGTCCCTTTAGCTTTGCTATGAGCTCCTCGGCCTTTTGCTTGTTAAATAGCCTTGTCTGACCGTTTGCTTTGTCCTTCCACTGTATGTTGAAGCCGTCAACGCTTGCCTGTATGGCCCAATAATCCTTTGGAATGAACCTCTTTATTTCGTTCTCGCGCTCCACTACCATAGCCAGCGTAGGAGTCTGGACACGTCCTGCCGAAAGCTGTGCATTGTGCTTGCAGGTCAGTGCCCTTGTCACATTAAGGCCGATGAGCCAGTCTGCTTCAGCGCGGCATTCCGCCGATTTGAAGAGGTTGAAATATTCGCTCCCCGGCCTTAAGCTGCCAAAGCCCTCTTTTATTGCTTTATCTGTCTGTGAGGATATCCATAAACGCTTTATTGGCTTTGAAAAACCGGATTTTATGATGATCCATCTTGCAACGAGCTCGCCTTCACGGCCTGCGTCCGTTGCTATGACAAGCTCGTCTACATCCGGGCTTTTAATCAAATCTTTTACTATTTTGAACTGTTTTGCGGTCTCCCTTATCACGACCAGCTCCATTTTCTTTGGAAGCATCGGCAGTGTTTCAAGACTCCAGGTCTTGTATTGATCTCCGTAGGCTTCAGGGTCGGCAAGCGTTACAAGATGCCCGAGCGCCCATGTGACTATGTATTTGTTCCCTCTCAGGCAGCCGCTTCCGCCTTGATTGCAACCCAGGACCTTTGCGAGGTCTCTTCCGACAGAGGGCTTTTCTGCTAGTACAAGTATTTTTCCCATTATATAAACCTCATTTTCAAATATTGACCGGTGACTGTCCAGTAAATTGACCGGCGAACTGTAGGAGTCGTCAGCTATGCTTTGCCTTATAGCTTTTATATACTATAAAGGGCAATAGCCCTACAAGAAATATGAATTCCTTTGCCATATAGGAGGTAGGCTTCCCTGCAAAATCGAACTGCCTGGGGATACTTGCCGGGAGAAACGGGTATATGATTGCTGTGATAACAATCGGTATTAACAGTATCAGCCAGTCCTTCTTTTTCATTGAGATCATCTCCTGCATAGTTTTATATTAGTCACAATTATAACTTATATTCAGGGAAAATGCGAACGCATACAATGAGATTTGAGCATAGAAACAACGCAAGATAGGCTGCGAACGCATAGTGCAGTGTTTATAATCCGTAGAAAAAAAGTAAGGATACTAATGACAATTAATGAGAAGTGTAAAATGATAGGATATTTATTGAGCTTGTAAAAAAATCTGCAGGATAAAATTAATAAGGGACGTTGGTCATGTCAGAAATAAAGTGGGACAAGTGGATAAGAGGACAAGTGGACAGTGGGACAGGGATCAAGGTGTGCAAACATTTAAGTTTTGGGCGGCTATTTAATCGATTTCTTTGTTTGTAAGCTTAATAATGCAGTTGAATTTTGAATTATGTAACATCATCTCATAATAAACATGATTTTAACGTACATGAATATCCCAAAAGGTATAAATTTTGCTCACCATGACTTGAAGGAGCATGTATGTATCATTCCCGAAGGGACAAGGAGCCTAACCCCCTAACCCCCTAACCCCCTTGCCCCAGTTCCCCGTTCACTGCTATCCCTGAAGCAAAAAAAGCCGGAGATTAAATTTCTCCGGCTTTTGGGGACAGTGGGACAGGTCCTTTGTCCCACTGTCTTAATGATAATCAAAAACCCCCGTCCCCGTTGGTGTTTGCGTCGTCGAGCAATGCCATGCATTTGAGGTTGATGTGGCCGAATTCCATTAGCAGGTCCAGCCATTCCTCAATGGAGTGTTCTTCTCCCATAGCCCTCATGCCTTTATAGAACCAGGCCATGACCTCCTTATCCTCCTTGCCGAGCACATACGCGTGCCATGCATAGGCAGCCATGCCCCTGAGCCCCAGCAGAAGAGTCGAACGCATCGAGACTATATCCTCATTTCCTGTCCAAAGCTTATCAGCAGGCAGATTCTCAGCTCCGCCCAGCCTTTCTTTTTCATCATTAATTCATCTGCCTGCCTGCCGGGTTCACCGGTACCATTTGCTGCTCTGGCAAGGCCTACCAGTGCGCAGGTTAGGTCGTCCTGGCCGTTTGCTACGACAGCATCCTTGCCACAGACACCTGACATTGTACATGCCTTTCCACCTGCGGTCTGTTCACACTGAAAACAAAACATATTACTCATTCTAATATCTCCCTTCACTAAAAAACATAGATTTGCGGCGTTTGTTGCGCCGGCTTATTCATTGTAGTATAATCTGAGTGTCATTTCGGTAACCATGGTTACAAATATCGGAGAAAGATTGCTTTGGAGGTAGTAATGGAATACAAGACCTTAGGAAAAAGGACAAAAGAAAAAATAAGAAGTACGGCAGCGGACGGCATGCTGTTTGATAATATAGGACCCGATGAGCTGAAGGCTCTTCTTGACTGCTTTAATTTAAAGGTTTGCAGCTTTAGCAGGAATGACATTGTTAATACGGCCGGAGAACAATTCGAGGGTGTGGGCGTTGTTGTCGAGGGGCAGGTCTCAATTGTTAAGGAAAATGCCGCAGGGGAGAGGATCGTTTTGTCCATACTTGAGCAGGGAGACCTTTTTGGCGAAATGGCTGCATTTTCGGGAAATAAAAAATGGCCTGCTACAGTCATAGCACAGACCGACTGCAGTGTTATGTATGTACCTGCTGAGAAGCTGGCAGGACAATGCGCAGCATCATGCCTGGGACATAGAAAGCTGATAATGAATATGCTTGGTATACTATCAAGGAAGGCGATAAAACTGAGCCGGCAGTTGGAGTACCTTTCGATTAGGAGCATGCGGGCAAGAATAGCAAGCTTTTTGCTCGAACAGTATAAAATCAGTGGTCAGACAACCTTCATGCTGACGATGAACAGGAATGAAATGGCAGACTTTCTGAATGTGGCAAGGCCGTCACTGTCCCGTGAGTTGTGCAGGATGAGGGACGAAGGGATATTGGATTTTCATAGGTCATCGCTTCAGATAAAGGATATAGAAGCTCTGAGGGATGCGGCTCAGAGCTAGTGACATCAATTTATAATTTGTTAACAAAATAGACGAGATTTATTAATAATTTGCAGCTAGAATAAAAACATAACCTTTCATATACAACCTCTAACTAAACTTAACTACCCGTTGTCAGAGCCCCGGGAACCAACCCGGGGCCTTCGAATGTTCAACCTTGTTATTTATAGCTGATACTGATAGTCGAAATATGGGTATCATAGCATATGGGTGTCAGTCTAGTGATACAAAAAGGACACAGTAAGGTATAATAATACAAAAATATGTTGGGAGAATGCTTATGAAACTGAAATCACCCAGAGAATCCATGGTGGAGATGACAGAGCTCGTGCTGCCAAATGATACGAACCTGCTTGGCAATCTCCTTGGCGGCAGGCTTATGCATTTGGTGGATATAGCCGGAGCAATGGCTGCCCAGAGGCACAGTAACCGCATCGTTGTGACTGCTTCAATCGATAGTGTTGAGTTCAAGCATCCCGTAAAGCAAGGGCAGATAGTGATACTAAAGGCCAGGGTAACATGGGTCGGCAGGACTTCGATGGAGGTTGAGGTTGAAGTTTTTTCAGAGGATTATATGACAGGGGAACGAAAATTCACCAACAAGGCATACATTACTTTTGTTGCAGTAGATTCTGCCGGAAAGCCTGCAGAGATCTGTGGCCTGCTACTGGAAACAGATGAAGAGAAACAGGAATATGAAGCCGCTGCAAACAGGCGCTGTGAAAGATTGAAAAGAAGGGACGAAAAATAATCCTGTCTCGAGCTTAGCTGAAAAGTATCGCTAATCCTTATAAATCAAGGGTTAGCGATTTTATGTCGCTTAAAAAACATGTGTTCAGGATGTGTGCAAGGTCATTTTACGTTAATTCCGGTCATAAAGCCATGTTCGTGTAGGACCGGTTATGTTCTACCTCGTGGTAATTGTAGATATACCCTTTGGTTGTCTCGATTTCCTCATGCCCCATATACACGCTGATTTCAGCCGAAGGCATACCGGCTGCAAACAACCGACTTGCAAAGGTCCTGCGAATGCAATGACTGCTCTTGAATGATATTCCAGAGTCTCTGCAATACTTCCAGAGCCAGTAATTAAAACTTCTGCTTGTAATTCTCTCTCCATTACCTTGCGTGAATAGATACTCATAGCCTTCAGTAAGCTTTTCAACCTCTTCTAAAATCTTCTGAGCCTTGTCAGTCAGCGGAATGGTACGATAACCGGATGAGATACTACAATTGACTTCCTTTATTAGGAAAAGCATAATTAAAGTACACAGGAATAAATAAGGGAGTAAGCCATACGAAAAATATTTTCGTTATGAAAGAAGCAAAACTCTTAAAGAATTAGATGGCGAAGGATGAGATTTCCACATTTTGATTCTCATTTAGTCGATACATTTATGAATTGAGAAAAAGTGATTATTATATTTTTGAATTGAAGATTTACGTCTAATGCTTGGCCCAAATTATTATGTAGCATTACCCCTTGACTCTTCCTTTAGGAAAGCCTTTATACTAGACTCATTACAAAAAACCAGAAAAGAGGTCGAAACAAATGGACAACTTAATCAAAATTAAAGATGTATCAAGCAAGTATAGCATAACAGCCCGCACACTTCGCTATTATGAGGACATGGGGCTGATAAATAGCATCCGAAGCGATGACTACGCATACAGGATGTACGACGAAAGCGCTGCCAGGCGGCTTGAGCAAATACTCATTTTACATAAGCTGAACATTAGTGTAAAAGACATTCAACGTAATTTCAGCACGACCGGTTCCGACATAGTTTTAGAAGTGTTGGAAAAGAAAGTGTAAAACATAGACGATGAACAAAGATATGTTCCAATCAAGTTAAAAGATGATTTTAGATAATATACAGGGAGGTACTTATGCAAATAGGAGATAAAATAGTATTTGACAAATATGAATGGCGAGTGCTTGACATGCAAAACAATACGGCTTTAATTCTAACAGAGGATATTATAGAACAGCGTCCTTACCATGATGAATATAAAGATATCACATGGGCTGACTGCTCGTTAAGAAAATATCTGAACGGTGAATTTTATGACAGGTTCAACGCTACTGATAAATCAAGAATAATTCCGGTCGTAAATAAAAATCTTGATAATCAGTGGTATGGTTCAAAAGGTGGAGCAGATACGCAAGACAGCATATTTTTGTTAAGCCTTGAGGAAGTAACGTGCCAATATTTTGGTGATAGTAGTTCAAAACTGTATAACCCAGGAAAAAATCAAAGATATTGGTTTGAAAGAAAAGATGAAAACAACAGTAAACGAATAGCAGTAAATAAGAGCGAGGAATGGTATCATTGGTGGTGGCTTCGGTCACCTGGCCGCGTTAATGTAAAAGCCGTGTACATCTTCCCTAACGGTAATATAGGTATCCAAGGTAACAATATTTATAAAGGCAACATTGCCGAAGGCAAATGTAAAGGCGGTGTCCGTCCTGCTTTGTGGCTGATGCTGTAATTGATTCGGTTTGTGAATAATGATGGATTTCAATTTACTTCACAATATTATCTAACGAATCAATATTTATACATAATAATCTCCATTCCGCCGCAGTCGCTGGCGGCACAAATAGTAATGAAAA
>CAZBEQ010000064.1:0-13734 GCA_964490975.1 uncultured Oscillospiraceae bacterium | reverse complement strand
CTATTGCCCAGGGAAATAAAGGCCGTCCTTCACCTCTACCTAAAGTACAACTATTATCGTACCCACCACACTACCTATCTGCACTACCTATCTGTACTTCCTATCTGCACTACGCATTCGCACTCCCCCACACTTCCTATCTGCACTACCTATCTGTACTTCCTATCTGCACTACGCATTCGCACTCCCCCACACTTACTACCTGCACTTCCTATCTGCACTTACTACCTGCACTACGCATTCGCACTCCCCCACACTTCCTATCTGCACTTCCTATCTGCACTTACTACCTGCACTTCCTATCTGCACTTCCTATCTGTACTTCCTATCTACACTACGCATTCGCACTCCCCCACACTTACTATCTGCACTTCCTATCTGCACTACGCATTCGCACTCCCCATTCGCATCTCCGATTCACCACTATACTGAAAATCGTCCGATCAGAACGGCCTTACTCACCTGCTCCAAACCCGTAAAACCCTTATCCAAAGCCTTTCAGGGCAAATAAAAAACCATCTGCCGATAAAACCTTTTTATCAATAGATGGTACTTTATGATCTTTTTGCTTTGCAAAAAGCAACAAATATTGCTTATGCCATCTTCGGCGGATAAGCTTTGGTGGAGCTGATGGGATTTGAACCCACGGCTTTCACAATGCGAATGTGACACTCTCCCTCTGAGTTACAGCCCCTCATATCAATATCAATATACACCAACAAAAAGTATAGTTCAATAAATTTTCTACAAAAACTAACTGACATATGTCAACCATTTCGTTAACCGTTTTGTCAACCATTTTTAACATTTAGGTTGACAAATAAGCATCAGGCATTTATGCTATTTACAAACTAATAGAAAGGCTTATAACCATGAAGATAACGCCAAGGGATTTGGTACTAACTTCACTATTTACGGCGCTGATGATAGCTGGAGCATTCATTCGCATTCCCTTCCCTCTTCTGCCTATCACACTTCAAGCATTCATATGCGCGCTCTCCGGGCTGGTTCTAGGCGCCAGGCTAGCAGCTTTGTCAATGACCGTTTATACCTTGCTTGGTCTTGCAGGATTGCCCGTGTTTGCCAACGGCGGTGGAATAACATATGTTTTTAATAAGAGCTTTGGCTTTATAATAGGCTTTATAGCAGGAGCAGCAATAATAGGAAAGATATCCTCCATATTTAAAAAACCTTCGGTATCAAATAACCTGAAGGCTTTGCTGGCTGGTCTGGCTGTCATATATACGATTGGGATAGCCTATATGCTGTTGATTATGCGTGTTTACCTTGGGAATGAAAAAGTCGGTTTGATTCTTATTATTAGCTCCAATATCCCATATATGATCAAGGATATAGTGTTATTCACAATAGCTGCAATTGCAGGCGCATCGCTGCTGCCAGCAATAAAAAGTGTACTTCGGGCCGCTAAATAATCAGGTCGTTAACTAATAAAGCTTTTTAGACATATCATCATAATTAAATAATATGCTTTTGTCATCAAGGCTTCTGTCCTGTATATATCTGAACACATCCTGTGTCTCCTTTGATGTGAAGGTCTCATTACAGCTTTCACAATAATACACAGGGGCATTTGTCAGAGTTATCACTTTTCCCCTTATCTTTTTTTGTGCATTTATTAAATGGATCGATGTATTCTTACCACAAAACATACATTTGATTATTTTCATTGTTATCTCCTTTGACCGTTATTTATATACAAGAATGTCGTCTTTTATCTCAGGCTCAGAGCCTAGTTTAGCGCTTAGCTCTGCCTGTCGTTTGAGTATTGCTGACGCATTACTGCCTGTCTGTATTTCAACGTAGGATTTTTCCAATATGCGCACGGGGGTTGCCGTTAAAGCTGTCAGTTCATTTCCTGTATATTTCATATCTACTATAAACGACTCCATATTTTCATGCTCATTCTGATCAAATATAATGTTCCCCATGCTGTATAGAATAGGCTTTCCATTATATATTTCAATGCCCTGGAATTGATGCGGATGATGTCCAAGTATGATATCAGCGCCATCGTTAATGAGCTTGTGGGCGAATTCCACCTGATCAGGCGTTATATTAAAACTCTCCTCCACTCCCCAGTGAAGAGACACTGCAAGCAGATCCACCTGCTCTCTCGCTTTCTTTATATCTTCCTGTATAGTCTCATATTTTCTTGGTACAACACCTGATTTTTCAGGCCCTGCAGCAAATGACAAATAAGGGTCGCCCGCAAATGTGATTTCAGCCATATCCGTATATGCCAGAAGCCCGATTTTAAGTCCATTTTTTTCAATGACCGCAAGTTTCCTTGCCTCATCAAAATTCCTTCCGCCGCCCGCGTAAACTATGCCATTCTGATCCAGCAGCTCCATTGTATCAAACAACCCTTTTTCATAGTAATCCATTATATGATTGTTAGACAGGCTTACCAGATTGAACCCAACGCTTGTCATTGCGCTTATTGCTTCCGGTTTTGCCTTCAGTACGATTTTGTTGTTTTTATCAAGGCCTTTAGTGCTTGAGGTCAAAGGGTTTTCAAGATTTCCGAATACAACATCTCCTACATTAAGGTTTGACTTTACCTTTTCAAAAGCCATTTCGTAGCTGCCTTTTTTTTCTATCCAATAGGCAACTCCCCTTCCAAGCATTATATCACCAACCGCTACAAAACGTAGTTCAGGCGGTTCAGGTTCACTATCCTCCTGATCGGCTCCATTGCCATCATTACTTTCCAAGGCTGTCTGTGCAATATCTGGTGTCTCTGATGCTTCTCCCTGCTCAGAACCCTGCTGTAAA
This sequence comes from uncultured Oscillospiraceae bacterium, assembly GCA_964490975.1. Classification (GTDB taxonomy): domain Bacteria; phylum Bacillota; class Clostridia; order Acetivibrionales; family DTU013; genus DTU013. Next base: position 10,938 of record CAZBEQ010000064.1, on the reverse strand, counting down.
GTGTTATCCTCAAGCTGCTTATCCGCTGGATCATCTTTGCCAGTGACAGGCAAGGAGCTTTCAGAGGAAGCTTCTTCAAACGCCTGTCTGTCCCTGTAGGCATCACTGTTGGAAATAATTACAATGAAAGAGACGACGGCAACTAAAAGCACGATTGCAATGATAGTAAGAGCTTTCACCAATCTCATAGTATTCTCCTGAAACTAACCAAATTTCACTTTGTCAGAAAATATAATAACATTATTTATAGATTCTGTCACTCTTTTTGGAACATTGACACGGGTTAGGTTCCTTGTCCCACTATAAAAAAATGCTGTATGTATGTCACATACAGCTGTTCAAAAAGGGGGCATTTATAGAGTTGTACTCTTTATATACCACAAAAAACGATACCTCAATAAAAAATAACAAAATATTCAACTTATATTCAACTTTTTTATGTATAACATAATACTAGCATTTATACGGAGGTAAACATGAGATCTCACTCTCATAAATTCAGATTTGATTGCAGTATCGAAAACGGTCATAATCATATGCTGCTTGGCTATGCCGGCGCAATGCTTGGTCTGGGCAGCCTTCACTTTCACTTTTACTATGGTGTATCATCATACAGAAACCATACTCACTATTTCTGCGGTATAACAGGTATGCCCATAAAGACAGAAAACGGGCATATACACAGAATGGAGGGCCTTCTTGAAAATAACGACCTGCATGAACATAAATATAAAGGATATACCCATGAAGATATATCCTTTATTTCATCTGCTCAAATCACAAGTTTTGTCCGTTGATTCAATAACCCTGAAGCTTAATAATCCATTCCAAGCTGAAGAGCTTTCATTTCTTCCGGTATCAGGTAGTGCTTCTTCTCAGGAAGTACCTTCTTCAATCCTTTTTCAAAATACTCAGCAGAAACAACTCCCGTTTCATTTAACAGTTTGCCCAGCATTATGATATTTGCGTATGCCAGATTGCCCATGCCTGAAGCTATTTGAGTTGCCGGGATCGCGAATACCTTGATATCTTTTCTTTCCGGTTCTCTGTTCACAAGAGAGGTGTCAACCAGTAAAATACCGCCGGGCTCCAGGTAACTCTCAAATTTGTCAAGTGATGGCCTGTTCATTGCCATTACAACTGTAGCACTGTTGAGGATCGGTGACCCGATTGGTTCATCTGATACGATAACATGGCAATTAGAGGTACCGCCCCTCATTTCCGGTCCATAAGACGGCAGAAACGATACATGCTTGTTTTCCAGCATGCCTGCATAAGCGATCAATTTGCCTGCAGCCTGTATTCCCTGGCCTCCAAAGCCTGAAAATATAATGTCTATCTGCGCCATAGCCTACACCTCCAAATCCTTTCCTCTGAAATTTCCGAGGGGGTATTCCGGAACCATCTTCTCCTCGACCCATTTCAGTGCCTTTACCGGTTCCATTCCCCAGTTTGTAGGGCAAGTGGAAAGCACCTCAACTATTGAGAAGCCCAATCCGGCCATCTGGACCTGGAATGCTTTCTTAATAGCCTTTTTAGCGTTATTCAGGTTTTTTATGTCATGTGTGGATACGCGCTCAACATACACAGCTCCCTTTAGAGTTGCAAGCATTTCACAAACGTTGACCGGATAACCTTCTATCTCCGGCTTTCTTCCAAAAGGAGAGGTCGTGGTCACCTGACCAACAAGTGTCGTAGGAGCCATCTGACCTGATGTCATGCCGTAAATGGCGTTGTTTATGAATATTGTGGTTATCTTCTCGCCTCTGTTGGCAGCATGTACGATCTCGGCTGTTCCTATCGCAGCAAGGTCGCCGTCGCCCTGATAGGTGAATACGGCATTATCAGGATGTACACGCTTAATGCCTGTGGCAACTGCCGGAGCCCTGCCGTGAGCCGCCTGTACCATATCACAGTTGAAATATAAATAGTTGTTATATGCGCAGCCTACCGGTGAGACGCCAATCGTTTTTCCTTCTATGCCAAGTTCATCTATAACCTCTGCTACCATGCGGTGAACAATACCGTGGGTACAGCCGGGGCAGTAATGCATCTGCATATCAGTCAAGGCATGTGGTTTTTGAAATACTATAGCCATTGTCATTCCCCTTTACTTCAAAATTTCCCTGATTTTCTCCAGTATCTCTTTCTGAGTCGGTATCATGCCGCCCATTCTTCCAAGGAAGTGTACAGGCCTTTTGCCGTTTACAGAGAGCCTGACGTCTTCTACCATCTGTCCTGCGCTCATTTCTACTGAAAGGAACGCCTTGGGGACTTCTGCATATTTTTCGAATGCAGCAGTCGGAAAAGGCCACAAGGTTATTGGTCTGATAAGTCCAACCTTGATACCCTCCTTCTCTGCAGTCTTGATTACATTCTTGACTATCCTTGAAACCGTACCATAAGCAGCAACAATTATATCGGCGCCTTCGCAGTTATAAGTCTCTACTCTGGTCTCGTTTTCGGCTATCTGCCTGTACTTGGCCTGAAGCTTAAGATTATGCTTCTCAAGTATTTCCGGATCTATATATATAGAAGTGATCATGTTATGATCCCTGTTCATGCCGGTTCCTGTAACGGCCCAGCTCTTGTCTGCCTTATATATTTCCTCATGATCCCTGAATTCGACACCTTCCATCATCTGGCCCAGCATACCGTCGCCCATGATCATGCAGAGTGTCCTGTATTTGTCGGCAATATTGAAGGCATCAACAACAAGCTCGTACAGCTCCTGAACACTGCTTGGAGCGAGCACTACCATTCTGTAATCACCGTGGCCTCCGCCCTTTGTTGCCTGAAAATAGTCGCACTGTGATGCGAGTATCCCGCCAAGTCCCGGGCCTGCCCTTACAATATTGACAATTACAGCCGGAAGCTCAGCACATGCCGAATAGGATATTGCTTCCTGCTTCAGGCTTATCCCCGGGCTTGAGGAAGAGGTCATTGCCCTTGCTCCTGCGCTTGCAGCGCCATATACCATATTCATGGCTGCTATTTCACTCTCAGCCTGTATAAAAGTGCCTCCATATTGGGGCATCTTCTTTGCAAAATAATGAGCTACCTCGGTCTGAGGTGTTATAGGATAGCCGAAATAATGCCTGCAGCCTGCTCTTAATGCAGCTTCAGCAATAACCTCGTTACCCTTCATAAGTATTTTTTCTCCCATTGAACTTATCCCCCTATCACTTCTCTACTACTATGACGCAGTCAGGACAAATCGTTGCACAAAAGGCGCAGCCGATACACTTATCCATCTCTTTCACCGTTGCGGGATGAAAGCCCTTAAGGTTCAGCCTCTCCTCATCAATTACAACTATCTTTTTAGGGCATACAGACACGCAAAGCTTGCAGCCCTTACATCGATCTTCGTTAAAAGTAACCTTTGCCATATCGCACCTCACATTCTAAAGCGATTTAAACCATTATAAACTTCATTTTTATCAATTGCAAGCATAAATTAAGGGGACATTCCTGTCAAACCTGCTTCAGAGTCTTGTTCTGAAGGTGTGTCCCCTTTCCTTATGCCTCCCATGGCAGCATGATATTTTTTCTCATGTATAGATGTTCAATATCAGCATCTCCTGAATACTCAGACAGCACATCCTGCATCCCGCTGATAAATCCAACAGGAATCGAAAGCTTTTCCGAAACCTGCCGAAGTATGGCAGAAGCCTCGTCCAGAAGCTCCGGAGTGCTTGAACCAAGAAGATTGGCATTGTTTACAAACATATCAACATTTATGCCTGCAGTCGTCTGTATCTCCCATACCATCCTTTCGATCTCCTCCGGTGTTCTGGTCATAGGACGCCTTGTATTCACGACAAAATAATGTACGTAATCCTCCTGTACTATCTCTTCCCTGTACCTCGATACAGCCCTGGCGCCAAGATCATCTCCGCCAACATCAAGTATGACACTATAGCTCCTGTCCTCGAACATGGCATTGATCTCAGCAGGAAGAGAGGGCACGTCCACATTGGTGTTTGCATATACCGGAGTAATAACTTTAACACCCTTCTCTATAAGCATGTTCTTTACATCTGCTGTTCTGAAAAACGGGTTCACTATGTCGAGATCGACTATTGCAGTCTTCTTCCCTTTCTCCGCCGTCTGCAGTGCATAATTGACAGCTACCTCAGTTTTTCCGCTTCCGAAATGACCTGTAAATATTGTTATTCTTCTATCAAACACTTTATCATCTCAATTCTTATATTATTTAGTATTATAACACTTCGTTGGGGACATTTTGGACTCGTTATTTATTCTGCAGCGTCACACCTGTCAGATCCTTCACCACTTCAGCTGCGATTATGAGGCCAGCCACAGGCGGCACGAATGAAGTACTGCCCGGAATACTACGCCTTTCTGAAGTTCTTTCTTCAGCACCCTTTGGGCATGCACGGCAATCTCCACAGCCTTTTTGTTCACTCTCTATCGTCTTTGATGGTATCTCGGCTGAAAAAAGAACCTTTAGAGACGTTATCCCCCTATCTCTCAGTTCCTTTCTCATGACCCTGGCAAGAGGATCAATTGTTGTTTTGCTGATATCAGTTATCATAAGCTTTGTAGGATCAAATTTATTTCCCGTCCCCATACTGCTTATTATCGGTATCCCTTTTTCTCTCGCCTTCATAACAAGATCTATTTTTGCTGTAACTGTATCTATCGCATCCACGATATAATCTATCCTGCCATCGAGCAGCTGCCCTGCTGTTTCAGGCAGATAAAACAATTGATGTGTTTCCACCTCGGCATTTGGGTTGATATCAAGTATCCTTTCCTTCATAACCGCGACCTTAGGCCTGCCAATAGTCTTTGTTGTTGCATGGATCTGCCTGTTAAGATTCGTAAGGCATATCAGGTCGTCATCCACGAGAATGAACTTACCCACACCGCTTCTCGCCAAGCCCTCAACAACAAAGCTCCCCACTCCGCCGACGCCAAATACCGCAACCCTTGATTGCGCAAGCTTTTCAACTGCTTCCTGTCCCACAAGCATTTCAAATCTTGAAAATGCATGAAGCATTATTTTATACCATCCTCTATTGATTTAATGATCCAGACTTTTCCCTTCTTTTCAAGCTTTGCTGTCATCGGCTGACTAAGCTCAGAGTCTTCGGAGAGTCCCAGGATTTGAAAGTAGTTTATCGTTGCCACATCGTCATCTGATATTTCCTCGCCTGTCAGTTTTTCAAACTTTGCCGCCTTGAGCAGTTCAGCATACATCGAAACATTATCCTCGTTATATTGTGAATCGATATCGCTTTTGTGTATCTCCTCTACGCCAAATTGTTTCAGCATTGAGAGCTTTAGCGTGAATCCTTCATCAAGCAGTTTCATTGCCTTATCATAGTCACTTTCTGACGCAAGACATGCATAAAATCTCTTCAGCTGTTTTACCGGCTCACTGTCATTACTGCTCGAATCACCCGTACCATCGGAGGTCTGCTGGGAGCCAGCCTTACCGGAATCATCGCCTGTATTATTTGAGCCGGCTTTGTTATCAGCATCGGCGCCTTCTAATTTTGTTCCGGCTTCCTGTTCATCAACGGAGTCTGCTATGTTGAATTTGCTGCCATCGGTATTCATGAGCAGATTTTTCTTGATATCATACAGCACTTCAGACACAATCGGCTCCGCATCTGTACTGTCTTTCAGGCGGACCGACTGCTTAAGCTTAATCACATCTTCTGACTTCCAGCTGTTAAATGTATAATCATAAATATATCCGGCGGCACTATTTGATCCTAACAATAACTGGTCGGTATTTCTGCTGCCTCTTATAATAAATTCTCCTCTTATGCAGTCAAACACCTCAACAAGCGTATCTTCCTGGTACATGCTCATAATCGGAGGATCCTCAAAGCTATAGGCCAGCAAGCTGAAATTCCTGCTAAATGACATTTTGCCATATAGTGCAGGATAAGAAAAGAGTTTTTTTACTGACTGGTCGTAAAGATCCACCATGTAGAATGAAGCCTGGCAATACCTGTCCATCGCCGCTCCGTTTACAAGAAGGTAAAGCTGGCCTTGAACAGGATTTAGCAGCACCTGTTCCAACATATATGGCTGGCCATTGCCTGTCTTTGATATACTGCCGGCTGCCTCTTCTTTTTCACGGTTCTCAAAAATTTCTGTCAGCTCGGGGATCTGTTCTTCATCAAGCTCACAGACGGTACTGATGCCGTTCAAATAGTACTGAAGCCTTATGAAGGTTTTCTTTTCAATATTTTCACAAAGCTTTACCTCGATATCATACTCTGCAGTATTATAATCGACATCCACGTTCTCACTGGCTTTTAAATGCTCTGCATCATTATCCGCTGACGTTCCCTGTCCACCATTCTCTATTACATTTGCACCCTGATCCGTACCGACAGCGACATCGGTAGCATCCGATCCTGACTGCCCCTGTGTTTGTGGAACGCCCTGCTCTTTTGATGTTTGTTCAATCTGATCAAGCAATCTGGCATCAAAATAGATGAATGCTGCCGCCAGCAATATAACTGCGGCTATAAGAGCAATCGCATATTTCCTGAATCTCATGAGAGCCACCCGAGTCTTTCCGTTAAATGACCGTATTTTGTCCGTTTTGGACAATAATATAATAATATTATACAGTAATATTTATTCCCGAACAAATCAAAAACCTTTCCATGATTTACATGGTTTGATATAATAGGTATGGTAAATTTCGGGTATTAACCCGCAACCTTTTACAGAATGGAGATATGACAGCTTATGAAATATGTCGTCGTCCTGGGTGACGGAATGGCAGATTACCGTATTCCCCAGCTTGGAAACAGGACACCTTTGCAGTGTGCCGGCAAACCAAATATTGATTATCTTGCCGCAAATGGAGAAACAGGCATGGTCAGGACTATACCGGAAGGGATTCCGCCGGGAAGCGACGCCGCCAATCTGTCTGTTATTGGCTATGATCCAAAACAGTACTATTCCGGAAGGTCTCCACTGGAGGCTGTCAGCATGGGCGTTGAGCTCTTGGCAACTGATCTTGCCTTCAGGTGCAATCTTGTCACACTTGATATAAATGGCGATTATGAAGACGCAGTGATGGTAGATTATAGCTCTGACGAAATTTCGACAGCGGAATCAACCGAACTTATATATGATATTAACAAGCAGCTTTCCAGTGATGATATCAGCTTCCATCCCGGCATAAGCTACAGGCACTGCATGGTTTGGCATAATGGCACAGGTGCCAGGAAGCTGACACCCCCTCATGATATCCTGGAAAAATCAATAAAGCCTTATTTACCGTCAGGTGATATTAGTGACATCTTTCTCATGATGCAGATAAAAAGTTATGAGATCCTAAAGGATCACCCGATAAACAAATCCAGGATAGCTCGCGGTCTGCGTCCAGCTAACTCAATCTGGCTCTGGGGAGAAGGCAGGAAGCCTGCTATACCGAAATTCACTGATAAATATGGGATAAAGGGCTCCGTCGTCTCAGCCGTTGACCTCATAAAGGGTATAGGGATCTGCGCCGGACTGGATTCAGTAGATGTTGAAGGAGTAACAGGCAATATCCATACCAACTTCAAGGGCAAGGCGGAGGCAGCGCTAAAAGAACTACAAAATGGCAAGGACTTTGTATATGTGCACATAGAAGCTCCTGACGAATGCGGTCACAGGCATGAGATCGAAAACAAGGTCAAATCAATCGAATATATCGATAAGCTTGTAGTCGGCACTCTTCTCGATGGGCTTGCAGAATATGACGACTACAGTATCATGGTGCTGCCGGACCATCCTACCCCGCTTTCTTTGAGGACCCATACATCTGAGCCGGTGCCTTATATAATCTACAGAAAGGGAAGTGAAAAGCCTTCCGGACTTCAGGGTTATGATGAATTCCAGGCACAGCGGACAGGTATATTTATCGAAGAAGGTTACAAGCTTATGGACAGATTCCTACAGAAATGAAGCATTCCCACGATAAGAAAGGGACTGTCTCAAAATGAACGTTGAGGCAGTCCCTTTTTTGCACCAAAAACACAAAGCCCGATCACAACATCATATCCCGACTCCGCAGTGGACGTCTGACAGATGTTGAGTAAAATATCAAATAATGAGTGGATATAACTCGGTGAAGTGGTCTTTTAGCCCTGATTGCTTAACATAATTAGGGCTTTTACTTTATTATTGAAGCAAATATCAATGAAAGCAGATATCTCGCCACACATTACTGGATTTTTTACTCACCCAATTGGTTTTGAGACAGCCTCTTTTTATATTCATATTACATTCTGCGCAGCATTTTCTGCTTTTTGAAATCATCGTATTGCAAAAACAGATAAGTAACTATTATAGGGATAATTATCATCTGATAAGGATAAATCAGATAAAACCATGGTGCCCTAAACATTGTATAAATATTATCGCTGAGTATATAGAGCAAAAGTGTCGGAAGCAGCATGACCACTATTACAGCCAACATCCTGAAGTATTTCTTCGCCCCTGCCTTGAGCCCATTTTTGAAGCATGCCATTACACCTTCCTGTCTGTCAAGGAATATAGCTGGCAGCCATAGAACTATCAATGGGTACAGCAGTGTCATTATGACCAGCATAACGACCTGTATCCCCTTCTGCATTCCCATAAGATTACCCTGTGATGGTCCTTTTGCTAAAACGGTGGCAAAAATCATCGGTGTAGTTACTATGGAAACTATTAAGCTGAAGCCTATAATAATGCCGGTCAGCAAGAGAAATGACAGGATAACCTTACCTATGAGCTTCTTTATACCGAAAAAGAATACCCTAAAAGATGCGTTTCCCCCGTTCACCGCAGCAGACTGCTGGTTTCCATAGCCAGCGATAAAAATCACAAACAAGACACAGTACAGCAGTGAAAACAATGCCGACTTCAATGAAGTAGCCATAATAAAAGCCATATCCTGAACATCAATATTGTTTGCAAAAGAGGTATAATCAGTCATTCCGGCATACATGTCCATCATTCTGTTTGTATCCGGTATCAGGAGAAGCATAGATGCGCCAAGCAGCATGAGACCTGCCGCAGGCAAGATTATGAGTAATGGATTCTTGAACAATATCTGTAATATTCTTTGCATTTTGAGTACCTCACAAGTAATTGATCAAGTCAATTATACATCATATACTGCAATATTTACACAAAATGTCCATAAACTTGCCCATATGTGAGGGCAAAAGCCGCATATCATATCCCTCAGGCACCACTATCGCATATCTGGATCAATTACCTGTCTTCCCTGACAGCTTTAGCGTTATCGACATATTAAAGCTTGCCTTTACAGAACTTACAGATATGGAAGTACAACTCCGGGAGCTGGAAGAAGCCATGGGGCAGCTTGAGGGAGAACAGCTGGAAGTATGCTGATGTATGAGCCAATGTATTGATACTGGACGAACCCACTAACCATCTTGATATAGAATCGATTGAGGCTCTCGAGGGTGCACTGGAAGATTATCCTGGTACACTGCTTTGTATATCGCATGACAGATACTTTATAAATAAGGTCTGCAGCAGGATAGTGGCTGTTGAAGACTTCAAGCTGTCAAGCTATATGGGTAATTATGGCTATTACAAGCAGAAAAAAGAAGAGTACCGCAATCCACCAGAACCGATAAAAATCAATAAAAGCAAAGATACTAGAAACACGGTTCAGGCAGAAGATGCAGGAGATGAAACAGCCTTAAAAAAACTTGAGGCTGGAATGAAGTTACTTGAAGATGAGGCTCAAGTGATCAATAATAGAATGTCTGGAGTTGAAATCGGCTATGATGAACTTAACAAGCTATATTGCCGGCGAGAGGAGATCGAGGATTCACTGGGCAAAATGATGGATGAATGGCTTGGCTTATGTGACAGTAATTCCTCCCCTCGCCTTCACTGAATCTGCTGGTATGAATTCCAGGGCTTTATACTGCCGCAGGCGATCCGTTTACCGGAATTGCCTGACGGCTGAGTCTTGTAATCATCAGGGTTTTCGTGGATCATGACCGATCTGCTTAATGATTATTAAAGAACAAAATATGTTTGCAGAATTAGTAGAATATTTATTTATAGTTACTTAAAATTTGTTCTTTTACATAGTTGAGAGTGGAAATATCAAAATTACATATAAGTGTCCATCGAAAATCTTCATGCCTAAATTTTTCCCCAGTTACATCTCGCATATATAAGCAGAGACTTAATAATAAAAACTTACCACAAATTAAATTGAAATAGTTATCCCCATTAATGGATTTGTACATATTATCAATATTATTTATTTCGTCTAAAGCATTTGAGTTTAGAGATAATACTCGATTCCAGTATTTATCAAATGCACCTTCCTTTTCAAAACCAGTTCTCGAATCTAAAAATAAGTATGGATTTCTATTTACATTTTCTATAGAAGGATGATTCTTCTTTATAAAGCAATAACATAAAAATAGTTTCTTTGATTGTGAAATAATTTTTTCTCTCCATTTATAAAAGCAAAATTTTTCAAGTAATTCACTATTCTTAAGCTTTAATAGTCCTTTTGCAAAGATCAAAGACGCCTTTTCATCAATAAAATAGGTTTCAATATTATATGTATTTAAATAAATAAAATGGTTATTCTTTATCATATCGGAAGGACAAATATATCTATCAAAATCACCATCAGCTAAATAAAAATTTTTTATAGATATATTACTCAACTTTCCCACCTAAAAAGTGGAATTGAACTTTGAAAAATTAATACAAATTTGTTAATAATTATATAAAAATTCCTCAATCTATGGTATAATAGAAATATCTACAATCCACTAATACCAAGGAGAAGAGGAACTTTTATGAACACTATTATATCAGATAAATCAAGCAATGAAAATGCTGTTTCTTCCAAAACAGAGATGAAGCATGAATATAATTTTCACCAATTTTCACTATACAATAGCC
>CAZBEQ010000063.1:0-13923 GCA_964490975.1 uncultured Oscillospiraceae bacterium | reverse complement strand
GATCCTTACAGGTATTACTATGACTATATCCTAAAATCATGCTTCATCTCTGTTTGGCTGTCAGCTTAAGTGTCTCCCTTGCAATGGCAAGTTCTTCGTTGGTCGGTACTACGAGCGTCCTTGTCCTTGCATCCGGAGTACTGATATCTGCTTCCTTGCCCCTTACCTTATTCTTTTCATCGTCGATCTTAATACCAAAGAAGTCCATACCAGCTGTGGCCATATGCCTTACAGTCGGGTTGTTTTCACCTATTCCGGCTGTAAAGATAACAGCATCCACACCATTCATAACAGCAGCATACTTACCAATATATTTCTTTACTCTATAGCAGAATATTTCAAGTGCAAGCTTTGCTCTTTCATTTCCTTCATCAATAGCTGCCTCCAGATCTCTGAAATCACTGCTCACTCCTGAAATGCCGAGCACGCCCGACTTCTTGTTGAGGTACTCATCGATATCCTTCAAGCTCATTTTTTCAGTTTCCATCAGATACTTGACCACAGCCGGATCGACAGTGCCGCTTCTGGTGCCCATTGCCAGACCATCCAGGGGAGTAAAGCCCATACTGGTCTCAACGGACTTGCCATATTCAACAGCACAGATACTTGCACCATTGCCCAGGTGGCAGGTTATCAGCTTAAGCTGTTCAATTGGCTTTCCGAGCATATCAGCTGCTCTCTGTGCAACATACTTGTGAGATGTTCCATGGAAGCCGTATTTTCTGACACCGTGCTTTTCATACATGTCATATGGCAAAGCATATATATATGCATAATTGGGAATGGTCTGATGGAATGCTGTGTCAAACACTGCCACCATCGGTGTGCCAGGCATTATCTGCTGGCATGCCTGTATTCCGATTATATTCGGCGGATTGTGCAAAGGAGCCAGATTAATGCAGTCCTTGATAGCCTTGGTAACATCTTCATCTATAATTACAGAATCGTGGAACTTTTCGCCGCCGTGTACTATACGGTGTCCTACAGCGGATATTTCAGACATGTTGTTGATAACACCTATCGTTTTATCTGTAAGCACTTCAATGACTTTCTTTATTGCAGCCTTGTGATTTGTCAGGTCAACATCGATCACTACACTGTCACTGCCGGTCTTTGTATGCTTTATAAATGAATTATCGATCCCGATCCTGTCACAAAGTCCTTTGGCCAGAACTTCTTCATTCTCCATATCTATAAGCTGGTATTTCAACGATGAACTGCCTGTATTTATAACAAGAATTTTCATTGTTTTTGCTCCTTTATTTTGATTGTGCCTGCACAGCAGTTATAGCTACAACACCGACGATATCCTCGGCTGAGCAGCCCCTCGACAAGTCGTTGACCGGCTTTGCGATACCCTGGGTGATTGGTCCGTAGGCTTCTGCCTTTGCAAGTCTCTGTGTCAGCTTGTAAGCGATATTTCCACAGTTCAGGTCAGGGAAAACAAGAACATTTGCCTTGCCTGCCACAGTGCTGCCCTTTGCCTTGGAAGCGCCAACAGACGGTACAATTGCAGCATCGGCCTGGAGTTCACCATCTAGCTGCAGCTCCGGAGCTTTTTCCTTAGCCAGCTTGGTTGCGTCGATCACCTTCTGTGTCAGTTCGCTCTTTGCGCTACCGTATGTAGAGTATGAGAGCATTGCCACGACCGGCTCGTCCTGTACCAGGCTTTTAAAGGATTTAGCAGATGAAATAGCGATCTCTGAAAGCTCATCAGCATTGGGATTTTCCACAAGGCCGCTGTCCGCATATATAAAGGTTCCATTGCTTCCGTACTCACAATCCGGTACTACCATTACAAAGAAGGCCGAAACTAACTTTGTGCCTGGGGCGGTCTTCAGTATTTGCAAAGCAGGTCTGAGCGTATCTGCGGTCGAATGGATCGCTCCGGAAACCATTCCGTCTGCATCGCCCATCTTGACCATCATTACACCCCAGTAAAGCTCGTCCTTTATAACTTCGCGCGCTTTTTCAGGAGTCATCCCCTTTGCCTTTCTCATCTCGTAGAAAGCATCGGCATATTTCTCAAAATTTGGTGATGTTTCGGGATCAATTATTACAGCCTTAGAGATGTCGAGGTCTCCTGCGAGCTTTTTGACCTCTGCTTCCTTCCCGACTAGTACGATCTTAGCTAAACCTTTTTCCTGCACCATTGCTGCCGCCTTGATAGTCCTTATATCAGAACTTTCAGGCAATACGATAGTTTTGATATCATTTTTTGCGCGTTCACTGATCTGTTCGAGGAAATTCAATTACAAGACCCCTTTCATATTTTAAAAATAAATTTATTTGCTTTATTTTGCCCTGATTTATAAAGTATACGCAAAACCCAATTGTGACCAGGTTCTAACATCTGCTTATATTGGGCATTTTCAGCCATGTCTATTATATACAAAACGTTTATTGTATACAAGATTTGATTTGAAAAATCTGTAGATATGCAAATTATCTTGTAAAATTATGAATCTTTATCTGCATCTTTTGAGCAGTTCCAGGAGAGCATCGCCCAGCTCAGCGTCTTCCACTCCTGCGGGAAGGCATAGTTCAGGACCCTTTGTCATAAAAACATATGCGCCCTCCGGTGTCCTGACAGTCGAATTCATCAAAATACCACTGTCCTCTCTGTAATAAACAGAAATGCTCAGTTTACCTTCCGTAAACTCCTTCCACCCGCGTGTTCCCAGTTGATCCATCAAAGCTGTGTTATCAACAGGCTTTGCATTTTTGCAGGAGATCATAGCATCTTTTACAGAGCGTCCAAGAGTATCTGTCTTATAGGGCATGTCCAGCCATACGATACTGTCTGTAGCCTTACCTGCCTTGTATTTGTCCGGCACATATGGGATCATTATCGCATTTCGCTTTCTGTCGAAGAAAATACTCACATTACCGCCATCTACCTGTATTTTAGCCGATTTGCCGCTACTGTGCCTTCTGCTTTTTTTCACTATAAAAATCAGCGCAGCTGCGATTACGGCTCCCAGTGCCACAAGAATAACCATTTTTAGATAATTCATATAATCAGTGTTCATTTCGAGTCTCCTGATTCATATTACCACTTTGAATAAGCACTTCACAACCTGCCTTTTTTGGTATAAACTATAAATTGTTCTGTCTACATAATACCTTGGAGGGTCAACCTTTTATGAAAAAGAATCTGTTCATCTATATTACATCATTTTTGTGCGGCATGGCAGTCATGGGAGTCGAGCTATCCGCCACAAGGCTACTGGCGCCATATTTCGGCACATCTTCAATAGTATATACTGTTGTTATCGGTTTGATAATGATATCCATGAGTATCGGAAACGTACTGGGAGGTCGTTCTGCCGACAAGCACAATGATCTTGGCAGATTATTTTCATTGTTGTGGGTAGTCGCCCTTTGGGTAGCGGTAATACCGCTGGTGGGAAAATATATCATAGCCCTGTCTGCATTATTGATGGCTTGGATACTTCCATCCAATCTTCTTGTTGCCGGTTCTGTATTATCTTGCCTTTTAGTTTTCTCAGCACCGCTGCTGATACTTGGAATGGTCTCTCCCTATCTGGTGAAGCTTGGCGTAAAGGATATGGAAAACAGCGGCCGTACTACCGGTGAAATATATGCTGCATCTACCATAGGCAGCATCATAGGCACTTTCATCCCAACCTTTCTGACCATCCCGTATATGGGAACACTGAAGTCCTTCCTGGTCTTTGCTCTATCACTCAACCTGATATGCCTTTACTATTTTATTTCAACCAAAAAAGGCTTTATCAAAAGTATTGTTACTACAGTGCTGACAGCAGCGCTTCTCATTATTCCATTTAAAACCTCATATGCCTTCTGGACAGAAACTGTGCTTGAAGATGAGTCCCTTTACAACTATCTTCAGGTAACTGAAAAAGGTAACTCGGTAATACTTTCGACAAATGTGGCCTTTGGAGTTCAATCTGTTTATACAAGGGATCAGATACTATCGGGCTATTATTATGACTATGCCCTTATGTCACCGCTTATGATCAAAGACGCCGATCAGGATAAGTCTTTGGATATACTGGTGCTTGGGATGGGGACAGGTACCTTTGCAAAGGAATGTAAACACTTTTTTCCAAACAGCAATATCACTGGTGTTGAGATAGATGAAAAAATCGTGGGCCTCTCAAAAAAATACTTTCAGCTTACGGACGAAGAGTCGAAGGTATATGTAAATGATGGCCGCACCTTCCTTTCAACGAAGCAGGCAGGGATGTATGACATCATTTTGTGTGATGCATATCATGATATAACGATCCCATTTCATATGGCAACCACAGAGTTTTTTACAGAGGTAAAAGAACATCTGAAGCCCGACGGGGTTATTATGGTCAACATTAATATGCGAAGCAAAAACACCACTGAAATTACAGACCATCTCACCAATACACTAAAAACCACTATGAACAAGGTGTATGAATACGATATACCAGGTGTAACCAATACTCTTGTCTACTCCTCTGATGATGCCGACTGTCTGGAAAACCTTAAGGGCAACGCTTCACAGCTCGAAAATGACAATCCTTTGGCTACGTTGGCTGGGAGAGTAACCAATGACTGTTCGGAAGTAACAGATACAAAATATGTACTTACCGATGACCTGGCTCCTGTAGAAATAATTGGCCAGAAGCTGCTCAATGATGTCGTCGAAGATGGTCTGGACTACTTCAAGCAGGAGCTTGAAGAATCAGACACTGGCGTACTTGATGTTTTCAATATGATTTCGTAATACCGCCGTGGCAATTTCATACATTATTCTATGCACGAAATTGCCTGAGCAAGAAATACACGGCGGCTGTATTCAGTTGTAACATAGCTGATTTTCGTTATAGAAAAGCAGGAATATGTCCTTAACTATTTCATTCATGTTTTCAGGCGTCACATGGAAAAGTTGTCCTCCGTCTATCTGTATGCAGATAACTATCTGGTATTTGTCCGTGTTATCAATTACTGCACTGATGATGTCAACAGCCTCCACCGGCCTGGTATATTCACATATCCATCCCTCATCATCTATTATTCGAACTTCATTTTCATAATAGCTTTCAAGAAATCGTTTCAATTCCCCTTCCTTACGTGACCACAAGTTGACTGTCAGACTCATCTCTATCTCCTTTGAATACTATTTCAAGAATAGTTTATTAGTACTATATTAATTGGACAAAATCATTGAAATACCTTTATGTAATTTTTTCATTGAATGTATTATTCTTTATATTTTTACCTATAATAAGTCTGCCATGTCACAGTCTGGAGGTATTTTCATTGCAGAAAAGATTTGGTCTGACAAAAATTGTTTTACCATTATCCATACTTTTCATATCATTACTTATGTCAGGTTGTTCAAGTAATAAGGGACAACAACAGGATGCGCAGCTTCAGGCTGCACAAGAAAAAACGTCTGAGGAAAAGGAATCGGAAAAGCTTAAAAAATTAGAAGCTCAAATAGAAGATTTGTTTAAAGCTCTGGGCGGTCCAAGTTTAAAAGCTGATGAATCAGATAAAGATAAATCAGAAAGCCAACCGGAAACCACACAACAAAAAAGCACACAGCAGCAGGGAACACAACAGGGTGGTCAACAGGAAGGTACTCAGCAGCAGGGTACACAGCAGGGCGGCAAACAGGCCTCACAGGAGCCAGACAAGTGGACACAGGTTGGCAGGATCATAAACAACTTACACTATCAATGGAATGATTTTATGCCTGAGATATCTAAAAAAGGCGCTGATATGAAGTTGATCGATAACTTTGACAACGCTCTGAACAGTTTGACAACTACTATTGATTCAAAAGATCAGGGTAAGGCACTAACCGCAGCAAACAAGCTCTACTCACTTGTACCGGATCTGTATTCGCTATACCGCACAAAAATGTCTCCCGAGGTAAAACGGATTATATATTACACTAGAAATATAATCCTGGAGTCTGACAAAAGCAACTGGGAACAGGTAAAAAATGATAATGAAGCACTGGAGAAATCCTGGCCTCTCATTCGTAACACACTTGAGAAAGAACAGAAAGCCATAGGAGATAAGCTTGACTTTTCCATTTATGAATTAAAAAAGGTCATTACAGAAAAAAACAAGCAGCTTACCGGCATCAAGGGCAGGATAGTACTGAACAACATAATGCTGCTTCAAAAAGAGTATTAGGGGGTCAGGCTTGAATAATTCCCTTATTCATTTGGTGAAAGTTAATAAGGGAATTATTCAAGCCTGACCCCGCTTTCATTCATATTTCTTAAGGAAAGCTGGCATTTCTTCTGCCGGGCCGTTGAACGTAATTAAAAACTCGGTGTTGGTTTTCTCCGCAAGGAAACCAAGCTTTTCAAAAAAGGCTTCAAATTGCTGAACCTTCTCATTAGTTATAAAATTGAGCCTGTCAATAAAAATTCCCTCAATATCATAATTCTGTGAAAGGATGCCACAAAGAAAACCTATTAAGCCATCATTATTCAGTTTGGGAAACTCCGCCATGTTTACGAACCTGACTGCATGATTGAGATCATAAATAAGCTTGGTGCTGTCGTCGATAAAAACTACTGCGCCTTTTGCTTTCTTAGACATACTGTTGGCTGAGTCGATCAGTAATTTTGTTTTACCCGTTCCTTTGGGGCCATATAAGACCTTGATCATATAGATACCTTCCTTTTTTTGGTTATTGAAAAGGCCGGATTATTCCGGCCTCTTTTTTACTCTATATCGTTAATATCGTCATCGCAGTTGTCAGTTTCCTTTTCCCTCCCGGCTATTTCCATCTTTGAAACAGAGACTTCGTACGCGATCTTATTTATTACTTCTCCTGATTCAAGCTTTTTCTGATATGTCCTGCTCTGTATCCTTCCCCAGACCTTGATATTATCTCCCACTGTGAGCTTTTCAGAGAATCTGGCATTTCTGCCCCATGCAATACATGGTATGTAATCCGATTTATTATATGGACGATTTACCGCCAGAAGTATGTCCGTAATTTCTCTTCCAAAAGGTGTAGTCCTGTAAATCGGCCTTTTGCAGATAAATCCATTCAGATATATTTGATTTGGATTCTTTATTTTCTTCTCGTCCTCCAAAAAAATAATATCCCTTGCAAAAACAGTCAGCAACAGCTTGTTTCCTTCACTGTTATAGCTGTTATAGGAGCGAAACTGGCCTTCCACCTCTATGATCGTTCCTATAGTCAGTTTATCCTTGCTTGCCAGCCTTTCAGATATGGTAACAGGTATTTTATCGTTACTTTCGCTCAATCTCGGCACTTCGAGCATAAAGTAATAAAATCCTTCACCGTATACTTCATGACTGAACTCGATATTGGAAACAACTTTTCCGGAAATAGTCGCCATATTGTTCTCTATGATGTTTCCGACCATCCGACCCCCACTCTCCTCTCAAGGCTCCTCTGTATATTTTCGCATTTTTCTAATGTATGTTTATTCGAGAATGGCATGTTTTAGAATAAAAAAGTACTACATACATCAGCGTCTCTTATCTATATAAAATAAAACAAACCGGATATAAATTCGCAAGTCCAGTCGCATTTTTTGACTGCTATGTTATATTATATTACATAATTTGCGACTTGCAAATCCCTCAAATCAAATTTTGGTATTTACTAACTCACATTATAGGATGTTCATACAGAGAATTAAGGTCGATACCGTTAACAATAGCAAACGATGCTGCAGCAAGTAGATTATGACTGTCGAGTTCTGCCGAATCAAGGTGTATCTTGTATTCCTGGGGTTCAATTATCTTCCCGCCACGAGTCGATATCGATTTTTGCAGGCAGCATATAAATCCATCCTTATAAACTGCATCACCGATACTTGACGTTGTAATGCTCGCCTTTGTATTAAAGCCATAAGTTATCACTTTATGCTGTTTTTCCTTCAGGAGCCTTATCATATCGCTGTCATCGACGTTGACGATGGCAAATCCCTTGTCATCGATCATAGAGAATACTTTTTCAAGCATGGACGTATATTCGTTCTTTCCGATAAGTGAAATATCATTTGAATTATCAGTGTAGATCAAAATGTCAAATTGAATTTCATCAGATAAATATTTGTCGATATCCTGAATGTCAATTTTTAGAATCAATATATCAACATTATTTTTTTCAAGCTCGCTTATATAGGCTGTTATTCTCCTGCTATCCAGTCCCGGCATGCCTGCAGGGTCGATCACGCTTACTTTTTCACCTTTTGACGCAAGCATAGAACTGATTATACTAGCTGTCTGCAACTTGCCTTCACTGCCAAGGATACCTGCAATAAGCATTTTTTCAACCCCATCTGTCAAAATTGATCATATTCTATGATGTGCTTTTTGTTTTATTTTATGTGCTTTTTTTTCTGCCGTCCTTCATGATCTATATAATAATCCTCTCGCATAATAAGCTTGGAAGCCGGTACCAAATCATATCCTCCGGCTTTAAGTCCTGCGATTACTTCCGGCAGCAGCTCGGCAGTATGGGGAGTATCATTGTGAAAAAGAATAATAGAACCTGGCCTGATTTTATTATTGATCCGACTCAATATCTCCGACTTGCTGATACCAGGCTTCCAATCAAGTGAATCCACATCCCATTGGATCGTATAATAGCCAAGTTTGCTTGCTTCCGACAAAAGATCATTGCTGTAATCGCCATAGGGTGCTCTTAACAGATCACATTTTGATCCTGTCAGCCTCTCAATAACATCACCGCATTTTTTTATCTCTGAATTTATTATACCCCTGTCAAGACTTCCCATCCTAAAGTGAGAATATGAATGGTTTGCGATATCATGGCCTTCCTGAGCCATCTGTTTAACCATTTCCGGATTCTTTTCAGCCCACTGTCCTACCACAAAAAAAGTTGCCTTAACATCAGCTTCCTTCAATGCGTCCAGTATCCTGGGCATATCATCCGCGCCCCATGCGCAGTCAAATGTTATAGCTGCCAGCTTCTCATCGGTATCAACTGAATATACAGGTACCTGCCGCTGAGTGAAAAATGCTTCAATGCTCACTGTTTCAGGGCTAATTAACACAGATACCGTTAAAACAACCGTTAACAGCATCGTCAAATAGACCATCAACCTCCGAAAACTAAATGTATACAGCTTCATTTCTCATACCCCTCATAGACAGGTTTATCATCTGTAATATATTATTTGACTTTGCTGCCTGATATTCCGGAAAAGTAAAGAGGACGGAAGTTAATGATGTTAAATCACTGACCCCGTCCCCCATTATTCTCTCTATACCGGTAGGCCTAGTCTATATTTTTCTCCTCAGCCAGAACCATTTCAAGCTTGAGTTTCTCGCCCTCCCTGTATACCTCAACTATGACCGTATCACCAGGTTTATGAGTGTTTTTCTGGTCTTCGAGTTCCTTGAATTCTGTTATGATCTTACCGTCAAAGCCGGTTATGATATCCCCTGCGTGGATGCCTGCCTTGTATGCTGCGCTCAACGGCTGTACCTCATATACCAGCAATCCGTTAGGCACATTAAGCCTTTCCGCAGTATCCTTGTTGAAGGTACTGTCTATTGTTACTCCGATATATGGCCTGTTCTTGACATACTTGTAATTGATAAGGCTCTCTGCTATTTCATTCGCCTTGTTTATCGGTATGGCAAAGCCTATTCCTTCGACATCGGTTGCTGCTATCTTTATAGTATTGATACCTATTACCTGTCCCTTAGAATTAACAAGTGCGCCGCCGCTGTTACCGGGGTTTATGGCCGCATCAGTCTGTATCAGCTTTAATTCCTGCCCGTTTTCCATAACAATAGTTCTGTTGATGCCGCTTATTATACCTGCAGTCACTGAGCCCATATAGTCCATGCCACCCGGATTACCAATTGCCACAGCCAATTCGCCAGTCTTGACTTCATCAGAATTTCCGATTTCAACAGCCATTAAATTGTCCAAATCAATTTTCAATATGGCAATGTCTGTCTTTGAGTCTCTTCCTACTATCTGCGCTTTATATAGTTTATCCTTGTCGCCAGGCAAAACTACTTCTATTTTTGCACCGTCAATCAATTTATTGGAAAGCTGTCCTGTAACTGCGCCTTCAATGACATGATTATTTGTAAGTATATATCCGTCTTTCCTAATAATTATGCCTGAGCCGTATCCTACTCCGTTTTCTTCGAGATCAAAGAAGAATCCATAGTCGCTTCTGGCAGGTACTGTGATCTGGATACCTACTATCGAAGGGCTTACCTTCTCAGATATTGCTTCAACAGGAGATGTAGACTGTGTAATCTCCACCTTTTTATATATGCCGTTATTGCCGTTTGATGTTTCCGTTGTGCTGACAGGCGTCCCCAACATTTCTCTTGCGCTGGCACCAATAAGCGGCGCAATGTAGACAACAGCTGCAAACATGATACCTGCGCCAAGCAGTGAACTTAAAACGGAAACAAGTATGAGATGCCCTGCTCCAATTTTTCTCTGCTTTGTCTTTTTAACATTCTCAGTATAGTAAGCTTGGCCTTTGGGCGGTTGCGTAGCACCCTGAGCCGCGCCAGCTGAAAATTGACCTGCTTGTGGCTGCTGCACCTGCGGTACATACTGTCCCTGCGCCTGTGGTGGCTGCTGCGCCTGCGGTACGTACTGTCCCTGCGCCTGTGGTACCTGTTGTGTCTCGGCAACATTGATAATGTCAGGCTCAGTCTTTGATGGCTGTACTGTATTCTGTTCATTTATACCATTATTGTTATTCAGTTCATTATTTAAATCATCCATATTTTTAACCTCCCTGTTAATTTCGATTACCGATATTCTCTTTCTTAGTCTATATCTACATTTTAAAACTGCTATTTGAAAAATCTATGAATAATTTGTTAACTTTATTCATGAGCTTCCAGTTTCAGTTGCTCATCCATTTCCCTTCCTGCCGTAGCAAGTGTGAATATGAATGAGGTTCCCTCTCCGGGTTTGCTCTCAGCCCTGATGGTTTGCCCATGCTCATTGATAATATTCCTGACTATCGCCAAGCCCAGACCAGTGCCGGTCTTATCCCTGCTTCTTGACTTGTCGGACTTGTAAAATCTGTCCCAGATCATATCCAGCTCATCCGGCTCGATTCCTACTCCTGTATCTTTTACAGTCACTTCTGCCACATCTTTGCGTTTTCTTGTAATAAGTCCTATACTTCCGCCGACCGGAGTAAATTTGATAGCATTGTGCATCAGATTATATACTACTCTTTCCATTGCATCAATATCGCCCTTTACCTGCAATTCTTCCTCTTCAAAATCCGCATCTACGGTCAGATCCTTTTCAAGCAGGAGCGTTTCAAGCTTTATGACGCATCTTCGGATTAATTCATTTATATCAAACACCGAAGGCATGAGCTTTACCTCACCTGCCTCCATACGGGCCAGATCAAGCAGGTCATTTACAAGCCGGTTGAGCCTGTTCGTCTCATCCCTTACTATGGTAAGATAATGATTCTGTTTTTCCTGGGGTATAGTACCATCAAGTATGCCTTCTATGAAACCTCTAATCGAAGTCATGGGCGTTCTGAGTTCATGGGAAACATTTGCAATGAATCCCCTGCGCATCTCTTCAATATTCTGCAATGCGGCCGCCATCTGATTGAACGTTTTGGCAAGCTCACCTATCTCATCCCTTGAATCGATATTCACACGTTTTTCAAATTCTCCGTTTGATATTCTTGATGCTGCTTGTTTAATTTGTTTGAGCGGGTTAGACAGCTTTCGTGAGAAAATATAGATCAGCACTATTGCTACAGCAATTGCTATCCCGCCGGAAAAAGCAAAATACGTAAGCACCTTTATCTGAGCAGCCTTTACTTCTTCGACAGGTGTGTGCATATATATAACGACCATCGTGTCATTGCCGTTCGATCCCTTGTATTTGAATGACCGGGCTACTGTCAGCCAGATGCTCCCGTATCCCGAAAAATATGGATCCTTGAAAAAGCCGTCGAAATCGCCTACGCTTCTGATAGTTGTTTCAGATGCAACCAGCTTTGGAAGGTTAGTGTCCTTAACCTTGATATAGCCTGTCTTATCTATATATTTATCTGCAATAGTCTGTGAGATATCCCAGTTTGAGCGATATATATAACCATCCTGACTGACTATCCAGATATATGAGTCGAAATAATTCCCGTAATTGACAAGTGAATCTTTTAACAGGATCTCAGAGGCTGCTACATTTACATAATCGTTCAAATCAAGCCTATCCAAATAATTCTTGAACACCAAATTTACCCATGTTGTAGCAGTATCAAGAGTATTAGCTTTTTCTTCAGTTACATAATCATCCAGAAAAAAATTCAGCATCATACCGGCTATTGCAAAAGCAACAGTCAATATAAGTAAAAAAATAGCTATGAGCTTGCTGAATATCGTTTTGAACATTTACTTAACCTCAAACTTGTAACCTACGCCCCAAACTGTTTTCAGCTGCCATACCTGGCCGGGCATATCGATTTTCTCCCTTAGTCTTTTTACATGGACATCCACTGTTCTGCTGTCGCCATAAAAATCAAACCCCCAAACATGCTCAAGCAACTGTTCTCTTGTAAAAACCTTATTGGGATTTGAGGCCAGAAAATACAACAATTCCAGCTCTTTTGGCGGAAGCTCCAGGTCCCTGCCGCTTAATTTCACGACATAGGTAGATTTGTTTATAACCAGATTTGGGAAAACTATCTCTCTAACATCGAATTCCTTACGCTCATACCTTCGAAGCACGGCTTTGACTCTCGCCACAAGCTCCTTTGGTTCAAAGGGTTTTACCATGTAGTCATCCGCGCCTAATTCAAGGCCAAGTACCTTGTCAAAGGTCTCTCCCTTTGCCGAGAGCATAATGATCGGTATGTTGCTCATTTTTCTTATTTCCCTGCAGACCTGCCAGCCATCGATCCCGGGAAGCATAATATCAAGAATGACTATATGCGGGGCTGACTCTCCGAAGGTTTTGATCCCACTCCTGCCATTGTATACTGTCAGGACTTCAAAACCCTCTTTTTCAAGGTAAAGCCTGATCAGTTCGCAGATATTGATATCATCATCGACTACAAGCACCTTGGTCTTTCCGCTCATAACACTTACCCTCATTCCACTCAAAATACTTTCTATAGAGTTACATGTCCACTCCCTTAGCCTGTTCTTAGCATAATAATACCATTTCTAAGTATTAACCAACAATATTTAATTTGTTAACAATATGAAAACAAAAAAACTGCTCGTATTGAACAGTCTTCTTCATTACAATATGTGGTATACTTATCAATCAGGCTATGCAGACAAACTTGATCGTTTCATTATGACACACATGGTCAATTGACGGTATTTTCTCGGCATACTCAACATTTACCAGTGTATAACCATTTGCAATAAGACTTTCCCAATAGTGTCCGACTTCCTTTAATGATTTTTTGTTAGTTTTGGCAAATTTCCCAATTTCCTTAAGGCTATCAACTTTTGAGCTTTGGCTTTCGAGCATTTTCAGATAAATACCTCTTTCATAAGGGAGCGTGATCTTGCCATTCTTCAATGCATCAAATGTCACAATATAATTCTTTACTGCAACAATAAAACGGTTCGAATTTGCTGTCTTCCTTCCAAACATATCAACAACCCTTTCTGCGAATGAAAATTTTTAATATTAAAAAACACTATTTTATATAATGAAACAATTTCTGATAGAATACAAGACATATAAGCATAATTTGTAGATTGACACAATGGCGTGCAGGCCTGCGTGCCATCTGAACAGGTACTGATTGTGGGCACCGCTGAAGCAAAAGTATAATTATACATTACCTTAAGAATGATTTTCTAATAGTTATCTGTATAAAGCCTTAAATATAATTCATCACTAACTCAACTTTCCCACACAAATATTGGATGTTCTTTGACAAATTAATACAATCA
>CAZBEQ010000062.1:0-14349 GCA_964490975.1 uncultured Oscillospiraceae bacterium | reverse complement strand
ATGGTGGCTATTTTTTAGTCTGCGTCAGTATTACCCCCGTGTGAACAGTAACTATTTATTGCCATAAGGTAAAAGAAAAAATTTTGTCATTTACAAATTGCGAATCTATGTGCTATAATATCTGACGTATGTAGTACGGACGGTCCGCTGATGCGTTTTTACATTTATGAACGTCTAGGCAAGGGAGGAGGAAATATAAATGGATATAATCAAGGCACTTGAACAGGAACAGTTGAGATCCGATCTGCCTGTACTGAGCATAGGAGACTATGTAAAGGTACACCTTAAGGTAAAGGAAGGCAACAGAGAAAGGATCCAGATATTTGAAGGTACTGTTATAGCAAAGAAGGGTTCCGGTTTGAAAGAAACCTTCACAGTCAGAAGGGTATCCTATGGAGTAGGAGTTGAAAGAATACTTCCTGTCCATTCACCCAAGATTGCTACTATCGAAGTCGTAAGAAAAGGTAAGGTAAGGAGAGCAAAGCTCTACTACCTGCGCGAAAGAGTAGGCAAGGCTGCAAAGGTAAGAGAAAAGCTTGTTGTAAAAGAATAATGAGATATAAAGGGGACCACGGGTCCCTTTTGTATTTTTGAAAAGGAAAATGCTATGAATATACAATGGTTCCCCGGACATATGGCAAAGACAAGGCGCCTGCTTTCCGAAAATCTAAGGCTTGTGGATGTGGTCATAGAACTGCTGGATGCCAGGATACCTGCAAGCAGCAGGAATCCCGAGATAGATTCGATCGTAGGCAGCAAGCCAAGGCTGATAGTACTGAACAAATCTGATATGGCAGATCCTGAGGTATCGAAGCAATGGGCTGCATGGTACAAAAATAAAGGCATACCTGTCATTTTTGCCGATTCGATAAAAGGAAAAGGCTTGAATATCCTCAAGGATAGTCTTAAATCAATCATGAAGGAAAGGTTTGAAAGAGACCGGGAAAAGGGCAGGATATTCAGGACTGTAAAGACAATGGTGGTTGGAATCCCTAATGTTGGCAAGTCGACTTTTATTAATAAGATCGCAGGCAAAGCTGTAGCCGTAACCGGAGATAAACCTGGCGTGACACGCGGAAAGCAGTGGATCAGGCTCAATCCTGAAATTGATATGCTGGACACTCCGGGAATATTATGGCCAAAGTTCGACGATCAGGATACAGCATTTAATCTGGCCTTCACAGGTGCCATCAAGGATGATATCATTGATGTAACAGAGGTGTCCGCTGCGTTGGCAAGTAAATTGCTGTCAACATACCCGGAGCTATTCCTGAAACGCTATAAGCTCATAAATTCTGAAGGGATGACCGGACTCCAGCTTGTTGAAGCTGCGGGGAAAAACAGGGGTTGTATTCTTCCTGGCGGCATCATAGATATGCAAAGGATCTCGATGATCATCCTTGATGAATTTCGTGGAGGAAAGATAGGGTATATTACACTGGAGAGACCACCGAAAAGCGAGGCGCAGAAAAATGGAACAGAAAGCGGAAATGAGCCAAAAGGACAAGATGCAGGCGGAGAGACTTGAGAAGCAAAGACTGGCGCACGAAAAGGAAATTCAGCGTCTTGAAAACATGTATATCTATGAAAGGCAGGCATTTCTTCAAGGCCACAAAATGGTAGCCGGCATGGATGAAGCAGGCAGGGGGCCGCTTGCTGGACCCGTTGTGGCTGCATGTGTGATATTGCCTGAGAATTGTTTAATCGAAGGAGTAAATGACTCAAAAAAATTAAGCCCTGAAAAACGTGATAAGCTCTACGATGTCATAGTTGAAAAAGCTGTTTCCTTCGGCGTTGGGATAGTAGATGAGAAAACTATAGATGAAATTAATATTCTAAATGCAACAAAGCTTGCTATGAAAAAGGCATTGGAGCAGTTAAAACCGTCGCCTGACCTTCTCCTTATTGATGCTTTGGAGCTAAAGGATATCGACATTCCACAGAAAGCTATAATAAAAGGTGACGCTCTTAGCCTCTCGATTGCAGCTGCATCTATCATAGCCAAGGTAACAAGGGACAGGCTTATAGATGAAGCCGACAGTATTTACCCCTCCTATGGCTTCAAAGATCACAAGGGCTACGGCACACCGCAGCATATAGAAGCTATAAAAAAATTCGGTATTTGTCCGATACATAGAATAAGCTTTACAAAAAATTTCACCATCTGATCAAAGAAAGCATAACAGTATTTGTGAGGAGCCCGGAAATGCGGATCGATAGTCATTCGTTCATTGCAGGTGAAAACAGGTCAGACGTCAGCGATCTGATGAGTAATCTTGAAGCAGGCGATGTCATAAAGGCCAAAGTTATTGAGATGTCACCTCAAGAGGCTACGCTCAGGCTTTCTGATGGTTCTGTCATAAAGGCAAGAATCAGTGAGTCACTTGATGCAAAACCTGGCCAGACTATTTCACTGAGTGTTACCTCACGTTCAGAAAATTCATTTGTACTTGAGACGGTCAAGGATGCACTTCAAACTACTGCAGCAGATACCGGGAAGCTTCTGAAAATATTAGACGCTGTCAACATTAAATCCGACGATATATATTTAAAACTCGCAGCCGAATTTTTGAAATATGACATCAAGCCGACCTCTGAGAATATCTCCGAGGCTCTTGAGCTCATGAAGGAGCCAAGTGGATTAGACACTGAAAAAGCAGTCTTTCTTGCCGCAAAAAACATTACAGCCGATAAGGCTGATAAAACTATGCTTGCCGGACTGCTAAACGGGGATTTGAAGCTTGGACGGCTGCTTGAGAGACTGAATAAGACTATGATTAGCCAAACCCAAAGTACTGAGATGCAAAATATAGATGACAGCACACCTGTAAATGCAACACTTCCGGCTGCCGAAAATAAAATGCCACAGCAGGCAGCCTCCGCTCCTGTAAAGGATTATATCAAGGCTGATAGTCAGATTAATGCTGAGGCAAAGGCACCCATACAAGTTTCATCGGATTCCAGACCAAGTTTTTCTCAATCCGAATCTGTCCCGGTCCGAACAACAGAAAATGCTTCCCTTAGTGCGTTTACTACGGCAGTTAAAAATTCAGCCGGTGGTGATATCCTTCAGGCTGTCACTGCTCAAGATACACCTGCAAATGCTGTAACCGACACAGAAGTAAAGCAGCTCAATACAGCTGTGGCTCCAGAGATAGCTAAAACAGTGCCGGACGATATTAAAGAGTCTGATTCCCGAAAAGCTGTAATTAATGAGGCAGCACCCACAGCCCAAAAGCCATCTTCATCAGATACTGGATCTGCTTCTGCAAATAAAAGCGCAAGTCCTGAAGCTTCAGATAACGTCAGGACGTCAGTTGTTGCTGCTGATAATAGGGACATTTCTGAAAAAGCTGCCAGCATTAAAAACAGATTAGCAGATGAAAAACCAATACCTGATTATTCAATTGAGAAAGCAGCAGAAAAAATTATTAACTCTATTGACAAGCTATTTGTAAAAATAAATAATCAGCTATCTTCAGCTGAAATTGACTCTGCTAATATAAAGGAAAAGCTTTCTGAGCTGTCCGATGAACTTAACAATCTGGTCAAGCTGTCCGACAGCTCACAGGCGCCAAATGCGCAAGCTGTTTCGGCGGCTAACCTTATTAATGATACCGCCAAGCTTCTTGACATATTTAAAGCCAATAATGTCCTTTATTATCAGATACCTGTCAAAATCGATAATTTCAAATCTACGGCTGAACTTTATGTTATGAAACGTCAGCAGAACAAAAAGAGGATCGATCCTCATGATTCCGTATTGTTTCTATCATTGGACACAAAAAATATGGGCAGGGTGGAAACCATACTCGACGTGAAGGGCAGCAATGTAAGTATAAGCCTCAGGAGTGAAAGCCAGGCTGTCAATGACTTTACACGGGCAAATATTAAAAGTCTGTATTCCGGGCTTGCTGAGTGCGGCTACAAGCTCGTAGACATCAGATACTCAATTATTGGTTCTGCAGCATTACCGGCCGAACAAGAAAAGCTCCTCACCGATGCCATTAGGCTAAAGCACGGGAAGGTTGATTTCAGGATATGACGAATAACATAGGGAAAAAGAAAATTAAAGAAGCCGCAGCACTGAGATATTCGGCGGAAAATAATGGTGCTCCTGAAATTGTTGCCCTTGGTAAGGGAGAAATTGCTGAAAAAATTATTGAAAAAGCTAAAGAGAATAATGTTCCGCTTTATGAGGACGCCGAACTGGCGCACACATTAAATTTTTTAGAAGTCGGAGCCGAAATACCAAGGGAGCTGTACGAAATAGTTGCAAAAATACTTGTGTTTGTAAGCGATATTGACAGTAAATTCAACAAACAGCAGGATCGGAGCGGTAAATGAATAATTATGAATTCGGAAAAACAGGGGAGCAGCTTGCCGCGGATTACCTTGAAAATAACGGCTTTACGATACTGGACAGAAACTTCAGATCAGGCAAGTTTGGTGAAATCGACATCATTGCCTGTGAAAAGGAATATATTTGTTTTATTGAGGTAAAGACGAGAACCGGCAACCTTTTTGGAACTCCAGCAGAGGCTGTAGGCTTCTCCAAAAGGCAGAAAATAAAATCACTTGCCTGGATATACCTGAAGCATAAGGGAATGGGCGAAAGATACATGCGCTTTGACATAATCGAGGTAACTGGTACAAAAAGCAAGGATGGTTTTATGCCAAAAAGTATTAATTTGATAAGAGGTGCATTCTAATGCTTATAGTTGATGCTCATTGTGATACGGCTCTGTCCGTATATGAAAATAACGGCGATCTTTACAATAACGATTTTCATCTGGATATTAAGAGACTGCTTGATACAGGCAGCCGCGTTCAGTTCTTTGCAGCCTTTGTCCACCCGAGGACATATATGAACAATACACTTGCACATGTATTGTCGATATTAGATGTTGTTTATACTGCTCAGGAAAGGTACAGCGATAAAATAAAAGTCTGCCTGAATACTAAAGATATCGACAATGCAATAACAAATAACAGGGTAGCTTCAGTCCTGTCTATAGAGGGAGGGGAATGCCTGAACGGTGAATTGTCTGTTCTCAGGCAGCTTTACAGATTAGGCGTCCGCAGTATGCTCCTTACCTGGAATTATCGCAATCTGCTTGCCGATGGTGCTGATGAACAGCCTGGCACCGGCCTTTCAGTATTCGGAAAACAGGTGGTTGTTGAAATGAACCGTCTGGGCATGCTCGTTGATGTTTCTCATCTTTGTGAAGCCAGCTTTAATGATGTACTTTCACTGACAACGGCGCCGGTAATTGCCTCTCATTCAAATTCGAAAGCTGTATGTGATCATGTAAGGAACCTGACAGATGCTCAGCTGACTCAAATCAAGAGAAATGGCGGTGTAGTGGGTCTGAACTTCTATCCGCATTTTCTCAATAATACTGAAAATGCCTGTATTGATGATGTTGTCAGACACATAGAACATATCTGTTCTGTAACAGGTGAAAACCATATTGGTATCGGAGCGGATTACGACGGTATAGAATGTACTCCTGTCGGTCTTGAAGGCACACAATGCATTCCTGCCCTATTTGAACGCTTATTGCAGCTCAATTATAGCAGCAGCTTCATAGAAAAGCTTGCCGGGCAAAACTTTATGAGAATAATAAAGCAAATTCTCTGATAACAATGAAATGTATTTATGTTCATCTTGCATATTGTAGTGCAAATCAATAACAAAAATATTTTTTTTGAATTTTTATCATACTTGAGTTGCAAAACTTCTCTGAATGTATTATTATATCAGAAATGTGTATTATGATATTCGGAGGTTATTGTGATGGATTTTAACAAGCTTGGCAGAGATGAACTTAAAGATACGCTTTTAACGTTGAACAAAATATATGAAGCTTTAAAAGCTGAAAATCTAAAGCTTGATATGTCTAGAGGGAAGCCATGCACAGAACAGCTTGATCTGTCCATGAAAATGCTTGATTTTCCATGCTCTTCAGACAGCATCAAAACTCCCTCCGGAACAGATGTAAGGAACTACGGACTGACCGATGGTATACCTGAGGCAAAAGAGCTGTTTTCCAAGCTTCTGGAGGTCAGTACAAAGGAATTGATCATTGGCGGCAACTCAAGCCTCAACTTAATGTATGATACTATCAGCCGTGCAATGACCTTTGGCGTTTGCGGAGGCACTGATCCATGGGGCAAGCTGCCGAAGGTCAAATTCCTCTGCCCGAGCCCCGGATATGACAGGCATTTTGCTATAACAGAGCTTTTCAATATCGAAATGATAGTAGTCGATATGAAAGCTGACGGGCCTGATATGGATATGGTAGAAAAGCTTGTTTCGCAAGACGATTCTATTAAGGGCATATGGTGTACTCCGAAATACAGCAACCCCGATGGTATCACATATTCCGATGGGGTTGTCGACAGGTTTGCTAAAATGCATACTGCAGCTAAAGATTTCAGAATATTCTGGGATAATGCGTATATCGTGCACCATCTTACTGACAAACCCGATATGCTGAAAAATATACTGGAAGCTTGTAAAAACGCAGGTAATCCAGACAGAGTATTCATATTTGCCTCAACATCAAAGCTTACCTTCCCAGGCGCAGGAATTGCCATGATGGCTGCAAGTGAAAATAACATATCGCAGATCAAGAAGCTGCTGGCAATACAAACTATCGGGCATGACAAGGTAAACCAGTACAGGCATGTAAATTTCCTTAAGGATATGGATGGCATTGAAGAGCATATGAAAAAGCATGCCGCTATTCTTAAGCCAAAGTTTGATATGGTACTTGAAATATTGGAGGAAAGCCTGGACGATAAAAATATCGCATGGTGGAACAAGCCCAACGGTGGTTATTTCATAAGCTTTAACACAATGCCAGGTTGTGCTTCAGCAGTGGTAAAAATGGCTGCAGATGCAGGTGTTGTTATGACACCGGCCGGCGCTACCTATCCATATGGAAAGGATCCAAAGGATGCAAATATTAGGATCGCACCTACACTTCCTCCTGTCAATGAATTAAAAAAGGCAATGGAGCTGCTGTGTGTCTGCGTTCAGATAGTAACGATAAAAAAATTGCTTGGAGAGTAAGCAGAGCTATTTTTCACAAAGGCTTGAAATATACTTTCAAGAATAATATAATCTTTTTGGATGAATCATTCTTCGGGATGATATCATATAAATCTCATATTTTTAAATATTCGGCGGGATTCTTTAATCTCGCAATTTTTTTGTTACAATATAGTCATAAGTGCTTAATTAACGGAGGTGTATAACTTTGAGAAATACGTATGACAGCCCTTTTAATGCCAGATATGCAAGCCCTGAAATGCAGGAGCTTTTCTCACCTGATAAAAAGTTCAGGACATGGCGCAGGCTCTGGATCGCGCTTGCAGAAGCCGAGAAGGAAATGGGTCTGAATATATCTGACGAGCAGATAGAGGAACTTAAAAGTTTTAAAGACCAGATCAACTATGAGACAGCCGAACAAAAGGAGAAGGAAGTGCGCCATGACGTAATGGCACATGTGCATGCATACGGTGAACAGTGTCCTTTGGCAAAAGGCATTATTCATCTGGGAGCTACCTCATGCTATGTAGGAGATAATACAGACATAATCATAATGCGCGACGCCCTTGAATTGATAAGAAAAAAACTGGCAGCCGTAATTGGAAAATTGTCCGGATTTGCGCTGGAATACAAGAGCTTGCCAACACTGGGCTTTACACATTATCAGCCGGCCCAGCTTGTGACTGTTGGCAAGCGTGCCACACTATGGATACAGGATCTGCTTATAGATCTTGAAGATCTTGAGTATATCATTTCCTCAATGAAACTGCTTGGAAATAAAGGTACAACCGGCACACAAGCCAGCTTTATGAATCTTTTTGATAACGACAGTGAGAAGGTCAAAAAGCTTGAGCAGCTTATAGCCGAAAAAATGGGTTTTGACAGTGTATATCCTGTATCCGGACAGACCTATACAAGAAAACAAGACAGCAGAGTATTGAATGTTCTCTCAGGAATCGCCCAGAGCGCAAGTAAATTCAGCTGCGACATAAGATTGCTGCAAAGCATGAAGGAGATTGAAGAACCGTTTGAAGAAAAGCAGATAGGTTCATCTGCAATGGCATACAAGCGCAACCCCATGCGCTCTGAGAGGATAGGCTCGCTTGCCAGGTATGTGATGATTGATTGTCTCAATCCGGCTATAACTGCTGCGACACAATGGTTCGAAAGAACGCTCGACGATTCGGCTAACAAGAGGATTAGTGTACCGGAAGCTTTCCTTGCTGTGGATGCCATATTGAATATATATCTGAATATAGCAGGCGGCCTGGTAGTCTATCCGAAGGTCATAGAAAAACATGTACTGGAGGAACTGCCCTTTATGGCGACGGAAAATATAATGATGGAGGCTGTCAAAAAGGGAGGGGACAGGCAGGAGCTGCATGAAAGGATAAGAACACATTCAATGGAGGCAGGTAAGCAAGTCAAGCTGTATGGCCTGAAGAATGATCTCCTTGAAAGGATAGCAGCCGATCCTGCATTCGGGCTTGCAATGGAGGACATCCTAAGTGTTATCGAGCCGTCAAACTATATCGGGCGTTCTCAGGAACAAATAACGGAATTTATTGACAGGATTGTTCTGCCGAGGATAAGCAGAATCGATCATGCACAGATCAAAGCAGAACTGAAGGTTTAATAATAATCTATATACTGTATAATTTTCTTTTGTTAAAAGTACCGAAATTCTCAGAGGAAAATTATACAGTTTTTTGTTGAATTGAGTAATAAAATCATTTATCATTAGTAATGATGTAATTATGTGTTGCTATGCTTACTAAACATGGAGGGAACGTTGTGATAAATAAATATAGTAATGTGCCTTTATATTTTCAGTTGAAAAACCTCATTATCCAAAAGATAGAATCAGGAGAATATCAGGGAGAGTCAAGGATCCCATCCGAGCAGGAGCTTTGCGAACAATATGATATAAGCAGGCCAACAGTAAGACAGGCAATAAGTGAACTTACTAATAACGGTTACTTGTACAAGGAAAAAGGTAAAGGAACATTTGTAGCAAAATCCAAATCAAAGGTTGATATAAAAAATTATTCAGGTTTTACTGATTCGATTCTTGATAGCCAGGATCCAAGTCAACATGACATACTGTCTTTATGTGTTATCAAGCTAAACGAAGTTCAGTTCCTGGAATCCATTTTTGGATTGCAAAGTCATTCCAACAATACAGAGTTTGCTGAAGTAAGATATGTAACCGCAGATAAGGGAAGCGCGTTATCCTTTAATATTTCATATATACCATTGGCTATGTTTCCTGATCTGCTCGATGATATAAAAGCCGGAAAGCCATCATATGATATCTTTAAAGGAAAATATCCACTGCTTCCGGTCCGGACAAAAAGCATACTGGAGGTCGTTTTTACAGACCAGACAGACGCCCAGCATCTGAAGGTGCAGACCGGTCTTCCCGCTATAAGGATAGAGAACACTCTTTATTCAAAAAGCGGTCAGGCTGTAGAACATATAGTTTCGAAGTACCGTGCAGATAAATGCCAGCTGATTTTTGAAAATAACAAGTAAATAATAATTTTAGGCAATTACATAAATAAAGAATATGTCAGGTTTACAAATTTGACATATTTTTTTAATGTAAAGATACAATAATTTTATGATACAATAATTGTTGAGATTCACGGCTGTAAAATTTTTCATAGTGGGAGACAGGATTCAAATTGAAATATATAGCTGCATTTGCTATCGCTTTCATAAGCGTTTACATCTTAATACCACCTCTTAGGAAGCTGGCTGTTACCATTGGCTTTGTAGACCAGCCAACTTCAAGGAAGATACACAAGGAACCGGTGCCTCATCTTGCAAGCTTAGGCATTTTTGCAGGCTTCATGACAGCCTTCCTGGCATTTTCCGAAGGCTTTAGCAAACGTAATCTGGGTATTATAGCCGGTTCTGTACTTGTACTTGCTATCGGTATCATCGATGATTGGTACAAGACTCATGGCAAGGATTTCCCGGCGCTTCCAAAATTTCTTGTTCAGGTAATGGCGGCAATAGTAACCTATTTTTCCGGTATAGTATTTACAGGCTTCACAAATCCATTCAATAACAATACATATGTATTGCTACCTGTTTGGCTTCGATTTATTCTTACTGTAACATGGATTTTTGGAGTAATTACAGTAATAAATTTCTCAGATGGTCTCGATGGTTTGGCAGGCAGCCTCTCTACAATTTCTGCGATAACGTTGTTCGTAGTCGCATTGTCCAAAGGCCAGACAAGGTCGTCTTTTATGGCAATAATTCTTATAGGTGTTGCCATTGGCTATCTTAAATATAACAAACCTCCTGCAAAAATCTATATGGGGGATGCAGGTGCAGGTTTCATGGGCTATATTCTGGGAATAATTGCACTGGATGGAGCCTTCAAAAAAGCTACAGTATTATCGTTGTTTGTTCCTATACTGGCGCTGGGTGTGCCTATATTTGACAATCTGTTTGTTGTAGTAAAAAGATTTCTCAATGGAAAACCCTTTTACAAAGCCGATAGGAGCCAGGCACATTATAGACTGCTGTCAGCGGGCTTGAACCCCAAGCAGGCTGTGTTGTTTTTGTGCCTCATTAATATGTGCCTCAGCCTGACATCAATAATTATTGTTTTATTAAAAGTGTAACAAACATTGTGGTTAATTATCCGTATATAATATAGAATCAGATTATAACGGAGGTAGTATATGAGAAATTTGAGGAAAGAATTTTTTACTGAAAACGAAGTTATCTTTATGGGTTATTCAAGCCGTGCGCCTCAGTTCAGCAACATGATCTATAAGGCTTTCAGCGATGCCGGCTTTAAGGTTTATCCCATCAATCCTAAGAAGGATGGAAAATATGATGTCAAGGTTTACAGTGACATCAATGAACTTCCTAGAATTCCGAAAACAGCATACATACTTTTAAATAATGAGAATGCAAAAAAGGCTGTAGAGCAGCTCAAGGGAAGTGGTGTAAAGAAAATTCTTTTTCACCGTGGAAAGACAGCTGATCAGCAGCTGCTTGATGATTGTGCTGCAGCAGGGATCGAAACAGCAACAGCCTGTCCGATGATGCTTTTTGGATCAGGTATACACAAGCTTCATGGATTTTTTGCAGGAGTCAGATGATGAGATCATATCCTCTTATCCGCTCCAAGTGGTCTAACGAGCATATAATGGCAGGTCTCTTTTTTGTGATACTGCTGTATATGTTGCCGCGTTGGCTGCAATATCCCATTGATATTGCAGTTTTTGCAGCCATGCTTGCTTTTGCTCTTGTATTGGATGCAACTGCAGCTTTTATAAGGCATAAAAGAGTTGTTTGTTCCGTATCCGCAGCCATTACAGCTGCTGTCCTTTATGTGCTGACACCAGGTGTACCTCTTTGGGCTAAGCTGATCGGTGTTTTTGCAGCAATAATTCCCGGCAAGCAATTTTGGGGCGGGACCGGAAAGAATGCAATGAATCCGGCCATTTTCGGATACGTGATAATTTGTACCTTCTATACGGGAATACAGGTCCCCATACAGCCAACTAACTTGCTTATACCCGCAGTTATATTGTCACTTCCTTTTATTCTTTTCAGACCGTTTATTTCATTTGGCTATTTTACCGGCATACTTATTGCCGGTCTGACAGGAAACATCAGCTTCGGAGAGCAGTTGATAATGAACAGTGTTTTTATATGCTGCATCATACTAACCGATCCGGTAACCGTTACGCCTTTGAAATTAACCGGCCTTGTTGGAGGTTTTCTTTGCGCATTTCTTCCGTTAATGACTATTGATAATTATATTACTGGATTTCTTACCATACTCATTTTCAATCTTGTTTCACATCTGCTGGCAGAATACATTCATACCCCAAGAAAACGGCCGTTCTTTACACCTATCAGTATAAAAAAGCCGTACCGACAAAATGATATAACAAAAACGGCACTAGAATTAAATGATGCGCAATCTGACGTTATCAATACAGGCTGCAATGTAACTGATATCCCTGAGAATATAGACATTGGATACTTAATTGGAAAATTAGACAAGTGCGGTGTCTATGGCATGGGTGGAGCAGCTTTCCCGACAGGCAGGAAGCTTCAGACAATTTTAGATTCCAATGTGGATAAGAAGTTTTTCATAATAAACGCTGCAGAATGTGATCCTGGATTGCTACATGACAAGTGGCTCCTTCATAACAGGCAGGATGATATTTTCAAGGGCATCAGCATTATAACGAAGTGCCTGCACTTCTCCAAAGTGATCATTGCTGTAAAGGAAAGCTACGGTATCAAGCCTCCTGAAGGCATAAGTATAAGTAAAGTGAGGAATTATTACCCTGCGGGGTTTGAAAAAAATCTTATTAAAAGTGTTTTGAAAAAAAGTGTACCCTCCGGTTTCATACCCGCAAAGCTCGGTATACTTGTTCTCAACGTGCAAACTGTTTTCTCGGTTTATGAAGCTGTTTGCCTCAATAGAAAGGCCGACAGCAAATATATAACAATAGCAGACATTACAGCCGGATATTCAGTTGTCGCAAAGGTCAAGACTGATACTTCCGTGATGGAAGCAATAAATAAAGTATATCCTGACAGACGTACAGTGTTCATAGGCGGCGGTATAATGCAGGCAAGGATGGCACAAGAGGATGATAAAATAGGTAAAGATACAAATATCATCATCGCAGCTCCCATACCACGTTATAAGGAATCTCCATTGTGTTCAAAATGCGGTGCTTGTGTTTGCAACTGTCCCGAAGGACTTCAGGCAAACAGGATCGCTGATCTTGTTGATAAAGGCTGTCCGGAGGCTGCAAGAAAATACAGTCCGGAATTGTGTATCAAATGCGGACTTTGCAGCTATATATGCCCGGCTGGACGAAACCTGTCCGCAAGGGTATGGGAAGCAAAAGAGGCTATTACTGTTTCGCATTGAGTTAAGAAAAAATTGATATATTTGTTTATTAGCTGGTTATTGCAGCCTTGACCGGGTTATAATCAAAATGTACCGGATATCCAGTACGACGCGGCTTCCGGAGCCGACTCTTTTATGAAAGGAGTGGTCTGAGTTGAAGATTGAAATGGAGGTGGCCATCATCTGATGGCCGCCAAAGGGTCTGCTGAGCCTTACGGCCTGGCAGGCCCTTTTATTTATATAAACCTTTTGTATTTTATATTACTGGACTCTTTATAACGACTCAAAAAAATAGTCAGACTTAATGATCATTTATTAGTATGATTTATTAGTAAAGATAATTGTGAACTGTTATAATTAAAAAGAAAATGGGGGATTGCTATGAAGTTTTTAGGTAATATTATCTGGCTGCTTCTTGGAGGTATAGTTTTATCGGTATTATGGGCTGTATCTGGAATTGTTCTTTGTGTTACAATTGTGGGTATTCCGTTTGGTGTACAGTGTTTCAAAATCGCAGGTCTGGTATTATGGCCATTCGGAAAGGATATCGAGTTAGGAAATTTCGGTGTCGGAGGAATGCTGTTCAATATTATATGGCTGGTTGTTTTCGGCTGGGAATTTGCTGTTATGCATGTAGTGATTGGATTGCTGTATTGTATTACGATAATAGGCATACCATTCGGAATGCAGCATTTCAAGCTAGCAAAACTAGGAATACTGCCATTTGGTGCTCAAATACGGTATGCATGACCACTTGTCCAATTTAATTAACATAATATGTTATTTATCATCAGGAGCTGCTATGGATAAACTTAAAACTAACGCAATGAGGATACTTGATAAGGAAAATATTAATTATGAAATACTGACATACGATGCCAATGACGGTATGATAGACGGTATTTCAGTAGCCGGGAAAATGGGGCTGCCGGTTGAAAGCGTCTATAAAACGCTTGTGACTCAAGGGCACACCAGGAATTATTACGTTTTTATCATACCTGTCGCAGAGGAGCTTAATCTAAAAGCTGCAGCAAGATCAGTAGGTGAGAAATCAGTTGAAATGATCAAGGCCGCGGATATAAATAAAGTAACAGGTTATATACGTGGCGGATGTTCACCAATAGGTATGAAAAAGAATTTTACAACAGTATTGGACAATTCCAGTGATAAAATGAACTTTATTATAATAAGCGCAGGTAAAATAGGACATCAGATAAAAATTGCGCCATCAGAACTGGTCAGCCTGATAAAATGTAAAACTGACGGTATAATCGTCAACAAATAAATCTCGTAGAAATTTTGAAGGGAAGGCTAACATTTTTATATATATGATTACGCGAAATATAAACTAGGTTCAAGTAGCAGGAAGAAATAGGGGCTTCCT
>CAZBEQ010000061.1:0-14467 GCA_964490975.1 uncultured Oscillospiraceae bacterium | reverse complement strand
TGATTGTAACATGTCAGGGTTTTTGTAAATAGACGCTTTTTATTTGCCGGTTACGATGAAAGCGGTTAATGGATACTCGCGCGGACGGCCTTCGTGCTGATGAAAATGGTTCCAGAATGTTACTGGAATAAGACTATCGAGGTCGAGATTTTCGTCAAGAAGGGTGAAGAACTTTGGCTTGTCGTTAGTAAGGGATTCGAGACAGTCGGTAAAAATGTCGTTTAGTGATAGCTGTTTCGGTCTTGGTGACATGAGATTATAGCTCCTCTCTGGACGTGACATAATGTGTCTTATCAGTTATATTATACCACGTTTCAGTGAGGAGTTATATAGAAAAATATTGCTAGACCCGTTGAAATTCAAGGGCTTTGAGTTTCGCAATTAACTAATTAAAGTACTTGAGAGAAAGGGTATTTCGCTCTAGTGCTTCCTTGCTTGCAGCCTCCATTATTTCAGGGGAGAAGCTTTTGCAAAGCCTCATAATGCCCATGCATGTGCGGTAGCTCTGAACAGGATATTCTCTGCTTTCAAGAATTTTTTTGATAAGATTACAGGTTTGAGGGCCGGTTTTATCTGCCCAAGAAACAAAGCGATCAGGATTCCACCCGTATACTGCCTTATGCTCATTGGGCATATGTTCCTCCAATGTTGTATATCTTTTAAAAGTATTGTAGTTTCTTGGGTATGCGGCTATTCTTTCGCTGTCCACATAGATTTCTATCGTTCTGGATGTAGCTCTTACAGAACACATTCTGCCTGCATAGGAATAGTGCGTACTGTAGAAAAAACCAGCATATTCAACATGGTAGTTGTATCCAATCCGTGTTTCCTCCCATTCGGAGTATTCATATTTCAGAGTAGGTAAAGGCTGCAGACAGGGTTTATCTATATTTTCAAAAGCTGTTCTTCTGTTTCCTTCAATCCTCTGAAACGGTCTATCAATGAATTTCTCTAGATATTCCAATATGGCCTGGTTTATTTCATGCAGGCTAAAGAACTGTCTGTTCCTTAGTGCGGCGATGATTCTTTTGCCTACATTACCAACCATATTTTCCACCGCCGCTTTGTCTCTGGGTTTAACCGGTCGTGCGGGAATAATGGTTGTCCCATAATGTTTTGCCATTTCATAGTAACTTTTATTCAGGACCGGGTCCACAATATCTGATTTTGACACGGCCGTTCTTGTATTATCAGGAATAGTTATTTTAGGTACACCACCGAAAAATTCATATGCTCTTACATGTGCATCTATCCAGTTCGGCTTCTTCATATTTTCATAGGCATATGCAAAGGGATAGGAGCTTGCTGGAAGAACGGCTACAAATATGTATGCAGGTATTACTTCTCCCGATTCTGGGTCTACATACGACATTGTGTCTCCAGCCCAGTCGGTTTCGACCTCTTCGCCAGCCTTGTGTTCTTTATGGATGGTTAGTTGATTGTCTTTTTTAAAATTTCGGTAACGTTCACAGAATTGAGTATACATGATGCCCTCCGGGTATTTTTCTTTATATTCCTCCCAGAGTAGCATAAGTGTGACACTTTTTTTCTTCATCTCAGAGTAGACATATTCGATATCAGGTTCAGGTGGTGAATCCTGATTCTCTACTGGTGGATAGAGTAGCGATATCAACTGCTTGTCACTTAGATCCACTGGCCATGCTATTTTGGCCTCAGCAGCCCTTCCAAGCACTTCTGATACCGTTGTTTTTCCGCAGTTACAGGCCTTTCCGATTTCCCTGAGGGATAATCCCATCTCATGTTTTAACCTTAAAATTTCTCTTGCTTTTAACATATCCAGCCTCCTCATCGTTCGGCCCCCTTTAATCATTATTATTAAAAGAGTACCAGCTTTTTTATTAATTCGACAAGGTGTCCGGATGTGCCGTTATGCTGTCCGGATAATTCCGTTACGCTGTCCGGATGTTTCCGAAATCAGTGTCCGCATGCAACCGAAATACACAAACAGTGAAGACTGCACTAAAAGTCTTATTCTTCGGTACAGTCTTCACTTTCAGGCTTCCGCTTGAAAAGAGTCGGTCAAATATTTATTTATTTTCGTAAATCTCTAAGTTGAATTCTCTTCACGGTTAGTCTTCTTTTTTCTCTTATTATTTTAGTTAGTTTTTTTCTCGTTGCTGTACCGGTTGCTGTACTTTACCATATATTGGATATCTGAAGATATGACAGAAGCCGCAATCACTTGCGGCTTCTTCATTTCGTTGGTTGCGGGAAGAGGATTTGAACCTCTGACCTTCGGGTTATGAGAATGGTTAAGTCGTTATTGTCAACTAAGACAAATTTGAAAAATAGCTGATTTATTAGGGTTTCATAGTTTAGCAGATTGTATCTATTGTTATAATTTTTGTAGTCTATTGCCTATACTGTCATCAAAATTGTCATCAACCTCTAATTACGTTTGTATATCTGCTATTGTCACTTAGCTCATCTAATTCTTGTATGTATATGACTTTACCATATCGACTCTACAAAAGTCGGACCATTCCAATAATCCCTAACCCAGCGGCATACAGTATTGACATCTATCTTCATTTCTTCAGCCACACTGGTTGCTGATTTCCCGCTCTCAAGGATGAATCTGGCGGTTCTCTCTCGAACCTCATCGGTATACTTGCTATTATTACTTGGCGTCTCAAGTCCTCCTTTTGTATGCATATAGCTTACTAATTATGGCTCAACAAAAGGCGTACTATTCCATTTATGTCCCTCAAAATGTGTCCAACTTTTTCTGTATATGTTATTTGATTGAATATATCTGTAGAATAGAAAAGTATTTTCATTTTTCATTTTCCATAAACACTTGGTAATTGGAATCCTGCGGCTTTAACCTTCTCAATATCTAAAAAATTATCATGGTGAATACAAATGACTTTACTTCTTAAATCCATAGGTATTATCTCGCATAGTTTTCTGAATGAAAGATGTGCATTACCATCATAATCCAAACCACAAGTGTCCTGATAAATATAATCCAAATTCCCGACAATAAACATTTTCATTATACTTTCTGGTATATCATTTGAATCTCCGCTGTAATATATTCGGAAGCCATTTGACTCAAGTATGAAACCATATGCAGGAATATTGGGCAAATGGGAGATTTTCAAAAACGATAATCCAAAATCTCCAAATTCTGTAGATATGATAATCTCTGAGACGGCAATCAATTCTAGCATTTTGCTTTCTACACCTATACACTCGAAAAATTTTTCCATTAACTCCTTATCAGGGAAATATACTCTCGGCACAATCTTCAAGGCATAATGTGCAAAAAATATAACCTCTCCTAAACTCCCTATATGGTCAGGGTGGGTGTGAGTAATGATAATATTTAGTTGTTTCAGTTCTTCTAATAGCTTTAACTCCATTAAGCGGTGGAATACAGTGCCTCCACAATCAATCAAAATCATTGAATCCTGCTTACGAATGAAGGCACTTGTATTCCCAAGCTTTGTATTAAACGCACTACCTATGCCAATAAAAGATAGTTCACTCATATAACCTCTTCTCCTTCTCTACTAACAAAAAAACAAGCACAAAAAATCATTGTTCTTTGTGCTTGTAATCCTATACCTTTATTAACGACTTACCGTATAGAAGCTAATGAACGTACTGCTTTCCCTCTTTTTTGATAGCCATATAAAGAAATCCACAAATTCTTCATCAGCATACGTATGTGTTCCTAACTCTATTGCTTTAGGGTAATTTATATTTACACATTCTTTACCATCAAACCAAAAAGTAAAAACATTATTTCTTTCAGAGGTTCAACTTTAAAGTCCCAACTTTTTTCGGGCAATAGATATCTTTCACTATTTACAAAGAATACAGGACCTCTATCAGTTGCAAAAATACCCATTAAACCTTTATCAGTATTTTTATAGTAACCTCTCCATGTCTCTTTTAAGTCTAAAAGTTCGGAACGGTCTTTCTCTTCAAACTCCCCACTTTCAGGCTTATAAACACAAATCACTTTATGAATATCATGATTCTGAATATAAATTGGTGTTATTGCAGTTTTCCAATTAACCATTGTTTAAACCCTCCTAACAGTGTATCTACATCTGGATTTGGTCTACATGCTGCCTCTATTATTTTAGCATAATCTCCGTCATATTTCGTATAGAGTGTATCAAATGTCGGTCCAAGTGGGTCTCCATACCTTTGTGCATTAAGGTCATAGATATAATCTCTCAGTGTTGGCGGTGTCGCATCCTTATATTGAATACCCAAATCTCTCCTTGCTTGACTTACAGTTCTAGCAATTTGCTCTTCTGAAACTTTTTGACTGTAAGCGTCAAAAAAGATGGTGTATTGACTGAGCCTCTATGAGCGTAATTGTTTTTAGTCCTGTTTGCAGGCGGCCTGAACATCCGGGCTCCATGGCAGATAATCTTCAAGAAATTCGGGATATTGACCGAACAGCACTCCTGGCAGTTCGCTGAAAATGAAATGCAGATATTTATAGGGATTCAGGTTGTTGACTTTTGCCGTCTCGACAATGCTGTAAACGGCAGCACTCGCCGCAGCTCCCATGGGACTCCCGCTGAATAACCAGTTCTTTCGACCGACTGTGAAAGGGCGGATGCTGTTTTCGGCAAGATTGTTGGAAATAGAGCACTCGCCATCTTTCAGATAATTCATAAGATCCTCTTTGTGGTTGTGGGCATAATTCAAGGCTTCGCTTAGTTTCGATTTTGGCAGAATTCTACCACTCGCCCGGGCAGATTCCACCCATGCCCAAAAGGCCTCCAAGACAGGCTTCTCCTGTTTTAGTCGCTCCGATTTTCGCTTTTCGGAAGTTTGGTCTACAAGAGTATCTTCAATTTCGAAGAGCTTGTTACAGAATTCGATCCCCTGGCTTGGAAGTGTGACTTCCGGACTTTTAATGTCTTTTGGAAGAGCATCGACAAAAGCTCTTCGGACATGGGACTTATTCGAGAACTGGAATAAGTCCCATTATCCCAGATGTATGATTATCCGAGAAAGTATGCGCAAAGCTGAGAAGATAGGTAAAGTCTTAATACCTTCTCAGATAATCATACTGAAACAATCAGCGTAAAAAATCAGGTAATTCATCGTTATGCACATTGCTATGATCGGTATTGGCCGGTATTGAAAACCACCGCTCATTCCATTCATTCAGATACTTATCTATCGTCTGCTGAGATATCTCAGCATAAATCTGAGTCGACTGTAATGATGAGTGTCCCAGAAAACTCTTTATCACAGCAAGCGGGACACCTGCTTCTAACATATGACTTGCTGTCGAGTGCCTCATCGAATGGGGTGTATAACTGTCATCCATAAATAAA
This sequence comes from uncultured Oscillospiraceae bacterium, assembly GCA_964490975.1. Classification (GTDB taxonomy): domain Bacteria; phylum Bacillota; class Clostridia; order Acetivibrionales; family DTU013; genus DTU013. The sequence goes on along the minus strand of CAZBEQ010000061.1, from coordinate 9,131 downwards.
CCAGGGTTCATCTGCTTTGCTATCCAGACATATTTATTGAAGATTTCTTCGATGCAGGATACGGTCATCTTTTCGTGCGTCTGACTGGAGAATATATGCCTTTCCGGAAGCGATGCTATCTTTCTATGATCAATGTAGCCCTTCAAAAGGGACGCACATGCATAAGAAATTCCAATTCTCCTCTTTTTACGTCCCTTTCCAGTGATGTTAAGAGAAGCACCTTTTTCCGAGAATTGAATTTCCTTCACAGTGAGGTCACATATTTCCTGAGCCCTTGTGCCACTCGCATACATGAGACTCAGAAGCACTTTATCCCTAAGCCCGATCTCATAGTGATTGTCCGGAAGCTTCAACAGGATTGTGACCTCATCTCTTGTGAAGATTGCCCGATCCCTATGTTTGGCCTTCTTCATCGGAATTCTTGTGACACTGCTTCTAAATGTCGATGCAGCTATGAAATCTCTGTTTTGTGCATAAGAGGAGAATGACACAAGTGCTGACAGACGCTGGTTCTTGGTGGTTGCACTACAACCTCGGAACTTTTCAAGCCAAGACAAGAAATCAATCATTGTCTGGTAATTGAGAGCATCAAAAGATATCTGGTCAGCCGATATACCTTTTACCTGATACATATATTTTAAGAGCAGTCTGAAAGCAGCTTTGTATGATTTTATCGTATTCGGACTTGCACCTACGGCACCCGGAAGGTATTCTGTTACAAAACTGTTCAGTAGTCCAAGAAATGAGGAGACTTTATGTTTCATACGCCACCTCCGGAAATACATCGACTGAATAATTTGAGAACAGCTCCATCGCCTCGGGAAACAGCTCGCTGCTGAATTTCATGTATTTTTCGGTTTCCTGTAGGCTGTCATGTCCGAGATATATTGAGAGATAAGGAACTGAATCATCAATCTTTCTTCCGGCTTTTTCTGTAGCGGCAAAGGACTTGAAGACGAAAACATGACGCATGCAATGCAAGCAAGGACCGCGTTCATACTTTTTCCGTCCAGGTAAAGATATCTCAGCCAGACGGAGCACCTTTCCAAACCAGTGCCTTGTATCCTTTGGCGTCATCGATTTATCTTTTTCAAAAACAGGAAACAGCCAGGCGTCTGGAACCCCAACGATACCCATTGCCAGACAGTAACGCCCCAGAATCTCAGTCAGCAAAGAATTCATCGGCACTAAACGCTGCTTGTCTCCTTTTGTATGCCTCATAATCAGGATACCGCCAATCAGGTCGACATCTTTCATCTTTAAGGCAAGTGTCTCGCCTACCCGGAGCCCGCAGCTATACATGAGCCTGATGACCATGGGAAACTCGTACTGAATCAGCGGATTCTTCTTTGCGTTTGAGACATCCAGGTTATCAGCATGTAGATATATCCGTTCCAGTTCCTCATCCGAGAAAATATATGGGACATAGTCATCAGCGACCTTGGGTATCGGAGGTACGTAAGCAGTAATCCCAATACTATTAAGGTACTTCATAAAAACACGTATGACTATGACCTCATTTGCTATGGAACTGCTTTTTCCTTTCAGGGTATGAATCCAGTTATTAATTAGGGTTTCTGATACGACACTTTCATTTGTATATCTAGCTGAAAAAGCGTCAAAATCCGTAAGATACTTACAATCATGAGCATAAGCGCTCTTGCTGAGTGATGCCTGTCGCAAGGACAAAAAATCTTCAAGTTCTTTCCGGAAGGGGCTATAGAAAATCTTCATATCTGACACCGCCCTTCCAGAAATTCTTTGAAAAAACCTGAAGGTGTAGGAGGTTCAATAGCATACTCGCGAAGCCTCTCGATATCAACCCTTGCATAGTGCTTGACGGCATCAGGGTCTGAATGCCCAAGGATTTTCCGTACTATGTCATATGACACCTGATTGTTTACCATAGAACTAGCAAGAGAAGAACGGAATACATGGGGACCATGCTTCTTACCATTAATATTAATACCGGCTTTACCGAAATATTTTTTAGTCTCAAACCGGATGACAGAAGCAGTTATCTTCTCGAATGGCGCATTTGCCCGTAGAAATACATAAAACTGGCCCGATTCAGGCCTTCCATTCTTAAGATAATCAGCTAATGCGGTTTTTGCTGCCGGGATCATGGGAAGGACGAGAGGCTCTATCGTCTTTTCCTGCGTAATACTGATAGTGTCGTTACCGAAGTCAAGCGACGAAAAAGTGAGGTTTGCTATGTCGCCGGATCTCATACCAAGCCGAGTTGCAAGAAGCAACATCGCATAATCGCGTTTTCCAATTTTAGAGTTAGTATCTATCGCTTCCTCAAAACGGTTGACTTCATCCTCTGTATAGGTACTTGGGAGGTGGAACGCTCTCTTAAAATGCGGGATGATAGTTGAGAAATCATGATTTATCAGACCAGCATAACTCAGATACAGCAGAAACATCCGGATAACAGCCCATCCGTCTTTATTGTTCTGCATAAGGCTTGCCTTGCCGATGATGGTAGCGTCCGCATCCCTAAGATCATGGCATCCAAGGAATTGGAGATGGCAATAGAATTCTCGAAGGAAATATCTCTTTCCATTAATTGTTGATTCCCTATTTCCATCATCCCTGCATTTCTGCAAATATGTATTCATAAATGTGGTGTAGACTTCGGGCAACGGGGTAAGTTCCGTTTTGCGTTGGATTTGATACTTTTCAATGCAGTAATCATCTAGGCGGTGAATAACGGTATTAATGTATTGCCTGCTGCCTTTATTGAGTACATGCTTTGAAATATAATCATCAATAAATCTCTGGCCGACATAGGGATCATAAGTTGCGATTTCATTCACAATCATATGTCGCTCCAGTTGATTCAGCTTCCGACGATAATTATTGATGGTATCATTTCTGTAGGCCTTGTCCAGAAGCAGTTTCAGTAGCCCCTTCTTTAATGAATCAAACGACTGGCATTCGTATTGCCCAGTATTCATATCTGTCTCCTTTCACAACAGAAATATTAATGTACATTACTATTGTGACCGGAGTATGATTATTTGATAAGAACGATAAAAATACAACAGTTATGCAGCCTGCGCCGAATCTCCTTGGATAATCATACATCTGGGATAATGGGACCAACACATGCACCTCGTGATTTCCGGAACTTTTTTGTACCCTGCATATGCATCTGTGTGTAAAAATCCGTGAAAGTCTTTTAAAAATTCCCGTGGGTACTTTCCGCTCCGCCCAGGCTGATACTCAAATATTCGAATTGGGTTTTTGCTATACTGCCCAGTGCTGTAAACCCACATGTAGGAATCCGTGGTGTTCTTTCGATCTTCCTCGTTCATAACCTGCACCGTAGTTTCATCCGCGTGCAAGTGCCTTTCCTGGATTAGTTTCTGGTGTAGCCGTTCCACTACCGGCGTCAGCCAATCCCGTGATGCTGCCATGATCCAGTTAGCCATCGTGGCACGGCTCAGGTTCATGCCTAATGTTTTCCACTCATTCTCCTGCCGATAAAGTGGAAGGGCATTCACGAACTTTTGATGCATTACCCATGCTACCGTAGACGGGGATGCCATGGAATGAAGAATGACAGGAGAAGGGATCGGGGATTTCTCCATATAGGTATCTCCATTTCTACGGCAAGTCCGGCATTCGTATGTTTCACGATAATGATCAATGACCCTGACTTTGGCAGGAATATATTCAATCTCCGTACGTACGAATTCTTCTCCTACACGGACAAGAGCTGTCTGGCAGGTTTCGCAGAATTGATCTTCCTCTGTGAGAATGTGAAGCTTTTTTTCATGAGGGAGGTCTTTCAGAAGTTCCTTTTTCTGTCCCTTGAATTTTTTACGTCGCCAGTTTGCAACTTCCTTCAGATCCGGTTCCGGAGCTTTCGGGTCGGCTTGCACTTCCGCCTCGTCAAACAGACATGTTTGACCTAAGGAAAGAACCGCAGTTTTTTCAGAACTCCTGCCGAAGAGCTTACGGGTCAGATATTCCACTGTCTCATGGAGATGCTTGTTCTCCTGCTCCAGTTCGGATATACGATTTTCGAGTGTGGTTATCTGATTCGAATCACTCATTCAGGAAGGTCCTTTGCGAAAATTTTTACTGTATTCAGTATACCATAAAACGACCGCAAAGTCCAGTAAAATACAGCATTTGAGGCATTTCTTTACATGCTTTTTACCATCAAATGCAGGCGTCGATATTCATCTTTTTTACCGCTTTTGGTTGATCAACGCAGAGCCCTTCCAGGAGCCAACGGAATTCCTGATGAGTAATGGATCTAACAGCCTCTGCATTTTTCGGCCACTGGAAACTTCCATTTTCAAGACGTTTGTACAACAGGACAAAACCGTCGCCCTCCCAGTAAAGAGCCTTCATTCGGTCTCTTTGCCGGCCGCAGAACAGGAAGAGGCTGTTTTGAAATGGATTCAGCTGAAAGTTCTGCTGGACTATGGCCGCGAGACTGTCAATGGACTTTCTCATATCCGTGTATCCGCATGCAATATATATCTGCTCGGCTTTCGAGATATCACCTAACATGTTGCAAAGCCCTCAATGTGTTTTCAATGAGCACTGCCGATGCAGTATTGTGTAATTCCAATGTTACTGAACCGTATTGCAAAGTGATATCGCCGGACGTCCCCGGGTCTGGATTAGCCTTAGTGGATGATAAAGCATGTATGCTCACAGGCACTATTGTATTTTCTTTGGGTTTGATCGCCGGTAATGATTCACAGGCTGCAGCACGTACCCGCCTCAGCCAGTAGTAGTAACTTTTTGTACTGATATCATGATCTTCACACCAGGCAGATATGGTCTGTCCGCTGCTGCGGCATTCCCTGATGATCTCCGTCCACTTGTTCAATCTGTATTGGTGGGTAGCTTCCCTGGTATCCAACTCTAAACCCCCTTTGGACTTTTTCAAGTTTGGTCGAAAAAGTCTAAAAACTCTAGTTTAGAGTATTCTCTCAAAAATTAAGGACGGTTTCCATACACCATCTTTTTATACGCTTACCCCTTACGCCCATTCCGTCACGGTATTCTCCGTATTAATATAGGATTGGTAAAAATGGACCTACCTCATCTCTTAAAATTCATTATTTTAATTTGTGCTCTCACTAGCCTTTGTTTAGAATCTCTTCAAGATACACTACTATCGCTTAAGGTTTACTGGGTAAAAAAGAAGGACTATCATCGTACAGACAATCGTCATATCAGAAAATTTAAATCCAATAATGAAATACATAAAATGTAAAAACCGCAACAATGAAACTTACTAAATCGGATAAAAATACAACACCAAAATTCTTCAAAATAGATATCTTAACTTTGTATTTCATGCGATTAATAAAATAACTAATAGCTGTTATTAATAGTGGTAATAGCAAAAATAAATTTATTACTACTCCTCGTGATATGCTATGATTCAGGCTAAAGTGCCAAAATATTACCAGTCCGGCACAAATGACAAATGTTGTGCTTGTTATGATATAATACTTCTCACTAAATATATTACCAAAAATCCAAAGTATCAGCATTTGCAAAACAGCTGGCAGAAGAATCTCATAAATGTCTTTCGGTGATAGCAGCAAATTGTCAAAGCACACCAGATACACTCCATATATACTCCACATTACTCCGACAAGAACCACTCCATATATATGAGAGATCGCTTTCATGCTAAAGTTCACCTCGCTTTATGCTATCCCTTGTTACTACAGCAGAAAGCAACTCAATATCGAATCTCCCTCGCTCTTCTTCGGTCAGTTTCTCTCTATTATCAACTGCATAATACAGATACTCTAATCCCGAATAGAAACTATCCACATTACCAAAAAGTCCTTTCTCTCTTTCGGATGAAGCCTCTTGTTCCATCTGATCTCTAATATCTTTCATATAACTCAGTTCGTTTAATAGTGACTCTGTTTTCAACTTTTCAGTAGATGTAAGAGGCTCTTTTACATCTAGTACTTCTGTAACCTTTAAGTACGAAGTTTTAAAATCGTCATACTTCTTGTCGAACTCCTTATTACTACACCCCGTAAAGATATTCAGCATTATAAAAACTAAAATAGATAAGCTAACCATTGTTCTCTTAGCCATTAAAGCATCTCCTTAACTTCAATATTTCGAATCAATTTGATCAATATAATAGTACATATTTGATTTTGACTGTTCAAAATTTTCATTCATGCACTTGACAGTGTCTAAGTACTTGATTATTTCAAATTTGAGTTTATTATTATCATAAGCATTATTGTACATTGTGAATACTTGATCCTCAACCTTTTTTTTGACGGTGTCTATATTGTCTATAAACTTACCACTTGGTCCTTCCTCCCATAAAAATTGGCCGCTGTACACCAAATACTTGTAAATTGATTGTTCTACAACCTCATACTTTTCAAGTGCTTTTGATATTCTTTTATTTAAAGCGCCATTAATCCCTAAAACTTCTGGTAAATCACCCACATCAGGTTCCTTATTCCATAAAGTATCAAAAACGGTCATCACTATAGTTCCTGCAACAGTTGCAGACGTACTATAATAATCATTACACCCTCCAGTTACCTGAGAAACCTCTTCATATGAATCTATGATTGTAGTAGCTAAATCAAGAGTATTGAAAAATGATGCTACCTCGTCTACTCTTTCTAGTTCGGCTTTATACTTATCATAAAAGTATGTCTTAAAAGTGTAATCTTCAATAGCATAGCCCTCAGGCCATTCATATGCATGGTAATTATCAATTATATCATTTAGCATTAATTGGGCTTTACTGATAGCAGCTTCCTTAACTGGATCCGATATAGTTGATGTAAAATAAGGTTCATTATAAAGTGCTGTGTCAGAGAATGCCGTTTGAATAGCTCTATCCAGAAGATTTTTATATATACCAGAATTTCTGTCCGGTGTTGAGCTAGAATAAATATAAGGTAATCCTAACGCTTTCCATGTTGCAACATCAACTTGACCAGTTTCAATTAAATTTGTTCCATACCGCGAGTTATAACTAATTTGAAAGGCTTTTAATAATCTTATATCACTATCCAGTTCAGCATTTACAATTGTATCTAGTTCACTTGGCATATACTCTGATCTCACATCCAATAATTTTTGTTCTAACACACAAATATCATCCTTATTTAAGCTAACCATTTTTCCAATGTCAGTATTACTCGTCCCCTGAGTCGCTTTTAACGGATCAGTCGTCCATCCAACAGTTAAGTAACTTGCTATCTCTCCGGAATTAACAACTGCATAACACCCATCCTTGTATACCAGTATCCCAGCTGGCCGCGTTGTGTTCCAACCCTCCTGTGAAACCTTTATATATATTTCTGATGAATTGCTGCTATCCAATACAATGAACTTCCTGTCTTTATACAAAACAGTTTTACCTAATTCAGCAGGTTGTTTTTTCAGTTGATTCGGTATGGGTGTACCATTCTTTAAATAGTTCAGCAGAGCCGTATTCTGCTCAGATGTCTCTGCATAGTTGACTATACCAAGGCTTGTCGCCAGTATGTATCTGGCGCCGAATGATGAGTCGCGGCCTACGAGGCTCATATAGTCAACCAGGTAACTGGAATCTTCTTTATAATGTCCGCATGTTGCATCATATTCACAGTAGCTGTCCGTAACTGTAACAGTATGCGGATTGCAGTTGCTGTCCTCATAATGGAACCCACAGCTGGAATCTGCTATGCAGTAGCTGTCATATATGGTACCTCCGCAGCTTCCATCAGCCACACAGTAGCTGTCATACGCAGTTCGTGCGCAGTAGCTGTCCTTCCTATGCGGATTGCAGGTACTGTCCTTAATGCAGTAGCTGTCATATATTATACCTCCGCATTTAGCATCAGCTACACAGTAACTGTCGTACGCAGTTCGTGCGCAGTAGCTGTCCTTCCTATGCGGATTGCAGGTACTGTCCTTAATGCAGTAGCTGTCATATATTATGCCTCCGCATTTAGCATCCGCTACGCAATAACTGTCGTATGCTATACGTGCACAATAGCCGTCCTTTGCATGTGGATTACAGGTACTGTCCAGATCGCAGTAGCTGTCATATATTGTTCCGCCACAGCCGCTGTCAAACTTGCAGTAGCTGTCGTATGCAGTATGATAGCCGCTGGTGTAGCTTCCACAGCTGCTGTCATAATCACAATAGCTGTCATGACTGTAATATCCGGAGACATAATACCCGCCTCCTCCTTTGCAGTAGGAATCACTTACATAGTATCCGGATGTGTAGGAATAGCAGCTGCTGTCATAACTGCAGTAACTATCCTGTGAAAATACACAGCTGGAGTCATATACCGAATGCCGATTGCAGGTGCTGTCAATTGAACAATAGCCGTCTGCAGTATGAGGACGGCAGTAGCTGTCTCTATTGCAGTAACTGTCATATACAGTGCCTCCGCATCCAGAATCATATACAGTATGCCGGTTGCAGGTGCTGTCCTTTGTACAGTAACCGTCCTTTGCATGAGGACGGCAGGTACTGTCTCTATTGCAGTAACTGTCATACACAATGGCTCCGCATCCAGAATCATATACAGTATGCGGTTTGCAGGTGCTGTCCTTTGTACAGTAACCGTCCTTTGCATGAGGACGGCAGGTACTGTCTCTATTGCAGTAACTGTCATACACAATGGCTCCGCATCCAGAATCATATACAGTATGCGGTTTGCAGGTGCTGTCCTTTGTACAATAGCCATCCTTCGCATATGGATGGCAGGTGCTGTCAAGTTTGCAGTAGCCATCAGTGATGATATCTCCGCAAAATGCATCTGTTACTGTAACTGGCCGGCTTCCACAGGTTGCATCGTACCAGCAGTATGAGTCTGCGACAAAGGTTTTGCCCGCATTTGTACAGGTGCTGTCTGCGCTGTCTGCTCCGCTGATCAGTGTACCTGAAAGAGCTGCGTTCTCATTCCTCTCATATTCATCCAGGCTCAGGAACCATTCCCTTACGCCCATTCCGTCACGGTATTCTCCGTAGCTGCCGTCTCCATCTCTCTGACCGTCCTCGTTCACGTCATCAGCTTTGGAGCCGTCTCCCCTCAGTCCATAGCCAAGTTCTTCACGGATAGTGTTCTCAGCCTGGATCGTATATGCTTCCTCATCATGGT
>CAZBEQ010000060.1:4090-15420 GCA_964490975.1 uncultured Oscillospiraceae bacterium | reverse complement strand
TGGTAACTACAGTAGATGGATGTCTGCTGTTTGACTACAACTATATTGTACTAGGAGGATTGCTTTGAAAATCAGTAAAATTGCAGATACGGCTTATGGGATCATAGAGGACAAGAAGGGCAGAAGCATTGAAGTGATTGATATTGCGGAGGTTTCCACCCTCGCTGATTATTTTATCATATGCAGCGGCACCTCCACGACACATATCAGAACTATAGCGGACGAGCTTGAATTCAAGATGGGTGAAGCAGGCTGGAATCTGATCCACAAGGAGGGCTATGAAAGTGCCAGATGGATCCTGTTGGATTTCGGCGAGGTAGTGATCCACATATTCCATGAGGAGGACCGAAGCTTTTATAACCTTGAAAGGCTGTGGTCTGACGGCAAGTTCAGAACACCTGACAGTGATAAATGATAACAAATTGCTCATTTGAAAGGGGCTGTTTATATTGGCTTATTCAACAAAGATAGATGAAAAATGGCAAAAGAAATGGGAGGAGACAGGCCTGTACAGGTTTGATCCAGAGAAGACCGACAAGAAGCTGTACTGCCTTGAGATGTTCTCATACCCATCCGGAGCCAACCTGCATGTTGGACACTGGTACAACTATGGACTTACGGACTCCTGGGCAAGGCTCAAGAAAATGCAGGGCTGGAACGTATTCCATCCGCAAGGCTTTGATGCATTCGGCTTGCCGGCTGAGAACTACGCCATAAAGACCGGTATCCACCCTAAGGATTCTACATATAAGAATATCAAAACAATGGAAGAGCAGCTAAAGAAGATGGGCGCGACCTTTGATTGGAATTATGAGGTCATAACCTGCGACCCTGAATATTACAAATGGACACAGTGGATATTCCTGAAGCTGTACGAGAAAGGCCTGGCATACAGAAAAAAGGCTCCGGTCAACTGGTGCCCGAGCTGTAAGACTGTCCTTGCAAATGAACAGGTAATCGATGGAACTTGTGAGAGATGTAAAAATGAAGTGACAAAAAAAGACCTGACACAATGGTTCTACAAGATAACCGAATACGCGCAGGAGCTTCTTGACTGCCTGCCGCAGCTGGATTGGCCCGAGAAGACCAAAAAGATCCAGCAGAACTGGATCGGAAGGTCAGAAGGCGCAGAGCTGGTATTTGAAGGCGATGACGGAAGCTTTTCCTTCAAGGTATTCACTACACGCGCGGATACACTCTATGGTGTTACTTATATTGTGCTTGCACCGGAAAACGAACTGGTTGATAGGATAACTACACCGGAGTACAAGGCGGGGGTTGAGCAATACAGGGAATCGACAAAAAAACAGACCGAGATAGAGAGACTTTCCACTGTCAGAGAAAAGACAGGTGTATTTACTGGCGCTTATGCAATAAACCCTGTCAACGGCGACAAGGTACCGATCTGGGTAGCGGACTATGTGCTGGCTGGCTATGGAACGGGTTGTGTTATGGCGGTACCTGCTCATGATGAAAGAGATTTTGAATTCGCGACTAAATATAAGCTTCCTATAAAACGGGTCATCAAAGGGGAAGAAGGTGTCGATGATACGCTTCCATTTGTGGAGGACGGCATCCTCACAGAAAGTGCTGAATTCTCCGGAACCGATTCCGCAGCAGCCAGAAAGGGCATCGTCCTGAAGCTGAAGGAGCAGGGAAAGGGTGAGCTGAAGATAAATTACAGACTAAGGGACTGGCTGGTTTCCAGACAGCGCTACTGGGGTTCACCTATTCCGATCATCCATTGCGATGACTGCGGTGCTGTGCCGGTGCCTGAAAAGGATCTGCCGGTAGGACTGCCATATAATGTTGAATTCAAACCTGATGGAGAATCTCCTCTGGCAAAATGCGAGGACTTCATAAACGTGGCCTGTCCGAAGTGCGGCAAGCCTGCAAAGAGAGACCCGGATACACTGGATACCTTTGTGTGTTCCTCCTGGTATTATCTGCGCTATCCTGATAATAAGAATTCCGAGAAAGCATTTGATACTGAATGGATCGACAAAATACTGCCTGTTGACAAGTATGTTGGCGGCGCTGAACATGCGGCCATGCATCTACTGTATGCCAGATTTTTCACAAAGGCTCTGCGTGATATGGGATACCTCCATTTTGATGAGCCCTTCCTGTCACTTGTCCACCAGGGCACCATACTGGGACCTGACGGCAACAGGATGAGCAAATCCAGAGGGAATACGATATCGCCGGATGATTATATAACCGAAAATGGTTCTGATGTATTCAGAATGTATCTGGCATTTGGCTTTGCATATACGGATGGCGGACCCTGGAGCGACGATGGCATCAAAGCTATATCCAGATTTGTCGGAAGGCTTGAAAGACTGGTAGAAACTGCGGCGGCACTCAATATAGAAGGTGAAGGCACGTTGGGAAGCGCAGAAAAGGAACTCAGCTACATCCGAAATATGGCTATAAAAGGCGTTACCGAGGATGCTGAAAGGTTCCAGTTCAATACATCGATTGCACGTCTGATGGAACTGGTCAACGCACTTTACAAATATGATTCAGGAGCTCAGAAGAACAATGCATTGTTCGTGGATACTATCAAGGATCTGCTGAAGCTGCTGGCTCCGTTTGCACCGCACCTTTCTGAAGAACTCTGGGAGAAGCTGGGGGGGAGCTACTCAATATTCAACCAGCAATGGCCCAAGTGGGATGAAAAGGCGCTAGTACTCGACGAGACTGAAATCGTTATACAGCTTAACGGAAAAATAAAAGACAAGATATTGCTGCCGTCAGGGCTTGATAAGGCTCAGACCGAAGAGGCGGTAATGAAGGATCCAAAGGTCGCCGCGTTGCTGGAAGGGTTTACAGTAGTCAAAGTAGTAGCGGTACCGGGCAGACTTGTAAATATAGTTGTAAGGTAATCAAAGGGGACGGGGGTTTTTGATTATCAATTAGCCTCATTAATTGATAATCAAAAACCCCCGTCCCCTTTGATTAGCCAATCTTCTCGATATATCTTTTGATTTTCTTTGTTGAAGTTTTGGCAAACTCCTCCTGACGGATCGTGAACCTACGGATGCGCTTGTACAGCGGCATGTTTTTATTTATGTTTTTGACCTCTGCGTCAATTATCCTGAAAACATCGTCTTCCTCAAGCTCATTTCTGCTAAGCTTTCCTCTTATGACGTCCATTGCCGGAACTATCATCGCGTAGACAAAGGTCTCCTCGGAAGCTTCATCATCCTTGCCGTATACCATGGATTCGGCGATATATGGGCTCTTGTCCAGATAGGCTTCGACTTCTTCAGGGTAAATGTTCTTACCGTTTTTAGTAACGATCACATTTTTCTTTCTGCCCGTTATGCTAAAGAATCCTTTTTTATTCATCCTTCCAAGGTCGCCGGTATAGAACCAGCCGTCCCTGAGAACTTTTTCAGTAGCCAGGCTGTTTTCAAAATAGCCCAGCATAACATTGTCTCCCTTTACGATCAGCTCTCCTATGCCTTCCTTGTTCGGCTTATATATCATGACCTCGTCACAAGGCAGCGGCATACCGATGGAACCATCCATGTTCTTTTCCAACTGGTTGACAGCTACGATGGGTGAGCATTCGGTCAGTCCGTAACCTTGCATCAAGGCTATACCAAATGAGCGGAAGCCTTTTGATACGGCAGGATCAAGCGCTGCGGCCCCGGATATTATCAGTCGGACCCTGCCGCCGATGTTTTCGTGTATCTGACTGAAAAACCTGCGCCTGATATCCAGTCCGAACAGCCTGAGCGCTGCATTGCTTAAAGCCAATGCAGTTTTGACCTTTCGGGCCTTACCCTTTTGCTTGTTGATCGAATCCCATATCTTTTTATACATTGATTCCAGAAGCAGTGGTACAGCGAGAATAATAGACGGAGTTGTCTCCTTCAGATTTTTCGATATATGCTTCAGACCTTCTATGAATGAGATACGGCAGCCATTATAAAGCATCAGCAGGAAGCTGGTAGTACACGCATACGTGTGATGCAGCGGCAGCATGCAAAGTGTAGAATCGCTATCATCAATGTACAGAACAGAGCACACAGCCATAATATCTGTGACGATATTTTTATGGGAAAGCATGACACCTTTTGCAAGATCGGTAGTGCCTGAAGTGAAGATCAGAATATTGAACGCTTCAGGGTCGACAGTCGCATCTATAAAGGAACGATCGCCTTCAGCTATCAACTCCAGTCCTTTCTGAACAAGCTGATTCATTGAAAGAAAGCCGTTTTCGTCTTCGGGTGCATCCATGCTTATAAAATATTTGACTGAAGGAAGCAGTGAAGAAACATAGCGCATATCTTTTTCATGCTTTTCAGAAAAAATGACTGCACTGGCATGTGACCGTGACAACAGGTTTTCAACCTCAGTGGGAGGAAGTTCCCTGTCCAACGGAACTACAATCCCAGTTCCATTTACCGTAGCAAGATATGAGAGGCACCATTCATAACGATTTTCTCCAATTATAGCTATGTATTGGTCTTTAAGCCCAAGATCAATAAGAGCTGTTCCAAGAGCATCAACTTGATTTTTGAATTCTCTGTATTTGACCCCTTTATAGCTGCCATCGCTTGATTTGAGCCAGAATGCATCGTTTTCAGCAAACAGCTCTGCGCTCTTATTGAGCATATCCTTCATATCTGTTATATTGCGCACATTACGAATAGGTTTTGACGTCATATACAAACACTCCTTAAGAATTTGAGGAATGACTTTGACCATTCACTGCTATTCATTATATATTATGTTACACAAACTAGTAAATACTTCAAAAAAGGTTATTAAAAGTACTTTTTAGAATGATATCTTCTTGATATCGTTTTTAATACGATTCGCAGAATAAGGAAAAGCACGATGAAGCCGGCACAGAATATACCGATTTTTATATATTTGTTGTCAACAGCCTTTTTCGGATCAGAGGTCAAAGTAGCCAGAGTGACAGGAGCAGGTTTATATTCAATGCTCCTTGCAGCTAAAAGATCGATCCTGCCAATGGATACACCATCCTTAAGGAATTCAACGTATCCCATAATATCACCCTTGTTAACAGGGGCAAAAATATTTTCGTTAACATGGGATATCTCCTGAATGCTGCTTTTGGTATCATCCTTGGGCAATACTCGTACAAGGCTATCAGTAGTTACAAGGTCAAGTCCGTAAATGTCAGCTGCATCTTCAACCTTGACATTCCTGTATACCCTGTCTTTTTCTATCAGTGTGACTTCCTTGAAGTTGTTGAAGCCATAATCCAAAAGCTCCTTTGAGTATAACCTGACATTTTCTGCGGCACCTTCATTCTGGACCTTCATTACTACGGATATAAGCTCCATTCCATTGGCACCTATGGCCGAGGTAACAAGATTATTGCCGGCAGGTCCGGTGAAACCTGTCTTGATACCGTTTATTACATACAGGTCATTCTTATCGAGTATCATCAGCTTATTTGAATTAGATAAAGCAGGCCATTGTGTATGCTTGTTTGTCGCAGACATCGTGAAGCTTTGTGTGCTCACTATCTCTTTAAACTTGGGTATTGCCATGGCATGCCTGGCAATACAGGCCAAATCAGCGGCTGTTGTATAGTGTTCAGGGCCGTGGATACCGCTTGGATTTACAAAATGGGTCCCAACGGCGCCTATCTCCCTTGCTCTTTTATTCATGAGAGAGACAAATTCTTCCGAGCTTCCACATACATTCTCTGCTATGATGTTTGAAGCTTCATTTGCGGAACTGATCAGCATTGCCTGAAGAAGGTTTTCCAGACAAATCTTTTCTCCCGGAATGATACCTATGTTGCTGCCGTTTGGTCCTATACCATCAATGGCTGATTGAGTGGCAGTGAATTCTTCGCTGAGTTCTTTCCCTGATTCAAGTGCAAGTATGGCAGTCATCATTTTTGTTGTACTAGCAGGAAATAAAGTTTCTTTT
Organism: uncultured Oscillospiraceae bacterium; assembly: GCA_964490975.1. GTDB lineage: Bacteria > Bacillota > Clostridia > Acetivibrionales > DTU013 > DTU013. The sequence goes on along the minus strand of CAZBEQ010000060.1, from coordinate 9,492 downwards.
GAATTTTTCTCACACAGCACATCGCCCGTCTTTGCATCAATAAGTATATAAGCTCCGGCATCAAGAGACGGTGGTTGAGCATATGCAAAATTGGCATTTATCAATATAAAGGAAAGAATAATCGCCAATGTCAGCAGCCTTTTCATCTGTACCTCCGAGTCAGTTATAACACTTCAAGTATATCAGAAAAAATTTTATATTAGTTAAAAAAAATTAAAAAGTTTTTAGAAAAAAAAGGAAAATAAAGCAGCGGAGAGAATTATACAAATTATGGGAGGAGATATTATGAAGCTTCAGCTTTTTGGTAAAGAGGCTGAGATCAGGACAGAGGTTGCAGTTATAGTAATTTCAGCGCTGGCCTTGCTGGGTATGCTTATCGGTTATGCTTTTTTTAGAGATACAGGCGATATCATCATTGAGGCAGGAACTGAAAGCCAGGAGAATAAAGCTGCCACAGATTCTAATGTACTTGTTGAATGCGGGACAGTCTTGACAGATGTGAAGGAGAATACGAAACAAAAAAACGGATCTGCTCAGAATAAGTGCGATACAGTCAATGAAACCGGATCGGCTGCTGCACAGAAAAGCGGTACGTCAGAAGAAACTGGAGCCGCATCAGAAAATACTACTACAGATATTGCAATACCGACGATACAGATATATGTTGTCGGCTGTGTCAATAAACCCGGTATCATTACACTGGAAAAAGGAAGTATGATATGCGATGCTGTAAGTAAAGCAGGGGGTTTAACAGATAATGCTGACAAAGAGAATATAAATATGGTTTATTCCTTGAATGAAAACTCAATGTTGTACATAAAATCAAAAAAGGATGATAGCAGCGCCTTGGGAAAAGGAGCTAATGTGATCCTCGACAGTAGTTCAGGAGCCGAAGTTATAGGAAAGGGTGATGACATGGCAACAGAAGTAGAAAGTACAGCACTTATCAATATAAACACTGCAGGGGCTGATGTGCTTGACACACTTCCAGGGATCGGTGAAGCCACAGCCATGGATATCATTGCATACAGGGACAAATACGGTAGTTTTGCTACTGTCGAAGATATAATGAAGGTGCCGCGCATAAAGGACAAAAGATTTGAAAGCATCAGGGATTTTATAACAGTGGAATAATAGGAACCTTGCTGCAAGGCGGCTCGTCAAATCACCTGAAAACAGTTCAAAGCAAGCGGTATGTGAGTAAATATGGAAACGTGATCGGGGGTTTAGTATGAAAAGGATAATTGCGTTGATATTATTGCTGATATTTACATTTTCAATGACATCCTGCGGGCTGCTGGGCAACGAAGAGGCAAGGGGAGTACCGGAGACGGATTCCTCCGGGGAGGCAGGATTCACTGAAGAAAACACGGATACGGCTGAGGAAGACATGATCACAGAAAACAGCATTGATGAGGCGAGTCAGAATACAGAGGCCGTCACTGTCAATGAGAAAATGATAAAAGTGACACTTTACTTCCCAACGATCGATAACAGTGCTATAAAAAACGAAGAAAGGGAAGTTAGCGTTGTAGAAGGCGCAATATTGAAGGCGTGTATACTGGCACTGGCTGAAGGCCCGGAGTCCCCTCAGCTCAGAAATCCCATACCGGATGATACTGTAATAAGAGGCATTTCCATAAAAGACAAGGTGGCAGTTGTGGATTTTTCAAAAGAATTCCAGCATACCAGCGGACTTGAAGAAATCACAACCAGGCTTTCTGTTGTCAATACGCTGACCGGGATCGAAGGAGTGGATAAAGTACGGTTTAGGATCGAAGGGGAAGATATGATAGGACCCAGTGGTATGCCTCTTGGTGATGTGGAACCTGTACAGCTTGACGCAGAAGGCTTTCCGGTTTCCGGGGAAACAAGAACTGTAACACTTTATTTTTCGGGACCGGAGGCACTTTACCTGGCAGGTGAGAAAAGGGACATATCAATGGATGAAGGCACTTCACTTGAGAAGGCAGCCTTGACTGAACTGATAGCAGGACCGGTGTCGGATGGGCTTTGGGGTACGATACCTAAAGGCACAAAGCTTCTGGATGTGAGTACAAAAAACGGTGTATGCACCATCAACTTTTCAAAGGAGTATGTGGAAAACAGCCCGGGTGGCACTTCAAGTGAAAGTATGGCGATCTATTCCGTTGTTAATACGCTTACAGGACTTGAAGGTATAGAGAAGGTACAGTTCCTGATAGAAGGAGAAAAGCAGGAAATATATACACATGCCATTTTTGACAAACCATTTGTGAGGAATGAAACACTCTTGGAAAAATGACCTGCTGCCTATGTTGTAAACATATCATTGCTGCATTAATGGCAGAATGAAAAGTGATGCTACCAGGTAACCCAGCAGGATAAGAGTACAAGGCATAATTAAACCAAGCAGGAATAACCTCAGCGCTTTTTTATGACGTATCTTCTTAAAATGTATTTTTCTTTTGCACCTCATAATATACTCTCCGGAAATATACAGGGCTGCTGCCGATCGATGTAACGGCAGCTCTCTGCTTTATTGATGTAAATATTTTTCCCTTATCATTTTACCCCATACCTATTTACACCACAATTTCCTGGAAATACCATAAGCTTCATTTCTTCAATATATCAAGCATCAGACCTTCGTACTCGCTTATGATTTTTTTAACGGCAAACAGGTTGTTTGTAAGGTAGATAGTGTCTCCGCCCACATCCTTTTCTGTTGCTGCTATCAGGTTTTTCTGCCTGAGCTCCTTTATCAGGTAAGGGATATCTCTTGCATTTCCACCGATATCAACTACTGTGAATTTGTCCATGGATCCATCCTCCTTTATACTATTTAAATAATAACACAAATTAATCCAGTTAACTGTTTAAAATGAAGCCTAACTACAGTTTTCCTTTTTGTGCTTTGTGTGCTTTTTCAATCCGGAAAGCGCCAGATTAATAATCGAAAGTATTACATTGAAAGGATCGAGGGCAAAGCTCATTGGCATTATGCCAAGCTGCTCGGGACTGTCGTCAATCAGGTATGTCCATGTGGAGGAGGGAGCTTTCAGCCCTTCCTTTTCCATATCTATCCCGTGCGTTGTGATCTCTGCTTTTGAAAGTACAGCAATAACTTCCTGTTCGATGCAGTTATACAGTTTGTCAAAAGCTTCGATTGCTATTTTGTTGAATTCACTCACCGGTGTTTTTCCCGATATGTTTACCAGGTGTATGCTCTCTTTGGTGTAATTCAGAAAATCCAGGTAATCAGTCCAACAGGAGCAAATAAAATGAAGCAGCAGTTGCCGTTCAGCCGTAAGCAGCGCTCTTTCACCGACGATAGGGACAAGACTTTCATATTTTTCCGGCAGTTTGGATTTGAAAAGTCCCGGAAGCTTGCCAAAAAGTACTTCGCTTCGCCAGTTAAATATCATTTGCCGTTGGTGTTCCATCAAAACGTTGTATTTCTGAAGCATCTGACGTATCTTGAAATTCTGGCCTTCAATGATCTTCTGGGCGCGCGCGGTCTCTTTTTTTATGACCCTGTTATCCAGAGGATAACTGCTTTCCACCGGGTAAAGTCTTTCAGGGATCAATTCCTTTAACCTGTACTTCTTCATTAGTTCATCTTCAAGGCTTATGAAAAATCTTGAAGAACCTGGATCGCCCTGACGGCCGGCCCTGCCGCGCAGCTGGTCATCTATCCTCCTGCTTTCATACTTGTTTGTACCGATGACATAAAGACCACCTAGCGCTACCACACGATCATATTCCTTCTCATCAGCACCGCCGAGCTTTATGTCGGTGCCTCTGCCAGCCATATTTGTCGAAACCGTAACAGCTCCAGGCATTCCTGCATTAGCTATTATTGCAGCTTCCTGCTCATCATTCTTGGCATTGAGGACAGAGCATTCTAATTCTATACTGTGAAGTCTTTCAGCCAGCTGTTCTGATTCATAGACGCTTCTTGTCCCAATGAGTATGGGCCTTTGTGTTTTATGTACATTTTTGACTTCTTCTATAATCGCATCAATTTTTGCCTGCTGGTGTGGATATATGACATCCGGGTGATCTACTCTGATACAAGGTTTGTTTGTCGGGATAACAGCAACACTCAAATTGTAGAATTCCTGAAGTTCTTCAGAGGATGATCTGGCAGTGCCTGTCATTCCGGCAATTTTGGGGTAACGGCGGAGGAAATTCTGCAATGTGACTGAAGCTATGATTTGGCCTTTTGTACCGGAATAAATGCCTTCTTTTGCTTCGATGGCTTCCTGAAGCCCATAGGGCCACTGCCTGCTGTCGGCAACACGACCGGTGAATTCATCCACAAGCTCTATCCTGTTGCTGCGTATAATATAGTCTGTATCTCTTTTTAGCAGAGCGCGTGCGTGAAGCGCATTACCCACATCAACCAGCAGCTGCAGGTTGTTTTCATCATACAGGTTTCCGCAGTTGAACGTTCTCTCGATAGCGGTGACCCCTTTCTCCGTAAGAAAAACATTCCTCTCATACTCATCGAGAGCGTAATCCTCTGTTGGGTCAAGGCCGGCAATAACCTTAGCCATACTGACAGGATCGATGCCATGGCTTTTCTCGATCTTGCCTGCAATCACAAGAGGGATCCTGGCCTCATCGATAAGGATCGAGTCAGCTTCATCAATAACCGCAAAATTGTAAGGACGCTGGACAAGGTCGTAGGGACTTGTGGCCAGAAAACTCCGCAAATAATCGAAGCCGGCTTCCTTTGCAGTCACATATGTAATGTCGGCAGCATAAGCTTCGCGTCGCTGTTCCTTAGTCATGCCCTCCTGTACATAGCCAGCATGGACACCAAGAAATTCATACAATGGCCCCATCCAGCCGGCATCCCTTTTTGCCAGATAGTCATTGAACGTAAGTACACGCACACCTTTGCCATAGAGAGAATTGAGATAGACCGGGGCTGTCGCTGCGAGTGTTTTTCCTTCACCTGTCTGCATCTCCACAAGTGCACCATAATGCAGTGCTATACCCGCCAGCATCTGAACATCAAACGGTTTCATGCCAAGTGTTCTGCAGGCGGCCTCTCTGGACAGCGCAAAGGCCTCCGCTAAGAGTTCTTCCGGTGGTGCTCCCGCTGTGGCACGGAGCTTAAGACCGGCTGACATTTGCTTTAATTCACTGTCACCTAGAGTGCTCAGATCAATAGCATTTATTCCTGCCAAAAGCTTGTGGGCAGGTTCCAGATTGAGCTCTGCTGTACGCATATTATCAAGTTTATTGAATATATTTATTTTTTTCATTTTCACGTTTTTCCTCCTTTATGCTTCACATAAAATCAATAGATAAAGGTACAGATGCGGCTGCGGGCAGGGAATGCAGGGAACAGGCAAGAGCAGACGGTACAGGTGCGCCGAGAGCAGACGGTACAGGTGCGCCGAGAGCAG
>CAZBEQ010000060.1:0-3990 GCA_964490975.1 uncultured Oscillospiraceae bacterium | reverse complement strand
AGAGCAGACGGTACAGGTGCGCCGAGAGCAGACGGTACAGGTGCGCCGAGAGCAGGGGAGCACAGGTGCGCCGAGAGTAGGTGGTACAGGTGCGCCGAGAGTAGGTGGTACAGGTGCGCCGAGAGCAGGGGAGCACAGGTGCGCCGAGAGCAGGCAGGCGGTTACTTAACGCGGGTCCCATACATATGCTCGTTTATCAGGCTCTTGTCTGTATGCTCGTTCAATAAAGCGTGCTAAGTACTTAGGCAGCTTTTAACCATACCTATGCCATTTTTAATACTTTACAGTGAAGCCAGGGAATGCATTTTTAACCGGTGGAATTTGATCAGTAATAAACTGCTTTGGATGGATAGAATATCGAGAGTTATAATCCATAGCGTAGCAAATTGATAAAATGCGGCCACAAGGACTGTTGCTGCCATAGCGGCGGCAATAGAAAACATAAAAAATGCGACTTGGGCCGGTGAATCAGCCAAGCACATATCCAGTTCACAGAACAGGCCTGTAAGGCTCATTCCTGAACATTTCAGCCGCCAAGCCGCCGTAAATAAGGCAAGTATTGCTGCTGCTATTGTAATTAAATTTACTATGACTTGTATCATAAATATCTTCTTTGCATTTATAAATTATATAAAATAATAACACTATATACTTAAATTTACAAGAAGCTATCCGGAGTCAATCACAGTGCACGTATGAAAAAAGTCATGACTAATAAAATCTCAGTTCCCGGATTTGAAATTATCGCTTCATGTGGTTACCGTGATGATTTCCAATACGTCAAGCAATCGCCTGGACAAAATTTCTCGAATAGTCCACTTTTCATATTGATAGGTGCACATAATTTTTGCTTTAGGCGCTTTATGACAATCTATCATGTAATTACTTGCCCTATACTCAAGTTTTTGGCCATGACAATTGTTTTATGGGTGAATAATTTTTGCTCAAATCATACGATTACCGTATGGAGTCAATGAAGCAAATTATTACTGTCCTGTGCGCCTTGGTTGCATAATCTATCTATTTCGCTCTCCAATGAAGCAACAATATCTCCGACCAGGTCTCCGGCTGCCTTCTCCGGTGTATCAACATATGCTATGCTGCGTGATTTTACAGAATAAAGTATTTGGAAGACCGTCTTTACATCACCATACTCAACTTCAGGTGTCACAAGTATTTTCTCTGTTCCGTTGAAGGCGTTGTAAAAGTTCAGAAGCTCATTGTAGTAACCGCGTTCAGGTGTAAAATTGATGGTTTCCGTTCTGCCGTCATTGTATGCTGCGGTGATGTTGCCTGAGGTCTTGTCCTCAAGATATATTTGTCCGTTTGTGCCAAAAATCCTGAAGCCTACCAAAGGCTTAATTGCTTCATTACCTGAGGGATAGTAATTGAACTGGCCTATGACGCCGCTTTTAAACAGAATATTTGTATTCACCGAAACATAGGGGTTGAAATCCTGCTCCTGTGGTTTGCCAAAGGCTTGTACACATTCTATATCTCCGAATATGTGCCTCATACCCGCTATATCATGAAGGGCTGCGTCAAGAAATGCTCCTCCCGGGTACTTGGGATGCTGCCGCCATTCCGTGCCAGCATAAGTATCCTGGCTCATCTCGCACGGGAAACAGGTGATATTGTTCTTTATGAAATAAACGACATCCCCTGTACGTTTTTCATCAACAAGCTGCTTGATTTTATTATACTCCTCAGAGTATCTGTAATTCTCGGCTATCATTATTTTCAGATTGCTATTTTTTTCTGCCAATTCAAGAAACTTTTTAGCCTGCTCCATGTCGGGAGCCAGCGGTTTCTCACAAATAAAATCAAATCCTGCCTTGGCCGTGTCTGCAGAAACCTTGTAATTCATTTCGATGGGAACAAGGATATCTATTGCATCGAGATCATCACGTTTGAGTATCTCATGGTAATCTCCATATACATTATCACGTGATAGCCCGATTTTATCGGCAAAAAGCTCTGCATCAGATTTGGTGCGGTTTGCAAGAGCTGCGATCTCATACTTGTCCTTAAGCTCATTAAGTGCCGGATAGTGCAGTCTTTCCCATGCCAGGCCGGTTCCTATCACTCCCAGAAGTATCTTTTTCAAATGTGATCCCTCCAATTGATTTTGTTCAATTATTTTGCCCTGAACACATCGAATTAATCGGACAATCAAAGGGGACGGGGGTTTTTGATTATCAATTAGCCAATTAAATGATAATCAAAAACCCCCGTCCCCTTTGATTTTTTGCGTCAGCATGATAAATTGATAATAATGTACAGTATTACTTTTCAATCATGATAAATTCTGATATAATGGCAGAAAAATGTAAAAAAGAGGTCATAATTATGAGTGGGGATCAGATTCAAATTCTCGTTGCAATGAGCATCTATCTGGTGTCTGTCATCGTGATAGGCATCTATTATGCAAAACGTGCAAATGAAAACTCCGACAATTATTTTATTGGCGGCAGAAAGCTGGGACCATGGATAGCAGCCATGAGCGCGGAAGCATCCGATATGAGCGGGTGGCTGTTGATGGGTTTGCCTGGCGTAGCATATTGGTTCGGCTTGAGCGATGCCATATGGACAGCGATCGGTCTTGCAGCAGGTACATATCTTAATTGGCTGTTGGTTGCTAAAAGACTTCGCAGATATTCAGTAGTAGCGGGAAATTCGATTACGATACCAGAATTTTTCAGCAATAGATTCAAGGAAAATAAGAAGATCATATTAGCTATTGCATCTATTTTTATCCTTGTATTCTTTGCTGTTTATGCAGGAAGCTGTTTTGTTACGTTCGGTAAGCTGTTTGCCGCGCTTTTCGGCATGAAATACCAGGTAGTTATGATAATAGGAGCTATAATCGTTATTGCCTATACATTCCTCGGAGGTTTTCTTGCAGAAAGTGTCTCGGACTTTATGCAGGGCGTGATAATGATAATAGCGCTTTGTACTGTTTTGATATTAGGTGTTGTTGCTGCAGGCGGAGTACCGGTGATTCTTGAAAATATTAAAACCATACCGGGCTTCTTTGAATTCTTTGGTATAGCTCAACCCCAGCTGGCGGATGGCGTACAGCAGCTCGACGCAGCAGGTAAGCCATTATTTGGAGCAGCAGGAAGCTATGGCTTGCTGACCATAATCTCCACACTTTCATGGGGCCTTGGATATTTCGGAATGCCTCAGGTGCTTCTGAGATTCATGGCAATAACAAAATCCTCGGAACTCAAAAAATCCAGGCGTATTGCAACAGTTTGGTGTGTTATCTCACTTTTTGCGGCAGTTGCGATCGGCCTCATAGGAAGGTCGCTGTACCCTGCTGAACTGCTCACAAAGGGAGCTGCCGAAAACATATTTATCACAATGTCCACGGGACTTCTGCCTCCGCTGCTTGCAGGTATTATAATGTCAGGTATCCTGGCAGCTACGATGAGTTCATCCGACTCATACCTGCTTATAGCGTCATCAGCGGTATCACGTGATATTTTTAAAGGTATCATGAAAAAGGACGCTACCGACAAACAGGTCATGCTGATGTCACGTATAACACTGTTGGCTGTATCATTATTTGGTATTTATATAGCACTTGATGAAAATAGCATCATTTTCAAGGTCGTGTCCTTTGCATGGGCCGGCTTTGGCGCAACATTCGGCCCTATAATGCTGTTCTCACTGTTCTGGAAGAGAACTACGAGAGCCGGTGCTATTGCCGGAATGCTTACAGGAGGCGGAATGGTATTCATATACAAATATCTCATAGCGCCAATTGGCGGCGTATTCGGTATATACGAGCTGTTTCCGGCATTTGTACTTTCATGCATAGCGATCATTATCGTATCGCTTGCAACAAAGAAGCCTGACAAGTCAATACTTGATGAGTTCGAACTGGCAAAAACCTATGAATGCTGATAAAAACGTTGATAAAAACAGGGTGTCAATAACTTTAGAAAATGTCACCCCTAAAGTACTTTAATTATCGCCACAAAA
>CAZBEQ010000059.1:0-16887 GCA_964490975.1 uncultured Oscillospiraceae bacterium | reverse complement strand
GAGATTCTGAAAAATATTTTTCAGAATCTCTTGACAACTATTAGCTGGTCTTAATGTTAAATGTAATAACCTCAAATTTTTACATTGTCTTAAAATATCATAAAATAAATCAGGTTCGATATCACTTACTTTGTTTTCATGCGGAATATAGCAATGTACGCATCTTTCGTTACACTTGCTTGTAATCTCAATATGTAAATTTGTAAGTTGAGGTTTGCCATTAAAGTATTCTTCAAAAAATTCCTGTGTGGACTTTTCAGGATGAATAAAAGTCGGATAATAATCTTTTTTTATTTTTCCAGGTTCAAGTATTTTATAGGAAAATTTTGTGTCATTATATTCGCATTCCTGCATTGTTTCACCAGATACAATAAATCCATCTTGTTCAAGTATGCAATAAAATTCTCTGGCGTCCTTCTTTATTGTCTCAATATCTATATCATTAAATTTCTTTTTAATTTTTTCGGCGAGATTTTCAAGATTTTGTGGTTTTCTATCTAAAACAGAAAAAAACAAAGCCCCACTCTCCGATAGAATTTTATCTCCGATGATGTTTTTGTCATCATCCATTTGTCTATATCCGAAATTTCTATTGTCAGTTATATACCCAAAAGAATCATAGTTTCTGAATAGGATACTAGATTTTTGTTTATAAAACATTACAATTACTCCTTAAGTAATCAGGCGACGAGTTTAATTGAAAACACGTCGCCCGACAAAATTGTCTATTACCGCCCACCTGGTTTTGGTGGATTACAAGGTCTTCCGCTCGGCTTGCTATTAGGACGGCATTCTGCCATCCTTACAGTACTTTGTGCCAATATCACAGGTTTTGTGTAATTCATATTTTTCACCTCCTTTTCGACAAGATATTTACCATTATTAAAAATTATACCATATAAATTAAATATTATCACTTCAATCATATTTATCAATCATATTCATTTTTCCAATAAACAACATAAAATGAAACTTTACCTACATAGTGATTTCTCGCTCTTTGTAAATATCGAAATTTTGAAAATCTCCAGAATGGTCCACTCAAATATACTTATTTAAATCTGCGGCTTTAATCAGAACACTAAACATTATTTTGCTCAAGAAAATTGATGTCCTTTTTTAATAATAATCTTCCTATCTCATATATAGCACCGAATTCAAAGTTCTTGACCTCTTGAATAACCTGGTTAGTATAGATATCACGATAATAGATTCCATCAAACTTTATCTTTTCATATAGCGGAGATAGGTTAACCATCTCTGTTGGATGAATTATGCCTTCTCTTTTTATAATGCCGCTTAAAATTGAATGATTCCCATTATGGACAATTGTAACTCCAATAGGCAAAAATAACTTTGACATATGATTCGATTTTTGAAATTCAAATTGGTTCCCACAATCAATACCGATTCCTGTAATAGCACTTTCGAATCTGTTCTTATTCCAGGCAGCAGGAATGACCAGGTTATCTTTAAGACTTATCGATATTTTGTCATTGTTTTCGATAGTAGAACAATCACTGATATAATTCTTATTTTTTATATAATGACACAAATCATAAAACAATACCTCTACATGGTTAACTTCTTGACCAGTAAATAGTTGCATTAATAATCTCTGTAGAACCGAAGAGCCTATCGCATTAATATATCTAAAAATCGGGTGTAAAGAGTTGCCGGTAATTTCTGCTCCATCAATTATATTTTGAGCTATATCAATGATACTCCGCAAATATCGTCTCATTTCTTTATGCTTGTTATTTAGAAAAAACACTGCTCTTGCATCCTTTCGTTATGTTCATTTTACTCGCTTCTTATTTTTTGTATTAGTCATCAAACCAAACAATCTTTCTCCACACTTCTTGTTTTCTTGAAGTACTTCATGTTCAACAAATTTTCTTAGACTGCCATCCTGATAATATGGGTTTTGTGGATTTAGATTTATCAGTTACTCCTCATTAACTGCCCAAATTGGACACGGCTCAAAAATCAAATTGTAGTTACCGCCACAATTTATACTGCTATGTTCAAATACAAGTGTAAATTCCATCCATTTTTGTTCCTTTCATATTTCAGTCACAGCTCACATCTCGTAGTCCAATTATAAACTGATAAGAACATCAAATTTTGATGTAAGGCCTACAATACCCGTTAGTGTCCAGACATCCTGATTATCATTATCAGACTTTTCAAGTGTATAACGAATCTTCAACAAATCTGTTATATAAACGGCTATTTTATACAACTTTACTATAGCAAAATATGTGTACAACAAAACGGACAGTGGTGTAAACCTCAACAACCTATTAAATATAAATTACATATATCTACAAGTAATTATAACATTTAACAAAATAAACTCGCATATAATTTACAAAAATATTTTTTCTTATTACATTTTTTTAAATTTAAGGATCTGTTACAAGAGCGGCTTGATACTCAGCAATAATTTTATCAATACTTATTCCTCATAGCGGTCCACTTCCTCCGTCATTACGATCCCTGAGTGAAACTGTATAGTTATTTTCATGCCCTTATGTACCTTTATACTGTAGATCAATCTTTTTACCAGCTCTTGGTCAAAATCCTGCACCTCTGGGTTCACAGTCTTGATTGCCTTGTCCAGTGCTGCAACCCGCTCAGTGTAGTTCTCTGCTTGCTTCTGAGCCTTAATAAGCTGCAGTTTCGCCTTCTTAAGCTCATTGATCTGCTCTGACAGCTTCATATAAGCACCATCGAAGTCCTCGCTTACAGTGCCTTGCTTTGCATTGTCTTCAATGAGATTCAGCATCTGCTTTTGCAGCACTTCAATCTGCTCATCATATTCTGTCGGGATCCCCTTGGTGCTGTAATTACCGATTACTCTAATGACATTTTCCCGGAAGGTTCCGATGAATTCGCCGTTATTCTCGACCACTTTGTTAATGGCTTTCATGATGGCATCATGCAGCTGATTTTCTTTCAGTGTCGGCGAGTAATGACATTTAGAGCTTGTCCCTTGTTTGAGCCTATCCTCGCATCGCCACACTGCAGATTTCTGGCCATATTTGGACCAGGTCTGTCTTCTGTACGCGTGACCGCATTCAGCACATGTCAAAAGTTCTGTCAGCACATATTTCGAGCTGTACTTACTCTTTTCTTTCATCACCTTGTTTGCTTTTCTTGTAACTGCCGATTTGTTGAGGCTTGCCCTTCTGGCTTTTTCCACCTGTACCTGGTGAAACAGTTCTTTCGGGATAATCGCTTCATGGTTGTCTTCTATGTAGTATTGAGGGGCATACCCCATATTCTTCACCTTTCTCTTTGTAAGAAAGTCGATGGTATAGGTCTTTTGCATACAAGCATCTCCGCAGAATTTCTCATTGGAGAGCATCTTATCGATGGTACCGGGATGCCATTGTTCAAGCCCGGTTACCGTCTTGATGCTGTCATCTTCGAGTCCCTTAGCTATCTGAACAATACTCTTACCTTCTAGGTACTCCCTGAAAATACGTTTCACGATCACAGCTTCTTCCGGGACTACGACAAGGTTTCCATCTTCATCCTTGGTGTAGCCTAAGAACCTCTTATGGTTGACGGATATGATTCCATTCTCAAACCGCCTAGTTAATCCCCACCTTGTGTTTTCACTGATGTTCCGGCTTTCCTCTTGTGCCTGGCTACTCAGGATCGTGATCAGGAGTTCGCCGCCGCTTTCCATAGTGTTGACGCCTTCTTTTTCAAAAATGACCGGTATGTTCTTCTCCTTCAACTTACGTATACATTGCAACGCATCTACGGTGTTTCTAGCAAATCGGCTGACTGATTTCGTCAGCACCAGGTCCACCTTTCCGGCCATACATGCATCGATCATGGCGTTAAAATCATCTCGTTTCTTTGTCTGGGTGGCGCTTTTGCCGTCATCAGCGAATATTCCGGCACACTTCCAGTTCGGGTTATTGTTGATTTTCTCAGTATAATAATCTACCTGTGCTTCATAGCTTCCTTCCTGCTGCTCCAGCAGGGTACTTACTCTACAATAAGCTGCTACCCGAAGAGTCTTTTGCTCCACTCTCACATGCCTGTCGTATTTCATTTGAGGCGGTATGATTGCTACCGTCTTTTTTGCCAGTGCCATTGCTACCATCCTTTCCCTGAGCTTCTATGGGTATGTCTATAACAATTCCGTTGATAAATTCAACTTCAACCTTGGTCCCTTTATAAACTGTCATCTGTTTGATGATCGTTTGAAACAATTCCTCATCAAATTCCGTTAGGCTACCTAAGCCAGAAAGGGCATCTTTTATTTTCTCTGTGTTGGTTGGATGATCATAAACCTTTGCTCCGGCGTAGTAGAGCTGAGCTCTCTTAATAATGAGGGCTGGCAGCTCAGGATTCGAGTAATCCTCATCCTGCTCCAGTTCTTTGATCCTGGTTTCAATTTCTCTGAGTGCAAGGGTCATTTTGGGCGGTACCTGCGGTTTTGATTCACCAAGACGCCACTTTTGACGGATCAGCTGGTTGGTGGCATCTATAAAAATACTTCTCAATTCATCATCAGAGAAAAAATGATTTCTACACTTAACCTGGTTCTGGTAAATGTAGTTCTTACACTTCCACTTAGTCTTTTCTGAAGGCTTTCCGGCATGCTCAATGTACTTTTTATAAATCTCACCACATTCACCGCACCTTATCTTTCCGCTGAAAGCAGTCTGATTTCGCATTACGTTTATCTGCTCTGTTCTTCCGAGCTTCTTTTCAACCGTGATCCTTCGCTCCTGAGCCTTTTCAAAGGACTTCACATCAATGAGCCCTGGATAAAATTCATCTCCCCGGTATCGGACATTCTGCAGGATTCTGCCCACAGATCCATGATTCCAATTGGCTATATTGTTGGCATTTGGTACTCCGGCAGCTGTCAGCTCTTTTGCGATAGCAAGCATGGATTTTCCTGCAATGTATTCAGCAAAAATCCTTCGCACTACTGCCGCCTGTTCTTCATGCAGTTCTACCGTGCCATTTACCATCTTGTACCCCATTGGCATATGCCGCTGCATCATGTTCACCACCTATCCTGCATTCTCTGTCAGTTCGAGACCGTTTATCAGTTTAAAGGTTATGGTATTCCGTTCTCCTATTAACACCTGCTCCACCGTATGTATAAACAGGTTCTCATCATAGACTTCCATAATCTCCGGGTTGTACTGGATGATCTCCAGGATCCGATGCGTGCCTTCAATCTCCTTTTCAAATCCGTTGGAGTCCAGCAGGCTGTTCCTCTTTTTCTTGGTTTCCTCCAGCTCAACATTGAGTGCATTTTGTTTTTGTATAAAAAGAGCAGAGTCCATATATCCCTTTTGCACGACACGACTCAGGATATGGCTCTGCTCTGTCAGTTCTATTATTCTATTGCTTAACTGCTCAATTCCTAATTCCTGTCCTTTGCTTATCCTGATGTTTTTTAGAGATTCAAGCATTGGTGCCAGTATAAACGAGTGATTACTCACCAGCTTGTTCCACATTGTGAGATAAACTTTTTTGATGACATCCTCACGAATTGGCTTGGTTTTGCATTCACTGCTGTTTCTTATATGGTTCCTGCAGCACCACTGGATTGTCTCATAAGGCTTTCCGATATAAATCTTCTGTCTTTTAAAGGTAGCACCACACTTTGTGCAGATGATCCTACTGCTGAATTCATACCGGTTTAGATACTTACCGCTGTCATCGGTACCTTTCTGTTCTCTCCGGTATTCAAATAGCTCCCTGACCATCTGCCCTTGCTCTCTAGTGATAATCGGTTCATGATTGTTTTCAATAAAAAACTGAGGTCTCTCGCCACGATTTCTTTTCTTTGTGAACGGGAGTACCTCAGTTGTGTAAGTCTTCTGTAAAATCAGATCGCCTTCATATATAGGGTTTTGGAGGATTTCTTTCACCACGCATTCTTCCCAGTTATCGGCGGTTCTCACCGTTGGCACACGATCTTGGGTCAAATCCCTTGCTATGGTGCGGGCTCCTCTCCCGCTCAAGTATTCTCTGAAAATCCTTCGCACTATCTCTGCTTCATCTTCCTTGACGATCAATTCTCCCTCCTCGTCCTTTGTGTAGCCGTAGGCCACACATCCGAGCCTGTAACTGCCGTCCCTGAATCTTTTTTGTATTCCCCAACGGTTGTTGGTGGATATGCTTTCCGATTCTCCCTGGGCCAGCGAGCTTAGGATCGTTAGCATTTGTTCGCTTTGCTCGGACATGGTGTTGATATTCTCTTTTTCAAAGAATAACGTAACCCCAAGTGCTTTCAGCTTTCTGATGGCTTCAATGCTGTCGATGGTATTTCTTGCGAATCGGGTGACTGATTTAGTGATTATAATATCGATGTTTCCGTTTTCACATTCCCTCATCATCCGCAGGAATTCTTCCCTGCTTTTGACCTTTGTCCCGCTTTTAGCTTCATCGGCAAATATACCGGCAAATTCCCAATCCTTGTGTTTACCGATATATTTCTCATAATACTCCATTTGGGCAACATAGGAGGTGTGCTGCTTGGTGGAATCCGTACTGACCCTGCAGTAAGCACAAACACGTTTTTTCGGTCTGAGTGTCTGAATGACATTCTGCCTTACAGGCTCGATTTTCGTTACTTTTTTCGACATACACGGCTTCCTCCTCTCCGAAATCATCTTCCTTTGTTAGCAACACACAATACTCCAAAGCACCTCACAAAGCAAGTGTTTTTACACATATACCCCGGCAAGCTGAGGCGAGAAGGATTGGCGGTTCAATTCATCGATTTTTTCGTATTCATCTTCTGTAACAATGCCCCGTCTGAGCAGAATATCCAGCATCTTTAGCGCCATCTTATATTGAACTTCGGCCATGGACTGCTCTCTGGTCATGCCATGGAGCTTTGCAGTCTCTTCACCAATCTTATATGTATCAAATTCCATTGTTTCCTCCCCCTATCGTCCTGGCTTCTTAATATCACAAAAATAGGGATTACCTTTCCCATGACATCCGCTTATGCGAACATCAGAAGAAAGCAAGTCATAAGACTCCTGTAATCCCCATGGCTTCTGACATCAAGTCAGTTTCCCTTGATTTTAGCTGCACTGTATTTGACACAACTCCCCCAGTGCACTAGCCTATTTACAAGGCTTTTAGGGCGATTTCACAAACTGAGGCCGGTTCACCTCATCATAGGACTCTCACCTCCTCCGGGATCTCCGCAGGCTGCCTCTGTTGCGATGTCTACAGCCAGGCAGAAGTATCATTACAGGCTGATGAGTTTATGGCAAAACAGTCGAACCGTCCGGAGCCATAGCTCCGCACCACTGCTTTTGGATCAGAAGGACCCGCTCGCACCTTATATTGTTGGCCGCATTTATATGATCAGAATAAAAATCTCCGAAGAGAAAAAGTCCATTTTCATGGATCTGTCCTGATCTTACAGGTGGTCTTTGCGCATCTATCCGTGTCGCTTCTCCCTTTCGGGCTCATCAGCTAACGTATTTGTGAAATCGGATATACATTTCTCAAAGTACAAATGAGAGGTAAAAATACCCCCTCACTTACTTCCACGATGAGTGAGGGGGCTGAGCGGATTTATTTTTAAGTTTCCAGTAATTTTTTTAGTTTCCTTAGTGTCCTTAACTTCCTGTCGTTGATTGTTTTCTGCGGAATGCCGGTGATTTGGGCATACTCCCGTTCAGTTAAGCCCCGGTAAAACAAAGCATTTATCATTTCTATTTCATCAGAACTAAGCAGCTCTAT
This sequence comes from uncultured Oscillospiraceae bacterium, assembly GCA_964490975.1. GTDB lineage: Bacteria > Bacillota > Clostridia > Acetivibrionales > DTU013 > DTU013. The sequence goes on along the minus strand of CAZBEQ010000059.1, from coordinate 9,135 downwards.
GCTTTCCTTGAGCTGCTGAATCATAATTGCCTTGATCACAGAATCCTCAACACTGGTATCCTCGTCTTTAAACTGAACATCCGCCTCTAACAATCGCTCCAGTGAGTCCTCTCTGCCTGGAATAAAATATGCTTTCCGTTTAGCCTCATCCAGTATGAATCTCTCCGCCTTGAGATCATACTCGTGATACTGCTGTTTTCTTTCACTCTGCCTTAAAACTGCAACCACCTCTTCACTTGCGCTTGGATACATCCTTCGATAATTTGGAATTCGTTTATTATTTGCCATAGGGTATTTCCTCCATTTCTGATTTGTGAATGGCTTTCAGCAACATCAGAAAAGGGAGGAGAACGACATCTTACCTGCATACTGCACACTGACTTTTTCATCTGGCCTCCTGAAAACGGGCAGAAAAAAAGCCGGGATTAACATTTCTGTCAGCCCCGGCTCTTCCGCCATGTTTGCTTTAGCGAAAAAGGCAGCAAAAAACCTCAGAACCAATTGGTCATGAGGTTTTCAAGGTTAATATATTCATTTATTTATTGCCATGATTCGCCAGCATAGTCAGTGTAACATGGCGGTTGTCGCAAAGCAGTAGGAACTCAATCGGAATTGTATCGGATTATATTCGGGAATTAGTCGGGGCAGCATCATTTTGAAAAAAGCCTGGTACATCGATATCTTCTTTCTGTGGAGCAAATATCCCCCTCATTGAAGGGATCGTATAACCCCATAGTGAAATAGCAAAAAGCTCAAGGGCTTCTTTCTTTTTATCGTAATATGTACTCCGCTCCAGATTTAGCAGCTCAAGCATTTCCTGCTCTGAGTATTTGCAAACCGTCAAATACTGCTTGCTTAAAATTTCATGATAAAGCTTTCCATTATCGGGATACTCGTAGATCTTGTTCATTGCATGATCTATCATTGATATAAGCCACTGTGTTTCAAAAAGCGAACAAACCCGTTCTGAAAATCGCTCCTGTTCGACCTCGGGCGCATAATTGGCCAGGTACTCAAGTGCCTCGACCATTGTTTTACTGCAGTACATTTCAGCACATTCACATACTTCAAATGCTCTGTTTGAAGTAGACCATACAACAGGCCTGTATATTTTCAACAGCAGTTTTGTCTTATGTAGGACTGACTCTCTCTCAATATTCAGTCCCTTGAACATTAAGGTACATTGCTTCATAACCCTGCTTACTTTCCTCATTGCACAAACCCTTCTTTACACTTCATATTGACTAATAGCAACGCCTGATGGTATATTTATTACGCACGATGTTGCACGTACTGTAATAAAATTATATACGAACATATGTTCTATTGTCAATCGAAATAATATAACAGTGAGAAATACATAGAAAAGCAGCAGAAAAGAAAGGAAAGTGGAAGCTATGTTATTTGGTGATAAAATAAAGGAACTCAGGAATTTAGAAAAAATGAGCCAGCAGGAGCTTGCAAACAGGACCGGGCTTTCTTTGCGTTCCATTCAAAATTACGAAAGCAATCAACGTTATCCTAAAGATGTAGCAATTCTAAACAAGCTTTGTTCAGTGCTTCATACCACTATTGAAGAACTGATGCAGGAAGAAGATAATTTCATTGTGGAGGCAGCATCAAAATATAGCTACCGCGGTAAAAAGGATGCTGAAATACTTGTCGAAGAGATTGGCGGTTTGTTTGCCGGCGGCGAGCTGAATGAACAAGACAAAGACAAGGTTTTTAGAGCTATAACAGAAATGTATTGGAAGGCCAAGGATAACAACAAAAAGTACACCCCCCAAAAGCATAAAAAGAACAGCAACCCCGATGCATAATTACTGTCCGTTTTTCTGGATAGGTTATTTGCTATGCTTATTATGTCACATATATTTATTGGGGAGGTAGACATTATGCATAGTAGAGAGTACATACAAAATGTTGCTGGCAGGCTTATCAAGAAATATGATACTCGTGATCCCTTTTTAATATGTGAGGCCATTGGTGTTGAAGTCTTTTATGCCGATCTTGGCAGCTTAAAAGGAATGTACAAATATTTTAAGAGGAATCGTTTTGCAGTTATAAATGAAAATCTGGGCCCGTACACGAAATCCCTTGTATGTGCTCATGAGCTTGGCCATGATATTTTGCACCAGGACTTGGCCAGAAAGGTCTGTTTACAAGAGTTCATGCTCTATGACATGAAAAACCGACCGGAATATGAGGCCAATCTATTTGCTTCCGAGATACTGCTACCGGATGATAAAATTCTGACCCTGGCCCACGATGGCTATGATATTGAGCAGATTTCCAAGGAGCTATGTATAGATATAAATCTAGTATCCCTGAAGGTAGCATCAATGAATACCAGAGGGTACCGGTTCAACATGCCAAATTCACCGAGAAGCAATTTTTTAAAATATTAGTGAAAAATGCCTGCTCTATATTCAGCAGACTTTGAGCAATGTATGGCATCCACTAATATTCTAAGTACTGGCAGTTCGAATAATCTACCGGCTATAATATCATCTAGGTATTCCATAGTTATTGTGGTATAGCATAACTTTATCCTGAATGATTCTTGTTGCCTCTTTAGTTATCATGATTAACCGTCGTTTCTGCCTCCCCCACTGCTTCAGTCACTTTGATTGTCTTCTTCGCTTTAAGTGAAAACAGCACTATATTAACAAACACGAATGACCAGTATATGATGATGTCCTTCAGACATATCACAGCAGGCAGCCCTGTAAGGAGCGTTATTAAAGTGAAAATAATCAAATCGCCTACCAAGAAGCCTCCAAATACCAATATCAGTTTCTCCAGCTTAATATCCTCTTTATGAAACCCAGTTAGCCCTATCAGCCCAGTGTAAAAAAGCAGTAATCCTAGAAAGCATCCGGTATAAAATATTTGGTAAAAAATCGTCTCCGCAACGTTTGACTTTACTTCTTGGAATGGCACAGTATAAGCATCGGCAGTAAAGGCACTGCTAACTTTCTGAAAGAATTGGTCAAAGTAGTATGAAATATCGGTCAAATCGCCCGGGATCATATCCGGCGATATGTATACACTGAACCTGACAATTCTAAAAATGATTATAGAAGTTGAACCTGTCAAGATAAGCAATGCGAGGCTTTTGAGTATCTCAGGCTGGTGATGTCGCACCACATGTGAAAGGTAATCATTCTTACAATCTTTCCATATATCTTGAATGGTCTTTTTCAAAAATTTAATAGTATAAGTGAGTACAGCAAGTGTGATGAAAACTCCCATGAAGAAAAGCAGCAAAGCTGGCTTTTGACTTATTTTCGCCTCATTTACATCATAGTCCTTCCATATGTAGTTATCAGGATTTTTACCAATTGACAAAAACGCTGCCTTTATTATATCCGTGCTATTTCCGGTTATGCCCTCCGAATCGGTTTTACACTGTATGTATGATATGATAGAATCTTTGCTGATGCTCAAAAAGGTCTGGACAGGCATATATACATTTACACTCCCGCCAACAGTGAGCTTTCCAATAACTGATCTGTCGCTTTCAACAACTCCGATTATCTTAAACCTGCTTCCAAAAATATTTACATAGCATCCAACCACATTGTCATTATTAAATAATTTCCATGCGGTATCATAATCTATTACAGCGACCCGGCTCTTTTCCATACAATCCGTTTCAGAAAAGAAACCACCCCTGACTAGTGATATATCTTCGAAGATCAGCGTTAGCTCATCAGTTCCGACCATTCTTGCCTTCGTGACATTGGTTCCTTGCGATATAAAACTTGTCTCCTGTGCAGAGCAAGTAATAACCTCAGTATCAAGTAATCTTTTTAGCTCATCAATATCCTCAAGGCTAAAATAGCCCTTATCTAGCCCGTTGTTTTCCTTCAGGCTTACGGTGATCTTGTTCATAGAAACCTGACTGTTTAGGTCCTCTATTTTATTATAGATGCTGCTGCCTAGTATAATAGCCAGAAACAAGAGCAAACATCCTATAAAACTCAATACGTGAAACCACTTTCTGCCAAACATAATAATCTCCTAATTAACGGGCATGACCCTACATCCATCCGAAATATTCTTGCTATAACTAACAATTATCTGCTCTTCACTTGATATCCCGCTTATAATAGCGGTTTTGGAACTGTCAGAATCGCCTACTGTAACATATGCCTTCTGGACGCTAAATTCACTGCCCAGCGAACCCTTTTTTCCCTTCATCACCCAGACGAACTTACCTTTGTCATCGGTACCTACAGCCGTATTGGGTACCAGGATGTCATATGCCCTTGTCTTTTTGCTGATATATATATCACAGCGTTCACTGCCCGAAATACCATCCGCAGGTATATCGATAAACAGGTCCTTCACTTCGCCCTTGTTCACTGTGCTTTCAGCAATCTCCCGTATTGTTCCTGCTATCACTTTATTTCCAAGGGACTTGACTGTGATCTCAGCAGTATCTCCAACACTCAGGTATTGCGCCTTTTTCTGATCCACTGCGATTTTCACTTCAAAGCCCTCGGAGGCGTCATCGACAGAAAACACCGGCACTCCGCCATTGACCAGCGAACCCGGAGTCACATTCAACTCATTGATGATACCATCCACTGGCGAAATCAGTGTGGTTTCTTCCTCCAGTTCCTTCCGGAGCCTCTCAATGGTCAGTTCTGCCAGTTCATTGGAACTCTGCTGGATCTTTATATCTCTCTCATTATCCCTTTGTCTCTTCCTTTCATTATCCAGTTCTCTTTGCACCTGAAGGAGGGCGTTTTCAGCCTGTCTGACTTCCTCGCCGCTAATAGCGCCGGAGTCAAACAAAGCTTTCTTTCCGTCAAGGTTTCCCTTTGCAACCTTCACATTTCTCTCAACAGTCTCAATGCTTGACCCTGCGTCGATCAGTTTTTCAAGAAGCAGCTTTGCCTGTTCATAGCGCAGCATTTGCTCCTCAAGCTGTTGCTCGATTTCCGCCCTGTCCAGGACTGCTATGATGTCACCTTTTGAAACCTTATCTCCCGGCTTCACTCTAACTTCGTTCACCAGGCGTCCCTGCCTGGAATAAACCTTTTCCGTATCCTTAGCCTCGATCACACCGCTTGCTGTAACCTCTTTTATCAATGCTCCGCTGACCGGCTGCTCCACCGATACTCGCGGGAGCGAGAAATTGTTGATAGTATTGGAGAAAAACGTGAGAAACAGCATGACACCTATAAATATGTATGATATCCTCAATATCCTCTTCTTCCTGTTCCGGTTGGTTTCAAATGATGTTTCAGCCATTGCTAGAACCTCCACTCATGTATGTTCATCCTTTAATTCCGGATAACTGTATTCCTTCGACAAAATAGTTCTCTCCATATAAAAATACCAGCAGCATGGGAAGCATATATATGGTCGACGCTGCAAAGGAAATTCCGCGTTCACTAGAATTAATGTACGACAGGTATATGGAAAGCGGCTGCCTGTTGATATCCTGAAGGAAGATCAGCGGCTGCTCCACCATATTCCAGTTGTCTATGAAAACAAGGATGGCAAGTGCAGCCAGCCCTGTTTTGGACATGGGAAGGACCACCCTCAGGAAGGCGTCTATATGCGTACCGCCGTCGACTGTCACAGCTTCGCAGTATTCATTGGGGATGTAGAGCATGAACTGCCTCAGCAGGAATACCCCGAATGTGCTGAAGATTCCAGGGAATATTATTGACAAGAAGCTACCGAGCAGTCCGAGCTTGTCCGCTATTATGTAATTGGGCACCAATGTCACCTGAAACGGCATCAGCATCGTAACTATATAAATAAGAAAAATTTTGTCTCGTCCCTTGAATTCGATTTTGCTGAAACCATATGCAGCCATACTTGCGACAACGATCTGCCCAGCTATTATCGGAACCACCATTATGACCGAATTCCAGAACATCGACAGAAACTTTGTATATCGCACAAGCACTGTGAGATACTGCCTGAAAACCACTTCATCAGGAATAATCCTGAGCTTCAGAAATCTGTCAGTGCCGTCTGTTGTGCCATTCAGCCCCATACCTCCGCCGATCGTAGCGTAATTCCTGGCAATTTCATTTTCACCCATAAATGAGTTGGTAACTGTCAGCACGATCGGGAAAACGAAAGCTATTGCAATTATACCGACTATCAGTGTCGCCAGTAACTTTTTCACGTTTTTAAGTTTCAATCTGCGGTTTAGTCCGGCCAACTAATCGACCCCCGTTCATTCCAGCGCCCTGCTGATGCCTCTTTGTGCTCTGAATAGCAATACAACCATGATAGTTATGATAAATGCCATAATAAATGCGGCTGAAGTAAGCTTTTGATAATCCAGCGACAGGAACATATTGTTCATATAGTGCTGGAGCATGTAAATACTCTGGTGAGGGTAGCTTCCGGCAATCAGGTAGGTTTCCCTGAATACCTTGAAGGAGTTGATAATGGAGATCACAAATATGAAAAAGGATGTCGGCGTCAGGTAAACCAGCGTGATCGAGGTAAATCTCCTGAAGGCCGAAGCCCCGTCGATCTCAGACGACTCGTAGTACTCCCTCGGTATATTCTGCAGTCCGGCAAGGAACAGGATAATATCATACCCAAGATTTTTCCATACATAGACTATTATAACAACCGCTCTTGCCCAACCGGTATTCATCCAGTCGACAGTCTCAAGTCCCATGGAGTTTAATAAACCGTTGATCACTCCATGATTGCTGAATACTATCTGCCATACAAGTACAACCGAAGCTACCGGTATTACAAGCGGTGAAATAAACAGCGTCCTTATCTGGTTCCTGAAGTATATCGCCTTGTTAAGCACTAGTGCAAGTGTAAGCGCTATCATCATTATCAGAGGGACACTTATCACGGTAAATAATAATGTATTGGATCCAGCAAGTAAAAATGCGCTATTTCTCAGTAGACTTATATAGTTGGACAAGCCGACAAAATTGCCATCAACAGGACTGTCCATCAACGAATAATAAATACTCGTAATAAACGGCAGTAAAAAGAATATTAAAAATCCCAGCAGACTGGGGCCAAGAAAAACTAAAGCATAATATACATTCTTTCTTTTCATATAAGTATCCTTTGTTTATATACTACACCCACGAATTACCCTTCATGGGTTTTCTACTCATTAAGATACATTTCTACCTTATTTTGCATGGCTTCCGCACACGCTTCGGCAGATTTTTCGCCTGTAACAAAGCTTCTTGACTCAGTTGAGATGATTCGCATCAGTTGATTGTCATAATCCACCATATACCCTGTATTTAATTTTAATCTATCTGCAGCATCCAGCATCTCTTCCGTAATAGGTACGATTCTCCTTCCATTACCTGTCCAATCTTCATTATTGTAGAGTCTACCCGCCGTTTCCCTTCTTATCGCATCTGCCTCCTTGTTTACAACAAATCCGTTTAAACCCTGTGGTATCTGCATCTCCTTTGAAATCATAAATTTTATGAATGTCCATGCTTCTTCCTTTTTTTTAGATCTTTCATTGATCGCAAAACTCATCCACGTATCATATGTAGGCTTATATTCACCATTAAAAGTGGGAGGTTGTAAGAATACAGTGTTCTTGCTGAAAAAGCCCATAGTTCCATACTCATATAATGTTGCCGGAATAAAGACTACTGCGTCTCTGTCATACAATTCAAGCAACTCATTATTCTGGTTATATGCATTCTTATTCGTGCTGGTAATACTACTTTTCATAAGCTCCATGTTGAACCTCAAAACATTATTGATATAGTCTAGCGAGTTAAAATACTTCTTTTTATTTTCTTTATCAATGAATTTGGAAGAACTGTTTGTAGATATTCTACCCATAAGCATACCGACCCCACTAAATGGGAGGGCATATCGATCAGGTGTTCCGTCATCATTTGTATCTTTGGTTACTATTTTACATATGTCCAGAAATTCCTTCCATGTCCACTTTGTGTCATCGATTTTGATATTTTCCTCCTCAAGTATGGCTTTATTCGCTGCTATTGTTTCAATAAAAACGCTAACTGGCATGACATACATATTCCCATTGAACTTGAAACTATCGAATATATTCGTATTGTATTCTTCCAAGTCAAAATCTACATCCTTTGATATAAAACCACTGAGATTGGCGTAAACTCCTTTTGATATATACTTTGTGTTTGGCAGATATTTTGGAGAAATAAGATCAGCACCTTTACCCGACATCAATTCGGTGTTCAGAGTATTTACATAGCTATCAATATCATTTATTAGGGTAAGCTTCACATCTATTTTTATCTCCGGATATTTCTTTTGAAACTCGCTTATTGCGTTTTGGAGATAGTAGTTTGTTTCATAAGTGGAAAGTGTCAAGGTCTTCATGTTATTATCTGCAGCGGCATTTCCGCCTGTTTGTGGAGAGTATTTATAAATTCCGGTCTTTAATTGTTCACTGTTGTCTGAATCGGTATTCTTTATTACAGTAAAATAATAACATCCTGTTGAATCCATATCCATGCCGGTGATGTAGGAGTCGAAACCCGACAGGCTGGTTTGCTTCGTGTCAAATACATATCCCTCATCCTTACCATCAGGGCTATACTTTTTAACACCACTGTCTGTTAAGACATATATACTCTTGTCGTTTATTCCGCATTTTATCATTCTGGGCATATCGTTAAACCCAAGTTCTTTTTCCCACACAGTTTCGCCCTTTGGTGTTTTGATTTTACTAATGGAAATTTTATTTTTTCCTCCGCTTCCATCGCTTCCAAGGACAAGACAGTCATTAGGATCCATGGCCATACATGAATATGTTCGTGAACCAATATTACCAATACTTTTGCCACTATTATTAAAAACTTCAACATTTTTATTCCGTTCAAGCAGATATATATTGCCTGCTGAATCTATCTCAAATCCTGCTAGTTGGTTATAGCCGCCTTCAACTGTAACATTTCCGAGATCAGTTGTTTTAAGCTTGCTTCCGCTTGAGTCATAGGTGATCACTTGTCTATTGATTTCTTTTACTTTATTTGTAGATTCATCGATAGTTGATCTTTGCACGAGTACATACAGATTATCTTTTTTGTCAAGTGTAAAGACACTGGCGTCCACGGCAAACGCATGAATTTCATCTATACCCAGAAATCCCATTGAGATTTTTTT
>CAZBEQ010000058.1:0-18489 GCA_964490975.1 uncultured Oscillospiraceae bacterium | reverse complement strand
TTAAAAACCATGACAATGGTTATACAGGAAAAGATTATTCATGCGGTAGCCGTGTCGTGTATGTCCCAAAAGGTTGACAAAATATATTAATAAGGTATAATATTCTTATGCAGGCACATTATGCCGAAAAAATGCTGAATCTTCTTTGGCAAAAGAAGTACGGAGGAACCAAGACAGGGGTTAATCTGTTCTATAAGAGCAGTAGGGTGGTCCTATCACCCGAACCCGACAGCTAACTTCGGAAGCTAAAAAATAGGAGCAGCTTATGACTATTTCTAAAAAAATACTATTATCTTTGTCAACTGCGGCCGTAGTAGTTTTTGCATTGAGCAGCGCAGCATTTGCTGAGGCTAAGACAGGTGTAGTGACTGAGGATGGTGTCAATTTCAGACAAAAACCTGATCTATCGTCAAAGGTTCTCGATAAGCTTGTTAAGGGTACCAAGGTGAATGTTGTTGGCAGTGAAGGCGAATGGTTCACGGTTGTCTACAGTGATGCATCAGGCTGGATCATCGATGATTACCTGGTCGTGCGTGATGAAAAAATTGCATCAGGTGTTGTATCAGGTTCGGTAGTCAATGTCAGGAGCAAAGCAACTACTGATTCAGAAATCCTTACAAAGCTTGAAAAGGGCACAAAAGTTGATGTCTACGAGCATACAGGTGACTGGTACAGGGTCTCGATAGGGGAAGGAAGATACGGCTGGATCAACAGTGAATTTCTGACAGTCAGAGAAGAGTCTGTATCAAGGGGCGAAGAAGACTCCGAAACAGCGGCTGAGGTTGAAGAAATCTCAGAGGATGCAGGAGAGGTACCTGATGAGGCTTCAGAGAACACAGATGAAGCTTTGGCTGAAGCAGAAGATAAGGATGCAGACCTTGCAGACAGGGGAGCAGACTCAAATGGTGAAGGCCGTGAGGATGCGGTCCTCAGGAAGCAGATCGTAGAATATGCTAAGACGCTTATAGGTATAAAATATAGATATGGCGGGACTACTACAAAGGGTTTTGATTGCTCGGGTTTTGTCAAATATGTTTTCAACCACTTTGATATAAGCCTGGAAAGAACCTCGAGCGACCAGAGCAGAGGCGGCGAGACTGTGAAAAAGGCTGACCTGCAACCCGGTGATTTAGTATTCTTCGATACTAGCGGCGGTCTTAACAATGTAACACATGTTGGCATATATATAGGGGATGGAAAATTTATACATGCTTCCACTTACAAAAAACATGCGATAACAATTGAAAGCCTGAGCAGTGCTTATTACAGTAAAAGATACATGAGAGCCAGAGATTATATCTCGAAATGATATCATTGATATGATATTATTTCAGTGAAATGATATCATTATTGTTGGGAAATATGTAAATAGGAATTGAATAGTGACCTGCCTTCATTTCTAAAATGTCGGCAGGTTTATTTTTACCTGTACAATGGAAATAATTTACATATATTTATCCTCGCAATATACTTAATGTAAAAAGGTGTCGGGATGGGTATTATTTATAAACGGCCGGTCATATCTTTTTGCATTATGATGATATTGGGAGTAGCCACTGCGATACTGTCAGCTTCTATCATAGTTGTTATCAGTTTTTTCATACTTATAGCTGCTACATTTTTCACATCACTTGCAGTAAAAAATAATGGTAAGGTCATACCTATAATTATGCTTGCCTTTTATCTGCTGGGAGCAGTTGAATCCATGCTTGCCGACAGCCGGCAGCTAAGCTGCTTCGAAGGATTCGGCGGAGAGGATGTGACTGTTAAGGGCTATATCGCATCTGCTCCTGAGATCAAAGAGGACAAGGTTTCCTATATAGTTCAGGTACATAGTATCAGGAAAGGCTATAGGGGGCAGTTTGCCGACAACAGGGGAAAGGTTATCTTAAAGACGCTGGCAGATGACAAGCAGGACCTTTTTGATTACGGAACTGAGGTTACATTTGAGGGAAGGCTGACGCAGCCAGGTGGTGTAAGAAATCCCGGAGGGTTTGACTACAGGATGTATCTGGCACAAAAGGGTGTGGGAGCGACAGTATTTTCATATCCATATATGATCCGCAAGGGAGATGAGGTCAAGGGCAATTTTCTTATCAAGGCTGGTCTCACCATCCGAAACAGGATCGTATATGTTATTGATAACAGCTTGCCGCCGCAACAGGCTGGACTTTTGAACGGCATGCTGATCGGCTATCGTGAAGGCTTGTCTGACGAGGTGCGCGAAGCCTTCAGCGAATCAGGCCTGATGCATGTCATGGCGGTCTCAGGGGCAAATGTCGCGTTTTTGATAGCACCTGTCGCATTGCTCCTGAAGCTGCTAAGGGTCAGGAAAAAAGCGGCGAATCTGATGATCATTGCCTTTCTCAATCTCTTTGTGTGTGTCACCGGATTTGAACCATCTGTTTTGAGGGCTGTATTCATGGCATGCGTACTGCTTGTTTCAGCGTTGCTTTATCGTGAACCGGATGTTTATTCTGCTGTTTCAGTCTCTTGCATCATTATGCTTGTTATAAACCCGTGCATGCTCTTTAACATAGGCTTTCAGCTTTCTTATGCCGCTACAATGGGCATTGTCATGTTATATAAAAATATAAGCAAGCTTATCTCATGCCGCTTCCTTCCCAAAAAGGTTGCTGATATACTGGGAGCTACACTCGCGGCGCAGGCTGGAGTTTTGCCTATTACACTGATACACTTTAACAGGGTATCGCTTATTTCGATCCTGCCCAACGTACTTGTGGCACCGCTGTTGGAAATAATTACGGTCCTGGGATCGATCATGGCCATAGTTGGGCAGTTCAGCCTATTCTTATCAAGACTTATCGGATATTTAAACAATATCTTTCTTAGTGCTGTGCTTTATATAACAAAATGGTCATCGTCAGTACCTTTCGCATCGGTTACTACTATCACTCCGACTCTAGCTGCAGCGGTGCTTTACTATGTTGTAATATGGTTTCTGCTGTGGTATAAACCTCTGAAGGGATTACGGCTGAATATCAGGCATTTATCTATAGCTCTTTCATTAACAGCATTGCTTTGCCTGGCCAGCAGTGTCATTCCTAGCAGTCTGGATATCGTGTTTCTTGATGTGGGACAGGGAGACAGTGCTTTCATAAGAACCTGCAGCGGCAGAACAGTTCTCATAGACGGCGGCGGCAGTTCAAATCCGGCCGTGGCCTCCAGTGTCGGTGAGATGACTGTTGTCCCGTTCCTGCTGGATTATGGAGCTGGGAGCCTTGATGTTATTATTGCAACTCATGCACATTCAGACCATATCCAGGGTCTGATAAGTGTTTTGGATACGATCAAAGTCAGACGGCTCATTATACCATCTCTGGCCGATGATAGTTGTTTTGGTGTGCTCCTTGATAAAGCAAAGGAGAAGGGCGTACCTGTGTACAGATGCTCAAGGGGAGAGATAATAAGGCTCGATGATCATACTTTCATGAATGTTTTAAGTCCGGAAAAAGGGTGTGCCGTGGATATGGAGTTGCTAAACAATACATCATTAGTGCTAAAGCTTTGTTATGGTGAGACATCTGTAATGTTTATGGGAGATGCAGAGAGGGAAGTGGAGGAGAGACTGCTCATAGAAGCTTCAGGACTATCTGCTATAGAGCCATATGAAGGTGAGACGTTGCCTGATACAATGCCTGGAATGCCCATGCTGGAGTCTGATGTTATCAAAATAGGACATCATGGCTCTGATACCTCTACCATCGAGGGATTTCTGTTGGCGGTAGATCCGGAGGCCGCTGTTATAAGCACAGGTAAAAATAATTTCGGGCATCCGTCTCCAAAGGTGCTGGATTTACTCAATGATAATAATGTGGAGTATTTCCGCACGGATGAATGTGGCGCTGTTATATTAAAAAGTGATGGAAGGAATATCAGCATAAAGAGGACCGTAATCAACTGAAGTAAAACGATTGTAGCTATGCTGGTGATATATGGAATAAGATAGAAGTCAAACATAGGTTTTTTTACGAAAAAATATGTAAGATATGGTTGTCCTATTATAAAAAATGATGATATAATTTACTCGGTTACATAAATGTGTAAAAATTTAATTATGGGAGAATTACTATGAAAAAAAATTTTTTAGTCATTCTGACATGTCTTTCTGTTATTCTGACATTATTTCTGCCTACGGGAACAGCCTTTGCTGAAAGCAAGGCTGCGCCGGAAACGCTTGAGGCGCCTTCAAGTCTAAATTGCCGGATTAAAGACGCATCTATCATGATTCGCTTTACTGAACCCGCAATTGTTGAAGAAATCAATATGGATAAAAGTGGTTACGTGGGTAAAGTTTATGCATTGGTGGATTATAAGAAAAACGATGGCGAATGGGTGATCGGAGACAAGGAATGGGGAGATATCGATCAAAGCCTGGCTTCATTGACTGAAACAAAGAATTGGTTTATCCGGCTAGTAAATGCTCAACATGATATCAACAATACCGCAGAGACATGGTATACTGCTAGAGGACTTGGGGAAAAAAGCTATGACTTTAAAAACAATACCTATTACTTTAGAGTGCGGTTTGTTTATGAGGAATATAATAAAGGCCAGTACAAGCACGCCTGGTCGCCCTATTCGGCTGTATCCGGATACGGTAAGGATGCAAAACCGAAGATGCCCGCTTCACTTGAGGCTCCGGCGAATCTTAACGGAGAGCTTCTTAAGGACGATGATGGAGTACCATATTTCATGCTTAACTGGGAGATCCCTGCAAGCATATCTGAAGGAAACAAGGTAACAAAAATAAGTCACATCATAGATTGGAAGGTTGGAAACGGAACCTGGGCTTCTCAGACAAAGGGTATGAACGAGTACATAGCAGGCAGTGGCCTGCTGACGAACACAGAAAAAATAAATCCGTTGGATAGGGGCGGAATCGGTAAGGTTGACATCAAAGCTGAAATATATTACTTCAGAGCGTACTTTACATATACTTATGATAAAGTAACTGTTAAATCACCATATTCCAATACCTTCTCCATCGGAACGCCTTCATTCAAATCAAGTCCGTGGGCAGCAGAGGGAATCAAAAAAGCAAACGAAGTCGGTCTGATGACTGAAAAATTGAAGATGGCTGATCCTAAGGGACCGATAACCCGTGAGGAATTCAGCGAGATTGCCATAAAGCTATATGAAAAGGTGACCGGTAAAGAGGCTGTCTATGATAACACCACGGAATTTTCCGATACAACAAACCCGGAAATATACAAGGCGTACAAGCTTGGTATCGTAAAAGGAGTCGGCGAAGGTAAGTTTGCTCCCGACCAGCTGGTTACCCGTGAACAGATTGCTGCGATGATGCAGCGCGCGGTTAAGGCAATGAAGCCTGATGCAGATCTTTCTACGGCTGGCGCGGAAGCGTTCAAGGATGAGAAGAATATTTCCAATTATGCGCTCGAACCTGTAAAATTTATGAGCAGACAGGGACTTCTGAAGGGGACGAACGGGAGATTCGATCCCAAGTCTTCTACAACGAGGGAGCAGGCAATTAATATTGTTGTCAGGACATATGAAAAATATAGCGCAAATTAAATAGTACTTGTCAGATTGACCTGTGTATGCAGTCCGGCTTGAACGGATTAGTACACAGTTTTTTTTGTTGCAGCATAAAGAAGACCGTGTATTGAAAAACTGCAGATGAATTGATAAAATGCCTGTAGATTGATAAAATCAAGTAGAGACTAAAAGAAACGAGTTGAAAATAGTGGCTACAAAAGATGCCTATGCCGGCAATGAAAAGATTCTGTGGAAATCTATAAAAAGCAATGAGGTGGGGAAGCTATACCTTTTTTTCGGTATAGAAGATTACCTTATAAGAAATTATTGCGAACAGATAGAAAAAGCAATCATCTCTGAAGATTTCAAGATGCTTAATAAAGTTGTCCTTGACGGCAAGACTCAGCCGGCGCAAATAATCGATAATTGCCAGACTGCACCTGTGTTTTCAGACAGAAGGCTTGTCATTGTAAGAAATTCAGGCCTTTTCAAAGGAAGTAGGAAGGCTGATGGCGACGATCAGAGCGAAGCTTCAGGCAAAAAGGCCAAGTCTGCAGCTAAAAAGGGAAAAGGCGGGGATGAACTGGCCGAATTTCTGCAGGAAGTACCGGAACATGTTTGTCTGGTTTTTGTTGAACAGGAAATCGATAAGAGGATCAAGTATGTTGATATTATAGATAAAAACGGCCTGATAGTTGAGTTTGATTATAAAAAGCCTGATGAGCTGGCTGGCTGGGTTATAAAGCGACTGAAAGAAATCGATCATGATGCCAGCCTACGGACAGCCTCAATGATCGTGGAATACTGTGAGCAAGGTATGGACGATGTTTTGAATGAACTGAAGAAGCTATGCGCATATGCAGGAGATCGCACACTTATCACAGAGGAGGATGTGGCAAAGGTTTGTACCAGATCCGTTAAAAGCAGGATATTCGATTTGACTGATGCCATAGCTGCAAAACGGACTTCTACAGCTATTTCGATCGTTGGCGATATGGCTGTGTTAAGGGAGCCTATGCCAAAGATAATGTTCATGATAAATAGGCAATTCAGGCAGCTAATTCAGATTAAGCTTTTGTTGAAGGATGGGGCAGGCAAAGGGGAAATAGCTTCATTTTTTAAAGTACCTCCTTTTATAGCCGATAAATTGATCAAGCAGGCTCAAAGCTTTGATATGAAAAGCTTGGAAAATGCTGCTGCCGCAGGCCTTGAGCTGGATTTGGCCGTAAAGACGGGGAGGATGGATGACAGAACAGCAGTTGAGCTTGTAATAATAGGTATGGCGGCAAAATAAAAAAGCCCGGGCGCTTGGAGATGTCCAATTGATGCTCGCGCTTTTTCTTTTTAATTTTGGAAGAATTATTTGCTGGATGCGTTAAGCGCCTTAGCCAGCCTTGATTTTCTTCTCGCAGCGGTGTTTTTATGGAGTATGTTCTTTGATGCCGCTTTGTCAATAGTCTTTGCTGTTGTATTCAATACAGCGGAAGCTGATTCATTCTTTGACGAGATAGCTTCATCACATTTCTTTATAGCAGTCTTTAGAGCGGACTTCCTGATTGTGTTCTTGATAGTCTTCGCCTTTGTGACCTCTACTCTTTTTTCAGCGGATTTAATATTTGGCAAACCTTTCACCTCCTGCGATCATAATTGTTTTATTGACATCAGATATTCTAACATGAACACTTCAAAAATGCAAGGTAAATGAAGAAGGTTATTACAACTTTAAGTTATTTTTCAACAGTTTTTGTGAAAAGCTATATAAAAGTATTCAAATAGAGAAAAGAGAGGATATATAATGGCTGGATTAAGGAATGTAAGGACAGATCTGACGTTGGAGGCGCATGAACTGCTTCGCGAAAAAGCGGCCAGAGAACAGGAGCAGCAAAAAGATATACCGGGAGTAGATGTCGAAAACTCTGGAAATGACAGGATCAAAATTACCAGAGTCAAGGTTACCTCGCCTACAGGGGAGGCCGCTATAGGCAAACCGATGGGAAACTACATTACGCTGGAGGTACCTGGTCTACGGGACAATGACCAGGAGCTTTATGAAGAGACCTGCAAGGCACTGGCTAAGGAACTGACAGGCATACTTCATCTCGGTGATAAAACATTGACGCTGGTGGTAGGTCTGGGTAACTGGAATGTCACCCCTGATGCTCTGGGCCCGAAGGTAGTGTCAAGCATGATGGTGACAAGGCATCTTCTTGAGTACCTGCCGGATCAGGTCGACGAAGGCGTTCGGCCGGTTTGCGCAGTAGCGCCGGGCGTCTTGGGTATCACAGGCATCGAGACAGGCGAAATCATACGGGGTATTGTAGACAGGATCAAGCCTGACTATGTCATAGCTATTGATGCGCTGGCCTCAAGGAAGATGGAGAGGGTCAATACAACGATCCAAATAGCCGATACCGGGATAGCACCGGGTTCCGGGGTGGGGAATAAGAGGATGGAGCTCTCAAAAAATACACTTGGGATCCCGGTGGTGGCTATAGGCGTCCCGACTGTGGTAGATGCGGCAACAATGGCAAACGACACGATCGATCTTGTATTGGACAGTATGATAGAACAGGCTCCTAAAGGAACGGATTTCTATAATATGATGAAGGACATTGACCGGGAGGAAAAATACTCTATGATAAGGGAAGTGCTGGAGCCTTATGTCGGGAATCTGATCGTTACTCCAAAAGAAATCGATGAGGTGGTCAGAAAGATATCCAAGGTGATTGCTAACGGCTTGAATATTGCGCTTCATCAGGGCATAACACTGTCGGATGTAAACCGTTATGTAAACTGATTTTGGTGGGACAGGGGGACAGATCCCTTGTCCCACTCCCATGGAAAGTCATGGCGAAATCATGGGCCCATATTATTCCTAGCAAGGGCAGGGTGGACAGAATCTTAGGTTTTGGGGTAAAAATTGCCCATTTTGTGATTGCACAGTTAAATAATGTGCGAGAGTCCTAACTTATGTAACGTTACCACATACTAATTTTATTTACCAAGTGATTATTTCCCCAAAAGTGAGTAAAATGTGCACCTCGCTATTAATTAAGGCTTTATTGTGGATACCTGTCCACTGCCCCAACTTCCAGATAATGTAACTGGGACGAGAGACTTGTCCCCCTGCCCCCCCCCTTAATTAGCTCGCTAATTAATAATCAAAAACCCCCGTCCCCCTTGATTACCTGTCCTGCGGGAAAACCTTTATTTTGTCTCTGAAATAACGTATAATTATTTGATGTGGGCTAATAACATGATCTTATATGGGGGTAGGCATGAAACAAAAGGGAAGATATGTGATAATTCTCATATTGACAGTAGCGCTATGGAAAACCGTTGTTATAAAGCCATTGAAAATATTCACCGTTTTTCTGCATGAACTGGGACATTCCCTTATGGCCCTGATATTCGGGAACGGCATTCAGGGCTTCAGAATAAATCTTGATGAGAGCGGTTATGCAATGACACTTCCCAAGAGTGAGTTCTCAGCATTTATGATTGCCAACGGAGGCTATCTGGGTAGTGTTTTCTTTGCGTTGCTGATTTTGAAGTTAAAAAATACTTTTGTCAAAAAGTATATTCTTGGAGCTTCGGCGATATTACTTCTGGGTGTATCCATAGCATATGGAAAGTCTGTATTCACGATAATTTATGCAGCAATTTTTGCAGGCCTCATACTACTGCTTTACATGCTCAAAAATGAGAAGCTTAATGACTGGGTAATAGATATCATAGGGGTATCATGTGCAGCTTATGCAGTTTATGATACCTTTGTTGACACAATACTTCTTCAGATAAATCACAAACTCAATCTTATCAACGGTTGGGGCGCTGAACAGCCGCTTACCGATGCTGTAATGATCGAAAGAATGACGCATGTTCCGGCTGTTGTATGGGGAATGCTATGGCTCATCATAGCATGTGTTGCTATATATACTACTATTTCGGGCAAAAAGAGATCTTCGCCTTCATCCAAAGGAAAGAAGCGGGCAATGTAAAGGCTCACCTGTGCGCCATATGAAATGTGAAAGCTTAAATATATTTTGAAAGGTTTGGTAACTACAATATGGACAAGATCCAACTGATGAAAAGCAAGATCGAATTGCTTAATAATGCCGCGAGGGCGTATTACCAGGAAAACAGGGAGATAATGTCCAATTACGAATATGACAAGCTTTATGACGAGCTTGAGGAGCTTGAAAAAGAGACCGGCACTGTGCTTTCCAACAGTCCTACGATAAGTGTAGGTTATGAATTGCTGACTGGTTTGCCGAAGGAACGCCATGAAAAACCGATGCTTTCGCTGGATAAAACGAAGGACGTCACTGCACTGAAGGAGTGGCTTGGCAATCAGCAGGGCTTGTTATCCTGGAAGCTTGACGGGCTTACTATTGTACTTACATATCAGGATGGAAAGCTGACAAAGGCGGTAACGAGGGGCAACGGCGAGGTAGGCGAGGTCGTGACCAATAATGTCAGGGCTTTCAAAAACATACCGCTGGGTATTCCGTACAAGGGTTCGCTTGTTCTAAGGGGAGAGGCGGTTATCAGCTATTCGGACTTTGAAAAGATAAATGAGGAAATAATAGATGCCAATTTAAAATACAAGAATCCCAGAAACCTCTGTAGTGGTTCGGTGAGGCAGCTGAACAACAAGGTCACATCCGAAAGAAACGTGAATTTTTACGCGTTCTCTCTTGTGAAGGTTGATGATGTGGAGCTTGGCAATTCAAGGGCTGCACAGATGGAATGGCTCTCTTCCCAGGGCTTTGCTGCAGTTGAGTATAAGAGGGTAGATACAGACGGTATTGAAGACATGGTCAAATGGTTTGCCGGACAGATCGAAAAGAATGACATACCATCTGACGGCCTTGTTTTGACATTGGATGATATCAAATACGGAGAATCTCTTGGCACGACGTCTAAATTCCCCAGAGATTCCATCGCTTTTAAATGGCGTGATGAGATCAAAGAAACAATACTGAAAGAGATTGAATGGAGCGCATCGCGCACAGGCCTGATCAATCCTATTGCAATATTTGAACCTGTCGAACTCGAGGGTACGACTGTCAGCCGTGCAAGCCTGCATAACCTGAGTATAATGGAGGAGCTGCAAATCGGTATAGGTGATACTGTGTGCGTTTACAAGGCCAACATGATCATCCCGCAGATATCGGAGAACCTGACCAGAAGCAGCAATGTGGAGATACCCGGGAAATGCCCCGTGTGCGGAGGAAAGGCAGAGATAAGGCAGAATAATGATGTCAGGTATCTTTATTGTACAAACAGTGAATGTACAGCAAAGCAGATAAAGCTGTTTGGCCTTTTTGTCAGCAGGGATGCTATGAATATGGAAGGCCTTTCGGAGGCAACGATAGAAAAATTCATAGCTGCCGGACTTATAAAGGAGCTTGCCGATCTTTACCACCTTGGAGGGCATAAGGATAAGATCATTGAAATGGAGGGCTTTGGCGAGAAATCCTTCAACAAGCTGACTGAGGCTGTGGACAGATCAAGAAAAGCTACTGCTGTCAGGCTGCTTTACGGACTGGGCATCCCAAATGTCGGTTTGTCAAATGCCAAGCTCATCTGCCGGAATTTTAAATATGACTGGAATCTGATCGAGAACGCGGCTTTTGAACAGCTTATCGGGATAAGCGGGATCGGCGAAGTGATGGCGGAGGCATATGTGAGCTTTTTCAGCAATGAAAGGAACAGGGCTGTTGTCAGAGACATCCTGCAGGAGATCATACTGGAAGAAGTGAACGTGGCTGCGAATGAACAGATATTTGAGAATATGACCTTTGTTATAACCGGCTCACTTGAGAAGTTTAACAACAGGGAGGAACTTGTGGCGCTAATAGAGGAGAAGGGTGGGAAGGTATCCGGCTCGGTATCCTCCAAGACCAGCTATCTTATAAACAATGACAATACTTCAAATTCCACCAAAAACAAAAAAGCCAATGAGCTTGGCATCAGCATCATAACTGAGGCGCAGCTCATTGACTGGATATACAACGGTGTAAAACCTTAATCCTTTTTCATTTCCTTGCTCCAGGAGTCCTTAAGGCTGGCTGTTCTGTTGAAGACGAGCTTGCCGGGGCAGGAATCCTTGTCAGTGCAGAAGTAGCCCATGCGAAGGAACTGGTAATGGTCGCCTGTCGCTGTCGATGAAAGGTTGGGCTCCAGTTTGCAGTCACTGAGTATTTCAAGTGAATTTGGGTTTATGATACTATGCATATCCTCAGCAACGCCGGGATCAGGATCGGTAAACAGGTGGTCATAAAGACGGATCTCGGCATCAAGCGCATGCTTTACCGATACCCAGTGCAGTGTGCCCTTGACCTTGCGCCCGTCAGGCGAATTGCCGCCCTTTGATCCTGGATCATAGGTGCAGTGAAGCTCTGTGATATTGCCTGCGACATCCTTAACTACCTGTGTACATTTGATAAAGTAGGTGTTCTTCAGTCTGACTTCATTTCCAGGATACAGCCTAAAATATTTCTTTGGCGGCTCCTCCATGAAATCGTCCTGCTCTATATATATTTCACGTGAGAATGGTACCTTTCTTGTGCCCATATCGGGATTCTCGGGGTTGTTTTCAACATCGAACCACTCTACCTGGTCTTCAGGGTAGTTGTCTATAATAATCTTAAGAGGCCTGAGAACAGCCATCATCCTAGGCGCAGAGGCATTTAGGTCTTCACGGACACAATGCTCGAGCAGTGCATGGTCAACCAAACTGTTGGTCTTTGCAACTCCGATCCTGTCGCAGAAATCCCTTATAGCTGCGGGCGTATAACCTCTCCTGCGAAGGCCTGACAAGGTAGGCATCCTCGGATCGTCCCAACCTGCGACAATACCTTCGGTGACAAGCTGCAGAAGCTTTCTCTTGCTCATCATGGTATATGAGAGATTCAGACGTGCAAATTCTATCTGGCGTGGTTTAGAGCCCAGCTCCACATTGTTAACGACCCAGTCGTACAAAGGCCTGTGGTCTTCATACTCCAGAGAGCAAAGGGAATGAGTGATATTTTCAATAGCATCCTCTATCGGATGGGCAAAATCATACATGGGATAGATGCCCCATCTATTACCGATACGATAGTGCTTGACTCTCATGATACGATATATGACAGGATCCCTCATATTTATATTGGGTGAGGCCATATCGATTTTTGCGCGGAGCACTCTGGTGCCTTCAGGAAATTCGCCTGCCCTCATTCGAGCCAGAAGATCAAGATTTTCTTCCACGCTGCGGTTCCTGTAAGGGCTTTCCTTTCCCGGCTCCGTCAGTGTACCCCTGTATTCGCGTATTTCATCGGCGCTGAGGTCACAGACATAGGCAAGGCCTTTCTTTACAAGCTTTATTGCACACTCATATATTGTTTCAAAGTAATCTGAAGCATAATATAAGCCGTCCCACTGAAGCCCAAGCCACCTTATATCCTCCTGCATCGATTCGGCATACTCGACATTTTCCTTAACGGGGTTAGTGTCGTCGTACCTTAGATTACAGCGCCCGCTATATTTCTGTGCTGTGAGGAAATCTATGAGGAGAGCCTTCGCGTGGCCAATATGGAGATATCCGTTCGGCTCAGGCGGAAAGCGGGTCATTATTTTATCCTTGTCGACTCTGCCGCTTTGTATGTCTTCTCCAATGAGATCGTATATGAAATTGGATGATAAACCTGTTTCGTTATTAAGTTCAAGTTCCTCTGACATCTTTTTTCCTCCTGTATCCTGGATAATAATGTTCCAGACTTATTATCAATACTTAACTCAGCTTTTCAATACCTGCTGCGATCCTCCTGAGTGATTCCTCCTTGCCAAGTATCTCGGCAAGTTCAGTAGCTCCGCCCGGCGTTACGTCCTTGCCGGAAAGCGCAGTGCGTATAGGCCAGAGTATCTGGCTGTTCTTGATGCCGGTTTGACCTGCAAGCTCCATAAGAGCATTGTATATAGCATCATTCGCCCAGGTATTAAGGCCTTCGAGCACCGGAAGTGCAGCCTTGAGGCTTTCAAGAGAGTTTACCGTATCAGTCTTGCTTTTTTTGTGTACATACAGCGAGATATCGTACTCCGGCAGTTTTTCAAGGAAGTCGATCCTACCGGGTATTTCTGAAAGTATCTCCGTTCTTGGCTGCAGCAGCCGGCTTACCTTTGACAGATCTATGCCCGTATCAGCCAATGCCTTGCTGTAATAGAGTCTTGCAGCGTCATGGAACTGTTCGGGGGCCATCCTGCGGATATACTCTCCGTTCATCCAGTTCAGCTTCACTATGTCAAATACTGCCGGAGATTTGCTGATGCCGCTTATGTCAAAGACCTGCTCTAGCTCCTTGAGTGTGAAGATCTCTTGGGTAGCACCTGGACTCCATCCAAGCAGTGCAACATAGTTGATCACTGCTTCAACGAGGTAGCCCTTTGCTATTAGATCCTCGAAGGACGGATCACCGTGACGTTTTGACATTTTACGGCCCTCAGGTGTTATAATTGTAGATACATGTACATATACAGGTATTTCCCAGCCGAAAGCCTGATAAAGCAGATTATACTTTGGAGTAGAGGAAAGGTACTCGTTTCCTCTTACCACATGCGTAATCCCCATCAAATGATCGTCTATTACATTTGCAAAGTTGTAGGTCGGCAGACCGTCGGATTTTATGAGCACCTGATCCTCAAGCTCGCTGTTTTCTACTGTTATCGTTCCGTACACTGCATCATCAAAGCTTGTACTGCCGGTATCGGGCATTTTCTGGCGGATAACAAACGGTACACCATCGGCCAGTTTTTGTTCAACTTCCTCACGGCTCAGCTTGAGGCAATGCCTGTCATATTTATATTGTCTTCCTTCTTTTTCGTATTCTTCCTTCAGCTCCGCCAGCCTTTCCTTGGTGCAGAAACAGTAATATGCTCCGCCATGCTCGACAAGCTTTTTTGCATACTCCATATATGAACTTTTACGTTCGCTTTGTATATAAGGACCGCAGGGGCCTCCTATGTCAGGACCCTCATCGTGCTCCAGACCGGCTGTTTTCAAGGTCTTATAAATAACCTCGGTAGCACCCTCTACGTAACGGTCCTGATCTGTATCTTCTATTCTAAGTATAAATTTTCCGCCATTTCTTTTGGCGATAAGATATTCGTATAATGCTGTCCGCAGGTTTCCTATATGCATATATCCCGTTGGACTTGGCGCAAATCTGGTCCTGATTTCACCGGCCATACCTGTCTCTCCTTTAAAGCAATAAATTGCTTGTTTTTCACTGATTTTCTTTTGATTATATTATTTACAATTATATTAGTCAAGAAACAGGGTAAAATGCAATCAGCTGTGCTATAGGCAGATTTCTTTATTGTATTTGAGGAACGAATGGAATAATATAATATATAAACGAAGCGATAAACGCTTGTTGGTGGTTGAAAGGAGAGATGGATGTGTCGGTACTAGACAACATAACTAGAAAGGTGACTGATACAGCAAAGGCGGCAGCAAAAATATCAGGCAGCGTTGTTGAAGTTACCAAACTGAACATGAACATCAATACGGAAGAGGAAAAAATCAAGAAGATTTTTACTGAGATGGGCAAGCAGCTTTATGAGGATTACAGCGAGGGAAAGCTGGTTAGCGAAAAGCTTCTGGAAAAATGCGTAAAGATAGATGAAATAATTGCAAATATTGATGAGATGAAGGAGAAAATACTTGAGCTCAAGAATGTAAAGGCATGTCCTAACTGCGGGATGGTTCTGGCAATCGATATGGAATACTGCTACAAATGCGGAAGAAAACAAGAGGAGAATGCCCAGGAACCGGAGAAAATCCAGGATGAACAGGGTGATTGATCCGGCAGACTGCTGAAGAATTTATAGAATGAATAAATACAGTGAACTACTTGAAAAAACGATAGCGAAGATAACCGGTCCTGACATTGTAGCGCAACAAGCCGCAAAGAGGCGTCTTGACAGCTTGACGAAACCGCTCGGAAGTCTTGGAAGGCTTGAAGAGATAGTAATAAGGATCGCGGGTATCACAGGTGAGGCAAGGCCTGTCGTCGACAAAAAAACTATCATTATTATGTGCGCTGATAATGGCGTGGCTGAGGAGGGTATTAGTTCCTGCCCGAAGTCAGTGACTGCCGAGGTAACAAGGAATTTTACAAGAGGGATCACGGGAGTGAATATACTGTCCTCTCATGCCGGAGCTGAAATAGTGCCTGTTGATATCGGCGTGGAAGGACAGCTTGACTGCTGTGGTATAGTTGATAAAAAAATAATGCGTGGTACACGCAATATGGCAAAAGGCCCTGCAATGACAAGGGAAGAGGCACTCAGGGCTATTGATGCGGGAATAGAAACAGTTAATGAACTCAAGGAGAAGGGTGCCCGGATGTTTGGTACCGGCGAGATGGGAGTGGGAAATACCACTACCAGCAGCGCGGTAGCAGCAGTTTTGACCGGCAGGCAGCTTGATTCTCTTGTTGGAAGAGGAGCTGGACTTAGTTCGGAAGGACTTGAACATAAAATTGAAGTGATAAGGGATTCCATCCTGTTGAACAAGCCGGATGCCGATGATGCTGTCGATGTACTTGCAAAAGTCGGAGGCCTGGACATAGCAGGATTGGCGGGCTGTTACCTTGGCGCAGCCGCATGCAGGATACCCATCGTGATAGATGGGTTTATTGCAGGAGTTGCGGCATTGGTTGCAGCCCGGATAATGCCCGATTCGAGAGAATTTATGATTGCTTCACACGGCTCTGCTGAACCAGGCAGTAAAGCGGTCCTCGAAGCATTAGGCTTGGAGCCCTTGCTGATGCTTGGCCTTCGACTGGGAGAAGGTACAGGGGCGGCTCTTGCATTCCATATAATAGATGCCGCCTTTGAAGCATATAACAAAATGGGGATCTTTGGCGATGCCAACATTGAGCAGTACAAGCCTTTGACATGATATGAATGTGATATGCAGAAGTACTGAGGACGTTTTTTGGAGGATCAAATGACATATAGGGTGGAGATACACAAGAAGGATGGAATACTCATCACATCAGCCAACGAGGGCGAGAATCTTCTTAATATCCTCAGAAATAATGGAGTATCTCTTGAAACGCCATGCGGAGGTAAAGGTACCTGCGGTAAATGTGGTGTGAGAGTCAACGGTATTAGTAGCGCCCCTTCTGAGAACGAGAAAACACTGCTCGGAGAATCAAAGCTTGATAAGGGCTACAGGCTTGCGTGCAGCTGCACGATAAACTCTGATACGGTAGTCTACACTGGTGAAAAAGAGAATAAAGCCTCTATTGTAACAGCCGGTGTGCATAGAGATGTCGGTTTAGAACCTTTGGTAAAAAAGAAGTATGTTGAGCCGGATCCTCCGGATATTGATGATCAGAAGCCTGATATGGAAAGGGTGCTTGCGGTTGCCGGCCTTATCTCAGTTTTTGACGAATCATCGCTGTTAAAACAGCTGCCCTCTTTATTAAGAAGCTCGGAATTTAAGTTAACTGTTGCTGAAGCTGATGGGAGGCTCATTTCCATAGAACCGGGAAATACCACAGGCAAATTGTATGGAGCAGCCTTTGATATCGGCACTACCACAGTTGCGGCTTATTTGTATGATCTGAACAAGGGCTCTTTGATTGCAGTAGGATCCATGCTGAATCCTCAGCGCAAATACGGTGCTGACATAATATCCAGGATCAATTACACTAAGCAATCCAGTGATAATCAGGCTGAGATGAGAGAACTCATAACAGGCTGCATAAACGAGCTCTTAAAAATGCTTTCCGATAGTGCAGGTATCAGATGTGAAGATATATATGCAGCTGTATTTGCCGGAAATACCACCATGTTGCATTTTCTTAATGAATTTGATGCTTCCGGACTGGCGGCAGCTCCTTTTGTACCCGTAACATGCAAGCAATTGCAGTTCAGGGCATCCGACAGCGGTATAGCCATTAACAGTAATGGAATAGCAACAGACATTTCATGTGTTTCGGCGTATATTGGGGCAGATACGGTTGCAGCAGTTTTGTCCAGCGGTATGTATGAACAGGAGGGCGTTTCGCTGCTTGTGGACATCGGCACAAATGGAGAGATCGTCCTGGGAGGGAAAGAGTGGCTCATGGCCTGCTCTACAGCAGCCGGACCTGCATTCGAGGGCGCCGGCATACGCCATGGCATGGGGGGTGTGAGCGGAGCGGTCGATTCGTTTATGGCGGGGCCTGATTACAAGTTTACGGTGATAGGGCAGAGCACGCCAGTTGGCATATGCGGTTCCGGAATAATCGATGTAGTAGCTGTACTTCTTGATGACAGAATCATAGATGAGACAGGAAGACTTGCAGACAAAGCAGCTGAAGACAGTCTTTCGGTAGAGACGTGGAACCGGCTTGCCGATATCAATGGGATAAGGTCATTTATACTTGTACCCCAAAAAGAGAGCGGTCTTGACGAGCCCATCGTCATAACGCAGAAGGATATCAGGGAGCTCCAGAACGCGAAAGCAGCCATAGCTGCAGGTATCGATACATTGGTAAAAGAATCCGGTATAGGATATGATGATATAAGAAAGGTTTATATTGCAGGAGGTTTCGGAAGCAGCATCCATATCAGCAGCGCTGCAAGGATAGGACTGCTGCCGATGATGCTTTCCAACAGAGTAGAGACAATAGGGAATGCATCCGGCTCAGGGGCAGCCGAGTGCCTGCTTTCACGCAGCATGCTTAAGGCTTCGGAAGATATAGCCCGAAAGATAAGATATGTTGAGCTCTCTGCGTCAGCATATTTTACAGAAAAATATGTAGATAATATGCTGTTCAATGATTGATGGACGAAATTTGAATAAAGAGGATTTTTACATAAGTTGGTCGAATAATATAATTTGTGCATATTACTTTTTTTATTAAAAGATAGGTAATTGCGAAACGATTCCAGAAACATAAACAAATGTTTCGCAAATAAGAG
>CAZBEQ010000057.1:0-21560 GCA_964490975.1 uncultured Oscillospiraceae bacterium | reverse complement strand
AGGATTCACGGACTGAAAGTCCGTGGGTTTAAACCAAGCGCTTGTTAACTAAAATAACTCCAAATGATTACAGTATTTATTAATTATACAAATATAATCACATGGCGTAAAGAAATAGAAAGTAGTATTTTATTTCTGAAATAATATACACTCGTGCCGGCAAAACTCAACTTGATTGTTATTCTTTATAGCTACCAATTTGCTTATTGTGTGATATAATTTTACCAATAATTAATAAAGGAGCAAAGTTATGAGTATTAAGCAAGCTGATGTAAAATACAGCGAATATAAATTAGTTTCACCCGATGTGAATAAATGCTGTATTAACTGTGAATTTTATAAGGCTCAGGATGATAAGAAGGGAATCTGCTATGAATATGAAGTGCTTCCCCAAGCAACCTGTAAATTTTTTAAGCAAAAAACATCCAAGTCTCAGATATAGTTGCCACATAGATGGCAACTACTATTTTATATAATAAAAGAGTGGTGGTTGGATTGAAACTCCAAAGAGTATTACTAATCCTGTTTTATATTATGAAAAAAGGGAAAACTTCAACTAAAGAGTTGTGTGAATTTCTTGAAGTATCAAAGCGCACAGTTTATAGGGACATTGATGTACTGAAAACAGCTGGCGCCGAAATCATTAGTACATCCGGAACAGGGGGTGGTCACAGGCTTTCAGAAGATTTTAATCTGGGCCGGTTGCTTTTTACCAATAGAGAACTTGATTCAATTCTTCTAGGCAGCGATTTTTTATCCCAATTTAGCCAAATGGAATTTGCCGATGTATCCAGAGAGCTCGTAAAAAAACTCAAAGGACTTATGTCGACAAAAGAAAATGCTCATATTGATCAAAGCTGTCAAAAGGTGTTGATCGATAGTAATTATTCTTTTCATAAAGAAGATTACTTCAATAAACTAAAAATTGTCGAGACAGCGGTAAACGAGGATACTCTGATATACATAAAGTACAAAAGTCCATTATGTGAGAAAATGTCCGTATCAGGTTTTGTTGCTCCATATGGTATCATAAACTGGGTAGGATACTGGTATATAGCAGGCTATTGCTATGTGTCAGACTGCTATAGAGCATTCAACGTCGCTTTCATAGAAAACATCCTGCTTACAGAAGAAAAATTTGTAAGAAACAAAGAGTTCAAACTTCAGGAGTTCTGGAAAAATCAAATCTCCAGAAGGTAATATATCTTCATTCCAATTTGGTCCTGCAACATCCAGAGTAGAAATTTAAATAAGTAAATAGCTTGGAGGATAAATATGAGAAAAGTCAACATGCTGAAAATTTTTACACTCATGTTAACATTTAGCTTTATTACAGTATTGGCTAGTTGCACTGAAAATACTGTTGAAGAGCCTATGGAAAAGGTTACTGAAGAGTCTGTTGATGAGGCTGCTGAGAATGTCACTGAAGAGGCTTCCGAAAGCGTTCCAACATCTTCTACATCACCGCAATCTCCCATGGTGCTGGATTATTTTATTAAAGTAGATGGTGATAGACCTTATGCTATTGCATTCGATAATGTTGAATCCATGTACATGGTCACAGCCCCATCAAGCGGGAGTGGAACACTCTCAAAGGTATCTGCGGATGGAACTGTTAAGAATCTTGCCACGCTTGAGGGAAGCTTTATCGGACCAGGAATTGATGTGGACGGTGAAGGTAATGTGTACATAACAGTAGGAAACCAACTTCTAAAGGCTACTCCAGAGGGTGAAATTTCAGTGGTCGCAGAAGGTTTTTCGCGCTGTTTTGATGTAAAAATAACCAGCGATAACAGTTTATTTGTTGCAGATGATTTTGCGGATACTATTTATTTAGTATCGCCTTCTGGTGAGAAAAGCGTATACTATAAAGGTAAAAAGAATGAAAGCTTCATACTAACAAGTCTTCTTTTTGATAAAAACAACAACTGTCTTTATGCAATAGAAGACAATTGTTTGCTCTCATTCGATACAAGCCAGAATACTAAAGACACGAAACCTGTATTGGTTGCAGATAAACTCGATATGTTTTATCTTTGTTTTGACAGTCAAAATAACATCTATATGAGTTCAGCCTATACTGGCAAGATCCAGAAATTAGATAAAAATGGTGCAGCCACAAGCATCAATACCTCTCCACTAGCTACACCAACTGGGTTAGCCACCGGCGGGAAGGGGTTTGATAAAGATAACCTGTATGTTTGTGTTGAAGATGGTATTGTTAAAATACCTATAATAGACTGAACAGTATATGCCAATAACTAGAAAAGGCTTTGCATTTCGTCTCAAAGTTCTATGCTCATGGAAAATATCGTTTCAATATTTTCTATGAGCATTTTTCCACTTGTCTGATATTTTTCATTTTCTTTCTTCTCATCAACAAGCCCTAATTAGCTCTCTCATTGTTTGCAGAACCTGATCCATGGCTCCGGCACCAGGGATATGACCACTATCTGAAACAAGTTTGAACTGCAAGTAATCATTTCCACTGTTTTCAACAAACTGCTTTATCTTCTTCGTAGAGGTAACAATATCCGTATCTCCTTGAAGAATAAAATACGGAACATGAATACTACTTAATTGTTCACTTAAATCAACTCGTAAAAGTTCCCTCCATAAATTCATATTTCCTGCCATCTCATTTTTTACTATGGCCAGGAAATCCTTGAACGTGTAATCCGGCTATTTAGAAGTCCAAGCACAATCGATATCATAGGTGTTTTCATTCCATGTTTGTTGGTATAACCTTCAGTATAGGCTTGAATCGCTTTTACCATAAGCATGAGCTGTTTGACGTCAATGGCATCAGTTTTGATTTTTTCAATTTCTTCCAGCTTGCTTTTGGGAATCTTGGATGAGCGAAGTTCTTCCATCACTTCCTCGTTAAAAAATAACCGGTTTAAAATCTGTCCCCAGGCAACCACTCCATCCACAAGATACTCCTCTCTTTGCAAGGCAAGTGCACTGAGAACGGTTCCCCCCTCCATGCAGCGTAATGAGTACCGGAAGTTCCTTTGTCTTTCCTTCCACAAGAACCTTTTGGTCATATCTCCCCAATTAAAACGTATGGAGCTCTGATACTTCATTCCCTGCAATTATTTCTTTTCTTTTTGACATAACTCATTCTCCCTCTGTGATCTCATAATATTTTTTTGTCTTTCCACCCTCCATGACCTCATTGATTTGCACACCACCATTGACAAGAAGCTTTCTTAAGGCTGCCTGGATACTTCCGGTGCTGCAGCTGTAAAGCAAGTCCATATTTGCGGCAAGTTTTTTTCTAATTTCATAAATTGTTCTTCTTTGCAATAACAATAATTCTAAGATAAGGTTTTCCATTGCTTTCTCCATGTTACTAATAGTAATATTTATTACTATTAGTAACACCACAGTTTAGTCATGTCAATTATGAGAATGCTGCATTTCTTCTATTGTTTCATTGCACCAATGGATAACAGCCTCACTGGACATTATCCCGCTCCTTAGCACCGCCTTTACAAAGTAGGCCCGCTCCTTTGATATCTCCTGGATGCCCTGTTCCAAATCTTTTTGCATTCCAAGATACTTCTCAATATTCTTCTCATGGAGTTCTTTATAATTCTCTAACATCCGGATCACATTTTCTCTGGGCTGGTCACTTGAAAATAGTAATTTCAACATAAACTCTGATCGTACCGGCTGCTGCATGGTCTCCTCCAAAAGCCATATCTCAAACTCCTGCTTTCCCTTTTCGGTTATTCCATACCGGACTTTCTTTTCATTTTCTTCTCTTAAAACAATTTCAATCATCCCATCCTCGAGCATCATTTTCAATGTTGGGTAGATATGTCCGAAATTTTCATTCCAAAATCCGGAGAGTACCTTGTCACTATACTTTTTTATATCATAGCCGGTACTTGGTGACAGATTCAAAATGCCCAAAATAGCATACATTGATTTATTCCTTAACACCATTGCTATCTCCTCTCTTTCCAAGCATCAGCATATTTCTCAAGCTTAAATACTGCATGCAAATTTGCATTTATAAACAAAATATTCATAGTTGGTCTCCTTATATCACTCTGATATAGTACAGATTATATCAGAGTGATATAGTTGTCAATATGATTTACACAAGTATTGTCAGCATGGGATATTTTCAATATATCTAATTTATATAGTGGCTATCCAGCATATTTATGGTAAAATGGAAATCAAGAATCACTTAAGGAGAATAATAATGAAGCTCTGCATTGCTTCTGCTTCGTGCAAGGTTTGAATAGGACGAAACTGCACGGAGCGGATCGAATTCGTCCGTTCAACTTTGCACTTTCAATAAATCATAATGATTTTATTTGAAAGAGGAGCAAAGTCATGATAAAAAATTATATAACAAGCATCAGGGAGCTTCGTACTTTTCTGATATTATGGATCACACAGTCATTTTCGGCACTTGGCAGTGCAATGACGAGCTTTGCGCTGGTAATATGGTCTTATCAGCAGCAAGGGTCAGCTCTTGCAACATCACTTTTGGCCATCTGTTCCTATGCGCCTTATGTCATTCTGAGTATCTTCGCAGGTGCACTGAGTGACCGATGGAACAAGAAGGTCACCATGCTGCTGTGCGACTGTTTTGCGGCACTTTTGAGCATTATGGTACTTATTCTGCTGGCAGTTGGTAAGCTTCAGATCTGGCATCTGTATTTGATCAATGCCTTGAATGGACTGATGAATACCGTACAGCAGCCGGCGTCGGAAGTATCCATAAGTTTGCTGACTCCACAAAAGCACTATCAAAAGGTCAGCGGAATGCGTTCATTTTCTAATTCGCTGATTACAATACTGACGCCTGTAATAGCAACAGCTATACTTGCTTTTACAAGCATCCAGTTTGTCATTCTTTTTGATTTGATTACATTTGCCACTGCATTTGTGGTGTTGCTATTCTTTATCAATATTCCACAAACTGAACAGAGCAGCAACATCGGCGAAACAGTATTGCAATCTGCCAAAAGCGGCTTGAGGTATCTTAGAAACAATCGGGGAATCCTGGATTTGATCCTATTTTTAGCCATAATCAACTTTACCGCCTCCATCTTCAATGCTGCCCTGCCTGCAATGATGCTGTCCCGTACCGGCGGCGGAGAGCTGGCGCTTGGTATGGTCAACACTGTTACAGGAATAGCAACACTGTTTGGAAGCATTTTGGTCTCCGTCATGCCGACACCAAAAAGCCGGGTTCGGGTTATTTGTAACTGCCTGCTTGTTGCTATGAGTACAGAGAATTTTTTCCTTGCTTTCGGCAGAAGTACACCTGTCTGGTGTTTGGGGGCAATACTCGGATGGATATTCATTCCTATGATGGGTGCCAATATGGACGTGCTTTTTAGAACAAAGATCCCTATAGAGATGCAAGGTCGTGTGTATTCAGCAAGAAATACTTTGCAGTTTTTCACCATCCCTTTGGGATATCTGTGCGGCGGAGTTTTGGTTGATAGGGTGTTCGAACCGTTTATGGCCGAGCAACCGATGAGTAGTCTTTGGATCACACTATTCGGTACAGGAAAAGGCTCCGGGGCAGCCCTGCTGTTTTTTGTAATCGGAATCTTCGGTGCATTATCCTGTCTGCCGTTCCGGGCAGACAGAAACATATGGAGGTTGGAGGATAGTTCGGACCCTACAGCTAACGCATAATGTCACCAACGTAGAATGAAACAGTCAAAAAACACCTTGGAGGAAAGGCATTTAAGCCTATTCTTCCAAGGTGTTTTTTACTTTCGTATATAAATGCACCACTGTCTTTTAATTGTTTGAGACAGCTTCGGTGAAGAAAACTATCTTCGCATTGTCAGGCGTTGAACCTGTAGATGACCAACCAATGATTTTAGTGCCATTGTCGCTGGACTCTCCGCTCGCGTTGACTATCTGCTCTTGTTTCTTGTAATCCCTGATAGTGCAGAAATCGGAATTCATGTCGATTCTCCAGTAATGAGGAGTTTTGCTGGTTGTAGATTGCAACTGTGCTCCTTGGGCAGAACCCGGCAGCATAATGTAGGTACCATTATAAGCAATGGAATACTTTGGCCCTTTTTCGTCGCTATTGCTTACCAGCTTAACATTGAATGGCTTCTCAGGCCTTTTATCCTTAAGTTCCAGCCAATATCGGCCTCCCTTTACAGGGTAAACGTACTTACCGAATATTTGCATGAAATAATCGCCGTCCGGCAAAACATCCCC
Source organism: uncultured Oscillospiraceae bacterium (assembly GCA_964490975.1). GTDB lineage: Bacteria > Bacillota > Clostridia > Acetivibrionales > DTU013 > DTU013. Next base: position 15,344 of record CAZBEQ010000057.1, on the reverse strand, counting down.
GTCAGTTTTGATTTGTTGGAGTTCGGTTACGGGAGCCTCATATTTTGTCCCCACATAAGGCGCGCCGGGCTGGATGACCGCCTTTCCTGCCGCGCTGTCATAATACACATTGTACTGGGATGCCGTGCCGGAGAGTTTCTTAGCAAAATCAATCAGTTGGATGTAGTCGGCAGTGCCACCTATTGTCTTGGCTTCCGCAAAGGAAAAGACTTCGTCATTGATCTTGAACTTTGTCATACTCGGACGGACATCTGTTGTTTTTTGTATCTTATGCCCGACAAGCGTACCACTGAAAGGTTTACCGGGTTTAATCACGACAGTCTGGCCTTCCATGCCCAGGTCAAATTGCGCGGAAGTTCTGTTTAGCAGTACCGCGATTTCACGAAGCTGCAAGTAGTCGTTTTTATTAATGTTATACGCCTGTGTTATGATTTTCGGCCATTCTTCAACTGTATCCTTATTTGTTTTTTCCAAAAAGAAATTCGTCTTGCTCGGCACAGCAGAGACAGAGCCCTTGGCCGGTGCCGGTTTTTTTGCCGGCTTGGCTCCGCCAAACTGAACCAACTTTTCATCGTCCACGACGAAAATTCTTACATTGTAGTATCTGCCGTTCTTTCCACCCGAAAAGCTATATTCATTATTACTTGCCAGGGAAATGGTGTCACCCTTCTTAAAAGCAACGTATATCGCATCATCGTAATCACAGGCTTTTTCTAATGTAGGGTACATTGGACCGCTAGAAAAGGTGATGTCGTTAAAAGGCCAGATGAGGTATGAATTGGGTATTCCGGTATTGGTTTCTTTTGTACATTTTATTGTTGCTGAAGCGGGCACCACAATACAGTATGTTGTAAAATAGCCGTCGCATGCGGATTTGTCTTTGCTGCCCATCGCATAAACCTTAGAGATTTGAAGTGTAAACGTGCCGGCGTTTATCGTCTTTGTGGTACTGGCGGCCTGCGCCGTCGCTGACAATAAGGTAAGCACCATGCATAGGGTTAACAGGATGCTGGTTAATTTCATTTTCATAGTTGTTGCTCCTCCTCAACTATTGCTTCCTCCCAATTCTATCAAAAATCTCCCCTAAAAACTGTCTGTTGCATGAAATACAGTTTTTTCTGCATGAACAACGAATCATCGTTTCTGGAAAACAGTTTTTATGATAAACTAGAGTGGGACAAGGAACCTGTCCCACTGTCCCATCTGGCTTACCAAGTGGAGGTAAACGATTATCTACGCTTATTTTCTTATAAGGAGGTATCCCGGAAATGCTAGCAACTGTTATTGAATTCTCTCGTTATTGGTTTGCTCTACTGTTCGGTACTGCGCTTGCGGTCAGTTTTGCCGGGATGGCACGTACACGTAAAAATCATCTGGCTGTCGGATGCTTTACCGTCGTTTTATTTGTTATGCAAATTGTCAGTTTGCAATTATGGGGTATGGCTGTGACATTAAAAATATACCCGCTGCTTTCACACTTGCCGGTAGCTATTTTTATTGTCTTGTACTTAAAACGCCCGTGGCTGATTTCACTAACAAGTATGTTTGTCTCTTTCCTGTGCTGCCAGCCTCCCCGTTGGGTTGGCACTGTTGCGGGCGAGGTTTTTGACAATGCTTCCATCGACCACGTCGGTTATATTGTAGCTGTATTTCTGTTGTACTATATACTGCAAAAATTTGTGGTTGGATCTGTTCGGCATCTAATGGAACGCTCCGTTAAATCATGCCTGCTGTTTGGCGCAATGCCGGCTTTTTACTATCTGTTCGACTATACCGCCACTGTTTACACCGATTTTATGTATAGTGGGACACGTGCGGCTGTACAGTTCGTACCTTTTGCGATATCGGCTTTCTATTTTGTGTTTGCCCTCCTTTACTATACTGAAACACAAAAACAGGCAACTATCCAAAGAGAGCGCGATATGCTGGACACGCAATTCCGGCAGGCACAGACAGAATTTATTTCTCTGAGGAAGATGCAGCAGAATGCCGCAGCCTATCGTCACGATATGCGCCACCATTTCACACATTTACAGGGTCTGGCATCCAATGGACGCATAGAGGATATCAAAGATTATCTGCGGACTGTCCAGTCCGACATGGACACTATCACGCCCGTTCGCTTTTGCGGAAACGAAACCGTCAATCTGATCTTGTCCTCTTTCGCCGCCAAAGCAAAACAATCTGGAATCATGCTGACAGTAGACGCAAAGTTACCTGACTCACTTCCGTTTAGCGACACCGAGCTTTGTTCACTATTTTCAAACGCTTTGGAAAACGCTATATTCGCCTGTAAAAACATACCCGACATGAATAAACGTTACATCAAGCTACACATGTTTTACAAAAATAAAAAATTTTGTATCGATATACGCAATCGTTATCAAAGAGAACCGATATTCCATCATGGCCTTCCTGTATCAAAAGAACAGGGGCACGGCTTTGGCACAAAAAGTATTGTTCATGTTGTGGAAGAGCATAGCGGTATATGCCAATTCTCTGTTAAGGATGAATGGTTTATATTTCAGGCCACTGTATAATATAAATGTTATGCAAAAGATCCTCGACCCTATTTTCTGAAAAAATCTGATATTAAACCTGCCACTTTATTTTCATTTTTAAGCTCTACAGCCTTAAACATGCATAACTCATGACAACACATACATTCTATGCAGGCATTATTCCAGCTCATAATTTTTGCATTCCTGTATAACTACCTTGCTCATACGATTTCCCCCTCTATTTCTTCTCTTTTGCACGCTTGTCATTTATAGTCTTCATATGCTCTGCCGTGATAAGTGTCACATTATTTTCCCTCGCCCATTCCACACAGCCGCGAAGTACTGTTGTGAGAAATATGCGGGGTACTTTGACAAGGCTGGCACAAGCTTCATCGGTAAACTTTATTTTATCGTCGATCCGGCCTGCAGCATATTTGACTGATGCAATATCAACCTCACGTTGCGGCAATGGCTCGCTGACCGGCTTTCTAAAACGCGAAAGTCAGAAGTGCACAGAATCCTTATAGCCGTAATCCACCGGAACAGGTGGGAAATCTCTCCTACGAACGCCGTTTACAATGGCGTTATAGTATTTTTCCTTCATCAGTATTTTATCTATCCGCAATATGAAATGAGCTCCAAATTTGGAGGTGATGCCATTAAAGTCATGGTAGGGCCCTTCATACTCCTCCTGCACCTTGTCATGCTGTGCGCCATCCAGCTCACTCATCCAGGTACATTCAAAGGTCTGAAAGAATTCTGCGATCACTTTAGGAAACTTTTCATTCTGGTGTTCCCGACTCATATGACCCTCTTCCAAAGTGAAAATACAGTCCTTCATCTTTTCTTCGGGTGTATCGCCCGGAAAGCCCATCCTGACAGCCTCCTTAAAGTATTCACCCCGCTAGTATTATACACAGGGTCTGAATCGCTTATGTGCTTAGTGAGCAGGCCCCCTTGTTCTAAATCACTGTTAACAAGAGTAAAGTGCCCTTTAGTCTTTATTCTTTTAACCATAATCGCAATGCCCGCGATAAATACGGAAGTTGAGTTCATTGTATTTTACGTTACGTCAAATTCTTCTTTAATTTATTAATTTCCGGTGTTTTAATTCCACTATTATTAATTAATTCATCAAATTCCTTTTGTAATAACACCATCTCGGCTTTTGCTGCAACACAGTGTTTCGCCATTGTTGTTTCAGCAAGAGCCGTTTTCATAAATATCGAAAAACCAGCCGCTACTACTGATGTCGGTAAGTCTAACCAAAATAGTTTCTTAGGAGTTGGGTTGATACCATTTTTACGAAGAACCTGTCTGCTTTCTTTTATTCCTCTAACCATCTGTTTAACGTCTTCATAAGAGCGATCTAATTTGTAATTATCACAATCATATCCATATAAGGCGTTAGCTATGTTTGTTACCAAGGCAACATGTGTCCTTTGCCAGGCATCCATATCCTTACAGTATACTGACGGAATTTTTGCTTGATTAAAAAGCTTGATTAAGGCTTTCACACGCTCTGCCTTCTTTGTTTCGTATTCGCCAAAAGTAGTCGTTTGGAAGATCCTTTGAATACCTCTTCCAATAAAGTAATATACCCTTCCTTCTTTGCGTTCTCCTCCGGCAGATGGAAACCCTATCATAAGCCGTTCTTTTCCGACTGCAGCTGCCCACTTGTCATGTCCTCCCGCCGTATTGACTACAAACACAATGTTCTTTGAGCAATTTTCAGACAAAGCAGGAAGGATGTCATCGATCTGTGTTCTCTGCATTGCAACAATAATGTAATCATAATTGTCATTTGGTAGGAGTTTATCAATAACATCAACAACTGCATGCTCAGTTTTTTGGGTTTTAGGATTAACGAGAATTATTCCGCTTTTCTGTATTTCTTCAAAGCGTCTCCCACGTGCCAGAACAGTTACATCATTTCTGGCAAGAGCAAGTTTTCCGGCAAAAATACTACCAATGACACCTGCACCATATATTAATATTCTCATTTTAATACCCCTTACATATCCCAAAATCTATATCCCAAAGAAACTCTCAATAGAGCTAATACACCAGCTTCATCCCGAAGTTTCTTTCTCTCCGTAGTTCCGCTGAAGACATGGGTCGCTAATACTTCCTTAACATATCCTGCCGCACAACTGGTTTTATTAACCAGGTTCCGTATACGAGCCCTTCCTATTTGCATCCAATGGATCCCATAAATGTTTCAAAGGCTGCAATACCTGTATCAGTCTGTTTGAAAACACCTGTATGCTCAAGGCAGGTCTCAAACTTTTTGACTATTTCAAGCTTTATAATGTTATCGGCATTCTCTTGTGCCAAATTCCTTCCATACATTGAAACAAGCTCATTTATCCAGTCTTTATGCTTGTATAATTTACTGTCCTCACGAAACATCTCAGCCATTTCCAAATTTCCACAAAGAATTTCTTTCACCTGCTCTATTTCACTCTTAAGTCTGCCCGGCAGGATAGCAAGTCCCATAACCTCAATAAGTCCGATATTTTCCTTCTTAATATGGTGTATTTCCTTGTGAGGGTGGAAGATACCATCGGGAAACTCCTCAGTAGTCCTGTTATTACGAAGTACCAGATCCATTTCATATTTTCCTTCCTCGTTCCTTCTTGCTATCGGTGTAATTGTATTATGAGGCACACAGCCGCTTTCTGCTTTTGAGTATGCCAGCACATCAACACTTTCGTCACTATACTCTCTCCACTTATTGAGAATATGATCTGAGAATTCGATCAGTTCATTTATATCATCACTATCAGCACGTATAACTGACATCGGCCATTTTACTATACCAACTCTGGTATTCTTAAATTCTGCGCACTTATAATTCTTAATAATAGGTGCTTTTTGCATTGGGAACAGGTAATTCCCGCCCTGAAAATGATTATGGCTGAGTATTGATCCCCCAACTATAGGCAAGTCAGCATTTGAACCACAAAGGTAATGCGGAAATTGCCTTACAAAGTCGAGAAGTAACCTGAAGGTATTCTTTGAAATAGTCATCGGAACATGACTCTCACTAAAAGCAATACAATGCTCATTATAGTAAACATATGGTGAATACTGCAAATACCACTGTTCTCCACACAGAGTCAAGGGTATGATCCTATGTGTCTGTCTGGCAGGAAAGTTGATTCGTCCTGCATAGCCGATATTTTCAACACAAAGCATACACTTTGGATAATTCCCCTGTGGTTGAAGCCTTTCCATCGCTATTGTTTTTGGATCCTTTTCAGGCTTTGTCAAATTTATAGTTATCTCAAGGTTTCCATATTTGGAATTGTCGATCCATTTGATATTCTTTGTAATTTGTGCAGTTCTGATATAATTTGAAGCTGTGCAGAGATCATAAAAATAATCTGTTGCAGCCTTAATAGATTCCGTTTGAGCCAATTCGTAGAAATTTTTCACGATTTCAGACTCTCGCGGCATAATAAGCCCCATTATCCTCGTATCGAACAGCTCTCTTAAGGCATATACCTGTTTATCAAAGAGGCCGGCTCCACAAGCATAATCGACAAGTCTATCCAATATTTCAACCGGATACTCGAGCTCCTCTCCCGAGACCTCTCCATAATACGGTTCTTTGAGCTTTAGCAAGTCCAACAACTGATTTCTGGCAATTATACCATCCAGGCTATCAATTAGACCATGCTTCCTCCCGAACTGTAGTAATCTTTCAATTTCATATGCCGGATTAGTCACTTTTCACAACACCTTTCCTGCTGCTTGATTTCATTGCTACTACCCCTTTACACCACTTGTTGCAATACCTTATCTCTGTCAGAGACCCTTGTTACAATTATAATAGCAAAATGTCTTCGCCTTCAACGACTAGAATTCTATACATATTTACCTCTTACCAAACTCGTACTACTAAAATAGTATCATTACCATAATTTTATGTAAATTTAAAAATAAACATATTTCTATTGCGCCATCTGCCTTATGAACTAATCCGGCGCGCCGTTCCATTTCTTCCTGCACCTTATCCTCAAACTTGATCTGATGCGGTAACTGTTCATTGCCTATTCATCTCTGACTTTTAGGCCCTCTACAATATCCAGCTTGATGATACGCATTCTACTTATGACTGCGATTAACCCTGCCATCATTATGACAATGGTTCCCGCATACACATAGCTTTCAGGATAGATCGCTGCGGATAACACAAAATTATCGCCCGAAAATGCTGTTTTGACGACACATAAAATACCGTAGCCCAGCAAAAAACCGGTAGGTTGCGCCAAAACCAACTGTATTAATGTTTCCTTGATATGTGCATACATAATACTTTTGGTAGGATACCCCATTACACCCATGAACATATACTCATATTCTCGTGCCGAGAGGTTCATGAGACCCACAGTATACAGGACCGTAAGTCCTAGTATGACCGCACAGGCCAGCATAAACCAGATTAGTGTGTTAAGGCTTTCCATTACCGATGCGAAACTCCTTTTGTCATCTGCCTGTGTAGAATATTCGAAGCCTTGTTCACGGCTCAATGCTTTGAGCTCGTTGACATTTGAATCACGTGCAAATAATACATTATAGACGGGCTTAAAGTCCGCCATTACCTTTATCGCATAATCATAGCTGGTATAAAGCGATAGTCCGTAGCTCTGCTTAATTACGCCTGATACCTTGACCTTTGTATTACCAATCATAAGTGTATCGCCCTCGGTTACTTTCCATTGATCCGCGAAATACTCGGGAATAATCACACCTTCCTCTGTTCGCCATGTATCAATCTGTAGCATATTAAAGTTGCTCTGCACCACAAACAGCTTATACTCTTTCCCGAGGACCTTTACGGGTACGGCCAGCGCGCGGCTGCTCTCATCAAGATGCTGTTCTACCGGATGCCCCACCTCAAGCGGCATCGGGTTAAGCTCGATCAGCGCGTCATAATGAATAAAATCGTCAAAGTAGGATTCTTGCGTATATTCAGCGGAGTTAAAAAAGCCCAGTGCAAATGTAAGTAGTGCACACGAACCACACATGCCCAGTAGCACAGCCAGAAACCGTCCTTTGTTGCGAAGTGTACTCTTGAGCGCGTATCGAGTATTAAACGACATTTTGCTCCAGAGAAACGCAGTTCTCTCCAGTAGTATCCGTTTGCCACCCGATGGCATCCGGGAGCGCATCAGTTCCGCGGGCATCGGCTTTAATACACTACGTACGCTGATAATCGCAGATAACGCACAAATCGATGTGCAGGAAAGTATTACGCATCCCCACAGCTTGGGATAAAATGTGAACGAAAGCCCGGGAACCTCGAACATCGATGAGAAAAATCCAATAATTGTATCGCAGAGCAAAGCCGCGGTAATGCATCCTAGTACTGCACCCAATAGAGCCATTAATGCTGACTGTGCGATGTAGATCAACAACAGCCTGCCACCCGAAACGCCCAGCGCTTTATAAACACCGATTTGCCTGCGTTCCATGGATATCGTACGTTTGCTCATCACATAGATTATCATGATAATTAGAAGTGCAAATATAAGCGGGAATACAAAAGCGAATGTGCGAATCTGCTTAAGATCCTCACCAAATAACACTTTATTCAACTGATCGCTCCGCATCACAGTTTTTAAAGCCCCGATTGTCGCTCCGAGGTCTTCTGCAGCAACCTTATTAATATCACCCAAAGCGACAATTTCGGTATACTTACTGTTAAAAAAGCTTTCTGTGACAAACACCACTCCGAAACGGTCGGCTTGTGCCATCAGTGCGCGCTCATTTTGCACCATGTATACATATTCGGGCGATGCGACTAAAGCGGTAACATATAGACTTCGTCCATCCACCGTCATTATATCTCCTATGCCTATGCCGCGCGCCTGTGCGTGCTTACTAAGAACAGCACATTCGTTTGGATTTGTGGGCAATACACCTTCATAAAGGTACGGAGTATTGATGCCATCGGTCAGCGATACCACACGCAGCGTAATGTCTCCATCTCGGATATCCTGCACATTCCGTCCCTGCGTCTGTCGGATTCCTGACTTTTCCGCGACCACTACCACGTCATTGGAGTCAAAGCTGCCATAGTAAGTCACATCAGCATAGCCTTGTGTTTCAAATAGTTGATTAGCGCGGTCATCATAGCTTAAATAAATAGTGTAAAGAGTTACAAAAAAAGCCGCTCCCACCAGCACGAGCAGCGCCATACCTATAAGCTGCGGCAAGTGATGGTGCAGTTTACGGAATATCAAGCGGAATATCGATTTTCTCATCACCATTCCACCTCCCTTGGTTCGAGAGGACTTGCATTTTCAGTGACGCTCATAATCTCACCGCTGCGCATCCGTATTACCATATCTGCGATCTTGGCAATCTCCTGGCTATGGGTGATGAAAAGGATCGATGTACCCTGTTCTTTATGGATCTGTTTTAACACCTCAAGCACCATAATACCCGTCTCAAAGTCCAGCGCGCCGGTCGGCTCATCGCAGAGCAGTACCTTGGGGCGCTTTGCGATAGCCCTTGCGATGGATACACGTTGCTGTTCTCCCCCTGAAAGCTGACCCGGAAAGTGCTTGATGCGATCAGACAAGCCCACCATTGACAGTGCACCTTCAGCATCTATTCGCGTAAGCCCCGCCATTTCTGTAGAAAACTCCACATTCTCTACTGCGTTCAGATCAGGCAACAGGTTGTAGCTCTGAAATACAAAACCGATAGTGGTTTTGCGAAACTGTGTCATTTCGCGCTTGCCGTACGCTGTGATGTCCGTATCTTCAAACAGGATCTGTCCTCTTGTCGGGCTGTCCATACAACCCAGCATGTTTAGCAGCGTAGATTTACCGGAACCGCTCGCACCTAGCACCACGATGAACTTGCCGGCCGGGATTTCAAGATACACGTCTTTAAGTGCACGCACCAGCGAGTCACCCTCGCCATAATTTTTGGATAATGCTTTTAGAGTATATAGATTCATGAAATACCTCCGAAAATATAACTGATTAATCCGTTTAGCAGTGCCTCAAATGTGTCCTCAAGACAGTCACATTCCATCATGCTCTTATTTGCGATGCCGAAATACATCGCATGTATGTAGTTGTGTACCACTCCCGGTTTAATCTTTTGCGTATCAAGATGAAACATATTTAGCAGCTTTTCATAGGCTTGATGTTCCATTTCTATGAGGTCACCAATGGCTGGATTCGAACGCGCTTGCAAGTCCAGCAGCATTCCTTCGATCTCGTCATGGTACTTAAATATTGAAAGGAATTCGTTCGAATGAAAACACATGCGAATATAACTGCGAACACGTTCATTGAGGGGTTCAGATGACTGTTGGGATAAATAGTGCTCGGCTTGGTTAAACCAAGCGGCGTGGAACTGTGTTAGTATCTCAAGAAAAAATTCTTCCTTGGAATCAAAATGCTGGTAAAAGGTTCCCTTTGCCATACCAGCAGCTTTAGTAATATCCTCGATGCTGGTCTTCTTTACGCCATACGAAAACAGCAGTTCTTTCCCCTTTTCGTGTAGCTTATGCTTTTGTGATTGTTTTTCTTGATCGGTCAGACATTTGGGCGACATGGATAAGTCCCCCTCCTTTTTATAATGACTATATTATCATTTTGGGTCAATATAGTCATTATAAGACATATGTCAGTATATGTCAAGAAATTAAATTAAGTATGCTGCAGTAAAACTTAACACACCTATAGCTACTTCCAGATCTTCATGTTACTTCTTCTTGCCCCGAGCGAATTTATCCTTCCGAACTTTTCAATGATCTCATGACCTTTTTCGCCTTTTAAAAAAGCAATATCCCCAGGACTCACAAATTTGTTCCAATACTTTTTAAAGATCAATGCCTTCTCTTTAATACCGAATACTTCAGGCAGAGGATGGTAGGATGAAAGCATCGGAGAATATTTATCAATACCATATCTAAATAAGTAAATGAATTTTTCAAAGCCTCTTTCAGGAACAAACACCTCAAACCTCTGTATTGCATATCTTTGGCTCTCAATCGGAGCAAAAATCTGAGATAGTGAAGTTGAAAACAGACTTGAGTCTTCATCCTTACCGTTTAAATACACTCTAATTGTACCATCCGTTCTTTCGGTTATTACTATACTTTCTTCATTCACTTCAGGGCCAATCAACTCACATTCTGCAAGTGCATTAAGAGTACACTTTGCAATATCATAAAGGGACGATTTTACTGATAGCCCAAAGAAATTGCCCTTCCCATAAGTCCACATATCTTTCAACCCTGCATATGTCCTATATCCCAGGAATGCTGAAAATCCCAATAATGGAACAGCAGCCGGAATTACAGATGCAGCAACAACTCCAGTTACTGCTGTTGATAAGACTGTTCCTGAAAGTTTTAATATATTGCCGATAATTTTATTCTTCAGAATACTTCTTTCACTTAAATATACGCTGCCATCTTTCATGCTTATAGGCTTAAGAAGCTTTATTTCAGAGCATCCTAATTCTACGTTATCAAAAGGCTCTCCTATCCTCCAGGCATCATATGCTTTTGCTCTATTGCCTGCTGCATTTAGCATCTTTTCGTTTATGATCCTGATATCCCCGTCATCAAATTTCTGTTCCATTTCACCAAGTATAGGGTCGATATGGTTGACACCCATTTGTATCTGTCCATCATCGCAGATCCCATAGAATTGATTGTGTTTTCTATACAATCTTTGTAAATCGTTACAGCCTTTCTCCATACCGGGTGCAACACAAATGACGTCCCAGTTATTTGATACTTTTTGTGGCTCATCATTCGATTTTCTGATACTTCTGCCCCTCAGCTGATTGACTGTAGCATAAGTTGTTACTACCGATAAATCTATAAGAGTGTTCAATTTAAGACTATCCCAGCCCTCACTCAGCAGTCCTCTTGTTCCGACAATACATTTGGTAACGCCCATCTCAAAAAGATGTGTCGTTAAAAGCACAGCTGTTTTTGAGCTCCAATCCTTACCTGAACCTTCTATAGAAATAAAATTATCAAACTCAACTGCTTTAAATGAAAGACTTATTTCAAAAGAATTCTCGCTTGCCCATTCCAAGCCAAGTCTAACATACTGCTCTGCCAAATCGTCATCACAAATCAAGCTTTTCCCGGTGACCATTACCGGGTCGAGCTTATCAGTAATATCATCTGATACAAGTTCTTTTATTACACTTATGGCACCGCCACATTTATCATCGATGACATTTTCATCCTTCTTTAATGATACTGCATTAGATATTTCAAAATCGGTTATTATTGCAACTCTGATCTTATCCCCATATACAGACATCTCAGTCTTCAATATGTCCTTGACCGCATCGAGCTTGCTCCTGCTATATGCTAAAACCCTATCCATAAGGGAGCTATGTGCCCTTAAACCTTTCTCCGTCAATATATATCCCAGATCTCTCAGTGCATCCTTTATTTCAACAAATACATTATTGTCATTTTCATTTGAGCTTAATTTCAAGAGGTTTAAGGCGTAGTCCTCAATAAGATAAATCCAATCCTCGAGGGTCAATGCTTCATACATAGCCTCTGTTATAGTTATATCCCAAGGAATCGTATATTTATTTTGAAGCAAAAATTTAACTCCAGCAATTGCGAAATTTGGTTTTGAATTGATAAAGCTTGTCCATTCCTGGATTTCACCTGAAATAAGCCTTCTTTTTACTACCCTGTCAACTATCCAAAAATAGAAATCACTGTTCTCCTTATTGAATTTGTCGATCAGTAATTTAAATTTCTCATGGCAGTTTTTGATGTATTCAAGTTCTGTTGAGGTAGGCTTACAAAAATATACAAGGTCTTGAAATGGTGCCAGCATTCCATCCTTTATAACAGCCGGAGTTGGAATCTGATAATCGATTTCTCCAAGCAAACTTGTATAATATAAAACTGCTTCCTTATCTTCGTCTATAGGTGGCGTAGCGGTGAGGCCTATAATGTTTGCAGCCCCAATCTTATTTACTATCTCCTTCATAACAAGCGCCCAATAGTTCTGAAGGTGATGACATTCATCGAAAATAACGGTTTTTATATTGCACCCTTTGATTTCATCAATCAGCTTTAAAGTGTTGGGATGAAGTATATTTGAAAGGTTGCATTCATCCTCATTAAGATAATTATGTCTGAGTTTTTTATTGATTTTTGATATCTCGGCTCTATATAACTCGGGGTTTGCTTCCCTCATTCTACAAATTCTCAGAAGAGCTTCCTCGATACTCACATTTTGGCTTTGGGCAACTGTTTCAGCCCATATGTTTTCAGATATCCTGATATTAGCATCATCATCTCCACATGGCACACTCAGCATTTGATATGTAAAAACATTTATAGATTTTAAGGTTTGGGTATTGGTGCTTAACTCATCATTAAGCTCTTCTGCAGACTTTCCCGGCCCATCTGAGGATTCTCTCATCCTATCTGCTAGCTCATCCGGACCATCTTCAGGAAGAAACATTTTAAATTTATCAGCCCACTGTCCTTGTATTGTCGTATTCGGACAGATAACCAGAGCCGGAGCGCCCAACCTTTTTGCTATCTCCAGGCCTACTATCGTTTTGCCTGAGCCAGGAGGAGATACCAAATGAAACCTAAATACCTTGCTCCTGTTGGTTTTAAGTTTTTGATCAAACTTGTCAAGCATCATTTGTTGATGCTTTCTGAACTCGTACTTAAATTTCATTTCATCAAAAATATTCATGATTTTGTCTCTCTATAAGTATTTAACTTGCCAGACTTACCGGAGTTACCGACTTACCCGACTTACCGGGCTTACCCGTCGTGCCTGCGCTGAGTAAAATTGCAATTGTTGTGTGGGCAAATGGCTATTAAGTAGCCGCAAAGTAGTCATAATGTTATGAATACTTTAATTATGCACACTTTATATGGAAATTTCTCAATGAAGCCAAAAATAAAACACACATAATCTCACATTTTACTCAAAGGTTCAGCCCAGCTATTTTAGCTGGTTGAGTAATTTCGTTCTTACTTGATATAGTTTTCATTAATAACATTACGAAGTGCTTCCGCTTCATTAATAATCTCATCATAAGCCGTCATACCTGACAATTCATCAGAACTTAAGTAAAATTGAGTATTCAGATTGTATATTAAAGAATATACTTTTTCAATTTTTTCATCCATTTCATCGAACGCTTGTAAATGGGTTCTCACAGGATGATTATCACTTTTTGCCGATACATATAGTTCTATGATTCTGAAGTATACGGCAATGAGTTCCAGAAGTTTTTTTGCAAGCAGCTCCTGTGCAGGAGCAGCAGCTTTTTTGGATTTCAGCACGTCAAGCAGCTTTGATTTCACTTCCATTATTTCAACCATTTCTCGTCCAAAGTCAAGCCTGCACTTGTTAAAAGCGCCTTCAAAAGCGGTATTACAAATATCGTTAAGTCGTTCGAATTCATTATTGTTATCTTTGTTTCTTTTAAATATATTAGGTAACCTCATAATAGCCCTCATTTGCCTTGCCACGTTTTTCGGCTTGCAAGTATCACCGCTGCCTATATTTAAGCCATTCATTTTCAACTGGCCACTACCATTGAGCATCTTTAATGGAACTATTTTTACTTAATTTACTAAAGCATATCAAACTCATATTGCAACTTCAATACCATTATTGTAATTGCGTATTCTATGTAAATGTGTGTTCTCCTATTTGTAATTGAAAATGGTATAATGGATTTGTAAACATAACAAAGAAAAGGGCATGGAAAATATCGAATGGAAATTGTGAAAATTGTTGATAGCGATAAAACAAAGTACATGGATTTGCTACTTATTGCAGATGAACAGGTAAGTATGATAGAAAAATATTTGTATCGTGGTGAAATGTTCGCCTTGTGTGATGATGATGTTAAAGCACTTTGCATTGTTACGCAAGAACAGCCCGGCGTTTACGAAATTAAGAACATTGTCACCGTTCCTGAATATCAACGGAAAGGCTATGGACAACAGCTAATCTCATTTATTGCCGATTACTACAAAAAATCCGGTAATGAGCTATTTGTTGGAACAGGCGATAGCCCAATGACACTAAATTTCTACGAAAAATGCGGATTTAATAAATCACACATTGTTAAAAACTTTTTTGTAGACAATTACGACCACCCTATGTATGACAATGGAAAACAGTTAGTGGATATGATTTATTTGAAAAGACAACTATAAAACCTTCAGACATGTGACCGCTGCATCGGGAAAAATTCTTTCTCCTGATGATTGTTGACTGCAATGCCGGGAAAATTAACTATTTTTCTCGAAAGCCACTGTCTGCTCCTTCATAGAAATCTTTCCGACCTTATATCCATATTCCAACAGTTCCTTCTTGTAATTCAGAAAAGAATGGTCAATCGGCTGACCAGCTATATTTTCTATTTCGGCATAGGTCAGTTTAAAACTATCTGTGCCATTTTCCTGTATGTATTTCCATAATGGGTCGTATTTGCTCATGTCGATGTCCCCACCTCTGTATTATTCCATTCTTCCTTACTCTGACAGGTAATGTATTCTGTATGAATATCATCCATCAGTTTCCAATGAATATTCGTGGCCATCCGGCTATAGGGCCAACCATTTTGCTGAGTTTTCTTTTTCATTTTCAGATTCGCGAAGTATTTCGGTAACTTCAACATTGTATCAAAATTAGAGGGAACATTACTTACAACTCAGTTAACCTACTTTCTAAGTTTATTTTATTGTATCAGATTTATTATCAATTTGATAGTTTCGCATCAAATTATCAGAGCTGAAGCATGAATATAATTTTCACCAATTTTCACTATGCAATAGCCCCA
>CAZBEQ010000056.1:0-21888 GCA_964490975.1 uncultured Oscillospiraceae bacterium | reverse complement strand
TCTTCCTCCAAGTGGAAACATTGAGCATTTGCTCGCTGTTTCACAGCTCGCACTGTATATTTATTATAACATAACTTGCCGGCAATAGAACCAGTGAGATTACTAACAGAACCGCAAGAGGAATGACAGCCGCAGTAATGTTGCCCGGGTCCAGAAGCAGTGCGTTTACTGCACTAAGAGCCCATCCCTGAGGGGTCAGCATGGATAAGGCCCTGATCCTCTCCGGCATTTCAATAAAATTCCAGAAACAACCTCCTGCAAACCCGGTAAGCAGGGCAACTACAGGCGCACCCGCCTGGAGCTGTGTCTGGGTTTTTAGAATTGACGAAAGGAACATACTTATACTGATAATCGACAAAAGATATGCAGCTAATACAAAGTATGAATAAATGCCTGTAAAAAGGACAATGCCAAAAAGCAGCCTCAGTACCACACTGAACATCAGTATCTGCAGTGCTCCTGCGGTAAACAAGGCCAGTACATTCCCCATAAATGATACCGCAATAGCCCTGTTTCCTGCTCCAAGCCTTTTGATCGTACCGTTGGTTCTTTCCTCGACAAGCCATCCGCAGCTAAAAAGCATAAAAAACATAATGAAAGCTATGATAAGACCGGTGGAGGACGCAGACGCCGCAGGCATGGAAACACGCCTGACTGATTCGGTCATGCCACCCTTCAGCTCCCTGTAGTCTATCGTCAAGAGAGGCTCGGGTTCCCAAAACGCATCTGCATAGGCAGTCACTTCTTCTCTGAAACCGTTTCCCTTCCTTATCCCAAGCTCTTCATACTTTTGCAAAACATTATTTGCAGCCGTATTTGCCATTATCAGCCTGATCGCTTCAGCGGCAACCAACTCCCTTGTAAAGCTTTCCGAATATGAAGAAGGCGAGCTGTATTTTTCTATGATGCCTTCGCTTTTACCTGTTAAAATGCTGTTTTCAAAGCCTTTGCCAATGATATAAACCTGCTCGGCCTCATTGTCCTCCAGCAGCTTCATTGCGCTTTCCCTGTCAGTCCTGGTCAGACTAATGCCCTCCTTGCCTGCAAGCCTGTCAATAAGAAGTTCAGAGCTGCTGCTCATATCCTCATCCACCACCGCTAGCGGTATGGTATTGAGCTTCTCGTATCTGAGCGCATATCCGGCAGCAATGGTTATAAGCAGCGGAATAATTATCATTGCGGCAAAAAAGAGTCTGTCCGCAAGCAGCATTTTCAATTTGTAATAAGCAACTGTGAGCAGTCTTATAATCACTACCTCCTTCTTGCAAACTTCATAATGGCAGCTGAAAGCCCAAACATCACAAGGCTCATCAAAGCAAGCACAAGGGCATGCTTCCCTGTATGGGCAAAACTGTTTCCTGAAAACAGGACCAGGAAGCCGTCCATAGCCCACCTGTTTATGGTCAATACACTTAACCTTCGTACGAGGCCGGGCATTGATGACAACGGATAAATACTGCCTCCGATTACGGCCATCAGCAGTATTCCAAGATTTCCCGTTATATCGGCTGCCGCGGGCGATTTTGACAAAGAGGCAATAAAGACTGACCATGCGCTTACAGCCAGAACGATACCTCCGAACAGCAGAAGAACATCCTTTGGAGGTGCTCCCCAATAATTGTTGAATATTTTTGATGTCAGCAGGATTATGATACCAAACTGAACAATAAGCAGCATTACGGAAACCAATATTTTCGAAAGCACGACCTTCAACATACCAACCGGTGCTGCAGACAGTCTTGATGTGATCCCCTCGCTTCTCTCGGTTACCAGCATCTTCATTCCCGGCATCCCGGCGAACATCATGAAAACCACGATCAACGCTGCAGTAAAGTACTCTGCCGGTGTCACATCGTTTTGTACGCCGGTATCTGTGTCGCTAAATACCGAGGTCCTTGCCAATGCCTGCAGCATATATTCCATGACCGCGCTATTGAATCTGGAATCCAGCTCCTCGCCTGTAATGCCGGCCTCAGTGTCATAATACCAAATGGTATTGATAGCGCTTTGTGCTGCCGATACAAGATTGGTGGCGCTATGTGCAACATTTTTGACGATGTAGGCCTGAAGAGGCTTTGAACCGTTGCCAATTACTACGACGGGTCTGTTTTCCCCGACTGCCACACTGTTGGTGAAATCCTCCGGAATAATAATGACGCCTCCGACTTCGCCGTCCTTAAGACACTGCAACGCCTCCGCCTCATCCATCCTTCTGATTTCGCTGAATATGCTGATTTCCTCCAGCTGATTTAGCAGTATCCTCGTCTGTGTCGTATCCTCCTTGTCCACCAGTGCTATAGGAAACGGTTCAACAAAGCTGCTTTTATCGAGATATGGCGAAAGCGCATATGCAAAAAATGAGATAAATACAAGCGGCGTGACCAAAAGCAGCACACAAGCCTTCCAGTCCCTCAAAAAAAGCCGTATGTCATTTTTGAGCAGCGCTGTGAACGATGTCATCCTCCGTATTTTACCCCCGGTTCATATTAGTTCAATGCACCTCAGCCGGCACGATTTTCCTGATACAGCTATACTGTCTTATTTCTGCGGACACAGCTTTACTGGCCAAGCAACGCATCAAAAATATATTTATTATTCAGGTAAAAGGCTCCAAACGAAGCCATTACCTCCATTTGCAGATTCTCCAGCTCGTCATCCGATGCCTTGTACAGGTCGGTGACAGCCTCATTGTTCATGTCGGGCAGAGAGAAATCTTCTATACCAAAGCTATCCTCATCAGAAATATCCAGTCGGGCCGAGAAGTCATTTACCCCCAGGAACGGCAGGTCGGCGTTGAAGCTTATGTTTGTCGTATTGTTCGAGGTATTGAGCTTTTTATTACTCCACGATGAATTGTCCAGTGTGCCGATAATGCTTCCTTCTCCGGTTTCTCCGGATATCCTTGCCGTAAGCTTTATTGTTTTGTTGATCCTTTGCAGAGCCTGGTCTATACCCCCGGATATATCAAGGCTGACAGCCGTCTGATTTCTGATCCCGTTTGAACCGGTTACAGCATACATAATATCGACCTTACCTGTAGTGTCCGTGTCTGAGCCGCTTGTCTTCTCAAACGCCGGAACTATTGAAAGCTCTGTTATCTTGCCCGCTAAACCATTACCCGAACTGCCTGCCGAACCGTTCGCTGAGTCATTGCCATACTCCTCAACAGTGAGCTTGACAAACCTGTTTCTTGCATCTTCAAAAACCGTATTGCTGCTGCCTGAGTTTACATCAACCCTGTAGGATGTTGCTCCCCTGGTATTATTAATATCCAGCACTACTTCGCGATACAAAATGTTCAAATCCTTGTCTATAACTACCTTCATCTTCATTCCGCCCTTGACGCGGTAGTCGTCCGCAAGCTGTCTCAGTTGGCTGCGGAAAGCATCAATGTCTTTATTTGCACCAAGTATATCGACTATTTTCCTTTCATCATCGTTAAGCGTCATGGTCCCGGTTTCATCCATATATCCGAACAGCTGGAACATTCCCGCATTATCCAATAGTGTGGTCATATTGGCATAGTTGCCGTAAGCATGCTTCAGTAACACATCATCCTCCGACACTGTCATGAGTAATTCCTTAAAAAGCGATGTGGCATTTTCTTCATCCAGTGTGATCAGATATTCATCGCCTTCTACAGCTTTACCGCCTATTGTCTGTGCATTCTTCCCATTATATGCGACAGTTTTATCATTAAAGTATTCAGTGAAAATGCTCCCCAGCTTTTTCGCGGAAGCCATAAATGGATCCCTGTCAAAAACCAGAGTATAGGCGAGCTTTGTCCCGGTGACCATCTCCAGAGGCTTTACAGGTATGTCAAATCTGTCGTACAGACCGCTTAAGTTATCGCGCTCCACACTAAAATATCTGCCGGGCATAAAGTCAGGCACAGCAGCCCATATAGTATTATTGTCGGTAAAAAGCTCAGCATTAAGAAAAGGCGCTTTTTCCAGCAGCAGACTGGCTTCTGTTGCCGATATCCCTTTTTGGGGCTGCCTTCTGGTATCAATAACAAGCTTGGCCTTCCTTACGATTTCAGACACCTGTCCTGAATCCTCCAGCCCAAATATTTCAGCGCCCCCGGTAATATCAGCAGTCAGCTCGGTACGGCTCCTGTTTACGCTCTCAATATATGGTTTCTGTTTATTTATAAAAGCTGAATGGTACTCTCCGACTTTATTTACAATTTTTTCGAAATTACGGCTTTCTGCATCAAGATACAACTCTGTACTACTCTTTTTGATAACAGTTGAATAAATAACATATGCAAGCGCTGCTGCAAAGATGATGAGCAGCAACACTATAATCGTTTTTTTAGTTTTCCTGTTACTCATATGATCCACTCCTTAATAATCAAAGGCCTGCACTGACCGGATCCTATTGACCGGACTCTATGCCGTCACCTGCCCCAATGCTTCTCCACCGGACCAATCGCTTGCTATGGCCGACCCAATCACCTTGCTGTGACCGACCCGATCCCTTGCCGCCACCTGTCCTAACCTTCTAGTTCACCCGTTAGCTTCAGCAGCACTGCCTCCAGACTGTCTGCTCCATATTCGCGTTTGAGCTCCTCCGCCGGGCCTTGCGCAAGTAACCTTCCCTTGTCCATTACGGCTATCCTGTCGCACAGCGTTTCAAGTTCATCGGTATAATGGCTTGTGAACACAATAGTTCTGCCTTCCTTCCTCAGACCGTCAAGCATATCCAGTATATATCTGCGTGACTGAATGTCCACTCCCACAGTCGGCTCATCCATCACTATTATCTCCGGATGATGCATCAATGAAACTGCAATATTAAGCCTTCTCTTCATTCCACCGGAATATTCAGACACTCTGTCCCTTATCCTGTCCTCAAGTCTGGTCATGGCAGCCGCCTCTTCTATCCGTTCCTTCCTGAGCCTTCCCCTCAGTCCATATATACCTGCCCAGAAATCCAAATTGTCCTTACCGGAAAGCATAGGATACAACGCAATATCCTGAGGTACAAAGCCTATTATCTTTTTGATCCTGTCGGGTTGTCCGCAGACACTGCAGCCGTTGACAATAATATCTCCAGAGGTTGGTTTGCAGATAGTAGCAAGAATTGATATAAAAGTCGACTTACCGGCACCATTCGGCCCAAAAAGCCCAAATATTTCAGCTTTTGCAATATCCAGCTTCAGCTCCTGAAGCGCTGTTAATTTCCCATATTTTTTTGTTAGTCCTCTGACCTCTACAGCGATATCGTTCATATTACCCTCTGTTTACAATGTATGTACATGCCGTGGCTTTAATATACATATGTAAAAAACTATACACAAATTCTCACAATATTTTACCATATCGGAACTGTCATTTAAACATAATTAATAGTACCTGGATGTATCTGCTGATGTACATTCAGGCACTATCCAAGTCAGTGGCCTTTAATTGAACATTTTCCTCAGGAAATCCATATGAGCTTTTATCATTTCCTGTATCTCAGGGCTGTCAACAGGATTTACTGCATTTTGAGGCTCAGCTCCCGGCACCTCTCCGGCCGCTTCCGGAAGAGAGTATTCACTGCTGTCGACTTCAAAGTAGCGCATATATATAAAAAGTATAAATGAGTAAAAAGCCCTCGCCAGAACCTTTGGGTCCGCATCAGCAACATTCCCCTTTTTTATCATCCCCTCAAATACATTGCTTTGATACATTAATGGATAATCGACAAGATTCTTTATAAAAAACTCATTAGCACGCTTATTTCTAAACCGTTCTATCGATATGATCCTCCATATCCTGATTAGCTTAGGCTTACCGAAGTACATCTTAAAGTTCATGAT
Organism: uncultured Oscillospiraceae bacterium; assembly: GCA_964490975.1. Lineage (GTDB taxonomy): Bacteria > Bacillota > Clostridia > Acetivibrionales > DTU013 > DTU013. Next base: position 16,079 of record CAZBEQ010000056.1, on the reverse strand, counting down.
GCACATATCCATAAACTCCGCAGGATCCATCCCATCGATCAATTTTACAGCCTCATCCTCCGGTATGCTCATGCTGCTAAACTCACGGTCGAGATAGTTGAATATTTCATCAAGTATTTGCTGCTTGCTGCTGAAATGATTATACAGCGAGCTTTCCTTGATCCCTACAGCTCTGGTTATATCACGGACGGACACCTCATTGAAGCCGTGCCTTGCGAACAGGTCTATCGCCGTATCTATGATTTTCTCCCTTGTACCCATCTCACACCTCTTCATATCCCAGATAAACTTTTTTCATAAAGCTTCTCGTAATCCTTACAATGATGCCTGTAATCGCCTTTTTAAATATATTGATCTTCATGGGATAATAGAAATCCTTATCAAACAATCCCTTTTCACACCAATAGGCATAGTCTGCCGGATTATAGTCCTTACCAGCCTTTGCATTCATCTTCCAGATATTAAACATCATAAGTTTGCCTATTCCAGGGGAAGGCAACTCCTTGATTTCCATAGCCCCCGAGAGCAGCTTCGCCTTCTTCTCAAAATCCTTGTCGCACTTTCGCCTGAATTCAGGAGTCAAAGAATCATAATGAGCAACGCCAAGCTCACCTACCCATGTGCCGCCCCAGCCATTCACATTGGATTTGAGTAGCTTGAATACTTCCTTGAATATTCCGCCCCCGGAGGATATCCCAAAAAATTTAACACCAAACATTTCAGGTCTGTGCCAAAGAAATGTGAAATAATCCAGGAACTTTTTCATAAGTGCTGTAACATGCTGATTATACACAGGCGTTGCAAGAATCACAGCATCTGCTGAAAGCATTTTGTCCTGGATCTCTTTTACCTTTTTGGCTTCCCTGCAAAATTCCTTCCCCTTGACACAGCAGCTGTGACAGCCTATACAATCCTCAAATCCAACCTTGCTCAGCATTATGAATTCTACCTCTGCTTCACAATAACTATTCAAAGTCCGTACAAAGTTTGAAACCGCCTTATATGTCTCGCCCACACGGGGACTTCCAATAACCGCAAGAATTTTCTTCAAAAAATTCACTCCCTCTACTAACTTCTTCGCTAAACTAACACTTGTTAGTATAAGTATAAACTAACAAGTGTTAGTTAGTCAAGATTTTACTATGAACTTCTAATAAATGTGACCAATATTGAAACATCAAGTAGTATACAAAATAGCGAAAAGGCTGCCCTCTAATTTCAAAAGGACAGCCTCTATTATTGCCTTAACTCGATAAACCGGTAGAATTACTTGTTCATAGCCTCTTCAACAGCAACTGCAACTGAAACCGTTGCGCCGACCATCGGATTGTTGCCCATACCGATGAGACCCATCATTTCAACATGTGCCGGAACTGAAGACGATCCTGCAAACTGGGCGTCCGAGTGCATTCTTCCCATTGTATCGGTCATACCGTAGGAAGCAGGTCCTGCTGCCATGTTGTCCGGATGGAGAGTTCTGCCTGTACCGCCACCTGAAGCTACTGAGAAATACTTCTTGCCAAGCTCGTAGCATTCCTTCTTGTAAGTGCCTGCTACAGGATGCTGGAACCTTGTCGGATTTGTTGAGTTTCCAGTGATAGAAACGTCAACCTTTTCGAGGTGCATTATAGCAACGCCTTCTCTTACATCATCAGCGCCATAGCACCTTACCTTGGATCTTTCACCCTTGGAGTATGGGATTTCTCTTACGATCTCAAGCTTGCTTGTAAAGTAGTCGAATTTTGTCTGAACATATGTAAAACCGTTGATCCTGGAGATGATCTGAGCGGCATCCTTGCCAAGGCCGTTGAGTATGACCCTAAGGGGCTCAGTCCTGACCTTGTTGGCTGATCTTGCTATACCGATAGCTCCTTCAGCAGCTGCAAAGGACTCATGGCCTGCGAGGAATGCGAAGCATTTAGTCTCTTCACGAAGCAGCATTGCGCCAAGATTTCCATGGCCCAGTCCCACCTTTCTGTCATCGGCAACAGAACCGGGTATACAGAATGCCTGCAATCCTTCACCTATTGCTTCTGCAGCGTCAGCAGCCTTTTTGCAGCCCTTTTTGATAGCTATTGCCGCACCTGCGACATAGGACCAGCATGCATTTTCAAAGCATATGGGCTGTATTGACCTAACTATGCTGTGTACGTCAATGCCCTTGTCATCACATATTTTCTTAGCTTCTTCAATCGAGGCAATGCCATATTTGTTCAGTACGGCATTAACCTGGTCTATTCTTCTTTCATAACTTTCAAACAGTGCCATGTCTTTGACCCTCCCCCATTATTCTTGTCTCGGATCGATGATCTTGACTGCATCATCAAACCGGCCGTATTTGCTGGTTGCCTTTTGAACAGCTTCATTGGCATCCATGCCTTTTTTGATCATATCCATCATCTTGCCGAGGTGAATAAACTCATAGCCGATGATCTCATTGTTTTCATCAAGACCCGTACGGGTAACATAGCCCTCTGCCATTTCCAGATACCTTGGGCCTTTTGCCAGTGTTCCGAACATGGTACCAACCTGGCTTCTCAGGCCCTTTCCAAGATCCTCAAGGCCTGCTCCTATCGGGAGACCGCCTTCGGAAAATGCTGTCTGTGTCCTGCCATAAGCGATCTGCAGAAACAACTCTCTCATTGCGGTATTGATAGCATCGCAGACCAGGTCTGTATTCAATGCTTCAAGTATAGTTTTGCCGGGAAGTATTTCAGCTGCCATTGCAGCTGAATGCGTCATACCAGAGCAGCCAAGTGTCTCGACCAATGCTTCCTGTATAACTCCATCCTTAACATTGAGTGTAAGCTTGCAGGCTCCCTGCTGTGGTGCGCACCAGCCTACTCCATGTGTCAGACCGGATATGTCCTTGATTTCCTTAGACTGTACCCATTTCCCTTCCTGTGGAATCGGCGCAGGACCATGATTGGGCCCCTTTGCCACACATGTCATTCTTTCAACTTCATGTGAATAAATCATTATATGACCCCTTTCCATATGCAAATTGTGACCGGTATGATCTCCGATCATCTATTAACCGGTTTTTACCGGGCTTGCTTCGACTTGCGAATATTCTGCCGCATTTTTGCAAAGCATGGCAGATATGCCAACAGATATTTTACTATAATACGACAAAAAAGTATATGTGAATTTTTTATCACACAGCTATTGTTGAAACTCATTTGAACAAGTAGTTGAACACAATTTACAGCCCAATTCATAAGATGGGGTCATGGATAGACGAAATAGACCGCGCTACTCGTTATTGCAATTTTAGGACGATATTGCTGGCAATAAGTATTGTTTTTATAGATGGTTGGGCCATAAATGGGCCTTTTAACAACACAATTTCGTCCTAAAGTTGATAAAACGAGTAGTGCGGTGCCACGAGAAAATTTTCAGAGTAGTGCGGTGCCACGGTTATTTCTCAGTGGTTGTCGTAATTCAGGATATGGTGAAGGCGGTCAACAGGAATGTCATCCCGCCAGGTCGGCCAACAACACATAATTCCAGTCTGTGAAAGTTGAGTTATTGAACAAAATTCAGCATGTGGTAGAATAATATTACTAAACTAATGGTAGAACGATAGCGGATAAATTGGCACAGCGAATAATACAAATAACGAAGCAATAGTGCCTACTATATTGGAGCATAAGCGGATCATGCCAATACTAAGCAATGGTGGCCATCATATGGGGACATTAACAGGGAGCAAAATAATGATAAGTAATTCAGGCGCAACACATATAGGCGCAGCGATTCACCTGAACCAGGCAGGCTACAGAGCGTCAGATGAAAAAATAGCACTGATAACAAAGGAAGTTCAAACCTTCAAGGTATATGAAAGCAGTGGGCGCCTTGTATACGAGGGAACAGTCGCAGCCCGACACACGGATACCCGCGGATTACCGCTCGTAGACAAAAACAGCGGTGACAGGCTTTGGGAAGCAGATTTCACAAGTATAACAGAAAGCGGCACATATTACATTCAGTCAGGTAGTGAAAAATCTCCGCTATTTTCTATTGGAAATCAGGTATATTGCGCCCTGGCAAAGGCTATACTCAAGCTTTTCTACTATCAGCGCTGCGGCGGCACAGGCATCAGCACTGAATATGCCGGCCTTTTTGCCCACTGTCCATGCCATACGGGGAAAGCGGTTTACTTTGATGCAAGCGACCCTGTATACGGAGGCGTAACTGCCGATGTATCAGGCGGCTGGCATGACGCTGGAGATTACGGACGGTATATCACTCCGGCTGCCAAGTCAGTAGTTGACCTGATGATGGCTGCTAAACTCTTTCCGCACATACTCTCGCTTAACTTCGGAGGACCTGACAGAATGCTTCAGGAAATCCGTTACGAGCTTGAATGGATGCTAAAAATGCAGAATCCTGTAAACGGCGGAGTATATCACAAGGTTACCACACAGAACCATGCAAATATGGATGAATTACCTGAAAACGATCGAGCACAGCTGTATCTCTCCCCTGTATCCGCCCAGGCAGCCGGCTCCTTTGCAGCGGCAATGGCGCATGCCTCAAGGCTCTATAGTCAGCTTGATCCGGTATTTGCAGCAAATTGCATCGACGCGGCAGAGAAAGCGTGGAAATGGCTCTCATCAAATCCTCAAGCTGTAGAGTATAAGGACCCTTCCTTCTTCAGGACCGGTGCTTATGGTGACAGCATATCTCACGACGAGCGTTGCTGGGCCGCAGCTGAGCTTTACAGCGCCACCGGGTCAGTTGAATACCTGCAATACCTGCAATACCTTAACGAAAGCCCTCTGCCGGGCCATGGCTTTGGGTGGGTTAATAACAGTTCCTATGCCATGGTCGCATATCTGCTGTCAGATAATGCTGAAAAAAGCAGTGTCTTTTGTAAAAAAGTGAAGAAAGACTTCCTCAAGGAAGCTGACCGAATAGTTACAGTGGCAAAAGGTGATGGCTATGGCATTAGCCTGGAACAATACTCCTGGGGCAGCAATATGGATGCAGCAAATATCGCTATGGGATTACTGCTGGCATATAAGATACAACCAGACCCCGATTATAAAAAGACAGCAATCGATCATTTCCACTATCTGCTGGGGAGAAACACAAACGGCATAAGCTACGTTACAGGCTTCGGTGAATTTGCCGCCAGGAACCCCCATCACCGGCCGTCGATGGCCCTTGGGAGCGCAGTTCCAGGCATGCTTACAGGAGGACCCTTCGCAGGGATAATGCATCTTAAAAGGGATCCTGCATCCAGGCGTTTCAGCAAGGGCACTCCCCCAGCAAAGTGCTATGCAGACCTGGCTGCCAGTTTTTCAACAAATGAGATCTGCATCTACTGGAATTCTCCGCTGGCATTCGTACTCGCATTCCTGCTCACACAGCCGGATTAGAACGTCAGCTGAGAAAGCTTACCGCAAATATAACAAAATACAAAAATGAAAAGAAAATTAATTACAACAGCAGTATAATGATTATTATGTATTACACAATTATCTAGGAGGCTATCATGAAAAAACTTCTAATCCCATTGATCGGCATACTTGTTATATCATTGCTTACATCATGCACATCGTTGTTAGGAAGCGCAGGAGATTCCTCTGCAGAAAAGGGCCTTGAGCTCTACAACGAAGGAAAATATGAAGAAGCGATCGATGAGCTGGACAACGCAATAGAAAAAGGAACTGACAAATACGAGCTACGAGAAGTATATAGTGCGCTCGGCGGCAGTTATCTCGAGCTTGATGACTATGAAAATGCAATAGATACATATAAAAAAGCTATCGATGAAGACAGCACCTCAGTTTCGAACTGGGTTAACCTTGGAGTCGCATACCGTCAGAACGGCGACCTTTCCGATGCAGAGGAGTGCTACACAAAAGCTCTGGAGATCGATCCCGAATATGCCGAGCTGCGTTCCAGCCTCGGAACACTTTATATTGTTAAAGATGAACCTGAAAAAGCCATCGTAGAATTTGAAAAGGCAATGGAACTTAATCCTAACCTCGCTGTAACTTGTGGAAATGCCGCATTGGCATATGCAATGACCGGGGATTTTAAAAGAGCAGACGAACTTCTTAAGAAGTCAAAGGTATTGGGCTATGAGAATACGGATGTAATCCAGAGCAAGATAGATGAACTTAAAGAATGAGTACCGGATAACACTTGAAGGATAATATGCCTAGTAACATATCAACCGAGTGCAGCTGCAGATAAAAAATTGCAAGAGGCACAGTAAGAGTGATGAATGCACTGGATACCACAAAACGAATAAATGGGAGCCACATTTAAAAGAAAAAAGGATAGTCAGAATATAAACAAAGAAGGGTGATGTATTTTATGGATAAATGGGAATACCAGACGGTGCAATTTGAGACAAAGGGTGTCATGGGCGGTATTGTTGACCTCAATGCCTTTCAGGACGAACTGAATGCCCTGGGCTCGGAAGGTTGGGAGCTTGTAGCCTGTTTTGACACAAATATGAGCTATGGACAGTCCAGATATGTAATTGCCGTATTAAAAAGAAAATATGCCTGATACCTGGTAAAAGCCTGCTTTACATTGCAAATCTGCAGCGGCGAGTTTGAACTATTATTGCCACTAGATTAAATAGCTAACAACGCGAAAAATGCTGTATAATAATTATGTACATTAGCATGACAAGGAGCTAAAAGAATGAATAACGACACTCCATTCATAACAGACTTTGACTTGTACCTGTTCAATGAAGGCAATCATAATAAGATATATGAAAAGCTGGGCGCTCACCCTCATACGGTAAACGGCCGGGAAGGCACACATTTTGCAGTCTGGGCACCATCAGCAAAGTCAGTCAGTCTTGTATGCAATTATAACTATTGGGACGGGCGTACTCATCCGATGCAGCCGGTCGGCTGTTCAGGAGTATGGTCTGTATTTATCCCCGATATAGCTCCGGGCGAAATGTATAAGTACGAGATCAAAACCCATACTGACGAGCTTCTCCTAAAAGCAGATCCATATGCCTTTTATAGTGAACTCCGCCCCGGTACCGCGTCTGTTGTTTATGATCTGGATGGGTATGAATGGAACGATGAGGAATGGATCAAAAACAGAGATTCCGGCAATAAATTCGAAAACCCGGTATCTATATATGAAGTACATCTCGGATCGTGGGTCAGATCCAATGATGGCCAGAACAATTATCTTTCTTACAGGGATCTGGCAGATAAGCTTGTAGCATATGTTACCGATATGGGATATACCCACATTGAGCTTTTACCTGTTTCAGAGCACCCACTTGACGATTCCTGGGGTTATCAGGTGACCGGTTACTATTCTGTCACAAGCCGATTTGGTCTTCCTGAGGATTTCATGTATTTGGTTGACCAGCTTCACTCACACGGAGTAGGTGTCATAATGGACTGGGTTCCGGCTCATTTCCCCAAGGATGGACATGGACTGGCAAAATTCGACGGTACAGCACTTTATGAGCATTATGATTCCCGCCAGGGCGAGCATCCTGACTGGGGTACGCTTATATTTAACTATACCCGCCACGAAGTGAGGAACTTCCTTATTTCAAATGCAGTCTTCTGGTTTGAAAAATACCATATAGACGGCATAAGGGTAGACGCCGTTGCATCAATGCTATATTTGGATTATGGCAGAAAAAAGGGTGAGTGGATACCTAACCAATATGGAGGCAACCAAAACATAGGAGCAGTCGATTTCCTTAAGCAGCTTAACAGCACAGTTTATAAATATTTCCCGGGAATCATGATGATAGCAGAGGAATCAACCTCATGGCCTATGATAACAAAGCCTCCATTTACAGGTGGGCTTGGCTTCACCTATAAATGGAACATGGGTTGGATGAATGACAATCTGAGATATGTCGCAATGGATCCTATCTACAGAAAATACCACCATAACCTGATAACCTTCTCAATAATGTACGCAATGAGCGAAAACTTTATCCTTGTGCTGTCACATGATGAGGTCGTACATGGAAAACGCTCAATGATCGGTAAAATGCCGGGCGATTACTGGCAGAAATTTGCGGGGCTCCGGGCAGCATATGGGTATATGTATGGTCACCCGGGCAAAAAGCTGATGTTCATGGGTAATGAATTTGGGCAGTTCATCGAGTGGAATTTCAGGCAGAGTCTCGACTGGCACCTATTAGACTACGATATGCACCGCAAGCTGAAGGATTATGTTCGTGACCTCAACAAATTGTACACTTCGGAAGGCGCAATGCATGAGATAGATTTTAACTATGACGGTTTTGAATGGATCGATTGCAACGACAGCGATCACAGCATAATTTCCTTCATGCGCAAAGGCAGCAAAGACGGCGATATTCTTGTGTTCATATGCAATTTTACCCCGGTTGTATATAATAATTACAGAATGGGCGTGCCATTTGACGCGTTCTATAAAGAGGTATTAAACAGTGATTCCGATATTTATGGGGGCAGTAATGTAGGAAACCTGGGTGGTGTTTACTCGGATAATATACCGCACCTGCAGAAGCCATACTCAATAAATATCAATGTTCCGCCACTTGCAATGGTGGTATTCAAACCGGAACCGCGGGTCGGCTGAATATTTCCCCGGACCTCCTGTAACCATCACAGGTCAGTTGAACAATTCCTCAAGCTTCTCGTAACCGTCACGGGTCAAAAGTGCATCCCTTTCGGTTCCCTTAAGCTTGATTATATATGTCCAGCGGCCATAGGGGTATATCTTGCTGATATAATTGATGTTGATGATATATGACTTATGAGACCTGAAGAAAACATTGCTATCCAACTTCTCTTCAAGTTCACTCAAACCATCAGATGTGGTATATCTGTCGTGGAGTGTATAGATCACGGTGGCCCTGTCTTCCCGCTGAATCAGTATGATATCCTCCATATCCACAAGGCTGATGCCTTCCTTGTTTTTTATCATCAGCTTTTTTGGGGTGTTGATATTTTTGATTTGTTCCTTTTCATAAACATGCCGCTTCAGTTCTTCTGTACTTTTGATCCTTTCCAGTGTCTGATTAAGTCTCTCTATTTTAAATGGCTTTATAAGATAATCAAAAGCATATACCTCAAAAGCCTCCGGCATATATTCCTCATGCGCGGTAGCAAATATGATGATCGTCTTTGGTTCAATGTCAGCTATTTTTTTTGCACATTCCACTCCTGTTAACCCAGACATTTCAATATCAAGAAAGACCACCTCTGGGCGGTCAGCATCAAAAAGTCGGAGGGCAGCAGCACCGTCCTCCGCTTCACCTGTGATAGTGAAACCGCCTGATTTCTCTATGGCCTTTTTCAAAACAAGCCGCATTCCTGTATCATCATCTGCTAAAAGTACACTTTTTGACAAAAACTCACCACCGGCCTCTTCTTAAACATTTGGGTTTACCTAGGATTTCGGACATTATCAAGCCCTTCAGCAGGTTTTCTTCCGAGAAATACAGTTTCAAGCTGTCTTCGCTATAATTGGTTTTGTAAGAGTTCGTATTATCAGAGGATAAACCTTTACCTTTATCAGAGGAAGCTGCTTTGATATTTGCAGGTACGCCGGATAAGATGTTTCCCTGAAGCAAGGTATCTCCTGCTGTAGCAGGTGACTGCATTTTTGCCGGAGCAGTAGCTCTGGGGGCAGGTGACTGCATTTTTGCCGGAGCAGTAGCTCTGGGGGCAGGTGACTGCACACCTGCAGGGGCTGCGGCTGCCGGGGCAGGCGACTGCACACCTGCGAGGGCTGCGGCTGCCGGGGCAGGCGACTGCACACCTGCGGGAGCTGCGGCTGCCGGGGCACGGGTCGGAACCCTATAGCCCCTGTTAGCTGAATTACTTGGAGCAGTGGCTGTCTGCTGCCTCTGAGGTACCCTTACACAGGCATTATTCTGCTGTACACCGAACATATTTGTCGGAAATTGATTGTTGAATAAATTTCCCATATCAATATCCCTTCTGCTCTACTTCTCGCCTATTTCTTCAGTTCCTTCAGGCTTATTTGCCTTTGAGATAGAATTCCTCATTTGTGTGTCTGAAATGAGATTCTGCATATTGTAGTAATCCATTACACCCATTTTCCCATTGGTAAGAGCGCTTGCCATTGCCTTTGGCACCTCTGCCTCAGCTTCCACGACTCGTGCCCTCATCTCCTGTACGAGAGCCTTCATTTCCTGTTCCTTTGCAACTGCCATTGCACGCCTTTCTTCAGCCTTAGCCTGCGCTATGTTTTTATCGGCTTCAGCCTGGAACGTCTGTAGCTGGGCACCAATGTTCCTGCCTACATCTACATCTGCAATATCTATTGAAAGTATTTCAAATGCCGTACCTGCATCAAGCCCTTTATTTAATACTGTCTGAGAAATCAGATCAGGGTTCTCGAGCACATCCTTGTGAGAAACAGAGCTACCGACAGTGGTGACGATACCTTCACCGACCCTTGCAATAATAGTTGCCTCACCAGCGCCACCTATCAATCTGTCAAGATTTGTCCTAACTGTCACACGTGCCTTGACAAGCAGCTCTATACCATCTTTAGCCACAGCCGATATATTTGGTGTCTCGATCACCTTTGGATTTACACTCATTTTCACAGCTTCGAGAACATCCCTGCCTGCAAGATCTATCGCAGCAGCCCTGATAAACTGAAGATCCATATCCGCTCTATGGGCGGCAATAAGAGCATTTACCACCTTATCCACATTTCCGCCGGCAAGGTAATGCGCTTCAAGCTGGTTGGCATTGATTTCAAGACCTGCCTTGCGAGCCTTGATCAATGGTAAAATGATCTTGCTGGGCGCGACCCTTCTGAGCCTCATTCCTATCAAAGTAAATATGCCTACATGTACGCCTGCTGCAAAGGCCGATATCCACAGACCGACGGGGATAAAGTTAAAAAACAAAATAAAAAAGATTAATAATGCAAAAATAATCCCCACTGTTACTAAAACTTCCATACTGATCCGACTCCTTTCAAATCATGCTTCAATTAGTTATATCGTACCTGCTAAAACCTCTGCAGGTAAGTTTCACTTGTAAAACTTCAGTTCAAAGAAAATCTATATGCTAATATGCTATTGCAGTGTTTCAACAAGGCTGTTCGCAAACAAGGCTTTCTGTTTGCCTCGTTATTACAATCCCATCACCTGTTATTACAAGTTCATCCTTAATACGTTATCAATTCGGCTTTTGTCTCACAACGATCCTGCGTCCTTCAATTTTATCGATCATAACCTTGGTACCCTTCGGGATAAATTCACCATCTGCGATCACATCCAGTCTTACACCGTTAAAATCCGCCGATCCGGAAGGTCTCAGCACAGTCAGCGTCACACCCTCGCTTCCAACAAAATAGTTGAGATCATCAATGGCTGAGAACTTTACATCGTCATCCATTGTATTGTTCAAAACTAGATGTTTAGACAGACGGCCTTTTGCTGCAGATTGAAGTACCAGAGTAAGCGCTGCTCCGAGTATAGCCAGAATTATAACAATCAGTATCAGCGCCTGGAGCAGGGACTGCGCATAAAGCACCACACCCACCACAAGCAGTATCACTCCTATAACGCCCGGTACCCCGAAGCCCGGATGAAACATTTCAATTATGACAAATATAATACCGCCAATTATACAGATCAGTGGTATCCAATCGATTCCTGCAAATACTGAAGCAATATCCATAAGTACACCTCCAAAAATAATAATACGTAATATCTTAATTTCAATTATATTCTATTACGGTAACTGTCAGGTTTAAATCCATACTCTATAAATAATACATTTTGGTTATTGATTTGTCATAAACATTGATTAATGATCAAACCTGCCGTCAAGCATCGCCGACCATCCGTCTATCTAGAAATCCTTCCCTCAAAAACAGTCCAGCCTTCCGAACTCGAAACTCCAATACTTCCTCCGGTATCTTCCATTATCTCCTTACAGATCGCCAGACCCATACCTTCGCCCTTTTCACCCTTCGTTGTGAAGCCCGGTTCAAATATCTTGTCCTCCAGCTTTTCAGGAATAGGCTTTCCATTGTCCATTACTTTAAAGTAGTAATTTCTCAAGTCTTCAAAGAGTTCAATCCTGATCGATTTATCACCGGTAACATCATTAAGCGCATACATCGCATTGTCTATAAGATTTCCAAGGACCCTGCAGAACTCCCAGGATGGGATGCTCAAATCCTTCATCTGAGTCCTCACCTCAAGCTCCATATTGATGCCCTGTTTTTCACAAGCCATCAACTTGGCCTGAAGCAGCGCATTTACAGCAGCAACAGAGGTTTTCATTATTTTACTGACCCGCTGGATATCACCGTATACTTTTTCTATATACTCACCCGCAGACTTATACTCTTCCATTTCTATCAGAGAGTGGACCACCTGCAGATGATTCATAAAATCATGACGTTGACCGCGTAAGGTAGAATTTAAATTTTCGAGTCTTGCAAGCGTTTCCTGAAGCAATCTGAATTCGTTGCTGGTACGTATCAAGCCTGCTCTGCTTCTATAGGCGGTGAACCCATTTAAGATTATCGCAGCAGCGATAACAGCAAACAAAGTAATGATCCATGGATCAGAAAGCAACTCTGCTCCCATGCCCATATCAACAATGTAAAACAAAACCGCAGCTATCAGTGCGACCTGTGTAAGGTTGATAATTACTATAGTAAGCGCAGTCATGCCAGGATCAAACCTTTTTCTCACAGATCGCACCTCTCTCCCAGATATATACATTACTAAGTATATCCTGTCTTTACATTACATTCAAGATAAATCAAGGGGGACGGGGGGTTTTGATTATCAATTTTGTTGCGAATTGATAATCAAAAACCCCCGTCCCCCTTGATTTAAACAAAAAAGCTTCACTACGTGAAGCTTTTGCAAATTGTGTTTTGGTGGGCACTATAGGGCTCGAACCTATGACCCCCTGCTTGTAAGGCAGGTGCTCCCCCAGCTGAGCTAAGCGCCCATATCCAATTTTGATATAAGTTTTGTTGAAACAGGAGGCCGAAGATAATTCTTGCGTCCTCCTGCTTCAGTGGTGACCCATAGGGGACTCGAACCCCTGTTACCGCCGTGAAAGGGCGGTGTCTTAGACCGCTTGACCAATGGGCCTCATTAAATATGCATATGGTTACGGTAAGATAATCATATGCATATTTGTGGTAGCGGCGGTCGGAATTGAACCAACGACACTGCGGGTATGAACCGCATGCTCTAGCCATCTGAGCTACGCCGCCATATTTCGCTTTGGTGCTGAATATATATGTCCCGTAAGCGCTTTATTATTGTAGCAGATGATGCAACATAAAGTCAATAGAAAAGTTTATGGAATTAAACTCCACTTGTAACAATAAAACAGTTACGACTTACAACAAGTATGTTTATAAACAGCACGTATAAAATAGACACCGTTACTCATAATATTTAACCGATAATCAAACTGAATCGGAGGTATAATATGACAGATAAACAGGAAATATTGGACAAAATAAACGAATTAGCTCAAAACATGGACCTAAACTACACTTTCAGCGATCAAAGCAATGTTGAGGAGTTCCTGGACAATGAAGAGAACCAACAGTTTGAGGAATATGACGAAATTGAAAGTCTCTACAATGAATTAATGGAGCTCTCCTACTACGAAGATGATGGAGATACGTACTAATTACCACATTTCTGTGAGATGCTCCCAATATCTGCGCGGCAGAAGCTGTCTTTGGAGCTTATGATTGGTACGGGATGGTATTTCCAGTGTTGTGAAAAACCGTTTCCAGAGCTTGGAATACAGCTTCTCCTCATCTGTGACATCCGGTATTTCGTCGGCAGAAAACTCTGAAACGATCCACTCCTTCATGTTGTAGAGCGCAGCTATCTCTCTTCTGACATCATGAATGATCCACTTCTGGTCAGAAAGCCTCTGTGCAAAATGAGGCGCCAGCAATTCCACAATATTGTAGTCCGGGCTTATTGAGGAATAAAAGATACCATCCCCAACCTGTCTGAAACGCACGAAGCCCATTAACCTGTGTACTTCATACCCCACCCTGCGGTTGATATCCATTACCTTAAACACTGTATCATTTGAGAGGTACATATCTACCTTGCTCCCCATTTTCCAGCCCAGCTTGAGATAACGGTAAATTATAGTGCCCGCCTCATGGTCTTCGGAAAGGAAGGTATGATAAACATTTTTCAGCACATCTTCGGAAATATTTTTCCATATGGAGGAATAAACCCTGTCAGACTTAGCCGGATCAGTCACTATATATGAATACTCCGCAAACAGATCCTGTTGAAGCCCATCTTCCGGAAGTATGGCGTCAGGGGACTCTTTCCGGTCAAAAGCCTCAAATACTGACGTAAGTATCCCTTCAAAGCTTCCGTCATAAACATATATCAGCATCACAATTCACCTGTTATGCTTGCTGCCATATCCTCAGCAGTGGGATCAGTCAAAATACCTATTTCCCCTGATGCCATGGCATAGGCTGGAATAATTGCAGTCGATGAATAGCTGCCTATCCTTGACTCGGCTTCGTTCAATGCCGCTAAGGGTCTCATTTGAATTGGTGTCCCGAGCTGTTGTAAAGGAGAAGGAGCAGGCGGGAGAAAGCTGAGCTGGGTGTAGTCTGTCCCAAGTGCGGGAAGCCGTTCCCTGCCGGCCAGCAGATTGAGTCTTATAAAGCTCTCTGAAGCCTCCAGCTTATCGATATATTTCCCTTTACATGTAATAAAAAACCTGGCTCGCTTCAGTACGACCCCAAGCTTCTTTATATCTGAAAACTCAAGCTGCTGTATCCTCCTGGCATTCATGATCCTTTGCGCAGAACGCACGCCGATGCCTGGCACCCTAAGCAGCATTGAATAATCGGCCTTGTTTATCTCCACAGGGAACATATGCAGATTTCGCAGCGCCCAGTCACATTTTGGATCGAGCTGTGTGTCAAAATCCCTGTGGCTCTCATCGAGCAATTCATCTGCCTTGAAGCCGTAAAACCTCAGAAGCCAGTCGGCCTGATATATCCTGTGCTCCCTTAACATTGGCGGCTTTATTAAATGCGGCAGCGCCGGATGGTTTGATACCGGTACGTATGCGGAATAAAACACTCTGCGCATACCAAAGCGTTTATACAGTCCCTCTGAAAGCTTGAGTATCTTCAGATCGGGATCAGGAGTCGCGCCTATTATCATCTGCGTGCTTTGCCCTGCCGGAACAAACTGTGGTGTGCTTTTGAACCTGCCTCTATTGTCATCAGTCTCGTGGAGCTTTCCGCTTATCAAGCCCATTGGCCCGAGTATTGCCTCTTTCTTTTTTTGCGGAGCCAACAGCTTCAGTCCATCGCTGGTAGGAAGCTCTATATTCACACTCATCCTGTCGACATAGTGTCCCGCTTTCTCGATCAGCGCCGCGTCGGCTCCGGGGATGCCCTTTAAGTGTATGTATCCGTTAAAGCGGTACTGCTCTCTTAGTAGACGTACAGCTCGCAGCATCATTTCCATGGTATGGTCCGGTGATTTGACTACTGCAGAGCTAAGAAACAGCCCCTCAATATAATTTCTCCTGTAAAAGTTGATAGTGACCGCTGCTATCTCTTCTGGTGTAAATGTGGCACGGGGCACATCATTTGAAACTTTGTTCACACAATAAGCGCAGTCGTATATACAACAATTTGACATCAATACTTTTAGTAATGATACGCATCGCCCGTCGCCTGTGAATGTGTGGCATATACCTGTAGCAAAGCTGCTGCCGATACCGCCCGGCGTATTCTTACGCGAGCTTCCGCTTGAAACACATGAAACATCATATTTTGCGCTGTCGGCCAGCACAGTCAGCTTATCCATTAATTCCATATGATCTGATCACCAGCTTTCTGGCAGCAAACCACCCGGCCGGCTGCACAGCTCATTTAAAGTCAGTTGATTTCAAACCGGATTTATTTAAACCTGCTTTACTCTATTTTACCACAGATCACATTAAATATCAAACATATGTTCGGTATAATTTATCTGCACACATAAGAAGGTGTTAGCGTGAAAGAACTACTTGGTACAGCATAAAAGGGTGCATTTAAATAAA
>CAZBEQ010000055.1:0-22782 GCA_964490975.1 uncultured Oscillospiraceae bacterium | reverse complement strand
GAGGCTATTGTATAGTGAAAATTGGTGAAAATTATATTCATGCTTCATCTCTGGTTGCGATACAAAACATTTGACAATATGGAATTACGATGTTATTATAGATAAAAGCTTTAAGTGGAAATAACAAAATAGCAGGAAACGATAGAGGTGCGCTTTACATTAATAATTCCGGATATGGCCGCAGGGGCCGATTATTCGAAATGAAAGGGTCAAGCGCCGAAGGAAGCGGTCCCCTGCAGGAACGCATCCTGGTTGTAAGAGCGAACAGCATTGCAACTGTCATCAAGTGATTGATGGAGCGCTATCAGTTCATTGAACCCTTTACAAAGGGGTACGCATTCAGAACTGTTGGCACATCGCCAGCAGTTTAATTATTATCAGGAGGTTTTTACTATGAACAAAAAGTTAAAGGTTGGTATACTCGGTGGAACAGGCATGGTTGGACAGCGTTTTGTAACATTGCTCAATAATCATCCCTGGTTTGAAGTTAAAGCTATTGGCGCAAGTGAAAGATCAGCAGGTCTTCCCTATGAAAAAGCTGTTGAAGGTCGTTGGAAACTGGATTTACCCATGCCTGAAGGTGTCAGGGATATAGTTGTAAAAAATGTTGCTGACATAGACAAAATGGCAAATGAAGTTGATATGGTTTTCTGTGCCGTTGATATGAAAAAAGACGAGATACGCGAGCTTGAAGAAGAATATGCCAGAGCTGAAATGCCTGTCATATCGAATAACTCAGCTCACAGATTTACTGATGACGTTCCGATGATAATACCAGAAATCAATCCGGAGCATGCTGCTATTATTGAAAGCCAGCGGAAACGTCTTGGTACAAAAAGGGGTTTCATTGCAGTCAAATCAAATTGTTCACTGCAGAGCTATGTACCTGCGGTACATCCGCTGATGCAGTACGGACCGGAAAAGATACTGGCCTCCACTTACCAGGCTATTTCAGGCGCCGGAAAGGTGTTTAAGGACTGGCCTGATATACTGGATAATGTAATCCCCTATATAGGCGGTGAAGAAGAAAAGAGCGAAAAGGAGCCTCTGAAGATATGGGGCCATATCGAAGACGGAAAAATCGTTCATTCAAAAGGTCCTGCTATTTCTTCACAATGCTACAGAGTTCCGGTATCAGATGGGCATATGGCCTCAGTATACATTTCGTTCAGAAATAAGCCATCCAGGGAAGAGATCCTGGAATGCTGGAAGAACTTCAAGGGAAGAGCGCAGGAGTTAAAGCTGCCAAGCGCGCCTGCACAGTTCCTGACATATTTCGAGCAGTCTGACAGACCTCAGACAAGACTCGACAGAAATATTGAAAACGGTATGGGTATAGCTGTAGGAAGGCTTCGTGAAGATAATCTGTTTGATTACAAGTTTACCTGTTTGTCACACAACACAATTAGAGGTGCTGCGGGCGGAGGAGTTTTGATGGCTGAATTGCTGAAAGCTGAAGGATGGCTCTAAGCCGTCCGGGAATAATATTCTGATGGAGGTTTTGAAGATGAAAAAGTGTATTTTCACAGGCTCTGGTGTTGCTATTGTGACACCCTTCACAAATGATTATGTAGATTATGATAAGCTCGGAGAAATTATTGAATTCCAAATCAGGGAAAAAACAGACGCGATAGTAGTTTGTGGAACTACCGGAGAGGCATCAACAATGCCTGATGATGAGCATATCGATGTAATAGCCTATACCGTAAAAAAGGTAAACGGCAGGCTGCCTGTCATAGCAGGTACCGGCAGCAACGATACCAGACACGCTATCAAGCTAAGTAAAAGAGCCGAAGAAGTTGGTGCTGATGCTATTCTGAGCGTCAGCCCCTATTACAACAAAACTACACAGCGCGGCCTGTATGAGCATTTTAAGGTTATAGCTGAAAATATAAGCATACCAATGGTGCTTTATAATGTACCTTCTAGGACAAATCTCAACATAAATCCTGATACTGTGAAGAAATTGTCAGAAATCGACAATATTGTTGCTATAAAGGAATGTAACCTCAATCAGGTTGCTGAGATCATGAATCTCTGCGGTAGTGATTTCACAGTCTACTCCGGAGAAGATGGACTTGTCGTTCCGCTTATGTCAATCGGAGGAAAAGGTGTTATTTCGGTAATGGCCAACATCATCCCACAAGATACACATGAAATTGCCGCTAAATATCTATCAGGAAATATTGAGGAAGCAAGGAAGCTGCAGCTCAAGGTCACCGACCTGGTCAAAGCACTTTTTATCGAAGTCAGTCCTATCCCCGTAAAGGAAGCCATGAATCTGATGGGTATGAATGTAGGAAAATGCCGCATGCCGTTGGTGGATATGAGTGATAATAATAAGGAAGTCCTGAAGAAAGCAATGCAAAACTACGGGTTGCTTTAGCGTCAAAAGGGGACATTCCTCGGCCACCGAAGCACTACTCCCTGCAGAGGTGTGTCCCCTTACATTATAAGAAGGAAGTGTACATCATGATAAACATTTTATTAAGCGGATGCAACGGAAAAATGGGACAAGTCATAACAAGACTTGCCGAGCAATACGACGGTTTAAAAATAGCTGCCGGTTATGATATTGCCGACATCGGCAAAAATACATACCCGGTGTGCACCGACCTGAGCAAATGCAAAATTAAACCCGATGTTATAATAGATTTTTCCAATCCGGCAGCATTAGATGGATTGATCGATTATTCAGTAAAAAATAAGATCCCGGCTGTCGTTTGTACTACAGGATTGTCACAAATTCAAATCAAGCAGCTGGAAAAAGCATCTCAGAGCGTACCTGTTTTTTTCTCGGCAAATATGTCGCTTGGAATCAATCTTTTGATCGAACTTGTAAAAAAAGCCGCAAAGCTTCTTGAACTCAACTACGACATCGAGATAATAGAGAAACACCACAATCAGAAAGTAGATGCTCCCAGCGGAACAGCCCTCGCCATTGCAGATTCCATCAATTCCGTATTGTCACAGAAGCAGGAATATGTCTATGACAGACATTCCCGCAGGAAAAAAAGAAGCAAAACGGAAATCGGGATACATGCAATTCGCGGTGGAACGATAGTTGGTGAACATTCTGTAATTTTTGCCGGCAACGATGAAATAATCGAAGTCAACCATACTGCCATGTCAAAGGATATATTCGGCACCGGTGCACTGAGGGCAGCGAGGTTCCTGTACGGGAAAGGCCCCGGGATGTATGATATGAATGATCTTATTAGCGAGGAATAAAACCTTGAGCCCAAAACTATACTTGAAGAGGAGGTGTTCTTATGACAGCTAAACCTGTTTCAAACATCAATGTTACATATAATGTTGCACTAGTAACGATCGACAAGCTTCCAAACGACACCCGGCTTATTTCTGAGATTTTCAATATTATCGCAAAAAAGAACATCAATGTTGATATGATCAGTCAAGCTCCTCCTTTCAGAGGAAGTGTCAGTATTTCCTTCAGTCTTCCGTCTGCAGAGCTTGTTAATGCATTAAGTGCATTGAATGAGTTCAAGAAAAATGCTAAGGACTTGCGGGTAGAGGTCGATGCTGACAATACAAAGCTACAGGTTTATGGTGAAGGCATGCGTAACATCCCAGGCGTTGCAGCCCGCCTTTTTACGGCCCTGGGAAATGAAGGCATTGAAATCAAGCTCGTCACTACCTCTGAAGTCGATATATCATACCTTATATATGAAAAAGATGTTGATAAAGCAATAAGCGCGATCAAAAAAGAATACAGTCTTCAGGAGTTGTAGCCCTTCAAACTCAGCGTAAAATAATTAAGCTGCCGGAATAGCTTACCGACAGCTTTTATTTTTAATCTTAAAGAGGGCTGTCAGAGTGGATATAGTAGCTAGACCGGAGCGGTCGAGTAGGCGTGGGCACCTCTTGGTGCCCACGCCTACTCGACCAGTATCATAATAATTCAGGCAAAGGAGATACCACATACACTTGGATTTTAGTTGTAGTTAGAAGACCGAAATTTTATTATATCAAAAGGAGTTTTTCTATTACTCACCACTGTAAGCTTTACGAAATGGGTTGTCTCAAAATTAATTGGTTGAGTAAAAAATCCAGTAATGTGTGGCGAGATATCTACTTTCATTGATATTTGATTCAATAATACAGTATGTTAAGCAATCAATGCTAAAAGACCTCTTCACCGAGTTAAATCCACTCATTACTCGATATTTTACTCAACATCTGTCAGACTTGCACTGCTGAGTCGGGATATGATGTTGTGATCTGGCTTTTGCGTTTTTGTGCAAAAAAGGACTGCCTCAAATCTCAAACTGCCATCGCTTCCTTTAGAAATCCTCCTCTAAACGGTCAGCCAACAATAGATGACAGTAACCCGTTTACGGGTGGCACGAAATTATTCCGGTTTACGGGTAATGGTAGCAGGCTTATTGCATGTAGCAGACCGTACCAACGCCTTTTAAGCGTGGCCAGTAGATAAGGACTATGTCCGATAAAGAAAAACCACCGGCTAGCCGGTGGATCATTTTTCTTATCCGATATTAAAAATACCTTTTGATATCATCGCCACTGCTATCTCCGTCAACCGGCTCCTCGCTGTTTGAGCCTTCTTCGTCTTCTTCTTCGTCTTCCTCTTCCTCTTCCTCGTAATCCTCTTCTTCCTCAGCCTCAATACGTGATATCATAAATTTCTTGAGTTTTGGATAAGCATAGAAGTTTGTAATCAATCCAATAAGGCTGATAGTAATGAACAAATAAGGAATCAAGCCTAATATCGGATGAAAAGGAATAATAAGCCCAAAGGAAAGAAATACCAGCAACGAGCTCAGCAACAGTATTCCCAGGTTCGGCAGGAACTTTATAAATGCAAATATCAATGAATTCTTGTACAACTGCTTCAGCGTCAGCTCAAAGGTGACCATCATCGGATAAATGTAGATGTTCATACATGCAAAGATCAAGAACACCATTACAACTAAGCCCAATCCTATTATACCTGGGAGGTTTGCCATACCGCCATTATCTATGAGTATCCAGTAAGCCCTTATTGACATTAGCATCAGGAATGTAGCAAAAATGTTTATGCTACTCACTATAATACTCTGCTTCATATTTTTCTTGGCGGCATCCTTAAAATCACTCCAAATAAAGGCATGCTCTTCACGCGCATAGTTCCTCAGTACATAGGTAAACCCGGCCTGAGCAGGGCCCGTCGTGATCATCGGGATACACATCATCAAAGTGAGAAACACAAACTTTATTAAGATATCAGTAAACAAATTATCCGCACTTTCAAAAGCATCCGGCAAAATGTTCGGGAAAAACACAAGCATGATAAAAACACCAAGAAGCATTGCAGGTAAATTGAATAACACAAACATCAAATTTACTTTTACAAGATTAAAAAACTTCCTCTGAAGTATCTCGAAGAATACTACGAACGGTGATTTGGGAGGCGCATCTTTTGGCACGCCGGGCCCTGGTCTATTATAATCGAACAATCCGAAAATACCTGCCATTTGGTTATCCCCATTTCTTTACTAATATATTTGTTTAACATAAACTATTTCCTTACTTAAGTCACATTTTATTTTATCAATAGCAGGAGCATAATTCAATACATGTATTTTAGATTTATTTGGCTTATTTTTTTACTCAAAAAAGTATTGACACTGTCGTCTTATGTTAGTATAATTAGTTTTGCTGACCGGCGCTGAACATGATAAATGCGGTCGTGGCGGAACTGGCAGACGCGTACGTTTGAGGGGCGTATGGTTACACCGTATGGGTTCAAGTCCCATCGACCGCACCAAAAAAGCATCTTTCAAAAGAGAGATGCTTTTTTATATGCTTTTAAGAAAATCCAGCTTGTTAAAATCCCTTTCCAACCGCTCCCGCATATATTTCCTTGTGATCCGTCCCAATTCATCCAGCACCTCCTCAGACAAACCAAAACTGAAAAGCTCGTCCATTGGAGCATAAACTATATGCTGTATGGCTCTTGACGCTCCAGGAGACAGCAGGATCGAAAGTCGATCCTCTCCTGAACATTCTTCCCTGTCACATAGAAAACCGCATTTTGAGAAGCTGAAGCTATAGTTGTTTTCGGGAGCCTCACCGCAACTCATGCAGCTGTTGACATGAGGGGCATAACCTGCAATTGATACAGCTTTTAATTCAAATATGGCGCATACCAGCTCAGGAGGCTTTTGCGTCTTTGCAAGCATATGCAGTGTATTGAGCAGTAATTTCAATAATCTGGCGGATGGTTGGTTCTCCTGGATAAGCTCCAGTATAATATCCATGAAATGAGCGGCGTATGTAAGTTTGACCATATCATTGCGGATTTCATAAAATGGCTCTATTACATCGCAGCTGTTGACGGAATACATTTCTTTGCCGCTGTAAAGCATATATTCACCGTAGCACAGTATCTGTGATCCTGCGGACAATTGAGATTTGGGCCGCTTTCCACCCCTTGAAAGAGCTGATATGCGACCCTGGTTTCCTGTAAATAAAGTTATTATCTTGTCAGCTTCACCTGTACTGACCTCTTTTACGACTATCCCCCTGGTTTTAAGAAAACCCATGGTAAATCATACGGCTTTGATCCTTACAGGTACTCATGCATTACTTACGCTAGGAGCGGCCTCGGCTTTTGCAAGGTACCTTTGATCTGCAGCCCTTTCCCTTTCTTCTATTTCTCTATAAAAATATTTGCACCGGTTGCATTGCATTTGTTTCGATTATTTATAGCCCAGTGTTTTGAGCATATTATCACTATTTCGCCAGTCCGGCTTCACCTTTACCCAAAGCTTCAGGAAAACCTTTACTCCGAGAAGGTTTTCAATTTCTCTCCGCGAAAGTGATCCGATTTTTTTGAGCATACTGCCTTCCTTGCCGATAATTATGCCTTTGTGCGTCTCTCTTTCACAATATATCGTTGCTTCTATATCTATCAGATCTCTTCCTTGACGTTCCTTGAATGATATTATCTCAACACCGGTACCATGTGGCACTTCGTCCTGTATAAGCTCCAGTATTTTCTCTCTGATTAGTTCAGCTGCTATCATTTTCTCAGGCTGATCAGTTAATATATCGTCGGGAAAATACCTCGGACCCTGCGGCAAAATCTTTTCGATTTCACTAAGTACAATGTCTGTCCCTTCATCCGTGAGAGCTGATATTGGGATAACTGCCGCAAATTCCATCAGTTCTGAAAAGTTCTTGATCCTCCCAAAAAGCTGTTCCTTTTTGACAAGGTCGATCTTGTTCAAAATAAGGATAACCGGGGTGTTAAGCTCTTTCAGCTGGTCAATTATATACATATCACCGTTCCCCGGTTTTTCATCAGTTGCCTCTGCAATAAATACAACAATATCAACTTCATTCAACGTGTTTTCTGCAAGATTCACCATGTACTCGCCAAGTTTGTTTTTGGGTTTGTGTATACCGGGAGTATCCAGGATAATTATCTGGCTGTTGTCTGTATTGATTATAGTTCTGATAGTATTTCTTGTTGTCTGCGGTTTACTTGATATTATGGATATCTTCTCCCCCAGCAGCTTGTTAGTCAGCGTTGATTTGCCCACGTTCGGGCGCCCTACTATGGAAACAAAACCAGATTTGAACAAATGTCATTACCTCCTGCATTATTTTATATTTAATATTGCCTCTATGCCAGTATCACGATAATATCTGGAATAAAAGCAGTGTGACCAAAAAACCAATGACCGCACCGGCGACCAGTTCAATTATATTATGTATCTTTCCCTCTAATCTGCTTTGTACTACCAGCAGTGCAACTACCAAAAACAATATTGTTATGCCTGGATTATTTGAATAAAGCGCAACCGCCGTTGCGGCCGAAAAAGCTATTGCTGAATGTCCACTAGGCATACCTCCGCTAAACGGTGTGCCCTTTTTGAATATCGTTTTAAGGATAAGCACGGCTATCATAGTGATCACGATGGCAATTATCGTAACATGCATCTGGGTCTGCTTGATCCTGACTATCCCGATCTCAAGACTTGTGCTGACCCTGTCAAAGAAAATAACATATGCCACTATCACGGAAAGCAACGCTGAAATAAAAACTGCTGCTGCGGCTGTATCCTTTACTATCTTTGCCTTTGGATGGTAAATTCCTATCAGTGTATCTATGATGACTTCTATAGCTGTATTAAAAAGTTCACAAATAACAACAATCGCTATCGTTATGCAAATGATAATAAACTCTATCCTTGTGAGATCATAAAAAAGCGACATGATCAGAACCATCACAGCGGCTGCAACGTGTATCTTCATGTTACGTTCGCTTTTAACAGTTGCTATGATACCATTGAGCGCATTATTGAAGCTGTCGATCAACGTCCTGTTTTTCATTCCCTCTTTAGTCCCAGCTCACTCATCACTTTTTCCTGCTTTGCCATCATTGTCTTCTCTTCCTGGCTCTCCATATGATCATATCCAAGCAGATGGAACATCCCGTGAGCGGTCAGGAATGACAGCTCCCTCTCAAGAGAGTGCCCATATTGTTCGGACTGCTTTACTGCAGTCTCCATTGATATCACGATATCGCCGAGGATAAGAAGTCCTTCATCTATATCGCAGTCACCGCCCTCATTAGCTATTATCCCGTTTTTAATATCTGCCATTGGAAACGAAAGAACGTCCGTAGGATTGTCTATCTCTCTGAACTGTTTATTCAGCTCCTGTATTGATGCGTCATCAGTAAGCAGAATATTGATTTCACAGCCAACACCAATTTTTTCTTCTCCAAGGCATGTCAAAACAGTCTTGTTCAGCAATTCTTCATATGCTTGCTTAAACTCGATATGTATCTGCTCATTTTCTATAAAGACCTTAGATTCTTCCATCCCTTTAAACATGCTGTTTTTCACTGTCATTCCTCCCTTTTTCAATCTCTGGAGCTTCCTTAATGCAGTTGTCTGGTTCCGGCTTAACAGGCTGCTTTTCCAATGCTTCTTGAGACAGCACTTCCAAACTGTCGCCAGTCTCCCCTGAAAGCTTTTTTAACTTCATTTCAGGGTATTCCTGTCGTTCATGGAAATAGCCCCCGAACACTCTCATAAATGCTCTGGCTATCATATCCATATCTTTGAGTGTAAGATCACACAAATCAAGCTGACCATCATCGAGCTTATCTTTTATTATTTTTCTGATAAGTCCTTCCATCTTTCCTTCAGTCTTTTCCACCATTGATCTGACAGCAGCTTCGACAGAATCTGCAAGCATCACTACTGCCGCTTCCTTTGTCGAAGGTCTTGGACCAGGATATCTAAAATCCTCCTGATTAATAGTATCCGCCTTGTCACCTTTTTTGGCTTTGTAATAAAAATATGCGGCAAGTGTTGTTCCATGGTGCTGGCTGATAATATTCCTCACTGCCAGCGGAATTTTGTATTTCTCTGCAATTTCCGCTCCGTCACTGGTATGTGATGTTATTACCAGTGTGCTCAGATTTGGCGTCATCCTGTCATGCGGGTTGTCGGAAAGCTGATTTTCCTTAAAGAAATTAGGCCGTTTAAGCTTACCTACATCATGATAATATGCTCCTACGCGGGCAAGCAATGCATTCCCGCTGATAGCTTCCGTAGCGACCTCTGCCAGATTCCCGACCATCAGACTGTGGTGGTATGTACCAGGCGCTTCCATCAGCAGCTTTTTCATCAGCGGCTGGTTTGGATTGGCTAACTCTAGCAGTTTTAAAGGTGTTATGATATTGAATACGCTTTCAAAAAAAGGAAGCATGCCAATGGTAAATATAGTAGACAGCATACCATTTACCGCAACAAGCACAGCATTGTTTGCTATGGTAGCCAGACTGCTTTTGTTTATCAGGCCAATGCAGGCAATTACAGCTGCATTTATAAATGCGATGGCAACCCCCGATGCCGACAGTCTGCTTCTTTGGTTTGCACCGGTCACGATGAAGGCTGCGATAGTGCCTCCAATGATAGCTGTATATAAAAATTCCGGGTCACCATTTGTAATAAAAGAAATCGCTAACGACAGTAGAAAGTTAACAAATACTCCAAGGCGTAGATCCAGCAAAATTGTGATCAGCATCGGCGCAATAAATATCGGTATGAGTAAGGATCTCACAGGATTCAGCAGCCACGCCGACACGAGCGTAAGCAGCATTATTACACATAATAGTATAGCTTCCTTTATACCGGGAACAATTTTACTGCAAAAATAACGGATATATAAAATCAGCAAAAATGCCAGCATAAGCACTACTGATAATATGCCCCCGGTAAAAGCGTAATCAAAGCTGTCAGTTTCCAAAAGGTTGAGTTCGCGCAGTACTTTCAGCTTGTCCTCAGTCACGTTATCGCCGTAGCTCAGTATCCTCGATCCTTCAGTTATGATCTGCTTGTTTTCAAGGGCTGTGTCATAAGCTTTGGACTTAGCCTCGTTAGTCATAGCCTTATCAATTATACTATTGGGTTTTAATATGTCGCCAGCTATTATACTTCCGATATTTTTCATATCCTGAGACAAGTCACTGAGCTGGAAAGTATTTTGCACAAAGCTTATTTGAGTTGTGATATTGTCTTGGTTTATATCCTGTTTCATAACCGCACTGATAAGTTGGACGGTCAACATTTGAAATCTGTCCAGTTCCTCATCTGTAACATCAGTTATAAGATATTTTACCTGATCTGCTGACAGCGGTATATTATAAGTCTTCAGTCTGAGAGCCAGCTCGTCAGCAGCTTTTACCCTCTCCTGCTCTAAAAGCTCCTGATAATCTTCATTTTCAGGGGTTATGCCCTGTTCCAGCAAGCTGCTATCAACATTTTGTCTTGCTGAACTTATATCGTTAAATAAATTGTTGGCAGTATTAATAATATCTATGGATACACTGTCAAGCCTGTCCATCACAGGTGACACATTCTCTGCCGCTTCCTTTGCAAGCTTTTCAGTTAGCAGTACATTTTCAATGTCCCGTGGCGCAGAAATATCGAACTTAGATTTGTCGCCCAGAGCTAGCCTATATTTTTTCGGGGCGGCGCCATTTTCAATTATAAAGACTGATATGCCCACAGTTATCAATCCAATCAGTACAAGCTGTATAGTCTTGTTTCTGAAAAATGATAAAAGCTGCTTTCTGGTTTTCTTTTTTTTGACCGTGTTCAAAGCTCAGCCCCCTATCAAAGAGAATACGCTGCAACTATTTATTGTCACTTGTGCAAGTCGAACCGCTCATATGCCTTTATGATCCTTTGAACTAGTTCATGCCTGACAACATCTTTTTCAGACAAATAAACAAATTCAAGGTCTTCAATATCCTTTAAAATCTTAGTGACTTCTTTGAGTCCCGATTTCTTGTCACCCGGCAGATCTATCTGTGTTATATCGCCTGTAACTACAGCCCTTGAGCCGAATCCTATACGCGTCAGAAACATCTTCATCTGTTCCGGAGTAGTATTTTGCGCCTCGTCAAGTATTATAAAGGAGTCATCCAGCGTCCGGCCTCTCATATAAGCCAACGGAGCAATTTCGATGGCGCCTTTTTCAAGGTATTTCTGGTAGGTCTCTGCTCCCATTATTTCGTACAGTGCATCATAAAGCGGCCTAAGATAAGGATCCACCTTGTTCTGCAAATCGCCAGGTAAAAATCCGAGTTTTTCTCCGGCCTCTACAGCAGGTCTGGTTAAAATGATCCTGTTGACTTGCTTGTCCCTGAATGCAGTTACCGCCATAGCCACCGCAAGAAAAGTCTTGCCGGTACCGGCCGGCCCGATCCCGAAAACGACTGTGTTTTCCTTGATAGCATTGACATATCGTTTCTGTCCGTGGGTCTTGGACTTTATCTGTCTCCCCCTTGCTGTCAGACATATATAGTCACCCGGGTATTCACTGATCTTATCCATACTGCCTTCGGCTGCCAGATCAACAAGATAGCTTACATTCTGTCTTGTGATATTCTCTCCGAGAGATATCATAGAAATCAGCTTTTCTACTACAGCCGATGCTTTTTCTACATCTTCCTTCGCTCCTGCTATCTTAATATCTGTATCTCTTGAAACTAGCTTTACGTTCAAGCCATCCTCAATTATTCTCGCATTTTCATCAAAATGTCCGAATAAGTTAATTGCATGCTCTATCTTTTCAAATTCAACAATCTTCTCAAAATTGTCCAATCAGTTTCCTCCGATCCTTTTGAAAAAGCCTATGTCTTCAACACATTCCAGCGTTATTCTAGCCTTGATATTGCCGTCCTGTTCGACAAAGTGCTCCATCTTATCAACAATCTGAGCATTATCAGGAACCTGTACAATGGCCTTTCTATAAGCTTCCGATAATGCTTCTTCTTTTGCGTCTTCTTTATTTACATATGCCTGTATTTTTCTTTCTTCAAAATATCTCACAGTGATCCATTCCAGCGGGAATACCAGATCCTCCCCTATCGCAAGCTTTTTTCCGGACTCCGAGACGGAATAGTCCTTAAAAATATTCTTTCTATGAAACAGATCAAGTTTTCTGGAAAACAGTATCAATGAGCTATCCGTTATCACCCTGCCGGTCCTGAGCCTTTCTGTTTTGTCAAGGATGACCGGAGCCTCGGCCTCATACCATGTCCGTGCTTCAACAATACCCATAGCATGCACCAGCTTAAATTTATTTTCTTCTCCCTTGACAGGAAGCCTTCCGGATATCAGTATCTGTCCCCTTTTTACAGTATCTCCTTCGCTAACGGCTTCAATGCCTTCTTTGGCAATCACCCGTCTGATTATACCATCTTTTCTTGCAATGATCTCACATGGTATATCGCGTGGGACCATTGCAGGCACATCTTTTCTCTCCCTTATATCGACCCTGACCTTCGTTCCTCTTACATCAATGCTTATCCATGCTATCTTGTCTACCTGGAGCATCATTGCAGTAACCACACTGTCAGTATCTATCCTATATTTGAAAACACCCGTGCTGATGCCGTTCTTTGCCAGCGTCTCCTCTATAAAGTCCTGCTCCAGTTCTTTATTTCCAGTGATCTCAATGCTCCAAATAAAGGATGCAAGGAAGTTTATTAATAAAACAAACAGTACAGCTCCCGCAAAAAAAGCCTTCCGTCGGCGATACTTGTTAAATACGAACGGAAGTCCTGTTTTTTTCAACAGCCTTACCCTGCATCCCGTTTTTTTTGCTACCGGCCTTATGAGCTTAAAGCTTTTAATGCCCATCCGCATAGTTGCCAGTCGCTTGCTTTGAACTCTGACATCCCACAGGCGCATATTACGTTTTACACAAATGTTAATAAATTTCTCTATGAAAAAACCTTCAACAATTATAATAACATATCCGCAAAGAAAATTCCACAATTTGAAAAGCAACAAGAGCTTCACCCCGCATTGACAAATTCCAGTGAATGGATCGTACCTGACACGATGATATCCTCCGATGTGATTTCCTTTATATATAGTCCGGTTCCTGTAAGTTTTACGATACCGGCCCCTGTATTGATCCTCAGGCGCTCAGAGTCATATTCAACAATTCCCTTATAGTTTTCTATCATGATATCACAGTTACCGATCATGGTCAGCTTTGGACGATCCATAACCAATTCTTTCGGAAGCTCCAGTATTTCAACGAACTTCTCCTTTACTCCCTTTTTATTGGTTTTTTCTTTTACTTTTCTTCCGGCTCTTTCTTTCTTGCTTCCGGCGCTATTCCTGACCATATGATTCATCACCAGCCTTCACAGGTGGCAGCAGATCCTGCGGGTCACCTATGGAATATCCTTTTTCCCGTGCCCCTTTAATAATACTGTCAAGAGCCTGGGCATTATCCTTTGACACCGCATGAAGCAACAAAACTGCTCCATTATGCAAATTACGCATTACGATATCATAAGCGTACTGAGGCCCCCTGCTCCTGTCGCGATACCAATCATCATATGCAAAGCTCCAGAATAAGTTGCAGTAACCAAGCTTTTGAGTTAATGCCAGAGTTCTTTCACTGTACTCTCCCTTTGGCGGACGTAAAAATTGCATGTTTTTATCGAATTTTTCATGATAGGCCCTGTCAAGGCCCAGAACTTCTTCCTCTAACTGTTTGTCATCTAATTCAGGAAGGCTCGGATGGTGTATTGTATGGTTTCCTACAATATGTCCTTCCTCTACCATCCTGCGGACAAGATCCTGATGTTCCTTCAGATATGGTCCCGTAATAAAAAACACTGCCTTTACATCATTTTGGGCAAGTGTATCCAGTATTTGCGGAGTATACCCATTTTCGTAACCCTCGTCAAACGTAAGATATATAACACTTTTTTCAGTATCACACAGCCATTTCCCGCCATACCTGTTCAGAAGTTCCGGAGCACCTGGATCGGCAGCAGGTGTTTTATTCTCCTGCCTTCTGGAAATACCCCACCTTAAAAGTCTGTTGCTAAGCCCTCCGTTCCCTAAGCCCTCATCCACTGCTGTTTTGTCTGTGCCATTGTCCTCAGGCCTCCAGCTTTCCCTGCTATTTGATTCTTCGGTCTCTCTGCCTTCAGTCAACTTTCCGCTTATCTCCACTTCCAGATCCAGATCGCTGAAACTGCTGGCATATACTCCTCCGAGATCACTAAGAGAAGTATTTATACTGCTTACGGCAAAGCAGCCGGCCATTCCTGCCGTCATGCATAATATGACAGCTAAAATGACTGTCTTGAAGCTTATCAGCTTCATAGGCTTGTTATAAAATTTCATGAAAAATGACCTCCAGACAAAATAAGTAAAAAAGCACCAGCCACCAAGGCCTTTTGCTAAAGCAAAAAAGCCAAGAGGCGGAGGACATTTTGCCTCGTTATATGTGTATTATGGAGGTCAGAAAATATACCCACTATTTTGAATGGTAATCATTCAACAGGGGTCAAAAGATTAGTTTTTATGGACGTGCCGTCATTTACAAATTTCTCGATAATTATCTCATCATATTTCTTAATGCTGACTTTCACCTGCTCTTCTTCAAGATATTCCACTACTCCGCCCATTAATGTAAGGGAACGCTCAAGGTCATCAGGATCAGCAATGGCTTTTATAACAAAAGGTGGTTTGAACTGCTTTCCGTTGATAACGACATATGGCCCTGCTTCACGTATCTCCGTCATTGCTACGATTCTCTCATCATTGACAGAAATAGCCTGTGCACCGCTTGCCCTTAATTCATTAACCACATTAAGTATGTCATAATCCATAACATGTATGAATTCATTGTTTTCCAGAGTAACTGCAATTCCTGCACCTTTCACAGTTTCAAGCCCGGCAAAGATCCTTGCCTTTATCAGGTTGTTCTGGATCTGCTGTACTGCTTCGCTGTCACCGGCCTTTACCTTGGCATATGTCTGATTCTCTTCTTCCAGCTTCAGCAGTCTGTCCTGAAGCTCATTTTTCTGATTCTGCAGTTTGATGAGATCCTCTTTAAGCTCTTCAAGCCTTTTATTTTCAAGGCTCGACATACTCTGGTTATAATTTACACTTTTATATTGTAATGAAAGCATGATACCCAACAGTATACATACTACCATCATTGCGACATTTCGTGCAATCTTCATTTCGTATATACCTCCAGCCCTGAAATATACCTGTCCAGATTATCAGCCCCGCTGAATTTTGTTATCTTTATCTCTTTAGATTTATTGATCTCGACCCTGATTTTAAACTCATTCAATTCAGCTATCTTGCTGCTTGTGCTTATACTTTCATATAAAACGTCCGGATCCCCGATAGCCTCAATATAGTAAGGAACAGGATGCCTGTTACCGTTTATAAGTATAGTCGGACCTGCACATACCTGCTCGCTCATCGGGACCAGCCTTTCGCCGTTAACTGCAATTGCCTGGGCACCGGCCTTTTTCAGGTCATTGAGTATAGTCCGCACATCATAGTCATGTATAATAAGCCACTTTACGGGCATGTCCGGGTCGCGGGCAGTAGCATCATCAAGCGTTATCGTTATTCCCGGCCCCTTGACATCTACAAGGCCCGTATTGAGCTTGATCATTTCCCATTCTTCCGCAAGAAGGTAGTCATTCTGCATGGATATATATTCCCTGACAATATCGTTTTGCATGACAACATTCTCATCAATAGCCGCTTTTAATAGTTCTGTTTCCTCTGTCACCTCTGCGATCTGTGTCTTGAGCATGTCGACGCTGAGCTTATCTGAGGCAGTAACTTTTCTGGAATTCAGGACGCTTTTCAACTGCAGGGCTATTAATATCCCAAATATAATAAAAACTATCAATATAACGTTTCGGCTGCCGGGTTTATTCATATCTGCTCCATTTGCGGAATAGAATTTTCCGATGTATCAATAACTCAATTCTACTTATAATAACTGATTATTTCAAGTGGAATGTAGCAAAAGGAAAAAGGCATATCGCTATGCCTTTTTCTTTGCGCTATATATTGACAGGTGTCAGCTTCGGCTTATCTCCCTTATCTTTCTGGCGTAAATGTTAGTGAGTTCCTCAGCGAACTCTTCACTGGCTCCTTCCCCAATCACACTGCAGACAGGTCTCTCTGCATCCGGCAACACCAGGACCCATCCCCTCTCATCGTAGACCTTGACTCCTTCAAGCGTATCCATCCTGTCTCCGCTATGTTCCTGAATGATCTTTCTAATAACTTTACCTTTTGCATCCCAGCTGCATTCTACTTCCTTTCTGTGCATGTGTATCTCGGGAAGCATTCCAACCAACTCATGGAGGCTTGATCTATTAACGGTCATAAAATCAAGTAGTTTTGCAAGTCCGGCAATCGCGTCAAAATTCATGGAGAATTGTTCCATGAGCTCCTCCTTGGCTTCTCTGCCAAGAAGTCTTCCCATTATGTCACTTTGTGAAGTTTTAGTCCTTATGACATTCCCATGATATTCATCCGCTATCCTGTCAATTGCCTGAGTGGCCGAAACCGGGACTACTACTGTTCCTCCGCTGAGTTTTTTGAAAAGTACCAATGATATCAATGCAATGAAAATGTCCTCTGTCAAGAGTTTGCCTGTAGAATCTACCAATAACATTTTTTCGCAGGAATCCTCTATTGAAACACCGATATCAAAGCTGCCGTCTTTAACATATTTACAAAAATGCCCTATATCCGATATCGGATCCGCCTGATTACCGCCTATATCTACAGTCTCAACACTGCAACCCAATTCCAGCAGCAATTGCTTTATTATATTAGTACCTGTTTCGGAGCCTTGCCTTACTAATACTTTAAAATCAAGCCTATCTGACTTCATTCCATTTATTATGCTTTTAATATAAAAATCCTGGAAACCCTGTATCTCCGTTATTCCCTTGAGGCAATCGCCCTCGCACCTTGCAAAATCATCTCGTAAGAATATGCTTTCTATCTTTCTTTCCACAGTTCTGTTGATGCTGCTGCCCGATTTATCTATAAAGTCCAGCGTCAGCCGATGCTTGCTGCCGTTTCCAGTGCTTACATATATACCTCCATCGAGTCTGTAAAACCTCGCTGCAGATCTCATAGCTGGAAGCAGCAGAGTTTTATAGTCATTTACATGTACACCTGAAGATATAAGTCCTGAAATCAATGCATTCTTTATCATTTCCGCCGCTGTGGAGCCGTCACAGCCCACACCAACGATCTCTCTTTTCTTCATTATTGCCCCGAACGAGGCTCCAAGCTTTGCTGAAAATTCAGGAGTCATATCGATATTTACCGTACCTGATACTCCTCTGTTTCCAAAAAGCTGTCTGCCAGTTCTGGTACCCCATATAATATTTGATTCAACTTCCATTCCCTGTCCTACTGATTTGAATGGCCATATTTTAATACCTGGTCTGATTATTGCACGTTCACCAATATTTGAATGTTCTCCTATGACTGAGCCCTCAAACGCTGAAACTCTGGTCTCGAGATGTGCGCGGCTGCATATTATGCTTCCTCTGAGCTGCACATCGCTGCCTATGTCTGAATTTTTCCAGACAACACTTCTTTTTATACTGCTTCTCGCAGCTATTACTGTGTTATCATCTATGACTGAATAACTTCCTATTACCGAGCCATCTCTTATATGGCATCCCGATCCTATCACACAAGGAGCCTCAAGTCTTACATTCCGGTCAATAAATGTATCCTCGCCTATCCATATGCCATCGCTGATTTCTCTGCCTGAGATACCAGCCTTGACCTTCCTTTCAAGAACATCATAATTTGCCTGCATATACGCATTGATATCGCCTATATCACACCAGTATTCGTCAGTGATATACCCATACATTCTTTTATTTTCTCTTAGGAGTATTGGAAAAAGGTCTTTACTAAAATCGAATACTTCATTGCTACCATAAAAATTGAATATTTCCGGCGATAGTATATATATGCCTGTGTTGACAGTATCGCTTATTACCTCGCCCCATCCGGGCTTTTCAATAAACCGGATTATCCTTCCGTCATTATCGGTTACTACTACACCGTACTCCAAAGGTACATCTACTCTTTTCAAGACAAGCGTCGCCATCGCTTCCCTGTCTCTATGAAATTGAACTGCTTTGGCAATATCTATGTCTGTGAGCGCATCGCCGCTTATTACAAGAAAGGTATCATCAAGAAAGCCCTCGGCATTCCGGACGCTGCCTGCTGTTCCAAGCGGCTTGTTTTCAATGTAATATCTCATCCTGACTCCATGCGCTCTGCCATCCCCAAAATGCTCACTTATAAGGTCCGGCAGATATTGCAATGTAACCGCTATGTCATATATCCCATAGCTTTTGAGCAAACTTGTGATGTGTTCCATAACGGGCTTTCCGGCAACAGGGACCATAGGTTTTGGCCTGCTGCATGTTAGGGGTCTGAGTCTTGTGCCTTCACCACCTGCCATAACCACTGCCTTCATACTCATATGACTCCTTAATGAAAAATTAATAAACTATTATATATTTTAGGCAGTAACACGAAAAAAATTCTGTAAAATCTGGTAACTCGAATTTTATTTTTTTAGATTATAATTATGGCACAGGCTATAGCTTCGATATCATGAAATAAAAAACGGAGAACCTTTAGTGTCCGTTAAGGCTCTCCGTTTCTGCTTCATGCGGGCTGACTGAAATACTCATTTTCCAGGCTTCTGCCAACATATCTCCAAGCAAGAGGTATCATAACTATCTGGATGATCGAAGTGATACCGTTCTGTATTATACGTGTCGGCAGTAGTGCCAGATAGCCTTTACCGGTAAGTATCGTAAGCCAATAGGTATTGAGCCCCAGATTTACAAAAACAGATACACACAGTACGGCCAGTATTATTCTTGGAATGGTCTTTGGTTTTTTGTATAAAAACAATCCATAGATCATACCGGATAGAAAGGCATTTAGAGTGAATCCGGGAAAATACGGCCCCTTTGGCGCAATCACCATACCTATCAGATCGGTGAGAGCCCCGCCTAAACCGCCGATGAAAGGTCCAAACAGCATGGATGACAGTGAAAGAGGGATAAAACCAAAACTGACTCTGACGACACCAGTCATAATTACCGGAATGACATGTGTGAGCAGAACGTTCATTGAAACCAGCAGGCTCATGAACACAAGGATCCTTGTCTTTTTCATTAAAGCACCTCCTTTCCTTCAATAGGCACCGCAGGCCGAAAGACTTTCCGGCGGCGGACGCC
Organism: uncultured Oscillospiraceae bacterium; assembly: GCA_964490975.1. GTDB lineage: Bacteria > Bacillota > Clostridia > Acetivibrionales > DTU013 > DTU013. Next base: position 3,146 of record CAZBEQ010000055.1, on the reverse strand, counting down.
ACTTCTCAACGACACTGCGTCACAGAAGGAAGGAAAATGCCCTCATGTGACAGCGGAATGCGACTATTGCACCGCAAATCCTGTGGATTTTTCGTCCAGCGGCAACTTCCCGTCCGACTGGCACTTAACGCGCAATAACCTACTCTGTCATTTTTGAAAGTTATGTTAGAGTGCATCTTTTTTAGTATGCCCTCTGGATAGTATTATAGATTATGAATTGTAAGTAATCAATAATAATTTCTATTCATGGTTTCGTAGCCTTTTCAAGATGATCCAGATACCTCATTGCTTCAGAAAATGATTTACCGCACATTTCATACGACGGCTGCAACCTTGTGCATACTTCAGGTCTATCTGGTTTTCCGAACAGCATGCATCTGTTATCCTCCGACAGCTGGATACATCTTACACCTGCAGGCTTGCCATTGGGCATACCCGGTATTGGTGAAGAAATCGATGGAGCAATGCAGCAAGCTCCGCATCCCGGTCTGCAATCCATACTTTTCATCCTTTCGCAATATCCTCTACTTGCAAGATATGTTAAAGACCAATGATAGAATAACGCTTTTGCAATTATTCCTAACAGCAACAATGTAACACATTTCTATATACTACAACAAAAGCCCGTCGTTTTCAACAATGGTGATTTACAAAAGCCTTATCTCCTTTGCTCTACAGCATGCTCTCAGATCCGGAATCGTCTTAAGAAAGTATTCTGTGTACTTTTCTCCGGATCTTATCGTCATCTCCTCAATCTCAGCCTTCATTGAAAGAGACCTCTCAGACTTGATCTTCCTCGTTTCAGCAATAGCCTCTTTCAGCCTTTCTCCGAATCCGATAAGGCTTTCATCTATGCCGGAAACCTTTTCCCATCGTGTTATGTGCAATGAAATTTGATCTTCAAACTGCCTGAAGAATTGCTGGAATATATATTCTGTTATATGCGGTACATAGACAGCATACATTTTTAACAAATCCAACAGGCAGTCATATAATGCCCTCTGGGCGGATCTTCTCTCCTCGTGCCCATGTGTATCCGGTTGATACAACCTTTCCTTGACGATTTCCAGATAATAATCACAAAAATCCTTCCAGAAGAAATCATCGATAACATGGCGTGCAGGCCCGACTTCATATTGTTCCAGCAAAGCTTCAGCCTCAAGCATTGTCTGTTTGCAACGTTCCTGTATCCACCTGTCTACCGGCAGCATTTCAACCTCTGCAGCAGGATCGAAATCCTGCAGATGTGATATAGAGAATGCGGCAGCATTCCAGAGTTTTGTAACAAATCTTCTTGCGATACCTAGCTCATCCTGAGAGAAGAATGTATCGGTTCCCAGCCTTGAATTTGCAGCCCAGTATCTGATGACATCAGCAGAGTGTTTTTCAATAAGTGCAGCCGGTGCTGTGTCTGAATTATTTTTGGATTTGCTGATTTTTTCACCCTTCTTTGCTAGGACGAACCCGCAGATCATTATATCGCGCCATGGGATCTTTCCCGTATGGTAAAGACTTTTGACTATCGTGTAAAATGCCCAGGTACGAATGATTTCATGTGCCTGTGTCCTCATGCTCATTGGCAGCAGCTTGGCGCTCATATCGCAATTCTCTCCCCACTTCGCATTGATTTGTGGTGTTACGGAGGATGTTGCCCATGTATCAAGGACAGCGCTTTCTGCTGTAAAGTCGGTACACCCGCAGGAGCATGCGCCGCCCGACTTGCTTTCAAGCGGATTTACCGGAAGCTGTGACTCGTCCGCAGTGATCGGCTTTCCGCAGCGATCGCAGTACCAGATTGGGAAAGGAACGCCAAAATAGCGCTGGCGTGATATGCACCAATCCCATTTGAGGTTTTCGACCCATGTTATATACCTGTCCTTCATATAGGCCGGATACCAGTGAATTCTTTTACATACTTCTCCGTTGTCGTCATGTATCTGTCAATAAAACTGCTTCTTGACATATTCCTGGCAGCTATCCCCTCATCTCTCTCGACCAGTCTTTCGGTCGGCAGCCCATTGTCATCAAAACCAAAGGGGTAAAATACGTTTTTACCCTGCATACGTTTAAAACGTGCGATCATTTCCGCCTGTGCATACGAGAATATATGCCCTATATGGAGACTGCCGCTGACTGTCGGCGGCGGAGTATCTATAGAGTATATCTCCCTGTTACAATCCGGATCGAACCTGTAAACGTTATTCTCCTCCCAGAAACGCTGCATTTCCTTCTCTGTTTTTTCAAAATCATAAATCCTTTCCATAAGTGATACCTCCTTTTTTTGTCGAACACATTCAAAATACAAATAAAAAATCCGCCTTAAGTTTGATTTTTATCAAACTCATGGCGGAAATCATTATCCGTGGTACCACCTGTGTTCAGATCGTTTGATCTGCACTCTGCCGATACGGGACATCATATATGATATCCGATACCGCTTTCCCCGTAACGGTGGAAATCTCCGTTGAAGCCTACTCGGCTGCTGCCTTTCGGTTCACTGCTCAGAGGCTACTTCCATACACCCCTCATGAAGATTCACACCGGCCATCTTCTCTCTTTGCTTCAGAATAGTATGTACTCCTCCTCATCAAAGCCATTTTGTCTTTGTTCGTTTTTATTATAATAAACACGGTCTTTTCATATGTCAATAAGCAATTACGCGAAATAATGACTGCACTATATACTTCCTTTCTTATAACAGGCTGAGTAAAACATTAGGTAATGAGTGGCTATAAACGTTAGTTTTATACTAAAGGCTGTTATCGAGTTACATAATTTCGTTTTATAACGCATTATTGAGCAAAATATCAATAAAACTAATAATGCTGATACACATTATCAGATTTTTTACTCACCTGATTCCAAACAGCCTTATAACACACAATAAAAAACCACCAACTGACAAAACGCTTTCATCAATAGGTGGTTTTTTCTGGTGCCGAAGGCCGGACTCGAACCGGCACGGTATCGCTACCGGTGGATTTTGAGTCCACTACGTCTGCCAATTCCATCACTTCGGCATATTTCTCAGACGCTGCAAAATGAATTATACAACAGACCTCGCCATATTGTCAAGAAACATATTATTTCCTCAGAGATGAAGCATGAATATAATTTTCACCAATTTTCACTATACAATAGCCTCA
>CAZBEQ010000054.1:8794-23830 GCA_964490975.1 uncultured Oscillospiraceae bacterium | reverse complement strand
GTTTCCGTGCCGTATTCATGAATCCAGGGGAAGGACATGAAAAAGGCAATGTTGAGAACAAAGTCGGTTACCAGCGCAGGAACTTCATGGTACCCGTCCCCCGGTTCATTGCACTTTCAGAATACAACAAGCATCTGCTTAGTCTGTGCGAGGAGGATGCCGACAGGGAGCATTACCGCCATAATGAGACCATAGAAGAGCTGTTCCATAAGGATTTAAAAGCCTGCCACCCACTGCCTGCCGTTCCCTTTGATCTGACAGGTCACGGAGCCCAGAAAGCCAATAAATGGGGCAAGATTTATCTGCACAAGGGTATGCATGAGTACTCGGTATCTCCAAAGCATACAGATACATATGTAAACATTGTACTTACCTCATCCATGGTAATCATTCAGGATGAGAACTACCGTGAAATCGTACGTCATAGGCGTCTATACGGCGATCAAAAGCAGCAGCAGATGGACTGGCTGCCATATCTGAAGCAGTTGTCCATACGTCCAAGGGCTTTAAAATATACCGGCATCTACGACTTGATGCCACGGACAATGAAGGAATACCTGAAGTCTTGCTCCAGCACTGAAGTTGGTAAGGTGCTGAAACTCCTGTCAGAGCTTACAGAGCGTACAGGCTTTGACAGTGCCGTAAATACAGTAAACCATGCTGTACAGTACCAGGCATCCGATGCCGATAGCCTGAACAGTCTTTATCGCCGCCTGTACTCAAATGTCCCGGAACTTCCGCCACTGCAACTGAACCAGGGCATACCAAAGATGAAACAGATGCAGGCAAACCTGATTGCTTACGATGTTTTTCTGGAACGGAAGGAGGATATTACAAATGTTCGATAAAGAAATCGCTGAATGCTGCCGGCAATTAAGACTCAGCCGTAATCTTTCTGAAATGGCTCAAACAATCCAGGGAGAAAGTCACCAGGAGTATTTGTATAACCTCATGGTCTCCGAGATGGAATACCGGAGCAGGTCACGCACTGATATGCTTCTTCAAGGAGCAGGCTTTTATACCATAAAGACATTCGAAGGATACCGGTTTGATGAGGTCACACTGCCATCTGATCTTACAGTGGAAAGTCTGAAATCACTTGCTTTCATAAAGGAAAAGAAGAACATCGTCATGTATGGCGGGACAGGAACCGGCAAAACCATGCTTTCCACAGCACTTGGAGTATCCGCATGCAAGCTGGGTATCCCGGTAAAGTTTTTCCGCACTGCAGCACTGGTTAACCGCCTTTCCGAAGCCAAGAGAGCCGGAACACTAAGTTCCTTTCTTAAAAAGCTTGATAAGGCTGAGGTCATCATACTGGATGAGTATGGCTATGTTCCGCTTGACCGGACTGGTGCACAACTCCTTTTTGAAATTGTTTCAGACTGCTATGAGCATAAGAGTATCATACTAAATACAAATCTCGAGTTTTCAAGATGGGTAAATGTACTTTATGACGAGCAGATGACAGCTGCTATGCTGGACAGGCTGCTCCACCACTGCCACCTGCTGTTGTTTTCAGGAATAAGCAATCGAATGAAAGAATCAAGCATTAATGATCTTTACCGCTCCATAGCGGAACATACAAATAGAACCGGAGGTAATTACAATGACAATCAGTAAATCAATCATAAAGAGACTTCAATGCAGTTATCACGGGCAGCTTCCAGAAGAATTGGTACGCTACCTGATGGTGAAATACAAGGAAGAACCGTTCCCGTACGAATACAGTGAACAGGATCTTTTTAACAATATCAAATCAGACATTAGCCGCTATCATGCAGGAGAACTTGACATAACGATAAAAAGCCCGTATAAACGGCTTGAGGAAGACCGGAATGTATGGAGAAGTGCATGTATAACCGCAGAACAGGAAAACGGTATACTGCGTGAGCGCATCAGGTTATTGGAGCTTACTATGTCCAACCTGGGAGTCGAGCCGAAAAGAATCCGTGAAACAGAAAATGTCTTGGATGGCCTTCCATTCAACTAACGATTAGATTAGCCTGCATTGAGAAATTCAGCATTGAATAGTGCTGAATTTCGGCCTTGCAAAAGTGAGGAATTTCCCCATTGCAAAAGTGGGGAAAAACAACTTGCAATTTTGAGGAAAAAGTACTTGCAAAAAACACTGCAAGAAGGCGAAGAGTCCACCTGCTATGGCCTTCGGGAACTGGTCCGCATGCGATTTCTATTAATCGAGCTTCGGCGCGTCCATCCAATTTCCGTTTTGCGTTATCTGAATTAACGCTGCGATTGTATGTGATTACGGCATCAATTCCGCCAACGCTATAGTCCTTGACGATATTTGTTACAGTTGCCATACAGATGCCGTTTGATTTCGCACTCTGTTCATGTGTCATCGGTTTCCCGTGTGCTTCATCAAGGTCGAGTAAAACCTGGCATCGGCTACGTATCGTTTTTGATGTTGCTTTTTTCCTGAGAATCGATTTTAACCGTTTAACATCCTCATTAGATAATATAATTACATACATTTTCGGTCTTGCCATATTCTCACCGCCGTTTCTTTTAGTATACCACAAAACGGCTCTTTTGGGAAGCATTATTTTGCTATTTATCAATGATACATTACGGTAGACTACAGCAGTATATACTCAGATTAGAAAATTCGATACTGAAACCCCACCAGCATAATATTAACTGCTTGGCGGGTATCATGTGGTGTGTCTGGAGGGATTCGAACCCCCGACCTACGGATTAGAAGCAAGATGTACATGTAGTGTGAAATACGCTAACTGTAAGGTTTCCAGTGGTAAAAACTAAGTAATTGTAGTCATTTGAATCAAGCACTAAATATATTATATGATAAGTAATCATTTAGTTATTTTCATAATTACTAAATTCTCACTTATTTTTTTTGAGGTATCACCATGAAATTCTATTATGCCTGCAGTAGATATTATACCAATATTTTCTCCAAGACCATAAATATCATATTTAGTATTATCATTTGTAAGTAAATATAGTTTGTTAATGGTTTTATCTTTTGAAAGTGATGGGAAAAAGCCATATACTCGATATAATAATAAAATGTTATTTTCATCTTGATAAACCTTTACGATGTGCATTTTCTTATTACTCACCGTGAATGTATTACTAGTATTAAATATAGGTTTGGTGCTGAACATGTTATAATCCGGTAGTGGAGCTAAAACCAACCTTGTTAGAAAAACATAGCAGATAAGTACAATAAGAAGTTTTTTGATATATTTTCCATACATAAAATTTTTTATAAAAATGCTAATTAAGGTATATAGTACAACACCTATCAGTATAACCAATAAAGTTAATGTCACAAAAACCACCTTGCTTTCAAATAAAATCGTTAAAGTTCATAATAAATCTACTTAATATCTGGTTTTTGTTAATTGGACCAAAGTTTCTACCATCAATACTATCATCATAATTATCACCAATTACAAAGTACTCTTTATCATTTAGGATGTATTCGATATTCTGTGCTTTAATACTTTTAATTGTAAGTACGCTATTTAGGTAAAGATTATTATTCATTAAACTAATCTTATCACCTGGAATGCCAATAACTCTTTTAATTATAATACTATTACCTTGCTTGATAGTAACAATTTCATTACGGTGAGGAGGTATAAGATTTACAAATACTTTTTCACAAAGAATGATGTTATTATTATTTAATGAAGGTGACATAGAGGCGCCATCAACTGTATAAAACTCAAATACAACAAATACTATTATTAATGAAATGACTAATGAGAAAGCTATATATAATTTTGATATAAAAAAGTGTAATGATAATTTCATAAGTACCTTCTATAATTACTATAATAAGATATAGAAGGGTAGCAGGGTATTACTACCCTTCTGTAATCAGTATTTATTATAATGCATCATAATAACTGATTGAAATAATTCCATATTTATCACAAGTAGTAGTAAGAACAAGATCACTAGCTAACCAAGAAACATCTTTCACTAAATAATAAAACTTGGCCGATCCCCTTGCTACTGCCGTGGTGTCTGAATTATAACAACTTGTTGCTTTGCCTTGATAGTTATAGCCACACATTCCCCAACATATCATATCACAACGTGTAGCTGTTGCAGATCCGTTTGTATTGTATGTAAAATTTGAATAAGTATCTGCTCCATATAAGGTAATACCAAGAACGTTGTAAGCAACATAACCATTATAAACATCGGTATGAGTTCCAGTCAGAGCCTTAGCACTCTTCAAGAAACTCTTTGATTTATTTCCAGCTACAGCTTGTTTAAAAATTAAATAGTATCCATCTTCTAAATCAACACGTTCTCGCAATATGTATAGTTTGGGCCTTGATCAACTATAATGAAGTCCATTTTATTTGCTTTTTCAAAAGCTTTTTGCATTTTGTCTTTTGCAAATACCTTTTGTATCTCTGATATATTAATTGAATCTTTCGATGCCAATTTCCCAGCGTGTCTATTAGCAACTTCTCTAAGTATATCTCTGTTATCTTTGACTGTAGTGGCTGCCGAGCAGACTATTGATGTCGTTAAAATAAGTGAAAAACTGATAATTAAGCAAATTACTTTATTATTTTTCTCATAATAATTCCTTTCTCCAACTATTTTTTTGTAATCAGAATTTATATAAGACATCTTATAATCCTAATTATAAAAATAATGGGTCATTATGTCAATAAAACTAATTGCTATAAATAACGACATAAAATATCAAAAAGTAGAATAATACAATAAATTGAGATAAAATATTTAATAAATACTGTTAAAAAGTAGCAGATTAATAGTTATATTGTCGATACTTAGAGAAATAGCTATGGTGTTGTGAGACAGTTTAGTTTTCAGTGAGTTCGACAGTATAAGCTTCAGTAAATAAAAGTACGGAAAAATGTCAGTCAACATATTCGACAGTTGAGACAAAAAAGCCTGCAGGACAAGAGATATCAGTCCGACAGGCTAGACTACAGCAGCATATACTCAGATTAGAAAATTCGATGCTGAAATCCCTCCAGCATAATATTGACAAGCTCAAGCCTTTTTTTACCTATCCGGCTGGTAATAGTAGGATTGATGCCATTTATGGCAAATAGCTTCTTCCCATGATTTGCAGCATAATGCATAATCAATTCCTTTAATTGCTTTTCAGGCAGCTTTTTAGCAATATACTCATCAGATGCCAGAATGATTTGCACTGCCATAAGTTTGACTGTTGTCGGGTTTCTCAATATTTCCACTTAATTCGCCTCGTTTCTGTACTTTTATGTCTAAAACTGCATGTTGTTCGTACCTGTATCCAGAGGGGCGGGCTTGTCAAAAATATTAGCTGATTTGTCTACCACCAGCTTTATGAAATCATCGGTGATAATGGTCTTTTTCTCGATATATGACTGAAGCAGCGCCCTGTAGCATAACTGGTTGATACGTCTTGGTATTCCGGATGAAACAGAATGAATTATTGGGTAACAGCTATCGTCGAATACTGCATTCCGTGCCTTTGCGATATCAAGCTGATGCTTTACGTAATCCATGGATTGAGCCGGGGTCAATGGCTCCAGCTCAATATTCAGGTTGATCCTCTGCTTCATAGGCTGGTTTACCGACAGGCTCATGGTCCTTGATAAAAGAGGCGGCAGGCCTGAAAGGATCAACGAAAAGTTGGAACCCTCGTCATAAAAGCTGCGAAGCTCATCGATCATGGGGATAGATAGTGTATGTGCCTCGTCGATTATGACGCAGTTGAACTTGCCCTGCTCATTTTCTTCACTAAAAAAGTTGATGATTTGAAGTTTGATATCATCAGCAATATATGCAGGCGACAGACCCAACTTGACGGCAAGAGCCTTGTAGAGGGCTTTCTTGTTGGGATTGGACAACTCGATGTGACAGATTCTGAAAGAAGAAGGATCGAGCTCATTTACAGCATAAAACAACAGCGAACTCTTACCTGTACCCGGCATGCCAGTGACAACAGCGAGCTGCCGTGAATAGAAAACAGAAGACAGCAGAACCAGATTCTTTGTATAGCTTTCACTCTCGAATGGGAGCTTCGTCCTTTGGATAAACGGTATGTTGCCTAGAGAAAAATGCTCACAAACTGATTTTAAAATATTAGTCATTGGCGCTCTCCTTTGCCTTCGATAGTTTTTCAAGATACTTCGAGCGTATCTGAGCTATGTAGTACAGAAAGTTTCTGTTGAAATCACTTGCTTTATGGGAGAGGTCGTCGAGAATTGAAACAAGTATATCCTTGTTGAATTCCTTGAACGTATCCCATAGCTCATTAAGCTTGCCTTTTTCCTGGAATGTCAGTTCTGTCATACCGATAGCATTCTTAACGATATCTATGAATTCATCACGCTCAATGGTAAATTCGACCTCTATGGGCGGTTTTACAGGATGAGGCTCTGGTTTTCCCTCCGGCATATTACTCCCGGAACTGACAACATCCTTATCCATGCTGATTTCGAGCTGATCCTCCAGATACTTCTGATAGTTGCTTTTGATGTTTTCAAAGTATAGATGCGATATTTTGCTGTCATAGCCGGACTCTTCCGGTATGGCACTGACGCTTCTGTGCCTTTCTGTCTTTAGATCGATTATCTTGGCTACACCAAAGTATTTATCATTGAAGTATACGTACAGGTAATCGATATGAAATGGATTGTACCTGATGATAACACTCCTGCTGATAAGCTCCGCTGGTGCTTCATAGGTGTTACCTTCAAAAGAGATCACACCATATTTGTTAACGGTGCGTTCCTCAGCATGAAGGAATATCTCTTCAAGCTCCACCGGCGAGAAAAACCGCAGCTTTGCTCCGGCCTGTATCGATGCATCCCATCTTTCTTTAGGCGTCATACCTGTGGAAGAGTGAGTCTTTTCATCATACTCTGCCTTCTTCCAGGCAAAATACAGATCGTTGAGCTCAGAGAGTGACCTGACGTGCTGCTTTTTGACTTCCGGCAGAAAGGAGTTCTGCACCGTTTGCCAGTACCTCTCAATTTTCCCTTTTCCACTACAATTGAACGGGGTCGCAAACCTGATCCTTATGCCAAGCCTGGCACAGATAAGCTTGAACTGCTCAGATACAAAGATTTTTCCATTATCGACATACAGGGAAACCGGAGCTCCGAATTTTGTAACAGCTTTCCTCAGCGTATCTTCAAGTCGCGGAAGTGTCGAGTCGAAGTAGAACTCTGAATGCATATCTCGCCTCGAGTGATCATCTATCATACCAATGAGATAAGCCATTTTGTGCCCGTTATTCCCGTCGGGTATGTAGAAGGCGCTCATAACATCACTCTGCCACATGTCACAAATCCTGTCCTTTTCGTGCTTGATATACAGGCGTTTGTCCTTTGCAAGACTCTCCCTTGTATATCCATACTGCTGCAGGATTCTGTTAGCTGTCCTTGTCTGGATCAGATCCTCCGGGATTCTTCCGGCTAACTCAAGCATGGTGATGATTTTGGCTGCAGATCTTGTCGGCAGTTTTTTTTCAATGACAGGATGTCCTTGATGATATTCTCCCCGACGCCGGGGTGACTTCCTGACGTTGAGCTCTATTTCCGCCATATCCAGCCAGCTTCCGTGTTTTGGTGTATAGTGGATCTCTAGACGCTTGATAATTCTCCTGGCCTCTGCCGGTGGATACTTTTTGTAGAGTGAAGCCGACTTGTGGGTATTCAGATTGTCCATGACCAGAATAATCTTTTCAGCCTTTGGATACATGACATCCGCAAGATACTTGATCTCCTATGCCCAGTCTGTAGCAGTTCGATGCTTTCTTACACTGACATGCCAAATACCACCAAGTGGCTCGTTAAATACAAATATACTGCAGGTACCATTTCGCACATACTCAGAATCTATCTTGCTGTTATTACCGGGACGCATCGGCAACGGTTCTCTTGCTTCGCCCAGAAGTTGATATGGTTTTTCATCCATGTAGACCACCGGAATCTGCGAATTGTATGGTAGCTCATAAACATCAAGTATATCTTCCATACAGGCTACGAATTCGGCGTCTTCTTTCGGAGGAATACACCAGTAGTCGTTTTTGTGAGGCCGAAGTTTGTTTTTTTTAAAGCCCGTCCGATTGCATCCTTGCTGACGGGGACATCCAGTTCAACTTTGCCCTTTTCTGCAAGAAGGCGAAGAGTCCACCTGCTATGGCCTTCGGGAACTGGTCCGCATGCGATTTCTATTAATCGAGCTTCGGCGCGTCCATCCAATTTCCGTTTTGCGTTATCTGAATTAACGCTGCGATTGTATGTGATTACGGCATCAATTCCGCCAACGCTATAGTCCTTGACGATATTTGTTACAGTTGCCATACAGATGCCGTTTGATTTCGCACTCTGTTCATGTGTCATCGGTTTCCCGTGTGCTTCATCAAGGTCGAGTAAAACCTGGCATCGGCTACGTATCGTTTTTGATGTTGCTTTTTTCCTGAGAATCGATTTTAACCGTTTAACATCCTCATTAGATAATATAATTACATACATTTTCGGTCTTGCCATATTCTCACCGCCGTTTCTTTTAGTATACCACAAAACGGCTCTTTTGGGAAGCATTATTTTGCTATTTATCAATGATACATTACGGTAGTATATACCAAGTTTATACATACTAATCACAGAGAACTCTAAGTTGTTTTCCTAAGAACAATAAGACATAGGCAGATCAAGCTGTTATCATTTCATTTAGTTTTGCTATTCTCTTTTTGTTGGCCACGAATGCAGTGAATATATCTACGTTCGCATAGCGGATAAGCTTGCATACTTGTTATTATGCAAGTGTGCACTGTACCTGATATTCTACGCAGACTACGAGCTTCAGGCGTATTAATGTTTGATTTTTTATTGCAGGCTGCTATATGGATGCGTAGAATATCAAGTACAGTGCAAATTTAGCGCAGTAAAGATGCTAAATAAAGTATTTCTGCGTAATAATGTTATGATATCTAGGGATTATGCAAACTATTGTGCACTATACTCGATATTCTATGCAGACAGCTGAACAATTGCGCACTATACTCGATATTCTATGCAGACTACGAGCTTAAGGTGTATTAAGATCGATTTTTTATCGCAGGCTGCTTGTTCAAGGTGCAAGAAGCAGGTTCATATCGAAACCTGCCTTGAGAAAGCCAACATAATGCTATTTATACTGTTGTACCTGCTTTTAAGTATTGTGTCCGCACGTATTGAATATGCAGTACTGAAGTATTCCTTTTTCTGCTACCTTACCAATAATCGTCATGTTGAAGTTAAGGTGTGAGCTGCAGAAGTCTAGGGTACATAGAGATGAAAATAATATGTCGACACTATTCTACAAATGAAGTATTAAATCTTCCTGGCTCTTACTTACATATATATTAATATATCTTTTATCAAAGCTGGCATATCAGATTAATTGATAGCATTTTGTAAGTCAGTGTCACAAATTTATTCTGAAGCAATAACTAAAAGTGACAAAATAATTTGGACATCCCCGCTATAATCGTTGGTATCAGGGGGTACGAATGATGAAAGCTGCCAGTTTACAAATGAACAAGACCAGTTATCTTATGAAACTTGTCAGTAAGATTTTTCTTCAGAAAAATAATTTCCTTATTATGATAGCGGCGTTCCTGCTCGGAAGGAGCAATATTGCGGGTTTTCTTTCACTGGGAGCCGCTTTTTTTGCAGCGTCATATGGTAGTGCTGTAATAAAGCTGATGACGGCAGCTGCGGTCATATTAGGGACTCTCTTTCAGGGATCTATTGAGACAGTCTACATAAACGCAGCATGTATGTTTTTGTTTTGTGTTCTTTCCATACCTCTGAAAGACTTGAATGAGAAAATGAATATTAGGGCTGCATTTGTTCTGTTTATTTCAATGCTGATACCTCAGCTTATGCTGGCAGGCTTAGAGGGATTTCTACTGTATGATGTGCTCAGGGCATTATTCAGTTCCTTCATCGGTTTTGTACTTTACTTTGTTTTCAGGTTTTCAATACCCATAATGTCCGGCAATATGAGAACTACACTGTACAACAGCGAGGAGGTAATCAGTGCAGGTGTTACGGTCGCTTTGATCTTGTCAGGCATCGGAACATTTCAGATAATGGGATTTTCATTACGAAACATATTATGTGTATTGCTGCTTTTGATCCTCAGCTATAAATGCGGAGCAGGCGCAGGGGCATCAGCCGGTGCTGCGATAGGACTTATAATCAGTATGACATCCGAATTCTCACCTTCAATAGCAGGTACATATGCCCTTTGCGGCATGCTTGCCGGGATACTTGGCAATCTTGGCAGGGTCGGAGCTGCGCTGGGCTTTATTCTCGGGAACATGGTGCTTGCTGTGTATTTTAATGGGGCTGCGGAGACTATGCTTTACCTTAGGGATATTTTGGCGGCAACAACGATGTTCTTCATTGTGCCGGGGAAATTCCTGGACCGTCTGACGGGCAATTTTGCCAGAGGACCGGCAGAGCTTGATGACAGGAAGGTGTACTTCCGCAGGATAAGAGATATTACAGTGGAAAGGCTCTCAAAATTTTCCCGTGCATTTATGGAACTGTCCAAAACATTCGGAGAAGTGGCACAAACAGCTATGCCATCTGAAAAACAGGATATCAATGTGCTTTTTGACAGGGTCGCAGACAGGATCTGTAGTGACTGCAGTCTTTGCATGCATTGCTGGGAGCGAAACTTTTATGACACATACCAGGTCATGTTCCAGATAGTCGAAAACCTTGAGACGAAAGGCAGAGTTGAAGAAAGAGATATACCACAGTATTTTATTGACAAATGTCCGAGGATAAATGATTTTATCAACGCTGTAAACAATATGTATGAGTTGTTCAGGGTTGGGATTGTATGGAAAAGTAAATTGGGAGAGAGCAGGACTGTTGTAAGCAGGCAATTTGAAGGCATGTCACGTGTGATTGATAGTCTTGCCAATGAGATAAATACAGAAGTAAACTTTTTAAGTCCTATGGAGGATGTGATAGCAGCTGCCTTAAAGAGAGAGGGAATAAGAACAAGAGAGATAATAGTATATAAAGGGCTTTGGGGGAAGTATGAAGTGAGTGTATCACATGGCGGTTGCGGAGGTAGCAGAAAATGTACTGCTGTGATCGACAAGCTGGTTTCAGAAACAGTGGGTAGAAAAATGGCACGTGTTGATGAAGGCTGTGTAAAAGAAAAAGATGGAAGCTACTGCCTCAAGTATGTGGAGGCCGAGAACCTTAAGCTTACCACCGGTGTCGCCAGAATGCCCAAATATGGGAGCAAAGTATCCGGGGACAGCTTTACATTCATGGACAACGGAAATGGGAAGTATACATTGGCACTCAGCGATGGTATGGGATCGGGATACGGAGCTTCGGCACAGAGCAAAGCCACTGTCGACATGCTGGAAAGCTTTCTTGAGTCGGGTTTCGATAAAGAGATGGCTGTAAACCTTATCAATTCAGTACTTGTTCTCAGGTTGGATGAAGACAATACTTGTACCATAGATATGTCCATGATAGATTTGTTCAGCGGGGAGGTCGAGTTTATAAAGATAGGCGCGGCGCCGACGTATATCAAAAGAGATTCCAGAGTAGAGATGATCAAATCCGCATCATTGCCGGCCGGGATACTGCCCGGTGTTGATGCTGAACTGGCTAGGAAGGATGTTGATGGCGGGGATATGATCATAATGGTAACGGATGGAATCATTGACAGCATGGCAGGTGATGAAGCAGGTGAGAGGGTGCTAATGAAATTCATTCAGCAGTTGGAAAGCCTGAACCCGCAGAATTTGGCTGCTTCGATCCTGGATGAAGCTGTCAGGTGCTGTGAGAACAAGCCTTTTGACGATCTGACAGTAATGGTGGCAAAGGTGTGGAAAAGACCGTAGCAGGCTCACGAGACTTGGACAATATATCGAATGTATTACAGGGAATATGTTGTATAAAACCGTATAATTTTCACAAACTACAATTACAGAGTATAATTTCAGGACCGATCGTATACTGTATTTATTATGGTTTGTGGAGGATAATATGGTGGCTGGTGATTCAAAAAGAATAGTTGTTATAAAGAATATATCCTCAAATCTTATTGAAGAGGCAATACTGATATTAAAGCCCGGTCCTGATGTGCCGGGTGGCAACAATAACCACAAACCTCAACAAAATGGGGCAAATAAGAGGAATGATCTGATTCTTAAAGAGGCAGAGCTAATTATTGATCAGTACATAAAGGAGCACGGACTGGTAAAGAATGCAAATAAACGTCTTCCGCCTAAAAAAACGGCGCGTTTCAACATATCTGTCAATGTTGCTATAAACATTTTTCTTGCGATGGCGGTAGCGTTTTTATTATTTGTCATAGGTAAAATGCTTTAATATGTCCAGAAAAACTTGCACATATTAAAGTATTATGATAAAATGTCATTTCAGAATCCTTGCTCTGCACTTTTGATGCGGGGCCGTTCAGTCCAGGAGGAGGTGAAAGTCAAATGATGAACAAGTATGAATCCATATTCATCATCAATCCTGAAATTGGTGAGGAGAACGTAAAGGCTCTTGTTGAAAAATTCAAGAACCTGCTCGAAACCTCTGCTCAATTGGAAAGCGTTGATGAGTGGGGAAAAAGGAAGCTTGCTTATGAAATCGCCGACAAGACCGAAGGCTATTATGTTCTTGTCAATTTCAGCGCAGAATCCGAATTTCCGCGTGAACTTGAGAGGATATACAAGATCACAGACGGAATAATCAAATACATGATTATTAAGAAAGAAAAATAAGGTGATTGTATGAATAGGGTCATATTAATGGGCAGGCTCACAAAAGATCCCGAGCTGAAGTATACTACGGCAAACAATGTGCCGGTTTGTACATTTTCTATGGCTGTTGACAGACGGTTCACCAAGCCTGGTGAAGAGAAACAGGCTGATTTCTTCAACATAGTTGCGTGGAGAAATACAGCTGAATTCTGCGGCAAGTACTTCACAAAAGGATTGAAGGTATTAGTAGAAGGCAGCCTTCAGAACAGGACATGGGATGACAACGAAGGTAAAAAGCATTATACCACCGAGGTCATTGTTGATAATGCCTATTTTGCAGAAAGCAAAAAGACCGAGGGCGGTTCCTCATTCAAACCATCAGGACCTTCCGGCTATTCACCGGCTCCTTCGGGAGGACAGGGCGATGCCGGGTTCTTTACGACTGATGATGACGATGAGCTGCCATTCTAACTCTGAAATGGACCTTATTAGAAAAAAGCAGTGTAGGATCTGTATGATCCAATACGAGCGATTATGAAAGGAGGCGTGTTTTAATGCCAGGAGGAAAAAGGGATAACAGAGGCGGTAACAGAGATTCCTACGATAAGGGCGAAGGTAAAGGCGGCATGAGGATGAGAAGGGCCAAGAAAAAAGTTTGCTCTTTCTGTGTGGACAAGGTTACTGATATAGATTATAAGGAAGTTGCTAAGCTGAGGAAGTTCATCTCTGAAAGAGGTAAGATACTTCCCAGAAGGATCTCCGGTAACTGCGCAAAGCATCAGCGCCAGCTGACCGTAGCTATCAAGAGGGCTAGAACTGTAGCATTGCTGCCGTTCACAGCCGAATAGAAACAAAAGAACCCCTCTTGGGTCTTATAAGATCCGGAGGGGTTTATTTTTATTGTGGTGAGTACCAGTAATTTTCGGACAGGCAAATGACCGGATTTATCCAATTTGGTGATCCGGCCACTGCCTATCTCTTAAGAGACTGTACGGGAGTTTGGGATTAATCAACTGCATATCCTCGTGCTTTCTTTACTGTGGCTAATGGTTCGTTCCGTAGCAAGTTCCTTTGGACTCATCCCTTCCGCGTGATATTCAACCTTGGTTGTATTATATATTTACCCAGACTATTGTGAATAAAACATTCAATAATATTGGAAATTAATTTATTTTAGTGTATTATAATGAGGCGGTAGATATCTCCCGCCTCATTGAAACACTGCTAATGTATGAAAATTTTTCTACAAACGAAAAATTTTCTTTGAACCGAAGTATTATAATGAGGCGGTGAAGAAGCATCATATTTTGGAAGGATAAAGTTTTGATGAAGAAAATCGGCTATCTGGGCCCGAAAGGGACATTTTCACATGAAGCGCTGAAAAAGTATGTTGGACTGGAAGCATGTATTCCGGTTGAATTTTCTTCTATACCTGAGATATTCATGGCATTTGCTGAGAATTTGCTGGATGAGGCTGTCGTTCCTATGGAAAACTCAATTGAGGGAGCAGTAAATGCCACTATGGATATGATATCCCAGGAGGCTCAGCTAATGATAAAGGCTGAGGTCATCATTCCGGTAAGAGAATACTTGCTTGTTAAAAAAGGTATGGACATATCCGATATCAAATATATACTTTCGCACCCACAACCACTGGGCCAGTGCAGAAGATTCCTTTCCGAACAATTGCCATATGCGCAGCCCAAGGCAGTATCAAGCACCGCAGCGGCAGCGGCTGAAGTAGCATCAGGCAACGGCGATATTGCTGCCATTGCTTCAAAAACGGCGGCTGAGGTATACGGACTGGATATAATAAGGAAAGATATACAGGATCATGACAACAATCTTACCAGGTTTATCGTTATCGCCAAGGATGATTCTGCAAGGACCGGAAACGATAAAACATCGCTGGTGTTTTCAACTGAGGACAAACCGGGAAGTCTTTACAGGATACTGGAGATATTCAACCTATGGGATATAAATATGACCAGGATCGAATCAAGACCGGCGAAGAACAAGCTGGGCAGGTATGTTTTCTTTATTGATCTTGTTGGGCACAGGGAGGATGAAGATCTTAGAGACGCGCTGACAATGGTGAAGAGAAAAACATCTTTTTTCAGGATACTTGGCTCCTACCCTATCTCTGAAGGGCTGTAAAAGACCCATGGGAAATGGGATTATTATCCACCCGATCTGTGGTATAATGGTTAAGGGACACTCCTGTGCAGGAAGCAGTCCTCTGGGGATGAGGAATGTCTGAACAA
>CAZBEQ010000054.1:0-8694 GCA_964490975.1 uncultured Oscillospiraceae bacterium | reverse complement strand
AGGAATGTCTGAACAAGGTAAAGGGACACTCCTGTGCAGGAAGCAGTCCTCTGGGTATGAGGAATGTCTGAACAAGGTAAAGGGACACACCTCTGCAGGAAGCAGCCCTCTGGGGATGAGGAATGTCTGAACAAGGTAAAGGGACACACCTCTGCAGGAAGCAGTCCTCTGGGGATGAGGAATGTCTGAACAAGGTAAAGGGACACTCCTCTGCAGGAAGCAGCCCTCTGGGGATGAGGAATGTCCCTTAAGCAAACTGGGTGGGGAGTGGAGTGTATGGCAGTACCAGAGAAAGAGATCGATATAACCAGAAACATAAAACTCATAGAATGGCTGAAAAGTGAACTTCTTACAGACATTGCTGATCTATTCAGAGTGTTGGCAAGAGGTGTCAGAGAAGAGATGCATGAGGCGGTAGGTGATGTGTTATCGAATATCATCCTGGTCAGCTATCTTTTAGGAAAGCGTCTGGGCATAAGTTATAATGCAATTGAGCTGAAGATACATAACAAGGTCAAGCTGGGGCTTGTGGAAAACCATGATGTGGAGAAGTATTATGGTGATCTGTCCGAGCTTTCGCGTCATCTGGGCAGCAATAGAAGAAAGGAGAAATAAAAGGGCTGAGCCCTTTTGAATATATGGATAGCAAAAAGATCCTTGGCCTGCTTATTCCGCGGGCAAGCATACATATATGGATCATCCTGCTTTTGACGATCGTCATAGCAGCGCTGGACTGGCGGGTCGCAATACCCTGCTTTGTCTTGTTCGCATATCTTACATATCACAATATAAGAACTGATCATAAGCGTAAGGCTGAGATCTCAAGCTTTATTGAGAATCTGAACTTCAATATCGACACTGCGACCAAAGATACTCTGATGAATTTTCCGATGCCGTTGGTCATAACTGAACTGGATGGTTCTATTATATGGTATAATTCCACCTATGAGGATATTTCAGGCCAGGGTGAAATTTTCGAAGAGACCGTCAAATCAATTGTAAATGATCTTAAGAGCAATGAGCTGCTTCCGGATAACTTGAAGAAAAACCAAACCGGGATATCAAAGCAGATCGATATGAACGGACATCATTATACTGTACTTTGCAATATTGCAAGGCGTGATCAGGGCCCAAATGCATCGGAGGCCTACATGCTGATACTATATTTTCTTGATACTACGGAACTTATCGATCTCAGGAAGATGTACTCGGATGAGAGGATCATTGCAGGTATTTTTGTTGTAGATAATTATGATGACCTTATGCAGAGCATGGAAGATCCCATCAGGCCTCAAGTGCTGGCTGAGATCGATAAAAAGATAGTTAACTGGGTCTCATTTACAAACGGGATCATAAAGAAGTATGAAAGAGACAGGTATTTGTTTATTTTTGAGCAGAAATACTTAAAAGAGCTTGAAGATAAAAAGTTTGAAATACTTGATACAATAAAAGAAATAAATATAGGCAATAAGCTGCCGGTCACCCTCAGCCTCGGTTTCGGCCTTGGCGGGAAAACTCTGTCCGACAACCTCAAGTACGCGGCAGCGTCCATTGATCTTGCTCTGGGAAGGGGCGGCGATCAGGCAGTACTGAAAAACAGAGAAAGCTTCAGCTTTTTTGGGGGAAGGACCAGGGAGCTGGAGAAGAGGACAAAGGTCAAAGCAAGGGTCATTGCGTATGCACTGCGTGAACTTATTGACCAGGCGGATAAAGTATTCATAATGGGGCATGAAAATGCGGATCTTGATTCGATGGGAGCTTCACTGGGATTATACAGGATAGTCAGGAGCAGAAACAAGGATGCTTACATTGTACTCAACAGAGTCAATCCTACTATTGACAGCCTTATTTCAAGGGCCCGTAAATTTGAAGAGTACAGTGAATTGTTAATAAACAAGAGCCAGGCACTGGAGATCGTCGGTAAAAAAACACTGCTGATCATAGTTGACACCCACAGGAAAAGCTTTACGGAGGCGCCCGAACTTCTAGGCAGTGGAAGGCAGGTGGTTGTGATCGATCATCACAGGAGAGGCGCAGATTATATCCAGGATACAGCCCTTACATACCAGGAGACCTATGCCTCATCTACATGTGAACTTGTTACCGAGGTGATACAATACATCGATGATAAGCTGAAGCTGACACAGCTTGAAGCTGAAGCGCTTTATGCCGGGATTGTCGTGGACACAAAGAGCTTTACCTTCAAGACGGGAGTCAGGACCTTCGAGGCAGCATCCTATCTGAGGCGGCAGGGAGTTGATACTGTAACTGTCAAGCAGCTGTTCCAGAACGATATTGAGACCTATACGAATATTTCTACCGTGGTCAAGGACGCAGAGCTGATAAATGGCGAAATAGCAATATCGTCATGCGCGCCGTCCATCAAAAATCCCCAGTTGATAGCTGCAAAATCGTCTGATGAGCTGCTTAACCTTTCAGGCATAAATGCTGCTTTTGTTCTGTGTAATGTCGGAGGAGAAATATGGATCAGCGGAAGGTCCCTTGGAGACATAAATGTGCAGGTCATACTGGAGAAGCTGGGTGGAGGAGGGCATCTTACCGTTGCAGGAGCTCAGCTTGAGGACATCGATATAAATGATGCAAAAGGTAAATTAAAATATGCTATAATGGAATATACAAAGGAAATAACAAAGCCGAATACATAATAATCGGAGGTTAATATGAAGGTTATATTAAAACAGGATGTAAAGGGACTTGGGAAGAAGGAAGACCTGGTGAATGTAAGTGATGGTTATGCCAGGAATTTTCTGTTTCCAAAAGGACTGGCCGCCGAAGCGAATGCAAGTAACATTAATATAATGAATACCAAAAAAGAAGCAGAGAAAACCAAAAAAGACCGTGAACTGGCACATGCAAGAGAGCTTGTTCAAAAGCTGAAGGATATAGAAGTTGTCATAAAAACAAAATCAGGCGAAAATGGAAAGCTTTTTGGATCAATAACAAGTAAGGACATTTCGGACAAGCTGAAAAATAATTTCAAGCTTGACATAGACAAGAAGAAAATAGTGCTCCCAGACCCCATAAAGTCCATAGGAACTGTAGAGCTCGATGTAAAGCTCTATCCGGAAATCAGCGGCAAGCTAAAGGTCAGGATAGAAAACGAATAGCGCGGAGGAATCTGGATAGTGGATATCGATGCTATAGGGAGGATACCTCCTCATAATATAGAAGCCGAGCAGGCGGTACTTGGATGCATGTTGCTTGACGCGGATGTGATACCCACTGTTACTGAGTTGATCAGGAGTTCTGATTTTTATAGGGACGACCATCGGGAAATATGCGAAGCAATAATCGACATTACCGAGAAGGCCGGTCCGGTAGATATCATAACCGTTTCTGAACAGCTGCAGCACAGGGGGACGCTGGATGCGGTAGGAGGGCTTGATTACCTTGCAAGTATTACGAGTAATGTCCCTACGACTGCAAATGCCAGGCACTATGCAAAAATTGTAGAAGAAAAATCACTGCTGCGAAAACTGATCAAAGCAGCTTCAGACATAAGCGCAACGAGCTATGAAGCCTCTGAAGAGGCAGCGTTCGTACTTGATAAGGCGGAAAAGAGTATATTTGACATACTCCAGAAGAGGAGCACTCAGGGTTTTACGCATATAAAGGATGTACTTCTTGATACATTCAACAGGCTTGAGGAGCTATACAACAGCAAGGGCTTCATAACAGGTATACCCACAGGCTTCACTGATCTGGATTTCAAGACCTCCGGGCTGCAGAATTCGGATCTTATACTCATTGCTGCCCGTCCCGGTATGGGAAAGACGGCAATGGCGCTGAATATAGCACAATATGCAGCTGTTCAGAAGCATGTCCCTGTTGCGCTTTTTAACCTTGAAATGTCAAAGGATCAGCTGGTCAACAGGATGCTGTGCAGTGAAGTAATGGTGGACAGCCAGAAAATGAGGACAGGTAAGCTGGAGGATGAGGACTGGAATAAGATAGCGAGGGCTTTAGCGCCTTTGTCGGAGGCCCCCGTATATATTGATGACACACCGGGTATTTCTGTAATGGATATCAGGGCAAAATGCAGAAGGCTTAAGCTCGAAAAAAACCTCGGTCTAATTGTGATAGATTACCTGCAGCTGATGCAGGGAAGGGGAAAAATCGAGAGCAGGCAGCAGGAAGTTGCGGAGATTTCCAGATCTCTCAAAATACTTGCAAAAGAGCTGAATGTCCCTGTTATAACAATGTCGCAGCTCAGCAGGGGACCCGAGTCCAGAACGGATCACCGGCCAATGCTCAGTGACCTTAGAGAGTCAGGTGCCATAGAGCAGGATGCTGACATAGTAATGTTCCTTTACAGGGATGATTATTATAATCCCGAGACTGAAAAGAAAAACATAGCGGAAGTCATTATAGCCAAGCACAGAAATGGATCGACAGGAACTGTTGAACTTAGATGGTTTGGTGAATATACGAAATTCGCTAATTTGAAAAAGGATGAACACTAGCAGTTTTGTTTCTAGCTTCAAAGAGAAAATACTGACGGTCATAAAGGAAAACCATCTCATAGAGCCCGGTGAGGGCGTAGTTGCAGGCGTATCCGGAGGGCCTGATTCCGTATGCCTGCTCCATGTGTTGCATTCTTTACGGGAATCCCTTCAAGTAAAGCTTTATGTTATCCACATAAACCATATGCTTAGGGGTAAGGAAGCGGATGGTGATGAAGAATATACAGTCGATCTGTGCAGTAAGCTGGGCATTCCGATTTTAGTAGTCCGTGCGGATGTAGCTGCCGCGGCAGCAAGAGATGGAGCATCGCTTGAAGAGGCAGGCAGAGAGATCCGATATAGTGAATTCAGCAGGCATGCCTCTACTGTCGGCGCTTCTAAAATAGCGGTTGCACATAACAGGAACGACCAGGCAGAGACGGTTATTATGAATATCATAAGAGGAACAGGGCTTGTAGGGCTTTCTGGAATGGAATACAAAAGAGACAATATAATCAGGCCTCTGCTTGAAACCGGAAGAGATGAGATTGATAAATACTGTCATGAAGCCGGTCTGTCACCAAGAACCGACAGCTCCAATCTTGAACAGGATTATAGGCGCAATAAGGTGCGGCTGGGCTTGATCCCTTATATAAATGAGAAATTTGGTGTGAATATTGTTGAGAGCCTGTGCCGTCTGTCACAAAATGCTTATTGCGATGAAAGGTTCATGGGGAATTGCGCAGCTGCAGCTTTTGATAAGGCTGTATGTGAAAGACGGGACGGACTTGTCTGCCTTTATATCGAACAGTTGAAGAGCCTTGATCAAGCGATCCTTGTCCGTGTACTGAAGCTTGCCCTCATGCATGTCTCTAAAAGTACGAAGGGCATTGGCAGTATCCATTACAAAGCGCTGTCTGATTTGGTCAAAAAAGGCGCTACCGGGTCGGTAGCAGAACTGCCAAGAGGTATTCGGGCGGTTGTATCATATAAGGTACTGAAAATATATTTATGCTTTGCTGTAAAGCAAAAAGATAGCAACGATGAGGACTTTTATGAGCAGATTGCGATACCTGGCGTCACAAACGTGCCTGTGCCGGGTTCTGATGTTACGACATCGATCATTATGCCTCAAGATATTGATAAATGCAATATGTTAAGATATAATCCTTACGTGCAATATTTTGATTACGATAAGCTAAAAAAGGGAATATATATTAGAAATCGACGGATTGGCGATATTTTCAGCCCTTTGCGATCAAATGGCACAAAAAAGCTCAAGGAATATTTCATTGATATTAAAATACCCAGGGAAGAGCGGGGGAGGGTCCCACTGATTGCCGCAGATAATGAGGTTGTTTGGATAATAGGTTACAAAATAAGTGATAAATTTAAAGTAACTGAAAATACTAAAAGTGTACTTAAAATGGAATACAATCGGAGGGGTCATGATGAAAGGGGATATTGAAGAAATACTGATATCACGCGATGAGATCAGAGAAACGGTGATACAGTTGGGAAGACGCATTTCTGAGGATTACAAGGGAGAGGAACTGGTCCTTGTGGGTGTACTGAAGGGTGGTTTCGTTTTTCTGGCTGATCTGATGAGAGAGATAACCATACCGGTGGATATGGATCTGATAGCTGTATCGAGTTATGGAGCATCAACAAGATCCTCCGGTGTTGTAAGGATAATAAAGGATGTGGATATGAATCTGGCCGGCAAGCATGTACTGATAGTTGAGGACCTTGTTGATACGGGTCTTACGCTGAGACATCTGAAGGATCTCTTCAATACAAGAGGGCCGAAGAGCGTTAAAATATGCACAGCCTTTGACAAGCCATCCAGGAGGAAGGTAGATATAGAGATAGAATATAATGGTATAGCGGTGCCGGATAAATTCATTGTGGGGTACGGGCTGGATTTCGCAGGTAAATATCGTAATCTGCCCGATGTTTGCACTTTGAAAAAAGAAATTTATACAAAATAGAAAAAATACAGACAAAACTTAATTAGCAAAGGTATATTGGTTAAATGTTGTGTTTGTTGTGTTTTGGAAATGTTTATGTTAATATAATATATCTGGAAGACCAAGTAAGCCTATAGAGAGTCCGGGAGGGAGATATTTGAAATATTTTAAGGGTTTAAGTTTTTATATAGTAATATTTGTGCTGGTACTTTTTATACTGATGATCTACGCAAGCAGCGGAAACCCGCCGGAGCTCAGCTATTCACAGCTGCTTTCACAAATAGAGAACAGTAATGTTAAGAGTATTGCGCTGAAAGCAGACGAGGCTACAGTTGAGTTGATCAATCCTAACAAGGGTTCGAAGACTAATGCTTATATCGTTTATATATCATCGGTGGATTCTTTTACCGAGATGGTGACAGATGCGTACAACAACGGTCAGGTAAAGGATTTTAGGGTCGAGAGGCCCATGTCTGCTCCATGGTGGTTACAAATACTTCCGACTGTTGGGCTGATTGTGGTGTTCATAATTTTCTGGGTATTATTCATCCAGCAATCACAAGGCGGCGGCGGCAACAGGGTCATGTCCTTCGGAAAGAGCCGTGCCAGGGTCAGTACCGATGATAAACGAAAGGTGACCTTTGAGGATGTTGCCGGAGCAGACGAAGAGAAGGAAGAACTGAAGGAGATAGTTGAATTTCTTAAGTCTCCGAAGAAGTTCATAGAGCTTGGAGCCAGGATACCCAAGGGAGTGTTGCTTGTCGGACCTCCCGGTACAGGTAAAACACTTTTAGCAAGGGCAGTTTCGGGAGAGGCTGGCGTGCCGTTCTTCACTATCAGCGGTTCCGATTTTGTTGAAATGTTTGTAGGCGTTGGTGCTTCCAGGGTCAGAGATCTGTTTGAACAGGCGAAGAAAAGTGCCCCCTGTATAGTATTTATTGATGAGATAGATGCAGTCGGACGCCATAGAGGCGCAGGCTTGGGCGGAGGACATGATGAACGCGAACAGACTTTGAATCAGCTGCTTGTTGAGATGGATGGTTTCGGAGTCAATGAGGGAGTTATAATACTGGCCGCTACAAACAGGCCGGACATACTGGATCCAGCATTGCTAAGACCGGGACGTTTCGACAGGAGAGTGTTTGTAGGACTTCCAGATATAAAAGGCCGCGAAGAGATATTGAAGGTCCATGCAAAAGGGAAACCGCTTGGTTCTGATGTCAGGCTCGATGAATTAGCCAAGAGCACTCCGGGCTTTACAGGAGCAGATCTCGAAAACCTGCTCAATGAGGCCGCTTTGTTTGCAGCTCGCAAGAATAAGAAGCGCATTGAGATGGAAGAGGTAAAGGAAGCTACTTTTAAAGTGGTAGTAGGACCTGAAAAGAAGAGCAAGGTTATGAGCGAGAAGGAAAAGAAGCTTACTGCATACCATGAAGCAGGTCATGCCATAGCTGTAAAGGTCGCCTCAACCACAGACAAGGTAGACCGGGTCTCGATCATACCATCAGGAAGAGCAGGAGGTTATACGGCGCACAAGCCTGATGAGGATAAGTCTTATCATACCAAAGCGCAGCTTATGGAGGAGATTATTATATCCATGGGCGGAAGGGCAGCGGAGGATATAGTTCTTGGGGAGATAAGCACCGGGGCTTCCGGTGATCTCAAGCATGCCAATAGTGTGGCGAGAAGTATGATAATTAATTATGGTATGAGTGATAATCTCAGCAATATGGTATTTAATGAGAATGATGAAGTATTCATTGGCCGTGACTTTGGCCACACAAGAAGCTACAGCGAAGAGGTTGCCGCCATTATTGACAAGGAGGTAAAGAACCTTATCGATACGGCTTATGACAGGACGATAGATATTCTCAAAGAGCATATCAACGCGCTCCACAAGCTGGCGGAAGCGTTACTTGAGAAGGAGAAGCTGGAAGGACACGAATTCGAGGAAATATTTGCTGGAGCTTAGGAAGTAATTTATCAAAACTTGACACATTATAGTAAAGTATGCTAAATTAGAAAGCAATTAGTAGTCAATAATAAAACAGAATAGACCCTTATCAAGAGTGGTGGAGGGACAAGGCCCGATGAAACCCCGGCAACCGGCCAACAGGCAACGGTGCCAATTCCTTCAGGATTATAGTCCTGAAAGATGAGGAAAAAAGATAACAAAACCTCTTCATATTTCAGGAAGAGGTTTATTTTTATAGGTAATTGCGAAACGATTCCAGAAACATAAACAAATGTTTCGCAAATAA
>CAZBEQ010000053.1:0-23859 GCA_964490975.1 uncultured Oscillospiraceae bacterium | reverse complement strand
GATTGTATTAATTTGTCAAAGAACATCCAATATTTGTGTGGGAAAGTTGAGTTAAATATAAGAATTCTTTACATTGATTACTGTGGTTAAAAATGTTAAAATCATGAAATATTATTGAAAGACTTTGAGGTCATTATGGGCAAATTTATTGAGTCAATGAAGGTATCGTTCAAGCAGCTGTTTGTTTACAGATGGACCTTTGCCATGTCTGTATTGACTCAGCCTATACTTCTGATCGTAAACCTCATACTTTTTACGAGCATATATACATACAATAACGCCACACAGATAAAGGGCTACAGCCTGGAACAGATAGCCTGGTACTCCATATCTCTCAATATAGTCAATGCTTTTATATGGAACAATGTAGCCCAGGATCTCTCACGTGATATAGTATCCGGAGACTTCGCGATGCATCTGCTCAGGCCTTACCCCTTCTTTCGCTTCAGGCTGGCAGAATCGGTGGCGTCCAGGATCATCGCACAGATAATGGATTTTCTCCCGGGTATGGTTATTTACAGCCTGATATTGTTTCCGCACTTTTTGACACCATTGTCATTTATAAAATATGTTCCGATAGCACTTCTGGCCTCGATGGTCAATTACCTGTTTTCGTTCATCCTAGGCCTTACGGCTATGTCATTGAAGAACAACACCTCTATCATTTGGCTCAATGATCTGTTCATCTACATAGCAGGCGGCGCGATCATACCAATGGAGTTTTATCCCGACTGGCTCAACAGGATACTGGATTTTCTCCCCTTTAAATACATTGTCTATTGGCCGATCCAGTTTTTCCTTAACAAGGAGACTGTACAGCCACCACAGATGATGCTCAGGATAGTACTGTTGGAATTATTATGGATTGTCGTTTTATATGTAATATATAAAATAATGTGGAAAACGGTCACAAAGAAGTTCTGTTCGGCCGGAGGTTAAGGATGAAAAAGATACTCAGGCTATTCGGCTTGTTCATACTGAATACAAAACTGAATATTGCAAAGCAGATGGAATACAGGTTCAACTTTATTCTGACATCCATTATTGCGCTGATTTTTTCCGGTATCAGCCCCTTGCTCCAATACTTGATATTTACACAAACAAAGGGGTTTCCGGGATGGGACCTGAACCAGATAATACTGTTCCAGGGGGTCCTGCTGATAGTTTTAGGCCTGCAAGGTTTGCTTTTTGGTGAGCTCCAGTGGTTCATAAGCAATCTTATCTGGAGAGGCGAGCTTGACAGGCTGCTTTTAAAGCCCTACCCACCAATAGGTATTATTCTTACCAGTGGCTTCAGTCTGAATAGTACAGGTTCTATATTAGCCGGAATCGCTATTACAGTCTATTCAGTGCTCAAAATGCAGCTGAGTATTGGTTTTCTCCAGATAGTACTGTTTCTGGTATATATCGCAGTCGGATTGATACTTTCCATGTCGCTGAATGTATTATTTTCATGCATGGTCATTGTTCTTGTCCGACTTGGCAGAATGGATGAGATATTCAGCTTTCTTTCAAGGTTTGGCGAGTATCCGATAGATATCTATTCCAATGCTCTTAAGTTTATATTCACCACTGTGGTTCCTTTTGCCGTATGGGCTTATATACCTGCGAAGGTCCTACTGGGGGTGTTGGATGTCAGTATGGTCTACAGCTTCGTATGCACGATCCTGTTTTTTCTGGGAAGCCTGAAGTTATGGAATATATGCCTGAAAAAGTATACGAGCGCAGGGGGTTAAAAAATGAGCAAAAATATGAATGAAAATATAACTGAAAACATAATAACCGTGAAAGATCTGAGAAAAACCTTCAAAGTACATCAGAGGGATAAATCAGGTTTGCTTTCATCTTTTAAATCACTTTTTTCGCCTCACACCATTTATATAGATGCTGTGAAGGATATCAACATGACCATAAAAAAAGGTGAGATCCGTGGGTTGATAGGTCCTAACGGAGCAGGAAAATCTACGACTATAAAAATTCTTTCAGGCATTCTGTTCCCAACTGAAGGCATCGTGGATGTACTGGGCTTCACTCCATGGACACAGAGAGAGGATCTCGTAAAAAGGATCGGAGTCGTTCTGGGACAGAAATCCCAGCTTTGGTGGGATCTGCCCCCTATAGACGCCTTTGCCCTCAATAAAAAGATGTATGAAATACCTGATAAGCTTTATAAAGAAAACCTTGAATACTTCTCAAAAGTCCTCAAAATAGAGGAGGTCATAAAAAAGCCGGTCAGGCAGCTCTCACTTGGCGAAAGGATGAAATGCGAATTCGTCGCGGCAATGCTGCACCACCCGCCACTTGTATTCCTTGACGAGCCCACCATCGGCCTTGATATGATATCCAAGGAAGCGATAAGGACGTTTGTGAAGGAGGTTAATAAAACCAAAGGCATCACATTTATAGTAACGACGCATGATATGGGCGATATCGAAGACCTTTGTGAGAATGTGAGCATCATCAACAAAGGTACCATCGTATATGACGACTCGATAGATAAGCTGCATACATTTTTTGCTGACAAAAAGGTGATCGAGCTAAAATTCTCCAGAGAAGTAAACGAAGGCGAAATCAAGGGTCTTGATGCTACGCTTTTCGATCCATTTACGGCCAGAGTCGTGATCGACGCAACGAAAAGCGATGTAAAGTCAGAGATTGCAAGGCTTCTTGAAATGCTGCCTGTGAGCGACATAAATATCAATGGTATAAGTATAGAAGAGGTTATAAAACAGATATACGAGCAGTGACAGCTAACACATGAAATTCAGTGCCTTATTTCACTTCTGCAGCTATTGTCCTTGGATGAGATAAAAACCATCATTACGACGTAGAATGTGTAGATCGATTCTTAGGAGATAAACAATGAGTAGAGGTACAATGATAATACTAAAACAGAATAAGCTGATGCGACTATTCAGGTCAAACAGTGCTGTTGACGAAGAGCATGGGATCTGTATTGATTACTATGGTATCAGAAGAAATTTTATTTTTAACAGGATGGTCGCCAGGGGAGTTTTCATCGAGAATCAGCCCGGGAAATTCTTTATGGATGAAAGAGCAGCCGACGATTTTGTCGACGCACGCCGTAAAAGAGGGGCGGCAGCACTTTTAGCTTTATTTGTGATTATATTTATCTACTATCTGGTGAAATAAGAACTATTCCACCTTTCCTATCAAGCCTCTCCCCCCGAAATTATGTTTGAACGTAAATAAGGGCCTGTGAGCGATGTTTTGGCTCACGGGCCCTTATTATATCATTTGAATGGGTTCTCATCCTTGTACAGCATGCCGGCGGGCTGGTTAAACGCTACATCCTCTACCCCTAGCAGTTTCATTGCCACAAAGAGCACCTTGCCCACATGACCGAATGCAACTCCGCCATGATGCGGATAGCGTTTGGCTATCAACACATGCCTGTAGAACCTTGCCATCTCCTTGATAGCAAAAATACCAATGCTTCCGAAGGATTTGGGATCAAGATCGATGATCTCACCTTCAGCTACGTAGCTGCGCAATTGAGCATCCGCTGTGCTCTGGAGCCTGAAGAACGTTATATCACCGGGTTTTATTGTCCCTTCAAGCGTTCCTCTTGTTATATCGGGCTCCTTGTCAGGTTCCAGCAATCTATGCATTATAAGCTGATATTTCATCGAATAATTCTTCATACAGCAGCTTGGTGTATTTCCGCAGTGGAAGCCCATAAAAAGGTCATTGAGCTTGTATCCGTTAAATTTGTCCATATTGCTTTCATACATATCTTTAGGGACGGTATTATTGATATCAAGTAAGGTTGCAGGCATCTTGGTTGCACAGGTTATTATGTACTCGCTCAATACTCCGTAAATGTCCGTTTCACATGCTATCGGTATTCCTCTTGAAGCAAATCTGGAATTGACATAGCATGGTACAAAGCCGAACTGGGTCTGGAAGGCCGGCCAGCATTTATTGGCAAATACCGCATAATCTGATGCTTCCTTGTTATTTTCCATCCAGTCCATGAGTGTCAGTTCATATTGCGCCAGTCGCGGAAGAATTCCAGGATATTCATTGCCCTGTCCAAGTTCCTCTTCCATTTCTTTTACAACCGATTGGATACGCAGATCGCCTGCATGCTTGTTATATGCTTCAAACAGATCCAGCTCGGAATTCTCCATTATCTCAGCCCCAAGATCAAACAATGGCTTGATCGGTGCGTTACATGCAAGGAAGTTGAATGGTCTCGGTCCAAATGAGAATATTTTCAGTCTTTGCACCCCGATAATGACCCTTGCTATATCCTCAAATTCAGAAATCATCAAAGCGACTTCATCAGGGGTCCCTACAGGATACTCAGGAATATATGGCTTCAGATTTCTCAGTCCGGCATTATATGAGGCATTGAGCATTCCGCAATACGCGTCTCCGCGGCTGCCGAAAAGATCATTTTCAGTTTCCTCCGCAGCTGCCACAATCATTGACGGGCCTGAAAACCTTTGCACCAGCATCGTTTCCGGGCCTTCAGGTCCGAAATTACCAAGGTATACTACAAGCACGTTTACCCCGGCTGCTTTCAACTCTTCGATCGCCTTAATTGAATCCATTTCATTTTCAACTACAGTCTTTGCTTCAAATATAGAAATGTTGGAGCCTTTACATGCAGCGACGACAGCTTTGCGCCTTGTTTCGCTGAGCTGAACCGGGAAACAGTCCCTGCTCACAGCAACGATCCCAAGCTTTACTACAGGAATATTGTTCATATATCGTGACCTCCCATAAATAATGATATAATTTTCTTAACATTGGTAATTATTTTTCATTATATCACACTAAAGGTGTAAGCACCTATTTTTTAGGTAAGTTAAGTTTATAAAGCAAAATAAATGGTATAAGATATGTAGCATAGTGGTCATACATAAGGAGATGCACATGGAAGAATATAAGCTGAACAAAGGAAACAGTAATAAGCCCAAACAGGTGAAATGTCTTATTTGCGGCGCCGTATTTGATGCATCGCTCGATACCTGCCCTGTCTGCGGTGTAGGTCCTGAGCTTTTTGTCCCGTTTGAAGAAGAAGAGGTCACCTTCAGGAAGGATACCAGTGAAGTATTTGTTATTCTCGGTAATGGTGCGGCTGGTATTAGCGCAGCAGAAGAGATTCGAAAAAGAAATTCTTCGTGTACTATAATAATGGTGTCGGATGAACCTATTACGAGCTATAATCGTCCTATGCTGACAAAAGCGCTCAGTTCACTTGCAGGAGCTGATGAAATAACAATCCATGATGTGGACTGGTATAAACAAAACAACATAGTCAATAAGCTCGGTGTCATTGCAGACAAAATCGATACTGCAGCTAGAACCATAAGTCTCAGTGACAGAAGCGAACTAAATTACGATAAATGCATATATGCTCTTGGAGCAGAGTGCTTCATACCGCCAAATCTACAGAGCGATAAACCTGAAGCAGCTGCAATACGCCGTATTTCTGATGTGATAAAAATTAGGGAGCTTAGTTCCAAGGTTAAAAATACAGTCGTTATCGGAGGTGGTGTACTTGGGTTGGAGGCAGCTTGGGAAATGAGCAAATCAAGCCATGTAACTGTGCTTGAGATAGCCGACAAGCTTATGGTACGTCAGCTGGATGATGCTGCAGGAGACTTTATTGCAGATATCATTAGAAGCACAGGCATAGATTTCAGGCTAAACGCAAAAATCACCGAAATAACCGGCGATGCTTCTGTCACAGGAGTAAAGCTGGAAGATGGTACACTATATCCGGCCGACCTGGTGATCATATCCTGCGGTGTACATCCAAATATTGCCCTGGCTCAGGATGCAGGTCTGTCAGTTGACCGCGGTGTTATTGTAAATGAGAAAATGGAGACAAATATACCCAATATTTTCGCCTGTGGAGACTGCGCATACTATAAAGGTATCAATTATGCCCTCTGGTCTCAGGCATTGGAAATGGGTAAAATAGCCGGAGCTAATGCTGCAGGTGATCAGCTTGAATATAAGCCTGTTGCCCCTGCACTGACATTTGAAGGCATGAGCACATCACTTTTTGCTGCCGGCGATAACGGCAGAAATTCCAACGTTCTTTACAAAACAAGAGAAGTTCGGGATGCAGCAAAAAACACCTACGAAAAATTCTATTTCGTTGAAAACCGTCTGGTCGGTGTGATACTCATAGGTGATACGTCAAGGCTCGCCGAATTGACTGAGGCACTCAGTGAAAAGCGAAGCTACCAGGAAGTACCATGATTTTTAAGCAACATTAGTTATTAAAGCTGCCTTCCGACTTAAATATCGTAAGGCAGCTTTAATAGATTTTTACATCTAGAGCCCTTGTAGCTCATCCAGCCTGCCGTTCATAATCGATCCGATATTCTGTCTGACCCTTTCGTCAGGCCAATCCCACCACTTTATTTCAAGCAGTCTGGCAACTGTTTTTTCGTCAAATCTGTCCTTGATTTTCTTCGCCGGGACTCCTCCGACAATAGAATAAGGAGAAACATCCTTAGTTACAACGGCGCGTGCACCGATCACAGCACCGTCACCTATTCGAACGCCCTGCATGATCACAGCCTCATATCCTATCCACACATCATTGCCGATAACGATATCTCCCTTATTGTCCCACGCATCTGTTATCCTGCTTCCTTCAAGACTCCATTCCTCAAAAAATATCGGGAATGGATATGTAGAAAGTGATTTCATACAGTGATTTGCGGATGTAAAAATGAACCTCGCCCCACAGGCTATGGAACAGTACTTTCCGATGATAAGTCTATCATTGTTGATCGGGTAGTGGTATAAAACATTATTTTTTTGAAAATCACCGGGATCATTAACAAAATCATTATACATACTGTATTCCCCAACTATAATGCCTGGATCAGTAATGACATTCTTCAAATAAACGGTTTGCTTGTCCCCACTTCTTGGGTAGACCTGTTCAGTATTCATAAATTATCTCCCGAATATTCTTTTTGCATTATTCTTAAATACTTTATCTGCAGCTTCGATGTCGAACTTACTTGCGATCTCATTATACAAGCCTTTATACCTGGAATAGCTTTCAGTCCCAAATATGCACGCATCGGAGCCAAACATGATTTTTTCCGGACCACATACTTCTATTGCCTTTAAAACGTCTGCTGTATCTACAAGAGTTGTGTCACCATATAGATTACCACATTTTCCAATAAGCTGGTATGCTTTTTCATGGCTGGTCCCAAGATTCATATGAACTGCGACAAATATTACATCGGGATGCTTGACGGCAGCCTCGTAGACATATTCAATATCACAAAACCCATCATTTTCAGTATGTATACAAAACGGCAGCTTCAAGCTCTCACAAATCTTTATATACTCACTGTAGTTCTTATGTGAAAATGCAAGTCCGGCTGTCCTCGGATGAACCTTGAGGCCCACAAATTTTTCCCCCGCAAGGTAATTATATAGCACTGTATCTGCCGCATCTGTTACAGGCCTTATCCAAAATAGCAGCCCGATCCTATCCGAATAAGGCATACTCATGCTCAAAGCAGCTTCATTTAGTTGAATTTGTGTTTTATCAGCTGATATCACGTTTCCATCGCTGTCATATGTGTTAATAGTCATATCCGATGCTATCGCATACTTGATACCAAACTCGTCCATTTGTTTTATGAGCTGTCCGATATCGCTCTCCCACCTGTCATATTTCCCGATATGCACATGTGAATCAATCATATAAAATCTCCGAAGATACTTAATGTAATTCGATATATGATTCAATTTTACCATAACCTAAAATTTATGACAAATAATATGTAAAAGTGTTGAAAGATATGATATTATGTCAGTATAAAATTTAATAGGAGTGATTGTTATGAATAACCTTTATGAGCTTCCAAATTATATGATCAGAAGAAAAGTTCTGACGCTTGCAGGCGCAAAATTTCACATTTTTGATCCTAATGGCCAGGTCATTATGTTTTCAAAGCTGAAAGCATTTAAGCTTAGAGAAGACATTCGGCTTTATACGGGCGAAGATATGCAGAATGAACTCATAACTATCCACGCAAGGCAAATCGTTGATTTTTCCGCGGCATATGATGTTTTTGATGCGAAGACAGGTGAAAAAGTAGGCGCTTTGAAGAGAAAAGGACTTAAATCAATTATAAAGGATGAATGGCTTATATTGGACGCGAATGATAACCAAATCGGCATAATCAAGGAAGACAGCACGGGGCTCGCTTTAGTAAGACGTTTCCTGACCAATCTGATACCACAATCATATGATGTTGAATTACAAGGGCAGGTCGTTGCACAATTCAGACAGAGGTTCAATCCATTCATAATGAAGCTTGATCTCGATTTCAAACGTGATCCCGGTTACACACTTGACAGACGTCTGGCACTGGCAGCAGGGCTGCTGTTGTGTGCTATCGAAGGAAGACAGAATTAATTTCTAAACACCGGAATATGCTGAAAAATGGGACATCTCCAAGGAGTTGTCCCATTTTTATTTTTAGCTGAAGCTTGAATTCAGGTTATGAACAGATCTGTAAGGAACCCGGTTGCTGCTGCAAAAAGAATTGAATATAGTATATATTGTAAATAATCTATTAAAAGTATAAATGTACACAGAAAAACGGCCTACCCGAGAACAAAACTCAGATCAGCCGTCTGATAAATTTCGTACTTATTAATAATTCTCTTTTCTTACTTCAAAATAGCTTTTAGGATGCGCACAGACAGGACATACCTCGGGGGCTTTTTTACCCATTACAAGATGTCCGCAATTCCTGCATTCCCAAATTGTTTCCTCTGCCTTATCGAATACCTGCTTCATCTCAACATTATTAAGAAGAGCACGGTATCTTTCCTCATGCGATTTTTCAATCTTTGCTACCATTCTGAACTGGGCTGCCAGAGCTGCAAATCCTTCCTCCTCTGCATCCTTTGCAAAAAGCTCATACATATCTGTCCACTCATAGTTTTCTCCCTCTGCTGCATGCAGTAGATTAACCGC
The DNA here is from genome assembly GCA_964490975.1 of uncultured Oscillospiraceae bacterium. GTDB lineage: Bacteria > Bacillota > Clostridia > Acetivibrionales > DTU013 > DTU013. Next base: position 14,855 of record CAZBEQ010000053.1, on the reverse strand, counting down.
TGTATCGCCTAATTCTCCAAGTGCTTTAAACCAAAGTTTTGCATGCTCTTTTTCATTATTCGCAGTTGCTTCGAATATAGCTGCAATTTGCTCATAGCCTTCCTTCTTGGCTACAGAAGCAAAGTATGTATACTTATTTCTTGCCTGTGATTCTCCTGCGAATGCATCCATAAGATTCTTTTCAGTTTTTGTTCCTTTTATGTTCATACAAATCTCTCCTTTAAAATATATGTTTTCATGATAATGAAATAAATTCATGATCAGCATGATATATATTCCCTAAAACCTATCTTTTGAAACAATAAATATCTATTAACAGATTAAAAAAGCCTCCTGATAATTTTATAACAGGAGACTCTCTGTGTATGTATTTAATGATCATTATTCTTAACCTTTGATTTACTCCTTGATACTGCCCAATGCAACACCTGCAATTATGTATTTTGAAAGCGTGAAATAAACAATGAACAGTGGAAGTACCGTCAGGGTTAGTCCCAAATAGACTGAGCCGTACTCTGTCTTGTAAATATCACCTCTGAGGAGACTAACCATTATCGGCATTGTATATTTACTATTGTCGGTTAGCAGTATCAAAGGCATAAACAGGTTGTTCCAGTTTCCAACGAATGAGAATATTGCTTGTGTTGCAATAGCCGGTTTAGCAATTGGCATAATTATGGCATTAAATGTGTAAAATTCTCCACCACCGTCAATTCTTGCAGAATTAACAACATCCATCGAAAGTGTAGCCAGCAGATACTGTCTCATAAAGAACACAGTAGCAGGTGCTGCTATCGCAGGAAGTATCAGAGGCAAAAAACTGTTTGTCCAGTGTATCCTGTACATAAGCTGATAAAAACCGATACCTGAAACCTGCGCTGGAATCATCATAACTGCCAATATGAATGTGAAGAACGGTTTACGCATTCTCCAATTATACGCAACCAATGCATATGCAGTAAGAGCTGAAAAATATACTGTAGCTAACGTTGCTCCTGTAGAAATAATAATTGAGTTAATAAACCCTTTTATAGGATCGAAGCTCTTGCCCGCAAATACGGCAAAATTACTCATCAATTTTCCGCCAGGTAATAACGCTATAGCATTTTGCTGGATTTCAAACGTTCCACGAGTAGAGTTCATTATCATTATCCAGAAGGGCAGTATACTTAATATTGTGAGAAATATACAGACTACATAGATTACAACTTTTAACGTTTGCTTTGATAATCCCGATGATTTCTTTATCATACTGCCGCCCTCCTTTTCGAATTTCTCTCCAGCTTTTTGAGTTTTGATGCGTATCTATCACGCATCAAGAAGAAGAGTAATCCTGACAGAGCTGATATTATGATGAACATAATCATACTTGCAGCTGCTGCGCGGTTATAAATATAGCTTCCGCTGAATGCCTGATTGTAGATGAAAACGCTTGTTGTAAGTGTAGAATTATCCGGACCGCCAAGATTCAATAGCTTTGGTATATCAAACATCTGCAAACCGCCTATCAAGCTTGTAACCAGTGAATATACTAGTATTGTTCTCAAACATGGCAGTGTAACATAGAAAAATGTCTGACTACTTGTTGCACCATCGATTTCTGAAGCTTCAAAGAGTTCCGGGTTTATTCCCAGTACTCCCGATATCAGTACTATCATGGTGTATCCATACCACATCCAGAACTGTATGAATGAAATGATACCTCTCGTAGACCATTTTTGGAGCATAAAGTTTATAGGCCCGTCAGATAACCCTAATTTCTGAACCAAATCATTCGCAGGTCCCATTGGATATCCGAAAAGTGAGTTGAAAAGTATTGCTATCGTAGCCGCTGTAATAATATTCGGCATGTAAAACACTACCTTAAAGAAACCCTGGCCCTTTATTTTGTGACGAGCACTTGTGAACCAAGCTGTGAGCAGGAGTGAAAGCAGAATCTGAGGAATAAAATTAATAATCCATAATATTGCCGTATTTGACATCGACACCTGGAAAGAGGGGTTCTTAATAACTGTAATGAAATTTTGGAACGGATTTGCCAAAAATTTAAAGTCTGTTTTTCCCAAACCCTTTAAATCTGTGAAACCAATAACGGCAGTATAGATTATCGGGTAAAGCGAAAAAACCAGGAACGCAAGTATGAACGGTGCTGAGAAAATATACCCATATTTAGCGTAGCTAACGCTCTTGCGTCGCATATGAATTCACCTCCGGGTAAAGCGTTAGTGTAATAGAGAAATTTGCATAAAATTTGGGCGGGTCGGAAAGGCATCCGCCCGCCCTTACTTACTTTAATTCTTACTCAACAACAACATCAAGGTTGTCAGCTACTAACTGCTTGAAGTCAGCTATAGCCTGTTCACGGCTCTTGTTACCAGCAGCGTACTCACGTACCTGGTTACGCCAATGAACATTTATTGCTTCGTCGTACTGATTCTTGTTCTTACCTGTTGCAAACTGTCCAGCAGGAACGAATACATCAAACATATTCTGATCGCCGAGGAATGCAACCTTACCATCGGACTTCTTCATGACTGTACCGGAAGCAACTGTATCCTTTGTTCCGCCAGGTCCGTTAAGAGTTCCGTTTGCCCACTTGTACTGGAGACCATTATCGCTGGTATCAAGAGTGATCCATTCGATTATGTCGCCGACAGAAGCCTTAAGCTTAGTGTCTTTGTTACCCATAACCCATGTGCCGCCCCAGAAGAAGCCAACTGGAGGTACACAAGCTGCCCAATCGCCGTATGTGCCTTCACCAGGCTTAGTTCCGCCAGAGTTACCAGCCATAACGTAGTTGATGAGCCATGCAGGACCAAAGAATCCGAAGACCTTCTGTGTGCCTGCATCCTTCATGTCAGCATACCACGCGTCTGTCCAGTCAGTAGTATCATTGTACCAACCGTTGTCCTTGAGCTGCTTGGAATAATCAAGGAATTTTTCACGTGAAGGATCGATAAAGAGCTTGCCGTCAACGACCCAGCCTTTTTCAGATGCGCCTTCAACTGCATGCCAGAGGTCGCCGTCACCGGAAACTACAGCATAACCCTTAGCCTTCAGTTCAGCTGCTGCTGCAAAGAACTTATCCCAGCCGGGACCAATTTTGCCTTCAATAGTTGTCGGATCATCAGTTCCCCAAGTGTCTTTAGCCAGTGAACGACGATAGATGAAAGCACCGCCTGTTGCCTGGTATCCGAGACCTACGAGCTGACCATCGGAATTAGTTCCGAGATCAATTGTGTACTGAGCGATGTCAGCATCTTTGATGAGCTTGTCAACATCGATTCCGAGATCCTTGTAAGCTGCTGCATACTGGGAAGCGTCGCCCTGTGTATATTTCAGAACGAATGCACTTTCAGCTGCGTACATGTCAGGAGCATCTGCGCCACCAGCTGCAAGAGCCTGGTCAATAGCGGCCTGATAAGCGCCATCAGCAGTTGCGATAATTGTAGGTTTGATTTCAAGTGCGAAACCTGGGTTGAATTCCTTGTACTTGTCGAGCATCTTCGGAATTTCGTCCGTAAATGTCCACATATCAAGTACCTTATCACTGGGGTCATCAGTTACTGCTGTGTCAGCAGGAGCTGGTGTTTCTTCTGCCGGTGTCTCTGCCGGTGTTTCTGCTGCCGGTGTTTCTGCTGCCGGTGTTTCTGTTGCCGGTGCCTTTGTTTCTCCGCAACCTGCTAAGAGGACTGTAAAGAGAAGTGTGCACGCGAGGACAATTGCCAAAATTCTTTTCATGGTTTCCCTCCTTTTAATATATGTATATACTTACTACTGCATGAAAATTATATAACATATTTTCGCTCTGTGCTTCTTGAATGTTGCTATCTATTCATCATATATTGCTAGTTTTATATATATTCACTAAATAATTTTATTACCTTTTACTAAATTTTTATTAAAAAACACCTTATTCTTTTAGTGAAAATGTAAATAACATACAATGAACTTTTTCTGTAAAAAATATTACACCCTAGCACGCTTACTTATATTTCTCATTAATCATTCAATTTATTACACTTCATTTCAAATAAAATTCTTAGGTTCTAGATAAATTTTCTTACCCTAGCATAAAATTTCTATGGAAATTCTAATGCTATTGCAATGTTTCAACGAAGTAGTGGATATCTGTCACCTCGTTATAACACTACTAATGAATAGTGATTTCTGATAACAAAGTCTCTAGATTACCTTTCCATACTGAGATCTGTACTCTGTAGGTGTACTACATTTTTTTGCTTTGAACACCCGGTTGAAAGTGGCAAGGCTGCTGAATCCCGATTTCAACGCTACCTGCATTATCGAAAGATCATTGTCCGCGAGCAGCTTCTCAGCCTGCATGATCCTGCGGTTTATTAGATAATCATACCATGACATATTCATGACCTGCTTGAAAAGACGCGTAAAATGAAACTTGCTGAATCCGGCAATATTAGCTATATCCTCCACCTTGATATTCTCTGTACAATGCTGATTTATGTAATTGCATACCTTTACAAATAATTTTATATATTCCACCTGCTTTTGATTTTTAATATTAGAGAATTTGTTATCCATAGAAAAACAATTTCGTCCCAGTATCGTGAAAAATCGAATTAACATAGAATAGACACTTGCATCTTTAAATGGTTGGTTTGAAAAGAACTCAGATGCCATATCCATTAAAAGTAAAGTCAGTTCACCGTGAATATTCGGCATTGAAGAAGGTGTCACCACAACACAGGGGTGAAGCATATCAAAAACGGTACTAAAACCCTTCAGGTTGCAAAGCATCGTACAGTCGAACTGTAATATGATCCTGTAGCCATCGGAAGGTGAATATATCTGATGAAGTTCACCCGGAGGAATTATAATGATATCATTAGTACAGAGATTATATGTACTGTCATCTATAACGACCCTGTATGAATTATCCACAGGCAAGATCACTTCGGCATCAGTGTGCCAATGCCTGGGATAATCTTCAGATTCCTTGTTCATATATATCCTTATCTTTAAATCTCCGCGGTAATCAACAGTTTCATGAAGCCCATTCAAAATCTCGATCAATTGAAAAGCCCTCTCCCCAGTTTAATTATGGAATATCATACAGCAAACATAATAATTATATAAATAATATAACACTAAAGCATTAGAAAGAAAATAAATCGTTATTCAAGATATACTGTAATAAAAGGCATCTGCTCTGCAGATGCCTTTTATTACTTCATGCCTGAATGTATCAGTTAATTTTAAATATAGATATGGCATCCTCGAGCTTTCTTGCATCACCTTCAAGTAAGATCGCATCTTTTTGCAGATGCTCTACAGCATCGATCTGGTTCTGTGCAGTAGCGCTCACTTCTTCTGACGATGCGGCCGTTTGCTCTGTTACTGAGGATATGTTTTGTATTGCATACAAGGTGTCATCCTTAACCGATTCTACCGTTTTAAGGCGTCTGAGGATATCGCTGAAGTTATCGACCAGCTCGTTCACATGTTTAGTGATATTATCGAAGACATAAATGGTCTTGGTAAGAGCCTCTGTCTGCGAAGTAACTATGGTTTCCGCTCTTTCTGCCGTTGCAACGGTTTCCATGTTCTGAACGGCTATACCTTTCACGGTATTTTGAATCTGCTTGGCAGCATTCACGCTTTTATCCGCCAATTTCCTTATTTCTTCCGCTACCACTGCAAAGCCATGTCCCGCTTCTCCTGCCCTGGCAGCCTCGATTGAAGCATTCAGAGAGAGAAGCGTTGTCTGTGATGCAATATTATTGATCAGATTGACAAAGCCTTCAATTTTCTTGGATTGAGCCCCAAATTGCTGGATCTGGTCAATTACATCATGCGTTATTTCAGACGTTGCCTTTGATTTGTCATTTAACTCATTCACTATCAGCATTCCGTCGTTTGCCACAGTTCTAGTGCTGCTTGCAATCTGCTCACTCTTATTCGTGTTGATATACAGCTGGTTTATCTGGTCGGACAGATTGGACATATGGATAAGGCATTGCTCAGCATCATCTGCTTGTTGTACCGCTCCCTTTCTCATATCATCTATCGTTCTTGATATACCCTTGCTCGCATCCAGCAATTCTCCGGCGGTATTGGTCAAACTGACCGCTGAGCCGCTGGTTGTACTACTGACTTCCTGCACCTCCCCTATCAGCTTACGCATATTTCCCACCATATCGGATATACCAGTTGATAAGGCCAAAAATTCATCCTTTCTCTTTGTATCAAATGTCGCCGTTAAATCTCCCTTTGCTACCTGAGAAATCGATTTGTTCATAGATTTGATTGTTCCTGCGATTCCAGCCGTTATTAATAACATTACCAAAACTGCAAATATACTGGATATTGTAACAAAAAGGTTCCGCATCATCCTTACGCCTTCGACCTCTTTCAATATGGTACTCTTTGGTACGAGTGCACAAACAATACCCTTAATATCATCAAATTTGTTGTATATAAACAAATGATCCTTCCCTTTATATTTTATGTATGATAAATCTTTTTTCTTGTCCGATGTCAGCGCCTTCTGAAAATCATTCAAACCTGAGAATACGCTGGTATCTTCGGTATTTATAAGCGTCTCCCTGCCGTCTTCAGTAATAAAACCAATAATACTGCCTTCTCCCATATCATAATTAGTGAACATTTCCTGAATTTCTTCTTTTGAAATATCGACGATAACGTAGCCCCTGGTGTCTCTCATCTTCCTCATTACTGAGGTGGCATACTTGGAGGAATCATAGGGCTGCATATTTTTAGATAATTCTTTATCCAGCTCCGGGTGCTCAGATACCCATAATAGTTCAAGCTTATTTTCTTTGATTTTTTTTCCTGCATCAGATTTAGCTACCACATCGAAGATATTACTTTTAACATCAACTATAGTGGATAAATCAAATCCATTCTTGCCTAATATGTGCGTGTTTTCTATAAATACATTCGTCTTGGTGTTGAGGGTTATCCTGCTAAATATATCATCAGCGGTATTTACACTACCGACAGCTTTTTCATAATCCATTTCAAAAAGCTTCCTAAAATTTACATCCAGCGTTAACTCCATTGTAGATTTTTCTACATTTACAAAACCGAAATTCATATATCTGCTGATAGCGTCTATAGTATGTGCCGCGTTTTTCTCATAACTGCCAATAATTGCAGCTTCCGATTTTTTGTACGAGAAATAACCATATAGAGCCAGAAAGAGTATGGGAATCAGCAATCCAACAGCCAACTGGAGCTTGATGCTTTGAATCCGGCTCAATAAGAGCTTAATACTTTGAGTCTTAAAACTGGTTATGAAACTCTTTTTTTCATGAGGATCCTCGTTAGTGGACACATTGCTGCTTTTTTTAAGAAAACCCTGAACCTTAATAGATTTAAGAAATTTTCCGATCACATTTTTATCCAACATACATATCCCCATTTCATATTGTATTTATTCGTTTTATAGTTCATCTTTAAGTAATACAGTGGGATCGTGCGTTTAATAAATAAAAACAGATTATTTCATAATTCATTTATATTATCTATAATTTTAACATTCTCGACATTACATATCAAGTTATTTTACAAATAACAACGCTTGATTTCTGTGATTATCAGCTCGTTTTCGGCACTTCTATTTCATTATTTGTATTAATACTTCATCGATCACTTTTGCATTATCCAGTGAATCCTCAAATGCTATTTGTAGCTTCTCTCCATTCAGAAGCTTAGCGTCCATTCATAATGCAATGCATTCGGAAGAGCAATATAGACAGCGTAGAGCTTGGCATTATCGGTGCCAAGTATACCCGGTATGACAGATTTCTCCGCTATACCTGCACATCCCGGTACACCCCAGTTAACAAATGCTTTTCATATATCCTTCTCTCTTTCATTCATTGTTCAATAAACATATCAACTTTTTCACTCTCCGTAAGTGTCCGGCCATTTAGCTGTTTTTTTGCCTCATCTATAAGCATCTGCGGCGTATAAACAGGAATAAGCATTAGCTTGGAGTCCCAGTAGGATAATATCTTGCCGAATTCCTTATCAATGCTTGATATTTTTGCCCGAGAAAGTATCTTAAATGTCGAGGAATTTAAAATAACGGCATAGTTAGCTTCGTCAATGCACGCAATACGAGTGCCGTCACGGCTGAAAATAACCCTTTTTAAAGGAGTCGAGAAATGTTCAGAGCTAAAGTCTGTTATTAGCGTGCCGTCCAGGGCACTGAATACTTCAATGCTTGAATCATCATATCCGGCAAACAATATCTTAGAATCAGGACTGAAAAAAAGCCTGGCAACAACATTAGCCGATCCATTCATCGTAACCGGCTCATCTGTGCTGCTCTCAGTGTCGTATAATCTGATAGTTTTATCACCATAAGCTACTGCATACTTCTTTCCATCACTGCTTATGGAACCTGTTATTATGTTACTGTCATCGCTGATTATTGTCTCATTTCCTGAATATGGGTCAATAAGTTTCACGGAATTATTACGGTCAACCAATAATATACGATTATCTGCGGAAAATGTACATGAGACCGAGTAACCTGTTTCTGCAGAAGCTTTTACAGCAAGATCCTCAGTTGAACAAACCTTCATCTGGCTGCCGCTGCCAATTGCAAAAAGGGTATTATCGGCATTAAAGCTCACCCAGAATATAGTGTCTGACATCTCATGCTTCAAAGGCTGAAGGGCTTTATCCAGCAATATTATCCCTTCATCTTCAAGAACAGCTATTATCCGTTCGTCGTTTACAAATCTGCACTCTATGATGTTACCTCCAAGCGACGCTGTCTTTATAACCTTATGCTCAGGAATATTGCAAAGCATAAGCTCGCCACCTTTACAGGAGCTGACGGAAAGACTGCCGTCAGGTGAGAGGGCTGTATTTCTGATCGTATCGCTATGTTCTGTGAGAGCTATGGAATTTTCATTAGACATGACCCGCATGATATAAACCTTTTTTGAGCCCTGGCAGGTTATGGCGATCCTACCCGAGCCTATTTCAAGGCCTGTTATTTTGTCAGGGCGAGTTATCCTGTGCCAATCGCTTTCATACCCCTCGCTTTTCAAAAAGCAGAATCGTATGCTTCCATCAAGAGAGGAAGTAACAATTAAGCCTTCAAATATCTCATAATCGGTAATATTGTCTCCACTGATGAATGAATAGACAATCTGTCTGCTTTTTATATCGACGACATTCAGATTTTCACCTTCTGACAATATAACAAGGCCGGGATCAGTAGGATAGAATTGAACATTATCAATGGCAGAGTGCGAGAACTCAATAGAATTGCTGCCATATGACCCGGATGGTGGATAGATGTCGAGCGCGCCCTTTCCTCTGCCAAGCAGGTCATCAGTGCGAAATTCATTTGAAGCTGCCGCAATATACCCCTCCGGTGAAAAAGCCAGATCCGATACGTACTGGAAGGTCGTATTATAAGAGTTTATCAAGTCACCTGTAACGGCATCGAATATGAAAACCTTGCCAAGGCTTGTGCCCATGCCAACCATATCACCAGTGCCATTAAACCGTATGCAGGATATAAAACTGCCGGCAGCTTCTGTATCCATATATTTTTGAAGATCTATATCAATAATTGTTTCACCTGTTGATGAATCCAGTACGATCAGATTCCGGTAAGACGATGAAGCAAGCTTTCCTTTCCCTGAGGCAGTAATTCTTGTTGACGATATGTCTCTCTGCCATATGATAGCTCCTTCTAAATCAAAGCATGTAATATTTTCACTATTTGCTGCAGCAAATGAATTGTCATCGACAAAAGTGACACTATTCTCAGGCAATAAGGGAGAATGATCGGTAAAAATTGCGCTCAAGCTATTACCACTCTCCATATCCCATATATTGGTGTATCCGTCACTTGATAATGAAATAAGAGTTTTACCGTTAGGACTCAATTTTACATAACCAGCCGTTTTTTTATGATCCAGCACTAAGTCCATATCATACATTGAGTCAATGTCATAAACACCCAAAGCATTTGAAAGTGCAAATTCCGCCTCCTCAACATAGGGCTTTTCAGGCTCTGCCAGATCCTTTGGCAGTGCTTCGCAGGCAACCATTACAGCCCTGTATCGGTCTCCCTCTTCAAGAAGTCTGGATGAAATATCTGCAAGATATCTTGATTGGCTAATTTGGGTTTTCTTGATCTGTGAAACTATTTCTTCGTTTTTTTTGCTTATCTCCTGGTTCTTCTGACTTATGACAAGCGATTGATACATACTGTAGGCTCCGAAGGCTATGAAAAACACTGAAACTGATATTGACGTCGTTAATATTGCTTTGATGCGGCGTTCCCTGTGGCGTTGTTTCAGGTCGTCAAAACCGCAGTTCAACATTGGAGCCAGCAGGCGCAGCATTTCCGTCCTAAGCTTCTTATACATCTCCTTTTCCGAAGACGCCCTGATATCGGCTGCCAGAGGCTCGACATTAATTATAGTCTCTGTCATGCTTCCATCCTCACGTATTCCCTGATCCTTCACATAACAAAGCTGTTTTGGAAAGGATTCATCGGGATCGCCCTCGATTAGTAGCGCAAATATCCTGTTATGGCCATGGATTGCCTTGAAATCTTCGATCTCCTTTATGACCCATTGGGACTGCGGAGTCCTCGGTGAACAAATAACTATCAGGAATTCGGATTCCTTCAGCGCTTCGGTAATATTATCAGCAAGGTTAGCGGAAGTAGTCAGTTCATCCCTGTCTCTGAAAACACGCTTTAAATGCTTTTTTCCGCATACCTTTGAAACAGGCTTGGGAACCCTGAAGCACTCAAGCATCCTGTGCAATCTTTCGGCAATACTCTTATCCGGTTCGCAATGTCTGTAGCTAATAAACGCATTATACTTATAAGAATTCTCATTGTCCATGCGCCACCTCATTAATGTATACTAGTTCTCGATTAGCCATTACAAATTGCAGTGTCAATAAATCATATCAGCAGCATATTTTCAATCCTCTGACAGGCCTTTCATCTTATGTATCGTCTCTTCCGATAGTGAATCCCCCATATAATTGCGGTCAACGCGATTCTTATCAAGGTACTCCTGCATAACCTTGCGTTCAACACCTATAATCTCTTCACATAAGTCTCTTGCTGATAAAACAGCACAGCCTGCGCCCCTGATAATTATCTGCTGCAAGCCGTCGGAGGTCGCAACGGTTATATCATATTTGCACTTGTTTTTATGAGCAAATTTTTCGATAAACTGATCTGCTGTTTGTGCCTCTCTTGTATAAACTACATAGACATTGCCATAGTCGATTATTTCTTCATTATGTCCCTGTAGCCTATATGCATCAAATACGATAATAATCCTGCATTTTTTGATGTACTGGTATTTACTCATGCGATCTATCAGCCTTGCTCTTGCCCCATCCATGTTTTCTTCGGCCAGTTCCTTTAATTCCGTCCACGCAAATATAATATTGTAGCCATCCACGAGGAGATACTCTTCCATGGTCTCCACGGGTCTGACTATCGGCGCGACAGATGGAGCATGATAGCTTCCGCCAGCTGTCCTGCGTTTTTTCCAGATGGTCTTTTTCCCTTGATTTGCATAATAGGTCTGCTTAAAAATCCTGTCGACCTCCTCGGGGCCGATCCACTTATCTTCCTTGTAAACCGGCTGTTTCCCGGCTGTTTCTCCCGTTAAGGCGTCATTTTTCTTAAGACAGCTTTCAACATGCATAAACTCCTTTACCACATCCCAATTGACCAGAAAGCCATCACCATTCTCACAAAACACAGAACCTGTAGGATTTGCGGTATCTCGTTCAGAGTCATAACCAACCATGGCAATTATTTCTTCGGTATTGTGACAGGGCCCGAAACCCTGCAAACTGCAGAAGAGTCTGCCAAAGCCTTTCGAATAAGCTGTCACATCCTTTTGATAGTTTCGCATGGTGGCAACAGGCGCATTGCCTTCAAGCACAGCCATCTCTTCTGTTATCTGAGCTATGCGGCATACTCCATACATTTTATCAATATCTGACATCGCTCTACCTGCAAGCTTCTCTGGTAGTTCAAGGTGAAAGGTATAATATGGCTCAAGCAATATGGATTCCGCTTCCTTCAAGCCCTGGCGCACAGCACGATAAGTCGCCTCCCTGAAGTCTCCGCCCTCTGTATGCTTGTTATGGGCTCTGCCGGACACCAGGGTTATTTTCATATCTGTTATTGCAGAGCCTGTCAGAACACCCTTATGGACCTTCTCCTCCAAATGTGCCCGAATCAGGTTCTTCCAGTTTTTGTCCAGAACTTCATCACTGCAGTCCACTGTATACCGAAGACCGCTACCACGTTCACCAGGCTCCATTAACAGATGTACCTCTGCATAATGCCGCAGAGGCTCGAAGTGACCCACTCCCTCTACTATATTGGCAATAGTCTCTTTATATAGTATCCTTCCGGAACCAAAGGCTATATCAATATCAAACCTGCTTTTTATTAGATTTTGCAGGATTTCCGCCTGTACCTCGCCCATTATCCGCACCCTGATCTCATTAAGCTGTCCATCCCAGACAATGTGTAATTCCGGATCCTCCTCTTCGATTTGGCGCAGCTTTGGAAGTATTGCTTTTGGATCGCAGCCCTCCGGCAGTATGAGCTTATATGACAGCACAGGCTCCAGCACCGGTCCCGGTGAGGCTTTCTCCGCTCCGAGGCCTTCCCCCGGACGTGTTTGTGTTAGTCCGGTCACTGTGCATACAGTCCCTGCCTCCACTTCATTGACAGCCTCGAATTTCTGTCCTGAATATATTCTTATCTGATTGACCTTTTCTTCCCATACACCATTTCTTAAAACATCCTTAACCTTAAGTTTTCCGCCGGTGACCTTCATGTAAGTCAGACGGTTTCCCTGTTCATCCCTGCCTATTTTGAAAATCTTCGCACCAAATTCCTCCGAATAAGAAGGCACGCAGGAATATTTAACGATACCCTGCATAAATTCTTCAATGCCGTCAAGCTTCAACGCAGAGCCAAAAAAGCATGGAAATACCCTGCGCGCTTTTATGGCTTCCCTGATTCTGTTCAGATCCACAAGACCTGTCTCCAGATAAGCCTCCATCAATCCTTCATCGCACATGGCCAGTTGATCGTTGAATTCATCCGATCCATCCCTTTCAAATCCGATACAACCATCATCCAGTTGCATTTTTAGCTGCTCCAGTAATACTTCCTTATCGATCCTATTCTGGTCCATTTTGTTAATCAAAATAAAAGCAGGGATCTGATAGATAGCCAGCAGGTGCCACAAGGTCCGGGTATGACCCTGTACACCATCTGCTCCGCTTATTACCAGGACAGCATAATCAAGCACCTGAAGCATTCTTTCCATTTCCGCTGAAAAATCCGTATGCCCCGGCGTATCCACTAAAGTGATCTGCGTATCGGCAATATCAAATACTGCCTGTTTGGAAAAAATGGTTATGCCCCTTGCCCTTTCAAGCTCATAGCTGTCAAGGTATGCATTCTTGTTGTCCACCCTTCCCAATTTGCGTATCCTGCCGCTTAAATAAAGCAGACTTTCTGATAATGTTGTCTTTCCCGCATCCACATGTGCAAGTATTCCTATGACAAGTTTTTTCATAATCAATTCCCGGAATTATATTGGCTGCTTTGTAATCTGGCCCGTAATATTTCAATTCATTTGTGCTTCATATAATTTATCATATCCGACTGCACCTTTCCATATAAATATCTGTTAACAGTTATGCTCTTCCAAGAATATAATTTTTTAACTTGAAAATTCTTTATCAATCATGTAAATTATTAATATAGGTTGCGCAACTGACGGAAAACACCTCAATATGACGAGGCGATAGATATCCACCGCCTCGTTAAAGCACTGTAATAGCAAGAAATTTTTCTACTAAGCGTAGCTTGCAAAGCAAATTATCGCCTAATCGAAAAATTTTCTTTGAATGAAGTGTTATCAGGTGTGGTAGGGAGACCTACAGGAAGCGCACATATTTTTGAAGCCGACCGTCTGGGCAAACACAATGGTTTGTTCAGGCTTTTTTTATTTTAAATCATATGTGGAGGTTGTAAAAATGAAAATGCTATCATTGGAACATGAACTCAGATTTAATTCGTATCCGGGACGCGGTATCATCCTGGGCAGGTCGAAAGACGGAAGCAAGGCTGCAGCGGCATATTTCATCATGGGCAGAAGCTCCAACAGCAGAAACAGAGTATTTGTTCAGGACGGAGAAGGAATCCGCACACAGGCATTTGACCCTTCAAAGCTGACAGATCCAAGTCTTATTATCTATGCCCCCGTAAAAGTTCTTGGCAACAAAACAATAATAACAAATGGGGATCAGACAGATACTATCTACACAGGGTTGGACAAGCAGCTTACCTTTGAACAATCCTTAAGAAGCCGCAAGTTCGAGCCCGACGGTCCCAACTATACCCCTCGTATTTCCGGCATTATGCACATTGATAAAGGTACCTTCAATTATGCGCTGTCGATTTTAAAAAGCAACAACAGTAATCCCAACAGTTGCAACAGATTTACCTTTGCATATGAAAACCCCGTTGCCGGTCAGGGGCATTTCATACACACCTATATGCATGACGGAGAGCCGCTGCCAAGCTTCGAAGGCGAGCCCAAGCTTGTCGATATCGCACATAACATCGATGCTTTCACAAGCATGATATGGAGCAGCCTGAACGAAGAAAACAGGGTATCGCTATTTGTCCGGTTCATTGATATTGCTACAGGCAAATATGAAACGAAGATCATTAATAAAAATGTATAAATAATAGAGGTGTAGCGTGAAAGAACTACTTGGTACAGCATAAAAGGGTGCATTTAAATAAAGGT
>CAZBEQ010000052.1:0-24321 GCA_964490975.1 uncultured Oscillospiraceae bacterium | reverse complement strand
CTGGGTAGAGTTTTTGTGCTCTGACTCGGGTACCAGGAGTTTTCAGGATAGAAGATAACAAGAAAAAACACATCAATAATTATGTAAATATATAATTATATAGTGGTTGAAAAATTGGAAGACAATTTTTTAAATAGATATAGATTATTGGTATATCGGATTGATAATTCTTTTAATCTGTCAAAAGTACTTTTAAAAGTAGTTTCCAATGATATTAGTTGGCGACTTGATAAGATATAGTTTCACAAATATTCCTTGGCAACTTAATAAAATTCACTATTGTAAACGGCAGAATACCATGCTATAATAACTCTTGCGGTTGAAGCCGCAAACATGATAAATGAATACGGCCCATTGGTCAAGCGGCCTAAGACACCGCCCTCTCACGGCGGTAACAGGGGTTCGAATCCCCTATGGGTCACCAAAATAGAAGCACTCCGCTGACGGGGTGTTTTTATTTTGCCTCCAAGTCAAGAGGCAGCTAAAACAGGGGATATTTCCAGACCATCGAGGCCTTTCTCCTGGCAGGGGTGTGTTCCTCTTACCTTGCTTTATGTCCCATTTCCTTGTTTTTTTCTTTTTTCGTAAAAACATAACAGGTTTTAGTGACATAATACTGCTGCTAACTGTATAATTAAAATGCATCTTACTGAAATGAAGGAGAAATTTTATGAGCCAAATATGTAAGAACTGTGGCGCTCAGCTCAATCCAAGCGCAAAGTTCTGTGCTTCCTGCGGAACAAGCACAGATATAAGCACCGGAACAGGCCTTGGAACAGGCACTGGTGCAAGCACTGCGAAAAAGCCAAAATCCCCGAAGAAAAAGCTCCTGATTTCCGGAATTGCTGCAGTGTTGGTGATTGCATTGACAATTGCCCTGCTTCCCAAGCTCAAGCTTAACGGCAATGATTCTGACAATGCGCTTGGCGGAGCAGGTGATTTGCTTAGTGGTGCAGGTGATTCTCTGAGTGGAACAGGTGATTCCATAAGCGTATCAAACGATCTGAGCGACATCTCCTACACTGAGCAGGATTATGCGGTGAAAGCAAAAAAACTCACAATCTCCCCGGAGCATCCGTCTGCAACTGAATATGGTGTTTCTATTGATTTTGGTGAGTATGGAATCGATAAAACACAAACATTGGAAATTCGAGAGCTTCCGGAAAAAATCGTAAGTGACGATGATCTCAAGGTCACAGCATACGATTTCAGCTTATGCGGCAAAACCGAAGCAGGCAGTGAAACTGAAGCAGGCGGTAAAACCGATTTCAATGATGTGATCAGCATTGCGATCCCCTATGACGCCAAATATGCTGAGGCTGGCGCGGAAAGCGAGTGTATCGGTGCCAAATATTTCAACCAGACCACTGGAGAATGGGAAGGTGTATATTACGAGCTGGATACTGCAAATCGGCAGGTGTTGATATATACCACTCACCTGTCCACCTATGGTGTGTTCCAGGTAAAGAACGAAAACACACGCAAAGCTTATATCACCGACGTGTATGCAATTGCAAGCCTTCTTGGCACCGGAAAATCCAACAATATATTGCAGGAGCTCTCAGATAACGGCAAACCTGGCACCGCCGCATTTGAAGCGGGTTTTGAGGCGGTCAATTCTGTGGTTGGTAATACCGGAACAGCTGTTACCGCAATTACACTCGGCGGCCAGTATGAAGGAGCCCTGGCGGAGTCGCTGGGAGCCGGGACGCAGCATTTGGGACTTGCGCTTGCAGTGGTCCAGACCTGCTACGATTTCGCATATAAATTTTCTGATGATGCTGAGAAGCTGAGTACCCTTTCGAATCTTGTAAAGAATATAGGAAACAACGCAGTCGGATATTTCGGCTCGTCTGCACTTCAAGTTGGCTTTGCTGCAGTTGTGGTGTTTGACATTATTCTTTCTACAGTGCAAAGCGATATGATGGAGATAAAGCTGGAAAACCTCGGAGGCGTCTACCAGTACTACAATGATACAGAAACTCCACGCTCCGCAGCGCAGTGGCGGAAGCTGTTTATTGAAATAATGGAGAATAACGCAGATAACCCGGACACGGCTCAAAAGCTTATACAACAGGAAATCGACACATTCTGCAACCGCTTCTGGGCTCTTGATTATGGTAAGGTAAAGGAAATCGCAGCCGTCTCGGGTCTTAAGTATTCCTTTGACGAAAGGAACTGGACAAAGGACCGTCAGGTGCTTACTGCACAGTATAGGGAGCATCTGATGGCACGTCTGCAGGCACCACTGACCTCCTCGCGAAAATTCCTTCTGACCCGTGCAATGAACCAGGCGCAAAATGAATTTGAAAAACGACTTCGCGCATTACAAAAGGGGTTGAACAAAACCGTCAGGGTTCAGATAATAGAGCAGCCGGAAAAGGACGGCGAATATAAGTATGGAGGTTATACTGTCCGTTTTGCTCCACTGTCAGGTAATGCCGATGCTAAAGGCTGGACCGGGAAAATGCCTGAAAGCGGTACGCTTAACACATCATTTACTATCCTTGGACATATGCAGTCCGGGCTGCCGAATAAAGTAGAGCTGTATGCACCGGGAGAGGATACCCCTACCCTCAGTGTTCCGTTTAAGGTTTCCTATCCCAACACAACTATACTGCTAAAAAGCAATGAGGACAAGCCCGATGAGCCTGACGACTCCGAAGTCTCTGATAGCACGGCTCCCATAGATCCGGAGCAACCAGGGGCAAAGCAGGAATACGCCTGGGTGCTTGTAGAAACCATAAATGAGATGCAAGAGGCCGATATAGAAAACACCAACAAGGGCAACATTTATCAAAAAAGTGCATCTGCGGCACCGGGCAGTTACAGCTTTTCTTGGAAATACATAGGAGAAAGCGACGACTATTACGACCCTGACATGCTAAATGGTGAAAGCTTCGCCACACAACTTACGTTCTCGGTTCCACCCACTGTAATTCAGGGCGGCGAGACAGTAAGCCTTAGCTTTAACCTCTCCTTTACAGAGCAGAACCTTTCCTTTTTTGATGGGAACGACGGATGCCGTGCTGATTGGAGCGATCTTCACTTTACAAATGCAGCAGGTAAAAATTTTTTTAAGATTTATTCGTCTGTAAAATATAAAGACAAGAATGTTTCATCTGTTAGTGATACGATTTCAGCGGTAATACCCGCCGGAAGCTCGGAGGGGCAGCAGGAGAAGCTGTGGACAGGAAGCTATACAGGCACATATTATGTCTATGAGTGGCGAGCCGTAGACTAAATCAGCAAATTCGCAGCCAACTAGACGTCTTAAAAGCCCCACTTATTTCTCAATAGGTGGGGCTTTGCCGACTTAACGTAGAATAATTCATCTCTCACTCATCGGTATATATGACTTCCTGGGTTCGACGTTCTTGTACGCAGGCCTTATGATCCTGCCGCCATTGACCAGTTCCTCCATCCTGTGAGCACACCAGCCAGCTATCCTGCCGATAGCAAAGATCGGAGTGAACAGCTCCACAGGGATGTTCAGCATCCTATAAACGAAGCCGGAATAGAAGTCAACGTTTGCACACATGACCTTAGAATTGTTTTTTACCTTAAAGAATACCTCTGGCGCCAGTCTCTCAATATTTGTATACAGATGGTACTCCTTCTCCAGACCCTTATCTTTGGATAACTGCTCTGCTTTTTGCTTGAGAAGTATGGTCCTGGGATCCGATTTCGTGTATACGGCATGCCCTATTCCATAAATAAGACCGGAGCGGTCAAAGGCTTCCTTCCGGAGTATCTTTGCCAGATATCCGGCTATTTCTTCTTCATCATCCCAATCCTTAACATTGTCCTTGATTTCTTCCATCATATCCATAACCTTCAGATTGGCTCCTCCATGCTGAGGACCTTTCAACGAACCTACAGCTGCCGCTATTGCAGAGTAGGTATCTGTACCGGTGGATGTGACGACATGGGCAACAAACGTTGAATTGTTTCCCCCGCCATGTTCTGCATGCAGCACCAGCGCAAGATCAAGCAGTTCCGCTTCCGATGCTGTAAATGACTTATCCGGGCGGATCATGCGCAGTATGTTTTCAGCTGTACTGAGCTCCTTTGACGGGTTATGTACATACAGGCTCTTCCCATCATGGAAATGCATCTTGGCCTGATAGCCGTAGGCTGCCATTGTCGGGAAACGTGCTATCAGCTCTATACATTGCCTCAACACATTTTTTATGCTTATATCATCAGGATTAAGGTCATATGAATATGATGCAAGAACAGCCCTTGCCAGCTTATTCATAATATCTCTGCTTGGTGCCTTCATGATCATATCCTCGGTAAAACCGGCAGGAAGAGTTCTCAGTTCCCCAAGAAGATCACAAAACTCCTTCAGTTCTGTCTGACTGGGCAGCTTTCCAAAAAGCAACAGGTAGCAGCATTCTTCAAAGCCGAAGCGGTTATCGCTCTGAAAACCATGAACGATATCATTTATCTCGATTCCTCTGTACAAAAGCTTTCCTTCAACCGGAACTTTTTCTTCTTCTTCAATTACGTATGCCCTGACATCGCCTATCTCTGTGAGTCCGACCAGCACACCTGTACCATCCTCATTGCGCAGGCCTCTTTTCACATTGTACCTTTTATAAAGTTCAGGATCTATTTTGTCATTTTCCTCGAGTATTGTTCCAAGCTTATCCAGGATTCTTTGTTTCTCTTCAGTGTTCATTTCTTTGATTACTCTTGTATTATTGTTTTTATCCATAGATTTACCTCCTGAATTATAATATTTTCAAAAAACGGGGGTCATGAATACACCCCCGTTGAACTACATTGTTGCTAAAAATATTGTATTGTCAAATGGCACAAATCATTATTGGTCCTTGATACCCTTGTTAAGAAGGTTTTGGCTTGCATTCCTTACATGCTGTGTCGTAAGCTGTTCGGCCTTATCCGCATCTTTGTCTACAATAGCCTGCAAAATTGCCTTATGCTCCTGCAACACCTCCTCAGCCCTTTTGGGGCTGCTCATTGATACCTTTCTGGCCTTTTGTACATAGTTGTGGAATGTGCTCAATGTGTGAGTCAGAGGCATACTTTTACTGGCTCTGAAAATAATATCGTGAAACCTCGTGTCGAATTGCAGAAGGTGCTCGTAATCATTTTTTTTCGTATAGAACTCCTCCAGATCAACCGCTTCCTTCAGTTCCTCGAGTTCGTGGGGTGCTATTTTTTCTGCCGCCCATCTTGCAGCCAGCCCTTCGATCAACATCCTGATCGTATATATATCCTGTATATCCTGCTGCGATACTCCCTTCACAGTCACACCCTTGTTAGGCACTGACTGCACGAGTCCTTCGAGTTCCAGCTGTCTGAGGGCTTCGCGTACCGGAGTACGGCTTACGCCCAGTTCCTCTGACAGCTTGGTTTCTACAAGGCTTTCACCGGGTTCATAAACGCCATTTAAGATATCGTTCCTGATCTGGTTGTAAACTCTGCTGTGTAATGAGTCGAAATGCGGATTTGTATCCCCGAATTCAACCTTCAATTTTTTCACTCCTTATAACACTTCGGTTTTGCCTCGTTATATTTTCCAACATATCAAACCTTTTGTCCGTCTGCAGCAGACCTGGCATGTCTGTCGCCGGAGCAGGCCATTTACTTGCATTGGTTACTTGCTTTGGTTCCTGGTATAGTTCAGCAAGCCTCCTGCCAGCATTATATCGACCTGTCTGCCTGACAATGCTGTTTTGACCTTGATTGTTGTATTTGCTGTCTTATTTTTGAGTACCAGGTCATTTCCTGCCTTGATCTGCTCTCTTGCGTTTTCGAGTACAAGCAAGTCACCATTATTTATACGGTCATAATCAGCTTCGTCTGCAAATGTCACAGGCAGTATGCCCGAATTGATCAGGTTTGCCATGTGTATCCTTGCAAAGGATTTTGCAAGCACGCCCTTTACACCGAGCTGCAGAGGAGCTAGTGCCGCATGCTCACGGCTTGAGCCCTGTCCATAATTTGAACCGCCCACTATGAATCCGCCGCCGTTTTCCTTTGCGCGCTTTGGAAATTCAGGATCACATGGGGTGAGGCAGTATTCTGCCAGATAAGGTATATTAGACCTGTAAGGCAGCAGCTTTGCATTTGACGGCATTATGTGGTCCGTTGTAATATTGTCTTCGACCTTAATCAATACAGCTCCTTCTATTTCCGAAGGCATTTCCTTATTTATCGGGAATGGCTTGATATTTGGGCCTCGTACCACCTCAACATTATTGCCTTCAGGCGCCGGTGCAAGTACCATATTGTCATTTGTTAAAAAGCTCTCGGGCATTTGGACAGCAGGTGCCTCTCCCATCGTCTGCGGATCTGTCAGCACACCGGTGAGTGCGCTTACAGCTGCGGTCTCAGGACTTACCAGATAAACACCTGCCGACTTGGTTCCGCTTCTGCCTTCAAAGTTCCTGTTGAAGGTCCTGAGTGATATCGCATTTGTCGATGGAGCCTGACCCATACCGATACACGGTCCGCAGGCCGACTCAAGTATCCTTGCGCCTGCCGCTACCATGTCAGCCAGTGCGCCTTCCTTTGCCAGCATCGTCAGCACCTGCTTCGAACCGGGAGCGATAACAAGACTGACATCCGGGTGAACTGTCTTTCCCTTTAATATCTTTGCTACCTTTATCATGTCCATATAAGATGAATTTGTGCAGCTTCCTATTGCTACCTGATCCACCTTTATTGGTCCTATACTTGCAATCTTCTCCACATTGTCCGGGCTATGGGGCTTTGCAGCCATGGGTTCGAGGCTTCCCATATCGATCGTTATCTCCTCGTCATAAACCGCATCAACATCCGGCAGCAATTCTACCCAGTCACTCTCCCTGCCCTGTGCCTTCAGGAATGCTTTTGCCACTTCATCACTCGGGAAAATGGATGTAGTAGCGCCAAGCTCTGCGCCCATGTTTGTAATAGTCGCTCTCTCAGGCACTGTCAATGCTGCAATTCCTTCGCCGGCATATTCGATGACCTTGCCGACGCCGCCTTTAACTGTCATTATTCGCAGCACTTCCAATATAACGTCCTTTGCAGATACCCACGGTTTCAAGCTACCCTTTAGTATGACACGGCAGACCTTCGGCATCATCATATAGTAAGGACCGCCACCCATCGCTACGGCTACGTCAAGTCCGCCTGCACCTATTGCCAGCATCCCGATCCCGCCGCCTGTAGGTGTATGGCTGTCCGAGCCCAGAAGTGTCATTCCCGGAACTCCGAACCTTTCAAGCTGGACCTGGTGGCAGATGCCGTTGCCGGGTCTTGAGAAGTAAATTCCGTGCTTGGATGTTACAGTCTGAATATATTTGTGGTCGTCTGCATTTTCAAAGCCAGCCTGAAGGGTATTGTGGTCGATGTAGGCTACGGATTTCTTCGTTTTGACCCGTGGTATGCCTATTGCTTCGAATTGCAGGTATGCCATTGTACCTGTAGAATCCTGTGTCAGTGTCTGGTCTATCCGTATTGATATCTCATTACCGGCAGTCATTTCTCCGCTTATTAGATGCTCTTTGATGATTTTTTGTGCAAGACTCAGTCCCATTGTAAAAACCCCTTTTCTGTCTATTTTTTACATTATTCATATTTCAGTCATCAAGCATTCATCAGCCTGATGAGTTAAACAAGAATTACAGTACAAGGTCGTAGATTTCCGGAGCGAGCTGTTTGACCGCCTCTTCCAGTTCGTTGTCTCCAAGTGCAGTCACCCTGCCGTTTTTATACTGCTCATCTATCCATTCTTTGATTCTTATTACCCTGCTGTCTTTCTTATCAAGTCTTTTGTTTCCGGCAAAGCCGAAGAAGCTGTTGATCCAGTGAGCTATCCCTGCTGTGCCCGAGGTCTGGTTGATTGCTACCCCAACAGGCCTTTTGAGTAGCTTGTCGGTATTAAATATATTATAAATTTCTTCGTCCTTCAATAATCCGTCTGCATGTATGCCCGCCTGTGTCATGTTGAAATTCCTTCCAACGAATGGAGTCCTGGGAGGAATCATATAATCCAGTTCCTTTTCATAATACTCAGCGATCTCTGTTATGACTGTCGTATCCATTCCATCAGTCGTACCTCTAAGCTGCGCGTATTCTATAATCATTGCCTCCAGAGGTGTGTTGCCTGTTCTTTCTCCTATACCCAGCAACGAGCAGTTCACGCTCGATGCGCCATACATCCACGCACTGGCGGAGTTGGACACTGCCTTGTAAAAATCATTATGTCCATGCCACTCAAGCAACTCACTCGGGAAGCCCGCATGGTGCTTAAGTCCGTATATTATCCCGGGAACGCTTCTGGGAAGAGCTGCTCCAGGATAAGAAACTCCATAGCCCAATGTGTCACAAGCCCTGATTTTTATAGGAACACCACTTTCCTCACTGAGCTTGCGCAGCTCCAGCGCAAAAGGCACTACAAAACCATAGAAGTCTGCACGTGTTATATCTTCGAAGTGGCAGCGCGGTTTGATACCTACTTCTATCGCGCTCCTAATTATATTCAGATAGTGGTCCAAAGCCTGTTTCCTTGTCATATTCAGTTTTTTGAAGATGTGATAGTCAGAACAGCTGACCAATATGCCGCTTTCCTTTACATTCATATCCTTTGCAAGCTGAAAGTCATTCTTTGTTGCTCTGATCCAACTTGTCACCTCAGGATATTCATATCCTCTCTCCTGACATTTATATACAGCTTCCTTGTCTCTGTCGCTGTAGAGGAAAAACTCGCACTGTCGAATTATACCCTTAGGGCCACCCAACCTATGCATCAAGTCGAATAGCTTGGCGATCTGCTCCACAGTATATGGTGCCCTTGATTGCTGCCCATCCCTGAAGGTTGTATCCGTGATCCAGATATCATCTGCAGGAAACATCGGCACCCTTCTATGATTGAAAGCACATTTTGGTATTTCATCATAGGCAAAAATCTCTCTATAAAGGTTTGGTGCACCCACATCCTGCAATGCATAACGATACTGGGTCTGCTCCAATGTATTGGTTCTCTTGTTGAATTCCAGCATATAATCACCTTACTCCGATGTAAATTTGTATATTTGTATCATTGTATACAATTATACAATGAGTGTCAATGAAATTTATCCAACATTTTTCGTCATATTTTTTTTAAAAAGAGGATTTTATTTTTCCAGTATCGAAATATACAATATGGTATTAACGCAGAGGGGGATGGATATGGCTGAAATGAAAAAAGTAAAGTCAAAAACGATCAATGAGCAAGTCATGCTGCAGGGCAAACTGACACTTATCGCAACAGCTGTTGTAGGAGTTTTGATGACTACCTTATTTATAATGATTACCGGCGACTTTTACAAAGGCCTGCTGGTATTGGTTACAGCTTTTTTAGCATACTTGGTGCTGCGTATTATCAATGGTATAATCTCAAAAAAGATTTCACAGCAGTTCGATGAAGAACTTGAAGTCATTAAAAATGGAGACTATTCAAAATTTCTGGAGCCCAAGACCTTTGGCTCGTTTTCAGGGATCGCCTCTACCCTTAACGCTGTTCTAAGTGATATAAGGACACTCGTCGATGGTTTTTTCAAAATGTCGCTGTCAATTATGCAAGCATCACGAAAGGTTGGCGAAACAGCCAGCAAAGCTGTGAGTTCCATCTCTGAGATCGCAAAGACCGTGGATGAAATAGCAAAAGGTGCATCTGATCAGGCTTCTGAAGCTCAGAACGGTGTACAGCTTGTTGATAAATTATCAGAGCAGATCGATATCGTTTCACAAAGCTATGGAAGTGTTATGACTGAAGCTGATAACATACACAAGCTTAACGATATAGGACTTAACTCAGTAATTATATTACGACAAAAATCAGTAGAGAGCTTTAATTCGACAGAAAAAATATTCTCTGTTGTAGAGAATCTGACAGATACTACAAAAGATATAGGCAAGTTTGTGCAGTCCATCGAAGATATTGCAGAACAAACCAATATGCTTGCATTAAATGCTGCTATTGAGGCCGCAAGAGCCGGAGAGGCTGGCAAGGGCTTTGCTGTTGTGGCCGAGGAAGTCAGACAGCTTGCGGATCAAAGCAGACAGTCTACTGAAGAAATCATTCATCTGATGGAAAATATCAGTGAAGAATCTCAAATGGCCATTAAGGCAATGGAAATCATGCGCAACGCATCCAAGGAACAAAGCAGCGCTGTTGACAGCACAAATAAAGCCTTTGATGATATTGCCAACGGAATCGGCACTATAGTGGAAAAGATAAAAGAAGTTAATAATGCAGTATTAGGGATGCAGTCAGATAAGGATAACGTTACTGAAGCTATTGAAAACATTTCTTCGGTTTCTCAAGAGACAGCAGCCTCAAGTCAGGAGGTTGCAGCTACCACAGAACAACAGCTTAAGGAAATAGACGAAATGAAAGTCGCTGCGGTCCAGCTTGATGAGCTTGTTCAGGAGCTTGACAAGAAACTAAAAAAGTTTAAGGTTAAATAAAACATAAAAAACGACCGGTAAGGTGAAAAAAAAGACGCAAGTCAGAACTTATGATGACTTACGTCTTTTTTATTATGCAAATGGGACAAGGGGTTGTCTCAAAATCAATTGGGTGAGTAAAAAATACAGTAATGTGTGGCGAGATATCTGCTTTCATTGATATTTGATTCAATAACACAGAAAAAGCCCGTATTATGTTAAGCAATCAGGGCTAAAAGACCACTTCACCGAGTTATATCCACTCATTACTTGATATTTTACTCAACATCTGTCAGACGTCCGCTGTGGGGTCGGGATATGATGTTGTGATCGGGCTTTTGCGTTTTTGGGGCAAACAAAAGGACTGCCTCAACGTTCATTTTGAGGCAGCCCCTTGTCCCATTTATACGCTTGTAGTTCTGGTTGGTTTCATCCTGAGCTACTTCGGAGTCCTATGCGTCTCCAATGTACCCTTTAAAAGTCGGACAGTATATGTAAGATTTATGGTACCGACACACACACCATAGCTCTTGCCACCGCTTCCTGCCGTGCCGCCGAAGACATTCACCGTTGGTCCGTTAATGGTGAAGTAACTTCCGCTCAAACCTGATCGAATGCCGCAGTTGTAACTGGTGCCCCCCGTGCCGCTGGTGACTGTCAGAGTACCTGTGCCTTCAATGACCAGTGTGCTCAATGCATAGATACCAAATACATTAGTCACGTTAGCAGCTCCATTGTAAGTGTTTGTCACTGTGCTCGTACCCGTGTTTACGATGGTTATACTTTCACTGCTGTTAATTGCCGCACTTATATAGGAGGTACTGTAGGCTCCGGCGATTGTCGCGTTGTTAAGGTACAGCTTATTTGTGCCTGGATCAAACTGTACGCTGGCGGGACCATCGCCCATGATGTCGTTCATGTTCTCTGTAGTTACTTCTCTTCCGGCCACATAGAGCACCATATCCGAACCTACTGCGCCCGTATAACCTGTAGTAGTCCAACGAGCAAACAGTGTCTGGTCAGCGTTAAGTGTTACATTGGTCTCGCCGGTCACTTTCGTGCCGCCTGTTACATCCGTAAACCAACCAAGGAAGTAATCACCCTCACAGGTAGGCACAGGCAGTTCACCATAGGTACTGTTTGCCTGTATATTCTTGGAGGCTGTGCCAACCGTACCGCCATTTCTTCGGTAACGGCGGTATAGGTAATTGTGGTTATACCACTACCACGTACAAAGAATACTGCCATCTGCTCGCCGCCGCATTATAAAACCAGTCGGATTCTTTTTACATCGCTAAAAGGATCTGCAGTCTTTTCATCTGTTGTCCGCGTTGTTGTACCTATGCTGTTATCCAGTGTTGCAAAAGCGGCGGTAGGAAATAGGGTAAGCATTACATACATACAAATGAGAATACTAAGCAGCCGCTTCTTTATCTTTTTGTTCTCCCTTCGATCACATGATTTGTTTTGAGCTGGGCAACCCGTTCCAAGGCTCGGCGAAGTGCTTCATCCTCAGCGGGCAACATACCAAACCAACTGGTGTGAATATGGTAGGATAGTGATCCAAAATCCAGATCAGAAAACCAGATAAGGCTTCCTTCAGGATTTTGCTCCATTGCTTCCATAGCAGTTTGCACACTGTATGATCCGGTCTGCATCAGCAGCATGACTATGTCAGGGCATCCACGGATATGCGCCAGAAATTGATCCGTTTGTGTGAATGAAACAATTTGTCCTACATCCATGTATTGCAGCTGTTGCGTAACATGTATGCAGCTGTTCTCATCATCACAAAGTACAGCAGTTTTTGCTGTTAACATAAACGCCCCTCCCTTTATAAGTTAATTTCAATATAACAGGAAAAATTAACTATATTTCATTTTTCGACTGAAAAGTCATTTTAACGGCATGAATGGTTGCGGCAAAAACAAATTTATTGTAAACTGATACCGAGAGATAGTTATGGCAGGCAGACACCATATCCATTGTGCTGCAAAGTATAAACAACTTTCGAGAGGCGGTATAAAATGAGAATCGCAGCCTGCGACGATGATCTTCGAGAGCTTTCCGAGCTTTCGGTGTTGCTGGACACTTATTGTTCCACAAATGCTAAAGATGTTTCATTTGAGACTTATTCAAATCCTACAGATCTGCTTTGCGTTATGAAAAACAAGGATTATGATATCTTGCTTCTGGATGTACTGATGCCCGGTCTTAACGGAATTGAGGCAGCCAGGGAGATTCGCCAGTACAACGAAAAGGTGGAGATCATTTTTCTCACAACCTCACCGGAATATGCAGTGGACAGCTATCATGTCAGAGCATATTACTATTTACTTAAGCCTGTGTCATCAACAACATTGTTCCCCCTTCTTGATCAGCTCTCTGAAAGATTCACAAAACAGGTGGAACTGTTGCATCTGAAAACACACCAGAGTATTTTCTCTATTGCATATAACAAAATCGAGTTTGTAGAAATCATTGGAAGGACACTTTACTTTCACTTAACAGATGGGACATTGCGGGAAGTCAACGCTCCGCTGAGCGAATACGAACCGACTCTGCTTACAAGGCCTGAGTTCATCAAGTGTCATCGTTCATACCTCGTGAATTTACAGCATATTCTGGAGCTGGAAATAAATGAATTTATTACTGTCTCCGGGAGCAGAATACCGATTGCACGCAACCACTACAAGAATGTACGTGAGACCTATGTGCGGCACCTCTTTTCCGATGCAGAGGTGAAGTAGGTATGACAATTACTATACTGACCTTGTTGCGATCTGCCTCAAAGCAGCCAACCCGGACACGGCTATGGTACACGCAGTATTTACAATATAGTTAATGCCTACAACGGGCAGGTGCTGTTTGTTGCAGAGAACAGTTTTTTTACAATGCAGGCTGTGATTCCGGTTACAAAAGAAAACCGGTTTTAGATCAAGTACTCCTTCATTATTACGGCAGCTTCCGCTCCTGAATAATTTGTCCGGGCCTCTGCAAGCAAGTCACTAATATCGTATTCGGGCCAAAAATGCGTCAGCAGTAGTCTCTTTGCCCCTGCACGAACGGCAGCCGTCCCGCATTGAGCCGCTGTCATATGCGCTGCATTTTCAGTCAGGTCCTTTTCAAGCAGTCCGGCATCAAGCATCAACAGGTCTGCATTTTCTGCAAAATCTATAATAGTATTGGTCCATGAAGTATCACCTGAAAAAACGAACTTCTTACCATCACATTGTGCAGCTATTGCATAGTCCATATAAGGATGCTTCATCTGTGCAAAGGAAAGCTTTATATCTCCTATTTTTAGCTGTGTATCCTCCAATATGGCGCCAAGTATGAATGCATCCTTAACATCCAGCCTGTTGTACTCCTCAACAGGTTCAGGCGGAGCATATACCTTCAGGAGCCTGCTAAAGCTACCGCGTTTCATTTTGATCTGAACAGCATACTTTAATACTTGCATGTCGGAAGTATGATCGCTATGCAGATGTGTCAGAATGATAGCATCCAGTTTGTCTATCGCTATTACTTTCTGAAGGTTTGCCAATGTACCGTTTCCGCAGTCTATCAATATATTTGTATTTGTACTTGTTAATAGATATCCGGAGCAGGCTCCTCCCGCCGACGGGAAAGGTCCGTTGTTTCCAAGTATCGTCAGCTTCATGGGTGTAACCATCCTTTTGAGCTTAATTAATCAGGCTCTGGTAGCATGCTATTGAACCATTCTTTGTAATCATGCTGTAGTAGCGCCATTCTGGAATAAGGCGTTAGACTTATCATCAGTTAATATACTTGTCTATGCCTGTTTTCGACAGTATTAAAGTTAAAACATACCCAAGAATCGCACATACTATTCCCTGGACCGCATTAAAAGGGATCTCAGCTACTGCAACCGTCAGGCCGAAAGCCTCATCGAATGCGCCAAGCACGAATGCTTCAGCAAGAAAATATCCTGCTACCATTATAACAGCACCTGATACAATGGCTGCAATAAGACGGCCGTGCTTCAGCCCATTGGCTTTTAGTACCTGTGAGGTCAGCATGCCAACTACCAGACCCTCTATCCCTTTGACAACAAATGTTACCGGAGCAAATAAAAGTGAACCAAAAGCCAGATCTGCCAGCGCAGAACCGATGCTGCCCGCGATCAGTCCTCCGACAGGGCCCAGAAATACAGCTGCCAGCATAACGACCGCATCGCCCAGGTTAGCATATCCGCCCGGTAACGGTGTTTGTATTTTTACTAAATAAGTAGCTAAAAAAACCAGAGCAATCATCATACTGCTAAGTACAAGCTTTTTTGTTGATTTTGATTTCATGTTAATTCCTCCCTCACACACCAAATGTCTATTTTTTATATAAATAAGTATTATTCTAAGCGTATATCCATATGTTGTCAAGTACACAAATAAATTCCGCAACTAGCACAAGATCATAAAACTCTAATAAGTATAAATGATGACATCAGAAATATCACCTGGTTCAGTTCGCATACCGCGCCAAGTATATCTCCTGTCACCCCCCCCAGTTTCCTTCCCAGAAGCTTCGTCAGAATAAAGGCTGACAATGGCGGTATGGCAGTAACAATAACACCTGCAATGATAAACCTGGGCTGCAATAACCCTGTATTAAAAATACCCGTCGCAATAAAAGTGATAAATATCAAAACCTGAATCATCAAGCCCTTTGCGATATCAACGCCCTTGCAGTATTCCACGCACCATCTGCCCGGGCCGTCGGAGATACCGGCATACGAAGAAGCTCCTGAGCCAATAAGCGAGCCTGTCCTTCCTGCTACCGGCATGAGTATCAGTACTATTGCCGCATTTCTCTTCAGAGCGGCAATGAACAAAACATCCAATAGTATTATCATTATGAGCGTAATTACAGCATATGTCCCGACCCTGCTGTCTTTCATAATTTCAAGCATCCTGTCCTTTGGACGGTTAGAAAAAAGGCCGTCAGCCGTGTCTCCCAATCCATCCAGGTGCAAACCGCCGGTAAGCAGGATGTATGCCAAAAAAGTCAAAACCGCAGTTATGGCGGGCGGAAAAACCAGTCCCAACACAAAATGCAAGCCGGCAATCAGCAAACCTATGACAAGGCCGACAAGAGGCGCGGCTGCCAGGCTTTTCCCGTAGTCTTCCCTTGCTGCCATGATATCGGCTTTCACCGGTATTGTCGTCATAAACCGGAGAATGATCAAAAATCTCTTAACAAAAGTCATATCAACCACCCTTTAGTCACTTTATTCTGACCGGTATGCCTGAAACGCAGAGATAAACCTCGTCTGCAGCCCTGGCCAGCTTCTGGTTAGTCCTTCCTGCAATATCCCGTACCGCTCTGCCAAGTGCAGACGGTGGAACCACACCCATTCCGAGTTCATTTGTGACCAGTATGAAGGTCAGCTCCGTTTTACCGATGACATCAAGGAGCTTATCAACCTCAGTGTCCACATCTTTCTCGGCTTCGATCACATCCTCCGTTGACAGGCTGTCCCAATCCATTGCCTTTTGAAGCATGATGTTTGAAACCATGTTAGTGATACAATCCAGAAGCACTGCGTCTCTGCCTTCCACTACCGGCGGCAGTGATTTATCAAAGCTCCTGAAGCCCTCAAGGGTAACCCAGCTGTCAGGTCTTCGGAGTTTATGCCTTCTTACACGTTCCTTCATTTCATCATCACACGCAATAGCAGTTGCTATATATAGTATTTTTTCGCCTAAGCTGAAGGCTATCTCCTCCGCATAGGTACTCTTTCCACTCCTTGCACCGCCTGTGATCAATATCAGCTTTCCCATAGGCCAACTCCTTTTTTGTCTTTTATGGCAATACTTCATGCAGCCTGGAAGATTTGACTGTGATAGCCTGCTTTTTTAAAGCATTGTACATCGCTAGTGCTGTCCCGCCTGTAAAATCCCTATTATCAGGCGCTTCATCCTCAATTATCACAAGAGATGCTGCATGCAACGCAACCTCAAGGTTCCTGATATTTTGCTGTCCAAATGGCATGTCGCAAAGTATCGTCAAATCAGCTGCTTTCACAAGGCTTATGTTCTCATTGAAGGTCTCATCGTCAATTTCGCTGAACGGGCGGCAGGAAAGTGTCTTTATGCCAAGAACATCCGCACAGTCAAGATCACTGTCTCCATGGGAAAACACACCGGCTGTCACATTGTAGCCGTTCTCAAAAAGCTGCCTGATAACGCCTGAAGCTGAACCGCCGCCGCCTATCACATGTAGCTTTATGTTTTTTCTGCTGTCGTTTCCTGCTGAAAGATGAAAATCCACAAGACCTGTTATCCTGTTTCTATATACAAGAGCTTTTACGCCATATGATTTAAACAAATTATCTTGAGTTATGACCGACTCAGGCTCTCCTTCTGCGATTATACTGCCGTCTCTCATCATAATGAGCCTGCTGCAATAGCGAACCGCTGTCTTCAGGTCGTGTACTGCGGCTATGACAGTTTTCCCTCTTTGGCACAGTTCGGAGGCATAGCGGAATATCTGCTCCTCATAAGCAATATCCAGGCTGGCTGAAGGTTCATCGAGAAGGATCAGGTCTGTTTCCTGGGCAAGCACCTTGGCAAAAAGCACCCTCTGCCTCTCTCCTCCCGACAATGTATTTATCAGCCTGCTTTCCAGCTTCAGCGTGTCGGTATATCCCATGTACTTCCGGGCAGCAGCATAATCCTCCGCACCCTCGGGCCGGAATTTTCCGAGCTTGTGGTATCTTCCTGAGAGAACTATGTCTAACACCTTGAAAGGAAATGCCACAGATGTGTCCTGATGCAGCAGCGCAACCTTTGATGCCGTTTTTCTGGTACTTGTCTTACTGATATCACAGCCGTTAAGTTCTACACTTCCGGTTCCCTTACAGATGCCGTTGATACATTTGAGAAGAGTGGTCTTGCCGGCGCCGTTTGGTCCGATGATGCCTATAAATTCTCCGTTGCCGGCTTCAAGTGATATATCCTTGAGAATATGGACATTATTTATTATATAATTCAACCCTTTGATTTTCAAAAGTCCTGAGCTTGTATTCTGCGCCCCGACTGTATCATTTTCAGAAGTCATTTCAATGTCTCGCTTCAAAACATCTCTCCCTCCCTCCTGTTTTTTATCAGCAGATAGAGAAAGTATGGCGCGCCTAACATGGAGGTTATTATACCTACACTTATCTCTCCGTTGGCAGGCAGACGGGCCAGAATATCGCAGCCCGTCAGGAAAATGGCCCCACCAAGTGCGCTGGCCGGTATTAGTATCCGGTGGTCAGGACCGGTTATGAGCCTCATTATGTGTGGAACGATAAGCCCTACGAAGCTGACAGGTCCGCACACTGAAACTGCCGCAGCGGTAATGAGTGAAGTTATAAGCAATAACAGCTTTCTGGTGCGGGACGGCTCAAGACCTACAGATTGAGCCTCCTCTTCTCCGAGCAGCAGCAGATTCAGATCCCTTGAAAATATCACAAGCGCAATAACCAAAATTATTACCGGAGCGGCTAAAAGTCTTACCTGTTCCCACATCATGCCGTTCAGACCGCCCATAGTCCAGAATACATAGCTGCGTACTTCATAATTGTTGCTGTTGACAAGCACCAGCTGGGTCGCAGCTCCAATGAATGTGCTGACTGCAAGGCCAGACAGTATCAGCGTCAGCGGCGATATCCTGCCCTTTCTCAATGACAGGAAGTAAATGAGTGTTACTGCAGTAATTGCTCCTGCCGCGGCAAACAACGGAAGCAGATAAATGCTCCTGGCTGAGAACCCAAGTGTTATAGCTGCAACAGCTCCAAGGCCTGCACCGCTTGAAACGCCCAATATGCCCGGGTCAGCCATAGGGTTGCGGAACATGCCCTGCATCACAGTGCCGCTTGAAGCCAGCGCTCCGCCGGCAAGGCATGCCACCAGCACTCTTGGCAGCCTCACCATGAATATTATCGAAACCTGGTCCTGAGGAAGTTCAGGGGCATTTATTAAGCCCAAGCCTGCCAGTATTATCCTGAAGGCTCTCCCAAGCGGAACATATACTGCGCCTGTTGCAACTGCCAGTACAATTATGAATAGCAGAATGACCAGCATCGCAGGCAGGACCCTGCTCATTTTTTTGTAAACTGTATTCTCAGCCATCTATATCTCTTTCATTCCCATACTATTAATGCACATTATTCAAACAACTCTGGATATGCCGCCCTTGCAATATCCTCAACACCCAGCACTACATATTGGGAAATTGCGCTGACGTGCGGATTAGGCACTGAGATGATCCTATCCTCACTGATCGCCTTCACAGTCTTTAGGCTCTGATCATTTTTCAATGTATCGCGCATGCCTTCAAAGGTATTTTTTTGATCATAAAACCATGAAGGAAGGATAATAATGTCGGGATCGTATTCAATTATTTTCTCCTTCGAGATCACAGGCCAGCCTTCTATACCTGCCCTTGATATAACATTAATAAGGCCGGCTCTTGTCACTATATCGTCAAAATTAGTACCAATGCCACTGCTTCCCATTTCACCATAATCCATTACTGTGAGCTTCTGCTCCGGCTTGAGATTTGAGAGCTTTTCTTCGACTGCTTTTAGTTTTTCATCCATCCATTCCACTATTTTATTTCCTTCTTCGTCTGTTCCAACCACATGCGCCAACTCAAGTATTACAGCCTTCTGTTCAACAATATTGCATGGCGTTTTAAAAGCATAGACCTTTATACCGGCATCTCTGAGTTGTTTCACATATTTTGCATCAGCCCATGTATCCAGTATGATCAGATCAGGATTAAGAGCTATGAGATTTTCAATCTGGTCCATTGTTGTCCTTTTACCGACACCTGAAGCTTCAGCAGCAATATTTGAAATGCCCTCGTCATCTGCATACTCGGTCAGGGATGCGATCCTGCTCTTATCGACCATACCCATGAGAATCTCATCTGAGCCCAGCGTCAGTGAGACTATGCGCTGCGGCTCGCTTTCGATAGTCATTTTAAAGCCATTGCCATCTGTAACTTCTCTGGGGAATTTCTGCTCAGGATTTGTCTCATTTTCACCCGATTGAGCCGATGTATCTGACGGTGCCGATGTATCTGACTGTGCCGTTGTCTCTGACTGTGCCGTTGTCTCTGACTGTGCCGTTGTCTCTGACGAACTCAGTGCATCTCCAGCTTCTGAAATATTTGCAGAATTTTTATCCGCTCCCGGCTGTGCTGCCATCTCGGTGCTTTGGCAGCCCGTCATTGATATAAGCATTGTAGCAATCACTATTGCTGCAATAATAAGCTTAAACCTTTTATTTTTATAATTGATCATCATAATTCTCCATTCTGAATTCAGAAATATATATTCTTAAAATTCAATTCCTTTTCTTGCGTTTACTCCTTTTTCTGCAGGGTGCTTTAAAGCTCTGATCTCTGATACGTAATCCGCCAGATCAATAAGCTCAGGTGACGCACCTCTTCCGGTCAGCACCAGTTCCAGTTTTTCAGGCTTGTTTTTTATAAACTGTATCAAGTCTTCAATATTGATCATTCCTGCTGAAAGGGCACCCAGAACCTCATCCATGATAAGCAGCTCACATTCACCATTTTGAGCGGAATTGACGGCATACTTAAAAATATTGTACTGTTCTTCCGATGTCTTGGCTTTTTCTTCACAAGTCATCTGCCATGTGAACTTTTTAGTCTCTGTGCCCCTATGGAGTACAAAGCCCGGCTCCAAAAGCTTCAGACTGTTCATCTCACCGGTCGGCATACCCTTCAGGAATTGTACCATAAGCACCCTCATCCCCTGTCCGCATGCCCTGACACCAAGCCCTACAGCTGCAGTCGTCTTTCCCTTGCCATCACCGGTATATATATGTATTAATCCTCTCATACGCCAAATCCTTTCTTCCCTGTGTTCTGTTCCCGCCCTGCGCCACTCTCAAGTTGTACGTTCCGCTCCTGCCATGTGTTCAGTTCAGCAAAAAAGCCGCCTGATAGGGTCAGGAGGCTTTAATATACATATACAGATGTTCGATCGACATCATATGCACCCCCTATCTCTCGTAGAGTAATGGTGTTTCTGCACAGGCAGGTCTTCTGGCTTAAGCGTCATCGCTCAGCCGCTCCTTCCCGGTTTCCCAGTGGTATGCGGCGAACTCTTCTAATACAGCGGCGGGACCGTGTGGGAGTCAAACCCACTTCCCTGTTCGAGCACAAAGCTCTGCACCGGCATTGCGCCGGTACCTGTACAAGTATTAAATTGTGCTTGATTTCATAACCAGTTTATACTATTGCAGTTGACATTTCAACCAGAAATATATCACTTACCGTTGAGCTCTCCCAGCTTGAATTTTTCATGGATCGCATTGACTGCGCGCTCCGCTTCCTGTACATCTATCAATACCGATATCTTCATTTCCGAAGTGGTTATCATATGGATATTTATATCCGCGTCGTAAAGCGCTTCAAACATCATCGCTGCCACGCCGGGGTTGTTTACCATCCCTGCACCGACAACCGATACTTTCGAATACTTTTCGGAGAACTTGACTTCCCTTGCATTCAGCATGCCAAGGTTTGCATTGATCACCTCAAGTGTTTTCTGAAGATCAGCCTTCTTTATAGTAAATGAGATATCCTTTGTATCATCCCTGCCTATCGACTGCAGTATAACATCAATACTGATCCTTTCCTTTGCCAGCAAAGAAAACAGCTTGAAAGCCATTCCTGGCTTATCCTCAATGCCTATTACCGCAACCCTTGCGATATCATTATCCCGGGCAACTCCCCTGACATACATTTTTTCCACGCTGCCTACCTCCTTTACTACTGTTCCCTTTGTGTTGTTAAGGCTGGATCTGACTACCAGTTCCACGCCATATTTTTTTGCCATCTCTACCGACCTGTTGTGGAGTACATTTGCTCCAAGGCTTGCCAGCTCAAGCATCTCATCATAGGAAATATCACTGAGCTTTGAAGCACTTTTCACTATCCTGGGATCAGCCGTATAAACGCCGTCAACGTCCGTATATATTTCACAAAGATCTGCTTTCAGTGCTGCTGCCAGTGCTACTGCGGTAGTATCCGAACCGCCCCTGCCCAGCGTTGTTATATCGTCAAATTTATTCCAGCCCTGGAATCCTGCCACAATAACAATGTTCTTTGCATCCAGCTCCTTAAACAGTCTTTCCGTTTCAATACTCTTTATCCTTGCATTCCCATACTGACTGTTAGTAAATATACCAGCCTGGTATCCTGTCAGCGACACTACATGGTATCCCAACTTTTCTATGGCTATAGCCAAAAGAGCCATGGAAATCTGCTCGCCGGTCGACAACAGCACATCCATTTCTCGTTTTGAAGGGCTCTTATTGATTTCATAAGCTTTTGCCAACAAATCATCGGTGGTATCACCCTGAGCAGATACGACAACTACTACAGAGTGGCCTTCCTTGTAGGTATCTGTAACTCTTCTGGCGACATTCATAACTCTTTCGGCATTTGCTACAGACGTGCCGCCGTACTTTTGCACAATCAAACTCATAGGCCTGATCCTCCTTCTTGTGCCGTCGTATCCTGTTAATCCAGTATCCTGATAACATTGATGACCTCTTTAATTGAAGCAGCTCCCTTTAATTCCTCAATACACTCATTAAGCCTTGCTTCTGTCATTTTTGCAGTCCTGAAGGCCAATTCATTTTCAGTATTTATTATATCTGATTTTATATATTCAACACTTTCAAAAACATTGCCTACAAATTTTGCAGCCTCTGTTTTATGTCTGACAGCTACCCTTACAAGGCATCTGGCCTCACTTATTCCGAAGGGTACAAGATTGTCAGTATCTTTTCTCAGCCATACGCTTTTTGTACTCTCATTATGCTTTGCTATATCAATAATATCTGCAATTACTGCGCTGGCCGTAGGAAGCTTACCTGCACCCCTTCCGTAAAACATGGCATCACCTATAGCATCGCCGCTTACCACTATCGCATTAAAAACATCCTCAACATTAGCAAGCGGATGGTCTCTGTTGATGATGGCAGGAGAAACCCTGGCAAATATTCGATTGCCTTCTTTTCTGCTGACACCTATAAGCTTAATGACCGAATCCATTGCCTCTGCATACTGCATGTCTGCCAGGCTGATTTTTGATATACCTTCTGTGTGGATATTATTGCAGTCGACAAATTCATTATAAGCAATTGAAGACAAAATCGCTATCTTCCTGCATGCATCATGGCCTTCGATGTCAGCTGTCGGATCAGCCTCTGCATACCCGTTCTGCTGGGCGCCTTTCAAAGCGTCGCTGAAATTCATGCCATTCCGGCGCATTTGAGTGAGTATATAGTTGGTCGTACCGTTCAATATCCCTGTGATCCCGTTTATAACATTCGCTGCAAGGCACTGGTTCAATGGTCTGATAATCGGTATGCCGCCGCCTACGCTTGCTTCAAAGAGATAGCTTACACCATTCTCCGATGCCAGCTTCAGCAGTTCCGGGCCATGAGAAGCAACAAGCTCCTTATTGGATGTCACTACATGCTTGCCTGCGTTGAATGCGCGCTTTGTATATTCATGGGCGATCCTTGTCCCTCCTATTGTCTCTGCAACAACCTTTATATCAGGATCTCCGAAAACATCATCCGGGTTTTTAGTAAATAGTTCACTGTCCGGGCTATCCGGGAAATCCCGTATATCGAGTATCTTTTTTACCCTGATCGGTTCACCGGCCCGCATTGCTATGCTCTGGCTGTTCTTTCTGATTACTTCGGCCACACCTGAGCCTACTACTCCATATCCTACTATCGCAATATCCATATCATCCAGTCCTCCCAACGATGGTCATGCTATATTGTATGTAAGGCATCCTGTGCCTTGTTTAGCTTTGTTGCATCCTGTGCCTTGTTTAGCTTTGTTGCATTCTGTGCCTTGGTTGACTTGTTGGTTGCCTGCCTAGTCTCTTGCCAATATCTCCTGCCTGCGCACGCCCTCAATTTCCCCTATGCTTTCCATCAGCTTACCAATATCCATTGTCATACCGGTTGTCGCTACGGATATCGTTACATCTGCCAGACCGTTGATGGGCATATTCTGGTTTATTGTTATAATGTTGGCTTTTGACTGCGCAATCTTGTTTATGATACTTGAAAGTATACCCGAAAAATCTTCAACTACAAAAAAAAGTGTTATAACTCTGCCCCTTGATGTTTCATAAAAGGGAAACACACAGTCCTTATATTTATAAAAAGCACTTCTACTCAGCCCTGCTTCCCGAACAGCATCATTGACAGTCTTAGCTTTGCCTGAGCTAAGCAGCTTTTTAGCTTCTATTACTCTTGAAAACACTTCCGGAAGAACTTCACTATCTACCAGAAAATATGTTGAGTCATTGTTCATATTTGCTCCTTAATGTCCACCGTGGGCGTACATTTGTGTTCCATTTGTGTAATATTAACATATATTGTAGAGGAAATCAATATGAATTTAAAAAATAGGAAGGTCAAGTTGGAATAGGTGTGATGGAGGTGCGATGGAGGTGCGATGGAGGTGCGATGAATGGGTTATGGATAGCAGAAGTAGACCACGCTACTCATTATTTCAGTTTTAGAACGCTATTTAGATGAATAAGCCTTGTTTTATAGCCGGTTAGCTATGAAATAAGCCTTCTTACACAATAATTCAGTTCTAAAGTTGCAATAACGGGTAGTGCGGTGCAATAATGACTAATGCGGTGCAACAACCACTAATGCGGTGCAACAACCACTAATGCAGTGCAACAACCACTAGTGCAGTGCAATAACCACTAGTGCGGTGCAATAATGACTAATGCGGTGCAATAATGACTAATGCGGTGCAACAACCACTAATGCAGTGCAA
>CAZBEQ010000051.1:0-24623 GCA_964490975.1 uncultured Oscillospiraceae bacterium | reverse complement strand
ATTATCAATTAGCCAATTAAATGATAATCAAAAACCCCCGTCCCCTTTGATTTTTAAATAAACTTTTGCACGTTGTTGGTTCTGGAAAATTTGAATACTGCAACAAGCGTCATAGCCAGCGCGAATGCTGCCATCACCAGCAGGTTGAGGCTAATGTCTGCAATACCGCTGCCTGTCTGCAGCTTTGAGATCGCATCGATCGTCCACCTTTGCGGTACAAAATAGCTGATCTTTTTCATGAACTCCGGCATGAAGTCTATATCCCAGTAGCAGCCCCCCAGCATACAGGTAGGTGTTATAATGAGCGTGCTAAGTGTACCGGCCATGTATGAGGATTTTGTGAATGCTGCTATTATCAGTCCAAGGCCTATAGCTACCACCGCGAACAACAAGAGAATGAAAAACATCTGTGTATCATTGACTCCGGTATCGATTTTAAAAACATACTTCATGGCAAGCTGTACGAGGATTATCTGGATTATGCTTATCATCAGGCTCGTCAACGAATTTGCCAGAATGTACTGCTTTGCACTGACCGGTGCTGAACATATCCTGTGATAGGTACGATTCCTTTTTTCCTTCAATATTATCACTGAGGTAAAACCGGTCCCGAGCATTATGAACATTATAAGGAACCCGACAGAGGTCATGGTCATTGACTTGCCGACTCTTTTGTCCTCTAAGGCTTTAGCCTCAAGTCCGATAGTGCTATCTTTGATTTGCCCGAGCATTTTTTCAAATACAGCCTGATCGCCTCCGGATGCTGCTGACAGTTGGAGCATTGAGGATGTATAACTGTTTATTACCTGCTCCACCCAGACAGTCGTCTCCTGCCCCTTCAATGAAACGATCTCTATATCTGCTGCATTGCCGCTATAAATGCTGTCCGAATAATCTTCCGGTATGATTACCGCAGCATCAAGTTCAGATGAAAGCAATTTATTATTTATTTCATCAACATTAACATCTGACACAGTAAATTTATCTATAGAGCAGAATTTATCCTTCAGGTCAGTTGCCAGGATGCCTCCGTCGTGATCCACAAAGCCTATCTTGAGTGTGGATGTTGCAGAATCGCCATACAGCAGCAGTGATAAAAATACGCCTGTAAGTGGTAGGAAAATGTATATAATTATGTTCCCCTTTTTCCTGAATACAACCTTCAAGTTATTCACTATTAGCAGCATTATATTACGCATATGCCCTGTTCCCCCTCTTTGAAAATACTACCGAAAAAACTATGAACAATACAGCCATACCTAAATTGATACAAACCGACACTGCGACGCTAGAGTAGTTGCCATCATAAATAACATTGAGCAGTGCTGAATTGATCCATTTAACAGGTGAAATCGATGCTATGGTGGACAGATTTGCATTCATGGTTTCTAGTGGGACATAACCTCCACCCAGAAACACGAGCACTGGAATTACCGAATTCAATATACCGCTTGCGGCCTCACCGTTTCTGATCATATATGCAAGCGCCACCCCAATGCTTACTGCCATGATTGAGTATGAAATGACAAGAAGTGCTACAGTAAACAGATCCTCTCCCCAGTCCGCCTTGAGTATAAGCCCGCTAAACAGGATCACTACAAGAGCTTGCAGTATAGTTACTGTAATACCTCCGAGGACCTTGCCAGCCAGCAGTTGATAATTGGTTGTAGGGGAGCATAATATCCTTGCGGCCGTCTTTTCCTCAATCTCACTTCTAACACCCCAGAACCCTGTTAATGTAGCATACAGCAGGAAAAGTGTCAGCATGGTTATTGCATAATAATCTGTAGAACCCGGCTGTCTTTTTCTGTCGATAGAGCTTATCTTAACATAACCACCACTGTCGGGACTCTGCTGTGCAGTAAGTGCGGCAGGATTGTTTCTCGCTATGACACTCATGGTCACATAAGTGTCAAGGAAGCTGCCCATAGCATTTTCAACGATACCGGTTTTAAAGCCGCTGCTTTCATTCTTGTACATGTCAGCCCGGACCGGATCGCCGGTTATGTGGAAATAAGCATCATACTGCTTGTTTTCTATTCCAGCCATCCCAACATTGATATCCTCAGTCTCTTCGAACTTAATATCATGCTCTTTGTTCATTCCATCGCGAAAACTGTTGAAAGCCTTCTCAAACATCGGATCAGCTGTATTCACATTTTCATCGATAGTATAAAGCACATTGATTTCGCCAAGCTTTATCGTACTGTCAAATGTTCCGCTGAATGCAGCACCTAATATGATTATCAGTATTATGGGGAAAAGTATCATCATCGCATTGGCTTTATAATTGCGGATATTGTGCTTAATCTCTTTTAGAATTATCAATAAAACTTTCATTGGTCATCCCCCCTAATCCCTAAGTTTTCTGCCCGTCATCGACAGGAATACCGACTCCAGGTCCGGTGTTTTACTCTCAACACTTTTTATAGATATATTATTTTTAATGAAATATTGTATGATCTTGTCAAGGTTTGCCACTTCCCTTGCGCTTGTTATCTTTACAGTGTTTTCGCCCATTTCTGTATTCTCGACCCCAGGTATTTCCTTTATGCTTTGTTCATTGACCTTCGATATCGGATCACTCACAGTTACAACCAGAACATCCTTGTCATTGATAAGATTCTTTAATTCCTCACATGTGCCAAGCGCAATGATCTTGCCATGGTCCATGATCGCTATCCGTGTGCAGATCTCCTCGACCTCCTCCATATAATGGCTGGTGTAAATAATGGTGCTGCCCAGTTCATTGAGCTTTTTTACCGACTGTAGTATATGGTTCCTTGACTGCGGGTCAATACCGACTGTCGGCTCATCCATTATTATGAGCTTTGGCTTGTGTGCTATCGCACAGGCTATATTGAGACGTCTTTTCATACCACCGGAGAAACTCTTTGGCATATCCTTTTTCTTGTCAGATAAGCCGGTGAACTCTAATGCTTCCAATGCAGCACTCTCAAGCTGCTTTCCCTTGAGACCATAGAGGCTGGCGAAGAATTTGACATTCTCGAAGCAGGAAAGGTCGTCTTCATAGATGGCTAAATCCTGCGGAACTATTCCAATGTTGGACTTTACCTCCATTTTATTTTTTTTGATATCCTTGCCCAATATGCTGATCGTTCCTTTATCAATAGTCAACAGCCCTGTAATCATATTGATTGCAGTACTTTTTCCTGCGCCATTTGGTCCAAGCAGGCCGAGTATTTCCCCTTCTTCGATTTCCAGTGATATCTTATCTACTGCAGTGAAATCGCCGAAATTCTTTGTAAGCTGATCCAGTTTAACTATACTCATTGTCAACACTCCCCTTATTATTTGCAGCTTTGGCTCATTTCCTTATCATAGTCATATTATAAAAAAACCGGCTCCACTTTGTTAGTACAAAAGGTCACCGGTTTTTCATGACTAAAGTCATATTGGGTCAGTTCCATTCGTGATTCACTTCCGTGCCTTGATATTTTTCTCATAATCCTCGCGAACAAGGCCATAAATCGAGTAATCACATATCCCTTGGTTATTCCAATCCCCCTGCTTCACTGTGCCTTCATAGACCAGTCCGCACTTTTTCATAACCCTGCCCGAGTTCGGGTTTTTGGGATCATGCCTGGACTCGATGCGGTTAACACCAACCTCATCAAAGAAAAATCTTATGAGTTCCGACAATGCCTCTGAGGTTATTCCCTGATGCCACCACTTCTTCCCTATGCAATATCCCACATGTACCATTCCCAGGTTGTCATCCTTATCGACTATGCTGATGCAGCCGATAGGCTCGGGGCTTGTTGGCTTGGTGCCTTTTGGTATGGCTGATGTTATCTCGTTTGCATCAGGTTTGAGAATTATTGCCCACTGATAAAATTTCTTATCATCGTATTTGGAGACCCAATCCCTCAATATACTTTCCGACACACCTACATCCTTATGTGACAGCCACATTAAAAACCTGGTCACTTCATCATCGCTTGCCCAGTTCCTGAACACCGCCCCGGCATCGGACATCTCAAACCTTCGTAGTATCAACCTCTGTGTTTCGAGTTGTTCTGTACCAAGATGATTCATATAAAGCATCCTTTCTATATAAAAATATCAACTTACCCGCCTGGTTTATCTGACTTGCCGTGCGAACCACAGCAGTACAAGAGTATTCTCACTATTAATCCAATAATCTATAGTAAGAGTAAAAGTCGTGCCCATACCTGAAAACCTCGCCCATCTTCTGAAAACCAAACCTTCCATACAACGTCAGGGCGTTTTCATTGGTTTTACTGACCAGAAACCTCATCCCATTGAAACCTCTGCATTTACAGTCCTTGATCACAGCGCCCAATAATCTTGACGCGATACCCATTTTCTGCAAAGAAGGTAGAACCCCTATTCTTGCCAGCTCGCAGGGCATTGTCATCGCCGGATCCCACGCCAGGTCTCCCAGCTCGTCCAATGGTCCGGCAGCCGCCACAGCAATGATGCTGCCTTTCTCATCGGTCAGGCAGTATAAAGAATTGATCCTGATATCTGACGTTATCTCTTCCATTGACGGATAATACTCGTTCCATGTGCACCCCTGAGTCCCGATAATGCTTCTGTAGAGCTTCAGGATCTCGTCGCTGTCCTTCTGCTCAGCCAATCTGATCACATACTCGGTCATATTGTAAAAATCCCTTCTACCTGCATA
Source organism: uncultured Oscillospiraceae bacterium (assembly GCA_964490975.1). Taxonomy (GTDB): domain Bacteria; phylum Bacillota; class Clostridia; order Acetivibrionales; family DTU013; genus DTU013. The sequence goes on along the minus strand of CAZBEQ010000051.1, from coordinate 19,951 downwards.
ATATTCTATTTTTCGTATTCGACAACTCCACAATGATCAATTTTCTCTGCACCGCATACTGATTTTAAAATCATACCATGCGCTACTAACGTTACATGCGAGTAATCCAAGTATTTCTCTATGACATACTCGATCCTTTTTTGCATACTATCGAAAGCTTCCCATAGCTTTTTCTCATTTTCTGGATAAATACCGTTATGTAAAACGTAATCATTATATAATTCATTAAGCGCAGACTCACTGTCATACTGGAACGTCAGATCAGGCTGCCATTCCCGCAGATCCATTTCTACAACGAGGTCAATGCCCGTTTCCTTCGAAATGATCGCAGCTGTCTGCAAGGCTCGGGTATAAGGAGATGACACAATTATTTGAGACTTTCTTATTCTCTCATCTCTTGAAACGTTTTTAGCCTGCAATATGCCCTTATCAGTTAATGGAACCAGGTCTCTCCCATGCCCGCGCAGGCCGATGCCATCATTAAGGCACCAATCCGGATCACCATGCCTCACAAAATAGAATTTTGTCATTGTCTGTCCTACTCCTTCAGATCATTAACGACCACAAACTCAAGTCGCATCACTCTTCTCGCCGGTCAGATAATATATAGCGAGCTGAGTCCGGTGTTCAAGTCCGGTCTTGCCTAGTATCGCTGATATATAATTCTTGACCGTCCCCTCCGACATGAACAGCCTGGCTGCGATATCCTTGTTGGACAGGCCCTTTGCTATCAGCGTAACAATCTCATTCTCCCTCTCAGTTAGCAGGCCTTCGGGGATACCGCCCTTTCTCCCTGCTGACAATTCGCCCTTTATTATATCCATAGCCACATCCTGCATTACAGTCCCGCCCTCATGTACGATCTTAATGGCGTCCATGATCCTGGCCGGCGGGCTCCCCTTGAGCAGATAGCCCCTGGCACCGAATTTTACGGCATTGAGTATAAAGTTATCATCGTCAAAGGTAGTCAATATAAGAGGCTTTGTACCTGTTTTTGAAGATATCTCCCTGGCTGCCTCAAGTCCATCCATCACCGGCATCCTGACATCCAGAAGCGCAACATCCACCTGCTGCCTGCTGCAGTATTCCAAAGCTCTCGCCCCGTTTTCTACACAGTCCAGCACCTCAAAGCGGTCATCTGTCTGAAGTATTATCTTTAAACCTTCCCTGATTAGCGCATCATCATCGGCGATCAGTACTTTAATTGCCATAAAGGACCTCCTGAAATAAGTGTAAGCTGATTGACCTGCACAGTCTGAACCGTTACATTAAGCCCTATTAACCTTACCGGCTATATCTGCGGCCATTATCCGGTCAACTGCCACTGGTGAAGTTTATCTCCCTGTTAACATCCATCGGATGCTGCTGTCTGCTACCATCGGGGGTGGATTCAACTAGAATAAACTGTTTCCTGCTCCTACCGGGAACGGCTATCTGCTGCCGCCGGTAGTAGTTTCAACGGGCAACAGCATTATCACTGAAAATCCGTTTGAACCATCTACTATCAGCTTGCCTCCTACAGAAGCTATTCTCTCCTCCATGCCGGACAAGCCCATTCCCTTGACAATCGCACCTGCACCCTTCCCATTGTCCTTCACTTCCAGCTTGATCAGCCTGTTCATCACCTCAAGCCTTATCTCTATCATCGTTGCAGATGAATACTTTAGCGTATTTGTTAGTGCCTCTTTGATATTGTCGGACATAATTCTCCATTGCATGTGGGTGACAACATCCAATTTCCCGTCAAAAGAAAAGGATGTCTTTATTTTATTATTGAGTGAGAACTCCTCCAGAGCCAGCTTAAGCCTGTTGATACCCAGTTGCTCTGACGCCGGCTTAATAGCCCTCAGCGTAGAACGTATACTCTCCATTCCGACCTTCAGATTTTCAGTAACGTTACTTACCAATTCACCGGCCTTAGCACTGTCCTTGTCAATAATCATTCCAACGGCCTCAAGCTGTATAATGCTTCCCGCTAATGTATGCCCTACCTTGTCATGGATGCTTTGGGCAATACTATTTCTTTCCTCGATCTGTGACAAATAGCGAAGCTGGGCTTCATACTCACTGCCTGCATTCAATTTGCCTGCAAGATCCTCTATCCTGTCGCGAAGCTCCATATTAGTTTCCTTTAATCTCCCCGTAACACTAGTATGGTGGCGGGCAAGGAGAAAAACAACGAGCGTGAGAAGACTGATCACAGCATATTCTGCAATCAGCCATGTGTCGACAAAAAGCACTGCCGGCAAGGCTGCAAATACGGGCAAGGCCTTCCATTCTGCAGCATAGTCCGCAACGAGCTCATAAATGTCCACTGAGATCAGCAATATAAAAATCCCCTGAGTATAGACTGCAGAAAATACCAATACTGCGATGGACATAATACGAAAGCCTCTTTTCAAAAAGGCTTTCGTAAATAAATATGCAGATGTGACCGCTGATATGTACAGAAGCATAAATAATACCACCAGTGCGGTATCCTCCATATTGCCCTGGAAATATCGAAATGCACAGTAAAGCAATATAATCAGCCTTGTACTAATCATCCAGTTTTCCATAAAACCTCACAGAAATAAGGGGACAGTTCTCTAGTCAAATTGGGCGGTTCTCCCCTGTTTAAATCAGATTCTCCGGATTCAGCGACTCCAGCTCCTTGAGCACAAAAACCCCGTCCTTCCTCACAAGGACATCGTCGAACCAGATTTCCCCGCCGCCATAATCAGGACGCTGTATACACACTAGATCCCAATGTATCGCAGACTTGTTGCCGTTGCTGCATATGTCGTAGCAGCTGCCGGGCGTGAAATGGAAGCTGCCCTTGATTTTCTCGTCAAACAGCGTATCCTTCATAGGCTTGGCAATGTAGGGGTTGAAGCCGAAAGAAAATTCGCCCACATACCTTGCGCCCTCGTCCGTGTCAAACACCTTGTTTATCTTCTCCGTATCGTTTGCCACAGCGTTGATTATCCTGCCATCCTTGAACTCCAGTGTCACATTTTCATAGGTGAAGCCCTGGTATTTGGCAGGTGTGTTATAGCTGATCCTTCCATTGACGGAATTCTTCACCGGAGCAGTATAGACCTCTCCGTCAGGTATGTTCCTGTGACCGTCGCATTTTATTGCCGGAAGGCCCTTGATTGAAAACGATAGATCAGTACCATTTCCAACTATCCTTACACGGTCTGTCCTGTTCATCAGCTCGACAAGTCCGTCCATAGCTCTGGACATCTTTGAATAATCCAGGTTGCACACGTTGAAGTAAAAATCCTCAAATGCCTCTGTCGACATTTCAGCCATTTGGGCCATCGCGCTGTTCGGATACCTGAGAATCACCCATTTCGTATGTTCCACGCGCTGCTCTGAATGGACAGGCTTGTTGAACAGCGTACTGTAAAGCTTCATTTTATCCTCGGGAACATCCCCGAGTTCGTTGGAATTATCGGCATACCGTATCCCGATGTAGGCATCCATCTCTTTCATCCTGTCAAGCTCGAACCGCGCCATAAGTCTGATCTGCTCCTCGTTGCAGCCGTTTAGCAGAGCCCGCAGTATCTCATCGTTTTTGACTGTTACAAACGGCAGACCTCCGGCATTGTAAACTTCTCTCACCAATGCCTTTGTCAGAGGCAGCTCATAGCCCTTTGTCTCTATTAGTACCTTTTCTCCAGGTTTGACACCGCAGGAGTAATTAACAAGATTTTTTGCCAACGTTGAAATTCTCGGATCTACCATTAAATTATATCCTCCAGTTCATCAAGTATCCTTTCGAAGGTCTTCAGTGCATCCTCCACCGGTTCAGGTCTTGTCAGATCAACACCGGCCTTTTTCAGCAGCTCCAGCGGATAGTCGGACCCGCCGCTCTTCAGGAATTGAGTATAGCGCTCCACCGCCGGGACGCCCTGCTTAAGTATCTGCTGTGACAACGATGTTGCAGCAGAAATGCCGGTGGCATATTTATAAACATAAAAGCTGGAATAGAAATGCGGTATGCGTGCCCATTCCATGTCGATATCCTGGTCAATGACAACCTCGGGGCAGAAATACTTCTCATTCAACCCGCGGTATATCCTGCAGAATTCCTGTGCATTCAATGCTTCTCCGCTCTCTATCATGCCATGAGTTAGCTTTTCGAATTCTGCAAACATGGTCTGTCTGAACAGTGTTCCCCTGAATTCTTCAAGATAGTGGTTAAGCAGGTAAGCCCGCTCCTTTTTGTCAGGGGTGGTAGAGAGAAGGTAATCCATCAGCAGCGATTCATTCACCGTTGAAGCAACCTCAGCTACAAATATTTTGTACTCGGAATAAATATATGGCTGAGTCCTGTTAGTATAGTAGGAATGTAAAGCATGCCCCATTTCATGGGCAATCGTGAAAACATCGTTTATAGTGCCCTGATAATTCAACAGCACATAAGGGTGTGTAAGGTGCGTTCCCCATGAATAAGCGCCGCTGGTCTTGCCCTGGTTTTCGAACACATCGACCCAGCCCGATTTGAATGCATTCTCCAAATCCTGCACATAGCAGTCGCCCATAGGTGCCAGGCCTTCCTTGACCATTTCCAGTGCCTTCTCATAGCCTATCTGCTTTGGAGGCTCTTCGACAATTGGCACATATAGGTCGTACATGTGCAGTTCATCAAGCTTTAATGCTTTCCTGCGCAGCTTCAGATACCTTTGCAGCAGCGGAAGGTTCCTGTTTACCGTATCTATAAGATTATCATATACGCTTACTGAAACGTTATCGCTGTCGAGGGATGCGCTCAAGCTCGAGTCATATTTTCTGACAGTTGCATAAAATTTGTTCTTCTTTATGTTGTTGTTCAACGACGAGGCAAGGGTGTTTTTCATTGCGCTGTAAGAGCTGTAAAGTGTATGGAAGGCATCCTCCCTGACTCTTCTGTCCCATGATTCGAGGAACTTGATATAGCGGCCCTTGGTGACCTCTACCTCCTCGCCGTTCTCATCCTTTACCATGCCGAACTTAATGTCAGCATTATTGAACATCGTGAATATGTCGGACGGAGCCTCTGCTATTTCAGCCGAAAGCGCCAGCAGCTCCTCTTCCCTTTCTGAGAGGATGTGCTGCTTCTGCCTGAGTATCTCATTGAAGTAATGCCTGTACAGGGACATGCCCTCAACCTCGTCTATGCTCTTTTTAAGCAGAGCCTCATCTATAGTAATTATCTCAGGCACGATAAAGGAAACCGATGCATATACCTCGGTACTCAAAGCCATTGCCCTGTCGGTCAGTGCCTGGTACTTGGCCTCGGCATTATTCTCATCGCGCCTCATTCTGGCATATACAAAAACCTTGTCATTCAAGGCAAGCATCTCATCACTTAGCTTTAGACATTCCAGCAGTGTCTGCATATTGCCTGCCAGCCTGCCTTTATATCCGGTCATTCCGCCTGAAAGCTCGCGAACCTTCTTAAAATCAGCTTCCCAATCAGCATCGCTAGCATAGATATCTTCAAGCTTCCATTTGTATTTAGCTTCGATTTCTTCCCTTGCCGGGAGTTTATTATTTGCCATAAAAATCACCTCTAAATTTAATTCAGTCGCAGCTCCTGCTTTTTGTTAAGACATTACCGGCATCACAGAAATACCTCCGTCAAGCTGATTGCCTGTAAATATTATACCCTCTGGTAGATTATATTACCAGTATTTATATGCTATCGGTGAATATACCCTTCACCATCATTTTGCATTCTACATTTGTACATTTAGCTTTTCTTTACTTGCACTGATTTATTAACAATTTTATGATATTTTGCAATCATAGCTGCAAAGCAAAAGGGCCGTCCATAATTGCCCCCATCATACGATAATCACACAGATAACATAATTCTCTTGACATTAGCTAATAATAATACATAAAATGTGAATGGATTATTTTGCAATAAATTATGCAAAGGGGGAAGCTTATGGATATAATTATCAAAGAAAATTATGAAGAAATAAGCAAATACGCAGCAGGTATCATTGCGCAATTGGTCAGGTCGAAGCCGGACTGCGTTCTTGGATTGGCAACAGGCGGCACTCCCATTGGCACATACAAGGAACTCATCAGGATGCACAGGGACGAGGGGCTGGATTTTTCAAATGTAAAGTCCTTCAATCTCGATGAATATCTAGGCATCGGACTCGATCTGTCAAAGCCCTACAATGAGGACCAAAGCTATGCAAGATTCATGTATGAAGAGCTCTTCAAAAGTATAAATATCAAGAAAGAGAACACTCACGTACCAAACGGAAAGACAACAGAACCAGAGAAATTCTGCAAATGGTATGAGGATGAAATAAAAAAGGCCGACGGTATAGACCTTCAGCTGCTCGGCATTGGCGGCGATGGACATTGGGCCTTTAACGAACCCGGTTCCTCACTTGCCTCAAGGACAAGAGTACAGGCCTTGACCAAGCAGACTCTGGATGATAATTACGAGCTGTTCTACAAAAATGCCGGCGTAACAAGAGAAGATATGCCGCATTTTGCACTAACAATGGGTATCGGTACGATACTTGAGGCCAGAAGTATAATGATGCTGGCAAACGGCAGCAAGAAAGCGTCAGTTGTAGCAAAGGCACTTGAAGGGCCCGTTACCTCGCAGATTACCTCGTCTGCTATCCAGCTGCACAGCGGCGGCATTACCGTTGTACTTGACAAGGCATCGGCATCCGGGCTTGCTCATGCAGATCATTACATGCATGTTGAAAGTCTGAAAAAGAAGTATTCTATTTAGACATAAAAATAAGCTTTTGGCAACGACAAAGGACTTCATACAAGCTGACACCCGTATGAAGTCCTTTTTATTTACGATTCTTTTGGTTTATCCATTTACGCTTCTATCGAGCTCATTCTACTGTCTTCCGTTAATAGACGTTTATTTTTCACCGCCAGGCTCGCTCTTTGTCAGCGCGCGGTACACAAACACAGCAGCCTGCGCCCTTGTTGCGGCGTATTTAGGCCCGACGGCATTTCCCTGGACTCCTTCAACGATGCCTTCTCCAACCAGCGAAGCCATGCTGGCGACCGCATACGGTGATATATTTTCCTTATCCGTAAATTTTTCAAGTACCGAGCTGTCATGTATCGTATATTTCCTGTCTGAGGCCTCTAACGCCTTGAAAATTATCAATGAAATATCCTCTCTGGTTATAGGCGAGTCAGGATAGAATCTGTTATTTGCATCACCTGATACGACCCCCAGATTTTCAGCGATCATTACCTCTCTATAGTACCATTTGTTCGATTTCACATCGGCAAAGCTGCCGACAGGCGCAGTCTCAAGGTTGAACGCCCTTACAACCACAGCGGTGAACTCGGCTCTGGTTATGACATTGCCTGGTTTGAACAGTGTGTCTGTGACTCCCTTGATTATCCCCATGCCTGCCATATTTTCTATAGCTTCCTCAGCCCACGACACACCTTTTGTGTCTGAAAAATGTACTCCGGTATTGGTCCTCACACTTGCAACCAAACTTTCAGAGTTACCTATTGAGTTGACTGCCTCAACTTTATAGTAGTAGCTTGTGCCAGCGCGTACAGTATTGTCGAGATATGCAGTCATATTTTTGCCAACCTCTGCGATGGAGGAAAATGGCCCACCAGCTTTATCGCTGCGCAATATCCTGAGCTTGTCCTCATTATCAGAATTATCCTTCCACAATAATTTAACCTGTTTATTGGACATCGATACAGCTGTTATATTTGAAGGCTTCCCAGGCAATGCCATGGAAACAAGGATGTCTTCACTGACAGAATCAGCATTTCCTGTTAAGCTGTAAGCCCTCACTCTGAAATAATAGCTGGTATAAGGATTAAGACCGGTAATGTTGTATGCTTGCTGGTTTTTGGAAATCCAGTATAACACAGTCCATGCACCGTCTGCCCCTATTTTGCGTTCGATCTTAAACCCGTCCTCATTGTCAGAGGTGTCGGTCCACTGAAGCAGTATCTGAGTACCGGATACATATTTGCTGCTTATGTTGACAGGTGGACTCACGAGGCCGACTCCCATTGCCACTGTATTTGTATAGGCTGAATAAAGACTGCCTGAAGTAACATATGCTCTCACAATATATCCATATTGAGCACCTTTTTCGACATTGGCATCTTTAAAGGCTGTTACATTCTTGCCGACAACGGCATATAGCGCATATGTGCCCTTCCCGTATGTATATCTCCATATTTCAAAACCGGACTCATCGGGGGAGTTGTCTTTCCAGCTCAGATTTACGCTCTGGTCGGACTCGATCGATATATTCAGATCCGTCGGAGCTGCAAGATAGTAGTTTCGCACTGTAAGCTCGCTGGAATAAAGCGACTCGTTTGTTACAGTCCTGGCCTTTACACGGTATATATAGGAAGCACCAGGAACAAGGCCGGTATTATCACTCCAGCTGCCATTGTCCGGACCGGCGGTTGTCAAGGCACTGAAGCTCCCATTTGACATCTTTCTTTCAATAATAATATCTGCTTTGTTACTATTGCCCGACCAGCTCAGACGAATGGAGTTGTTGGATGAAGCCTCGCCTGATAAATAGATCTCTCCCAGATAAGTGTAGGCTCCTATGCCTATCTCATTATTGGGATAGGGTAAACCTGCGGAGCCTGTCCCCAGTGATTTCCTTACTCTGTAAAAATACCTCATGTTTGGTGACAAGCCAGTATCGCTGTATTTTACAACTCCGGCGGCAGTTGTGCAGATGGGTTCCCATTTGCCCTCCGGTCCGTTCTTTCTTTCAATAATAGTGTTATAGTTTTCTGTACCGGCATAGTTCCACACCAGGTCGAGCCTGTTGGAAGATACCGGTGTAACGCCGAGCATAGTCGGTGCGTCCGGGTTCCAGGCATTAACTGTAATTTCTGCTGAATATGGTGAATTGCCCATGACATTGTATGAGCGGATCCTATAAATGTAGGAGCTTCCCGAAGCAACAGCAGTATCAGTATATGTAGCGGTATTCGTACCAACAGTGGCAATTTCAGAGAATGCCATGGAATTTTCATTAAACCTCTCGATTTTAAAGCCACCTTCATTGTCCGAGCTGTCGGACCATATGAGAGTAATACCAGAAGCTGAAATGACATCGGCACGCAGTGACGAAGGTGTTGCAGGGATCGCAGTAGTAATACCGGTATAGGCGGACGAAGAATAATTCCCCGAAGTATCTACTGAGTTGACCTTATAATGATAAATAGTTCCCGGAACGAGGGTGAACAGGTCGGTATATGAAGCCGCTGTTCTCTCTATTGCAGCAAGCAGCGTATACGATCCATTGTCCTTCTCTCCGCCAGCTTTACGCCACACCTGAAGCTTGCCTTCATTGCCCGGAGCATTTGTCCATGACAGGTCTATGCGGCCGTTGCTGACAATATTTGCGGTCAGATTGGAAGGAGCAGCCAGATTGCTTACGTATTCAGTTATATTGCTCACTCCGGTGTAACCGCTTCCGCTTTTTGCCGAGAGCCTGTACCTGTATTTACCACCTGTGGTGACTGTGCTTGTCATATTGTTACCTGACAGCGTCGAGACAATAGTTGTCCATTCCCCCCATGATAACGAAGCGTCATCCCACCTTGAACTTTCCAGCTTGAAGAGACTGGCCAAATTGTAATTGTCCCAGGTTATTCTTACTGTACTTTGGTTAATATATTCCGCAGATATGAGAGGCGCTGAAACAGGTACCACAATAACCGGTTCTGAAGCCTCGGAGACACCGTTCTCTGCAGCTACCGCACTAGTCCTGACTGTAAATGTGACCGGACCGGTACCATAAACCTTTTCTTCCACCGATGCCGTCTCAGTTATCTCCCTTTGCGATGTTACGCCGCTTTCCGAGCGGATAACAATACTGCCACCGGCAAGCGTAGAGTGGTCCCAGCTAAGAAGAGCCGTCCTTGCGTTTATATCATACACAGCCTGCAATCCGTATGGACGTATCATTTTTGAGGTCCTTACATATGCTTCATCCATTCCGCCGTCAAGCACCTGCGTTCCGCCAGCATCCGAATACGAAGAGATGGTGTAAATATACTGCGTGTCTGGCCTCAAATTTACATCATTGAATGACAGCGGGTCCAATACACTGTTAACATCGATGACAGCGATTTCGGTTTTTCCCGCCCCATCATCCCTGTTTAGCCGGTATACCCTTGCGCCGGGAACCGAAGACCACTCAAGTCTGACCCTGGTATCGGTATCGGGGCCAAGCTGGTATGCTGAAAGCCCCATATCACTGGCTGCATCCGCGATCCAGGAATATATCATAAACGCTATCATTATGATGAACAGGAAGAAGAATACCTTAAGAAAATTATTTTTGGCCACTTTGTTCGTATCCTGTTTCTTACTGCCGCCAAATATCTCTTCAGGGTTCTTTATATATAAGAATTTCAAGCCCGAAACGTCCTGCTTTCCCGAGCTACTTTGTCTGTCCGAGCCGCTGCCTCTATCCGAGCTATTCTGTCTGCCCGAGCCGCTCCGTCTGCTTCCACGCTTCATGGTAAACCTCCAAAAGCATATTTCATTATTTTTATCGGCATATTGAATTGGTATATTTATATTCGGCGAATAAAGTGCAAAGCAATAATGGAAAATCAACCTTCACAGTATTCTTACCAGTAAGAAATACTAAGCTGTGCTAATATGTTAAGGATAATACGCCAACTACTCTTTGCTCCTAGGAATGAATATTGTAAAGGTTGTATTCTCACGACCACTTTCTACATATATTCTGCCATGGTACTTTTTAAGTGGTAGACTTGTTAAGAATAAGACCTGCTTTGAATTTATCAAAAGGGTTTTTACCACGCTGCATAATACTTAAGGTCTTCCGGTTCATTATGCATTTTGTTACACTAATAATGCATTATACGCCCTACTTATGTAATTTGATGTAATATTGTGTAGAATAAAAATACAGTTTTACATCTTACATATCAAAAAATAAAAGGGGGAAAGACCAGAATGAAAAATCTTAGAAAAATTGTAGCTTTACCACTAGCAGCAATTATGATTTTTTCATTGTTTCTTGTAGGCTGCGGTGAACAACCGGTAGATGTATCGTCAGAAATCGAATCACCCGCTGAAGATCAGCCGCAACCAGAAACCGATGAATCCGCCGACACAGATGCTGCAGTTGCTGCAGATGCTGCTGATGCTGCTGAAGATTCTAATGCCGATACTGAAAAAGCAGTTGATGTAAAGAAAAAAATCATAATAGTAAAAGAAGTAAATGACGAAGTACGAGACATCATACATCAAAATATACTTACCGTTCTAGAAAAGTCGGGCTATTCAGATCAGACCTCCTCATTAAGCATAATCGCAATGAATAGCGATGAAAGCAAAAGTGCTGAAGTAGTAGAAAAGATAAAAGCTGAAAAGCCGGATGTTGTGTTGATAAATGGCGTTCAGTTTGCCTTCAAAACCGTAGCAAAGCCGCTGGAGGGCAGCGGAATACCGGTAGTGCTGGTAACCGGAGTTGAGAATAAGCAATTGAGTTTTATTGATGAAAATGATAAACCCAAAAGTAACATTACAGGTATCTTTACGATGCCCAAGGATATGCAGCTGAATGCATTCAAGCTACTTGAGGAAATATGCCCGCTTAACGGCAAAAAAGCAGTATTTGTTACTCTTGAGGACAAGTTTGCAGAGGAAGATGTCAGGAATAACCTGAAGCAGCTCGGGATTGAATTGAAAGATTTTGTCCAGGTTAAGTATCAGGAAGAGTTTACCGCAGCAACAGAGAAGTACAATGCCGATAATGAAGTCGGCTGGATTCTTGTAGGTTACTGGCCGGCAGCAAGGAAAGACGGACAACCCAGCACCAACCTTGAGTATGGGAAAATTGACGTCGCAACCAGAAAGAAACCCTCTGTAACCTATTTTGAAACCGCCGTTAAAATCGGCATACTTGCAGGACTCGGCGTAGATTTACTTGAGCAGGGCACTCAAGCAGCCGAAATGGCGGTGCAAATTCTTGAGGGCGAAAAGATAGAAAATATGACTGCTCAGGCTCCGCGAAAAGTCAATGTTGTGCTAAATCAAAAAAATGCAGAAGAAAACAATATAGATATCCCATTAAATGTACTTACCGGTGCCTATAAGGTTTATACTGACTATGAAGGAAATTACAAAAACTAAACTGTATTACTGGAAACGGTGGGTGAAATATCTCACCGTTTTTTCGTGTGTCTGGTGTCCCATTTTTATGATATACTTATATATATTGACTTTTGTCGATACGCATGTTAACCTTACTATATAGCTTTATCAATATGCAAAAAATAAAAGTTGCAGCTTTTTGGGAATTGACGTATGCTTATCTACTGCAATAGCGGAGGGATATTTTTGAATATTGCTATTTGCGATGACAACGAAAAAGAAATTGCCTTTCTTAAGTACACTCTTGAAAAAAATTTTACAGAATGTAAAATTACTGTATTTTTAGACGGAGCATCTTTAATAAACCACGTGGTAGATAATACTACCGACATTGTACTTCTCGATATTGAAATGCCAGGTATAAACGGTTTGGAAACGGCAATAAGGATTCGGGAGAAATGTACTTATATCGGCTTGATTTTCGTTACTGCACATGCACAATACGCGCTTGACTCTTTCGGTGTTTACCCCTTTGATTTTCTTGTCAAGCCGGTAAATAGCAACAGGTTGATTAATTCTGTAAATTTGCTGGCAAATAAATCATTACGCCCTAAAGAAGCGTATGTTGTATTTAATGCACGGGGTACGGTATTCAGAATTGACCAAAAGGATATTATTTTTATTGAGAAATGTAACCATAGGTGCATGATTTATACCGAGCAATTCGTATACGATACCCGAGCTCTCCTTAGCTATTTTGAAAAAAGACTCGAATCGGATGATTTTGTTAAGACTCATAAAGGATTCATAGTCAATAAGACAAAAATCGCCAAGTTAACCTCCCGTGGCAATCTCGCCTATACTATTCAGTTCTATGGTACTGAAAAAACTGCATTGCTGAGCAGGGGTATGAATGAGAAACTGCACTTATCAAACATGGAGTAAGATATGATAACTGAAATACTTTATAAAATATTTTTTCAAAACAGAACAAAGCTTTTTCGTATAGTATCTTATGTTCTCATCATAGTTGCACTATTATCCACATTTTTATTCTCATCAATAAATTCTGCACATGCCTGGATAAGGAATAACATGCAAACAAAGCTTGAAAGCTTTGTTCTTTCAATGGATGCTGAATTTAGCGATAGAACCGGGTATGCCATGAGTCTTTACGAAAACAATTTACTCAGAATGCCCTTGAGTCTTTCACTTTACAGTCAACTAAAGGATTATCTGGAAAAGGATACACGTATTAAAATGAATGGTTATAAGTTTATAATTACCGACCGAAAGGATTTGATAATTTTCAACAACACTACCTGTCTGAAGGACATATCAGGCATTCCTATGCATGATACGTCTTATACTGCGTATATTTACAATAATGGAGTACAAAGAATTCTCTATCTTCCTGTTTTCTATGAAAATAAGGCCCTTAATGAACCAAAGGAAAGGATCGGAGCAATAATAACAGCCTATAGCCTTCTTGATTTTCAGGTTTCGGTAGATAGAGAGATAGAGGGCAATTTATATGAATATTATGGCTTTGCAAATGGATATCTCATTTTTAATCTCAATGGAGCACCCGTCAATTTGAACAGTCCCATTAACCCCGGTTCATACGCGAAACTCAAGGAAGGCTTTGCACAAATAAATATTGATGGCAAAAATGCGCTAATACTGAACAAATACTTAAAGCTTAAGAATATGGAGCAGCCGTTTATCCTTTCACTTGCTATTTTCCCGGAGAACGTCAGGCTTATCGAATTCCGCCATATTCTCTCAAACCTGCCCAGCTTTTTACTGACCTCTTTATTAATAACAATAATCCTTTTCTTTGTTTATTCCACTTTGAACAAGGAATTTTCCAATAAGCTGGAGATTTTAAATTTGCAGGCTCAACGCCATGATTACTCAAAACATTTGGGTATTATCCGCGGTATGGCTGTGCTGGGTGAATATGAAGAATTGAAGCAATACCTGGATGAACTAAATGAAAATATGCACTTATCAGGAATATTGTCAAAGTTGGGTAGATGCCATACGCTAGCTATTTTGATCGAGGAAACTGAAGCTCGCGCAAGAGAGAATAACATAGTGTTTAAAATTAATATTGCTGCATGCCTTGATAACGTAAGAATCAGCCCTTCGGATTTATGTACAATAGCCGGCAATCTGATGGATAATGCCATAGAAGCTTGCAGCGAATCGGATGCACCCGATAAAGAGGTCGGAATAGAGATATTCCTGAAGGATAATCATTGTAATATGGAAATCTCGAACACCGGATCTCCTATCTCCGAAAATGATCTGAGAAAGATGTTCAAACCCGGCTATACCACAAAAAAGGGGGACGGTCATGGCTTCGGGCTGCATATTGTGAGCAGGACCCTGAGGAAATATAATGCTGCGATAAATGTGCAAAGCAATAATGGAAAAACAACCTTCACAGTATTCCTGCCGGTAAGAAATCATAAGCAGGGCTGATATGCTAAAGATAATGCACCATCTACCCTTTGCTCCCAGGAATGAATATTGTAAAGGTGGTACTCTCGGGACTGCTTTCTACATATATTCTGCCATGGTACTTTTTTAAAGTCCTGCTAACGATATATAGCCCCATACCCCTTCCCTTACCCGGCTTTGTTGAATATCCGTACTCAAACAACTCCCCGAAATTCCTGTCCTTTATTTGTTCACCACTGTTTGTTATCTTAAAAAGGTAAAATGATTTATCGGCACTGATTTCAAGTATAATAAACATTTTGTCTGATTTTCGCTCAAGGCAGGCTTCAATTGCATTATCCATAATATTCCCGTAGAATCGAATATAATGTAGGTAGGATCTATTAACGTACTACTTAAAACTCAAAATTTCTATCCCCCATTTTTTACTTTCAATATTAATAACGGCATATGTGCATTTGTATGTATCCTGCAAACTGCCTATGCTTCCTGGATTAAGGAATAATATTCCCTTCTTTTTAAACTTTTCCGCTCTGTGGGTATGTCCAAATAAAACAATATCCGCCTCTATTTCCCTGGCTTTCTTTATAAGCCGCTCATAGCCTAAATCAATCACATACCTGTGACCGTGAGTTACAAAAATTCTTTTTCCTGACACTTCCAATACTTTTTCAGCGCAAACGCCTTCTACTCTTATATCGGAGTTGCCGTATACATACTCCATCGGAATTCCAGGAAACATTGATGATAGCGTTATAGCATCACGATAAAAATCCCCGAGATGTATTACCATACTAGCCGTTCTGTTTTTATCAATAACCAGAGCAGCTTTTTCCAGATACCCGTGGGTATCGCCCATTATAATAATTTTCATACTTTCACCTAATTATCTTAATATGGTATGTTTTAGGTAATATATCAATTCAGGTCATATACTGACTTGCCGTGACATACTCAAATTTGGTTTTTGTACAATATCGCCTCCATCGGCTTCGGTCTGCCCGTCAGGTATCCCTGAACCAGATCGCAGCCGCATTCCTTAAGATATTTAAGTTGTACCTTAGTTTCAACTCCTTCTGCAACAACTCTTATATTCATCTTATGTACCAATGAAATTATTAAATAAATAATCGATTGTCCTTTTCCGTTATAGTGTACATCATCAATAAACGTCTTATCAATTTTTATTATGTTTATCGGCAGCCGATTAATATAACTCAGGGATGAATAGCCAGTTCCGAAATCATCCAGCGAAATACTAACCCCCGCTTTTTTTAAGTCTTCCAAAGAACTGACCGATTTATCCGAAAAATCAATTAAGGTGCTTTCAGTTATCTCAAGCTCCAGATACTTTGGAGCAAGATTTGTTTGAACAAGTATTTTTTTTACTTTATCCGCAAAATCAGTATCTTTAATCTGTTTTGCGGAAACATTCACACAGATCATACCATTTTCAAAACCTTGCTCCTGCCATTTTCTCATCTGCTCACATGCGGTTTTCAGAACCCATTCACCAATGGGAATAATCAGCCCGGTTTCCTCTGCTATAGGTATGAATTTCTCAGATGGAACAAACCCATATTCCGGTCTGTTCCATCTGAGAAGTGCTTCATGGCCCCTTACTTTTCTACTTTTTAAATCTATCTGCGGCTGGTAGTACAATTCAAGTTCATTATTTTTAAAGGCTTTTCTGAGGCCATTCTCTATGTATAGCTTATATCGTATAGTATCGTCTGCTGAAGAGCCAAAGAATTGAATGCTGCCTTTTCCAAGCACCTTTGCGGAATTTATGGCTGAATTCGCACACTTGATCAATTCTTCTGCATTCCTTCCATTCTGTGGACATAAGGCAACACCGCCGCATACTGATATATGAAACTCATTTCCATTAATTATCCATTGATTTTCAAATATAGCAGTCAATTCCGCTATATTCTCCTTCATGTCTTCGATCAAGGATACATTCTCCAGTAATAATAAAAATTCATCATCACCGAAACGAGATATTATTCCTCGTCCTTTTACAAAATTCATCAAACTATCGGCTAGCATCTTCAATAGTTCGTCCCCAGTGGAATACCCCATTACGTTATTAATGTTTTTAAATTCATCCAGATCCAGCAGCATAATTGCGAAATGAGTATCTTCCAGAATTGTTCGTCTTACAGCTTCCTCAAGCTTGTCAATCATATTGGCTCGATTCGGCAGGTTCGTCAGTGAATCAAAATACTCATGATCAATCTTCTTTGCTGGTTTAGCAATACGTTCTTTGGGCTTTTCATTTCTTTTCTCCGGTACAATATGAGATCGCAAATCCGTATCACCTGCCCTTACTTATTACATAAGCCGCTCCGCTTTCAGAAAACAAATTCAGGTATACCTTACTTATCTGCTAGAAGGATTATATGCAATAGGAAGCCTATACCGAAATAGACTAAAGACATGTTTCATCCGGATACCGCTTCCTAATCGCACATTACTGTCCTGGTAGCCCTGGTAAGAGGCTCATTTTCACAACAAGCCTTTTTCTACTCTACTGAAGCCACGTTGAATCTTTTTACCAGATCCTTAAGGTTTTTTGATGTTTCCTCGAGTACCTTTATCTGTATTTTAGTATCATTCATATTATCCAAAACATTTTTAGCGGCATCATATATGCTTGTAGAAGCTTCCGCCGTCTCCTCCGTAGTGCTTGTAATGTTATCCATTGTAGTAGCAATTTCTTCAGATGTGCTTGCCTGCGTAACCGCTCCATCGGTAATTTTCCTTATATTCGTATCCATATCGATAATGGATTGCGAAATTCCTGAAATTACGCTTTCAAGCTCACCAAACAGCAGAGCACTCTCTTCTACGGCATTTGTGCTTTGTTTTATAACATTTACCGAATCATTTACTTTTTGAACAATTTCATGGTTTATTTCCGTTACTTCATTAACCTTACTTTTAGTCTGAGCCGAAAGCTTATTGATTTCACCGGCGACAACTGCAAAACCGGCTCCGAATTGTCCGGCCCGAGCCGCCTCTATTGCTGCATTCAGTCCGAGCAGATTTATATTGTCTGCAATTTGTACAATCGCTCTCACTATTTTCTCTATTTTCTGGGAACAATTCTCAAGCTCCAGAATTTTATCCAGAGTAATACGTGATTCATCCACTACGCTGTTAACAGAAGCTTTTACTTTGGAAATGGATTTTATGCCATTACCAGCATTGCTCACAGCAAGCGCACTAATACTCAGTGAGGCGTTGCATTCACTTGCAATATTGGATGCTTCGCCTGCCACTTCCTCAAGTCCCGCCGAAACCTCCTCGACTGAAGCAGAATTAGTTTCATTGCCGTCCGCAACCTCTTTTATCGAAGCAACAATATTATCTACACCTTTAGTAATACCAGCGTATACTGTACCAAGTACAGTGCTTGCCTCCAATATATTCTCAGATTTCGAAATAATAGTCACAACAAGCTTATTCAATTCCTCAACCATGCTATTAAAGCCTTGCGTCAGGAATCCGATTTCATCTTTGCTGTTAGTCTGGGACTTCGCCGTAAGATCGCCGCTTTCGACCTTTTTCATCAGGGAGACAAGCACATTGATTGGTTTTGTTATTCTGAGAGCAAGCAGATATATCAAAACCGAAGCAATTACTATACTTATCACCAGTATGAGCAGCATGTTCAGAAATACCTTGCTTGTATTATTCTTCAAATTAGTATTAGTCTCTCCTACAGCAAGCAGCCCTATGGGTTTCCCTTCTAAATCCTTGAGACACTTGTAATTTATGAATAAATCGAGCTTGAACAGATTCTTTGTTATATTTGACGAATAGCTGCCATCAGGCAATTTACATATTTTATCGAAAGCTACCCTTCCATAATTCTGATCCTCTGGAGTATAAACCTTTTTATTCATATCTGTCATGAATATAAGCTTGCTCTCCCTGTATAACATGGTATATGTCTTGATTCTACTGCTGATGTCCTTAAAGCTGGCAATATCCTTCTCCATATCATGAGTAATAATCACAAAGCCAATAGTTACATTTGTGTTATCTTTAACTGCACGCAAGGATATTTTATTAATATTTTTCAGCAAATAGAGTCCGCTTACTTCTTCACCTTTTGTTATCAGAGGAGTAAGCGAAGCTACAATATCTTCATTACTGGAAAACAGCACCTTACCGGATGCATCAGTCAAAACCAGATCATCAATGCTAGCGTTTTCTTTAGTTATCTCTTTACAGTAGTCAGATATCTGTGACGCCATTTGAAACTGAAGCAGCATCTTTAGAGAGTTGTCGTTAGATATGTTGAAACATAAACTATCCAGCAGTTCCGTATTGGATTCCACCATAATGTTGGCAGCAATACTGTTACTGAATAATTTGTCCTGCAAGTCAGCTTTGATTCTGGTTGTCGAATTATTAATAAAATAAATCGTCGTAACCAGCATGACTGCAAGCAAAATAGATAGGAATGAAATTACCAGCTTACTCTTCAAACCAAGTGAAAATGGCAAATAAATTTTTTTTTTTGCTTGTTAGAATCTAGCTTCATAATACTCCCCCCTATTGTTTCTTTAGTTCTTACCACGTATCGCATTTTATCTCACGTTCAACCCAAAAGATAAATATTGTCAATACGAGATAATTAAAATATACATTCCTTAGGATGTAATAACAAGAAGTGTTTCATATAATGCGTTTTTACGTATGTATATTGCATTTTATCCAATTTTTAATCATTATTGTACAAAAATTGCATGTAAGATTTACCCTACATACAGCCATATACTCTGGAAAAAAGCAAATCATGTACTAGTACATCATCCATCTTGTGTTTCCATCAGTAGGATATGATGTAAATAAATTTATTGAGACGCTATGTCTAAAACAGCACGATATAACAGATGTGCCTTTACATGCCTTACTACAATATCCAGATATTACAGCCATAAATTCCCATCTCAAAAATCGTAACACTGCCAGTACAAATAAAATATGAACCAATGTTTACGGTGTTATAAAAGCTGCTGGAAAGTTAGGTTTTACCACAACAGGTGTAATAGGGAGCAAGGATAGCTTTTCCAGCAAATTTCCTCATCCGGCAATAGCTCACGTAATAGTTGATATTTAATTTCAAGTAAGGAGCAAACTAAAGCAATTAATTGAGAGAAAAGCTGATTATCGTAAACCATTTTTCTTAATAATGGCTCGTTTTACAGGTTATGTAACCTTAGTCTGCACCCTACTTGAGATTTTGTCAAGTGAGGGACTAGGGAAAATATGGATTCGTGATTTCGCCGTGGATTTCGCCAGGGCAAACGCATGAAAAAATAAAGGTAAAAAGATTGTCTAACAACTAAGGCA
>CAZBEQ010000050.1:0-25345 GCA_964490975.1 uncultured Oscillospiraceae bacterium | reverse complement strand
AAAAACCATGACAATGGTTATACAGGAAAAGATTATTCATGCGGTAGCCGTGCATGCATCGGGTGATATACTTGCCACAAAAATTGTTAAAGAGTATAATGAAGCTTTGATCTTTGGAACGGTATCACTCGTTCATATTTTTAATCCTGAAGCTGTCATCTTTGGGGGCGGAATAACCGCTTTGGGTGATTTATTTATAAAACCCATTGAAAAAGAATTGTTGTCCAGAATAATGTCTGTATTTAAAAAAGACTTGATTATCAGAACGGCAGAACTAAGAGATTGTGCTGCTATTTGTGGAGTTGCAAGAAAACTTTTTTAACATCATTATTACAGAAGGAAGGATTATAAATGATATTCGATAACATTAATAATTGCAGCAAATATAGTATTATTAACACTAATTTTGATAAAGCGTTTCAGTTTTTAAATAGAGAGGATTTAAATTCATTGGCACCTGGAAAGTACGAAATCCAGGGAAATGACATATATGCTTTAGTACAGGAGTATGAAACGAAGGACCTGTCGGCAGACTCCAAATATGAAGCTCATAGAAAATATATAGATATACAGTACATGGTTGAAGGTACTGAGAACATGGGGTACTCGCAAATAGATAAGCTTGACGTTTTTTCTCCTTATGATGAGGAGAAAGATTTCATAATGCTTATAGGAGAACCTAGATTAATATTGTATAATACAAATGAGTTCTTTGTGTTTTTTCCTGAAGATGCCCATATGCCAGGTGTTTCACATGGCAAAAAGGGAAAGGTGAGAAAAGTGGTCGTAAAGGTAAATATTATGTAAAGTGATTTATGGGGGGGATTTTATGATAGATAAAAACTCATCAGTACCTATTTATGTTCAATTGGAAGAGTATATAAAGAAAAACATCAAAGATAGAGTTTATCTTCCAGGAGAATCTCTTCCAACTGAGCGGGAACTTACAGAGCTTTTCGGAGTGAGTAGAATGACAATCAGGCAGGCGATTTCGAACCTTGTTCATCAGGGAGTTTTATATAGAACGTATGGCAAGGGAGCCTTTGTTTCAAAAGAGGTTATCGAAAAAAGGCTGGAAATAGAGAGCTTCACTGAAGACATGAGAAAGCGTGGCCTGGTTCCAAGCAGTCAAGTCCTGTATTTTGATTTAATTGCTCCTGATAGTCAAATAATTCAAAAACTACAACTGGAGGAAAATGAGCAAGTATTTTTTTTGAACAGGCTGCGCCTTGCAAATAATGAACCCATGGCAATCGAATATAGTTATCTGCCGGAAAAGTATTTTCCGGATCTCATGAAATATAATTTGATGAAATGTTCGTTATACACATTGATGAAGCAAGAGTACCATACGAATTTTTCATATATGAAACAGAGCATTAAGGCAGTTACCATAAGTAAGAAAGAGGCGGAGTTGTTATTGGATAAAAGCAGAGGTTTTGGACTTCTTTCGTTAAGAACTATATTCAATGATGATGAAATGCCTATCGAATATACAAAAACGATTTACAACCCCGATCGGTATACCTTTGATTTAATGATAACAGGTATTTGATTTACAGCGATAAGTATTAAATTTCTTCAAAACAAATAAAAAGCTTCTTTTTGATAATAAATCAGGGAGAGGCTTTTTTGTTTTAAATGACACGAGAAACGTAATGAGATGAAAAGTATATACAGATAAAATAATGTATATACAAATAGAAAAATTGTATAGACAAAAGCTGCGAATGATGTTATAATGATTTTTAGAAGCAATCAATAAGATTGCCTAACAAAACCTTGGATTTGATCAGTCCGGGGGTGACAAATAAATAGTAGCTACATTTGTTTGTTTACTTAGAAAGGGTATAGTGTATCAACATTATTTTGAGGTAGGAGATATGGATAATTCGATGCAAATATTGAATGCAATAAAAGGAGGAATGATAGTATCGTGTCAAGCTCTGGAGGATGAGCCTCTTCATGGTTCTGAAATAATGATGCGCATGGCCAAGGCAGCCCAGGTGGGTGGCGCAGCAGGGATAAGAGCCAACTCACCGGAGGACTGTATAGAGATAAAGAAAAACGTTGATTTGCCTTTAATCGCTATTTATAAGAGGGTTTATGAGCATAGTAGCGTTTTCATTACTCCTACGATAGAAGAAGTCAAAAGCCTGCTGCCTGCACAAGCTGAAATTATTGCAGTAGATGCAACAAAAAGACCAAGACCGGATAATAAAACACTTAAGGAATTTTATGAAGAAATAAGGCAAATCTATAGCGGGCTGATAATGGCAGACATCTCTGACTTTGATGAAGCAATTGAAGCTGAAAGAATTGGTTTTGATATTGTTTCAACTACTCTGAGCAGTTACACGGATTATACCCTTAACAGAGAAAAACCGGATATTGAATTAATAAAAAAATTAAGTGGAGTTATAAATATACCGGTTATAGCGGAAGGAAATGTTGAAACGCCAGAGCTTGCGGCTAAATGCATCGAAGCGGGAGCTTGGACTGTTGTTACAGGTGGTGCTATAACGAGACCGCAATTAATAACCAGGAAGTTTGTAGATTCACTAAAACAGTTCCAATTAAGTAAAGTATGATTTTTCGTAAAACGGAAATAAAAATACAAATATATTGGAGGCTTTACAATGCTAAAAACTAAAGTGCTATCGATAGTACTAGCCATTACAATGCTTGCAGGCATTCTTGCCGGCTGTGGCAATGCCACAACACCTTCACCAGGGACAGCACCAGCGACAACTGCAGAAAATGCACAGACTCAACCTGCAGAACAAGTAGAGATCACCTGGTGGGATTATCCAAATTTTCAGTCAGGCACAGCAGGGGACTATGAGAAGACAATTGTAGAAAACTTCAATAAGAAATATCCAAATATTACTGTTAATGTTGAAATGATTGATTTTGCCAGCGGCCCACAGAAGCTGAGTACAGCAATTGCATCAAACTCAGCTCCCGACGTTATATTTGATTATCCTGGCAGAATAATTGACTACGCAAGAAATGGAGTAATGGCTCCAGTGGATGACATGATCACCGATTCTGTCAAAAGCGATGTATCGGGTAAAATATTAGATGCATGCAAACTGGGAGACAATTACTTTATGTATCCAATCAACATTGCGCCCAATATGATGTCCTTCAACAAGACAATGCTTGATAATGCAGGCCTGACAAGTATGCTTCCACTGGACAGAGAAGATAGATTGTGGACAGTTGATGAATACGAAGCACTGCTGAAGGCAATCAAAGAGAAAGTCCCGACATTGGCCGCTCCCACCGCGATTTTCGCAAAGTCAAGTGCCGGAGACCAGGGAACGAGAGCGTATATTTCCAATTTGGGCGGAGTCTCAACAATAGCAGCGGATCTATCAAAATATACCATTAATGATGATAAGAATGTAAAAGCGCTTGAGTGGATTGTTGCTTCTGTTGATTCCGGATTAACGTTAAAGGGCGGAGAAGCGCTTGCATCAAATGATGTAATTGATATGTATTTATCAGAGAAAATAGCTTGCGTACCACTTTATAATAAGACATTGAAGGCATCAAGCGCAGCTAAGAAGACTACGCCGTTTGAAGAAGTATTTATTCCATATCCGACACCGACAGCTGCAGACAAACCGGCTTTTGAAGCATTTATAGGCGGCATGGGCATATTTGACAATAAGGATGCTGCAAAGGTTGATGCTGCTAAGAAACTGGTGGACTTTATTGCAAATGATCCAGATACATTTAAAGAAACATTAATACAAACAGGTAGTTTTTCGGTAAGAACATCAATTACAGGACTATATGACGATGGAGAGTCAAAATATTGCGAGAGTATGATCAAGTATCTGGGAACATACTATAACCAGGTTCCGGGATTTGCTGAAATGAGAACTTACTTTTTCCCGATGCTGCAAAATGTATTGCTTAAAATTCAAACACCAAAAGAAGGTTTGGATGAGTTTGTTGAGAAAGCGAATGCCACTTTGGTCAAGCAATAAACAGTGATTTAATTCAGGGGGGAGTAAAAGCTCCCCTCTGAATTTTATAAACACATATCCAGATCCTGTAACTCTGCTTTACTGTATAATCCGGTATCAGGGTCATATTTTGCAGTATGCTCACATGATTCAATCAAACAAACCATTTTTTCAAGTCATTAGCCTGGCTGGACGGGCACAGACTTTAAATAGATAATAGCAGTAATTCATGGAGGGGTTCGCATGCAGAACATTCAGAGTGCTAATAATAGCATATTGCATAATAAAAGGATAAATAAGTCACACATAAGAGAATGGACTTCTGCTTATTTATTCCTTGCACCTATGATGATTTTCTTTATTACGTTTGTTGTTTACCCGATGCTCAAGGGTATCTATATAAGCTTTTTTGACTATTCGCTAAGAAATTTCAAATTTATTGGCTTGGAAAACTACAAATCTCTTTTAAGTGATAAAATATTTATCAAATCATTGGTTAATACTCTTATATTGGTTATAGGAAATGTACCTATTGTAATATTATTATCTCTGTTTGTATCGGTAAACATATACAAACTATCTGCAGGAGTAAGATCATTATTCAGAGGTATATTCTATCTTCCAACAGTATGTTCCGTAGTTAGTATAACAGTTGTCTGGGGGTGGATATTCCATCCAAACTTCGGTATCCTTAACTATATCACATCACTGTTTGGGATAGAACCGGTAGGGTGGCTGGGAGATCCCCGGTATGCTCTGGGTTGTATGATCGTGGTTCTTGTGACTCTATCAGTTGGACAGCCTATTATTCTTTATGTTGCAGCCCTGGGTAATGTGCCGGAATCCTATATCGAGGCTGCTGAAATTGATGGAGCCAAACCCTGGCAGGTGTTCAAAAATATTACATGGCCTTTGCTTATGCCAACAACGTTGTATATTGTAATTATTACAACAATTAATTCTTTTCAATGCTTCTCGATAATTCAGCTTTTAACCTCCGGGGGACCCGCCTATGCAACTTCGACAGTTATGTACATGGTTTATGAAAGAGCTTTTACTTTGAATAAGTACGGATTGTCATCTTCAATGGGAGTTGTACTGGCTGTTGTGATTATGCTTATATCTATAGTGCAATTCAAGTTTTTCGGAAAAGAAGTTAATTACTGATTCGGAGGAATAGACATGGAATTTTTTAAAAGGCACTCATTGCGTAAAATAATATTTATGACCATTGTC
Organism: uncultured Oscillospiraceae bacterium; assembly: GCA_964490975.1. GTDB lineage: Bacteria > Bacillota > Clostridia > Acetivibrionales > DTU013 > DTU013. Next base: position 20,129 of record CAZBEQ010000050.1, on the reverse strand, counting down.
GGAATATTAGCAATCATATTTATGTTTCCATTCTACTGGATTGCTACAGGTGCATTCAAGCCACAAAGTGTAACCGTTCAGATACCGCCGGAATGGTTTCCCAAAAGTCCGACATTTCAGAACTTTTCACAGCTTGCTCAATCGCCGTTGTTCAACTGGACCTTCAATAGTTTTGTAATTTCTATTTTAACAATGGTTATAGTATGTACGGTAGCCACTATGGCGGGATATGTTTTAGCCAAGAAACGCTTCCCGGGGAGAAATATTATTTTCTGGTCGCTGATTGCAGCTATGGCATTGCCTAAACAGGTAGTTATGATCCCTCTATTTACAATCTTGGCAAAACTTGATTGGATAAATACGTATCAAGCACTTGTACTCCCTGCTGCAGGTTGGCCGTTTGGAGTATTCCTGATGAAGCAGTTCTCACAAGGCATACCGGGTGAATTGCTGGAAGCCGGAAAAATTGACGGATGCTCGGAAATACGAAGCTTCCTGAGTATCGTAATTCCTATGGTAAAACCGGGAATCGGAGCGCTTGCAATATTCACATTTATCAGTGCCTGGAACGATTACTTCATGCAATTGATTATAATAAGAAGCGAAAAGATGATGACTTTGCCGTTAGGTGTAGCATTACTTCAGCAGGAATTTACAACAAATTATGGTGTAATAATGGCCGGAGCAGCATTGGCTTCGCTTCCAATGATCATAATATTCGTAGTTTTCCAACAGTACTTTACTCAGGGTATAACGATGGGAGCAGTAAAAGGATAAATAGAAATTAATAAAAGGACTGATTGGCATGAACAAGAAAAGAATAGTCTGCTTTGGTGATTCAAATACATGGGGATATAATGCGGAAACAAACGGTCGTTTTGATGACGATGCCCGCTGGACAGGTGTTTTGAGTGATGAGTTGGGAAATGGCTATAGCGTGGTGGAAGAAGGCATGAACGGGCGTACGACTGTTTTCGAGGATCCGTTAAATGAGGGACTGTGTGGTATAAAGAACCTGTTTATAACATTAATGTCGCACTCTCCGCTGGATCTGCTTATTATAATGCTCGGCACCAACGATACAAAACAACGATTTTCCGCTACGCCCCAAAACATTTCTGATGGTGTCGACCGTCTGATAAAAAAGGCGGTTATATTAAATGTATGGCGGGGAGAACCTAAGATACTGATCATCGCTCCAATTATTATAGGAGAAAAATGTTATTCTTCCGCTGTTGGCGGAGCGATGGGTGATCTTTGTGTTGAAAAATCGCGGGAACTTCCCGGATTGATGATGAAGTGTGCGGAACTGAATCGTTGTGAATTTATGAACTGCAATGACTATACCAAAGTAAATGAGATAGACTATATGCATTTGGATGCTGAGAGTCACAAAGTATTTGGCAGGGCAGTCGCAGAAAAAGTAAAATACCTGTTCAGATAATGTGAAGCATTCGTATCACTGCTTTTTCGGTATGGGTGCGGACTTGTCGTCCGTATTTGAGGATGATCCTCTTTGGACGTACATGTTTTCCAGAGATATTCGTGCGATATATATTTTAAAGTGGCGGATGAATTGTTTGTCTTTTTTAATAATTCTCAAGCCAATCCTGAATTTATCATCATTGTGGATACAATAGACGACCTCGCAATTTACCTCATACGGAATTGAATCCAGTATTAACGGCAGGAGTATTATTGTTCCGGTCTCAATAGGGCCGTTGCATATAATACCGATACCGCCCATGGATAAATCGCTGATTGTTATATTCAGAGGTTTTGGCAGAGTAACCGGTCCACCTTCCGGTTGTTCGAGAATAGTTTTACATGCAACACTGTGCATATACCGGATACGAACAAACAGTCTCCGGTCTGCCAGTGTCCTTTCGTCCAGCTTGCTGATCAACGCATGGTCATTACCCCACACGTTCTCATCAAGCGGCATCTGCTCCGCAGGTGAATCAGTGGCGTTTTCAGGAACCGTCGTTTCCGAAAGGGGTGCATCTATCTCCTTTTTACGAGGCTCTGTATCTTCGTCATGTTTTTTTCTGCGTTCATTGATTATAATTTTATCTGACATCGGCAAACCCCAAGTTTTTTCCCTTGTAATATGTTTACACTTCTATTGTATAATAAGAAAGTCTCTATGTAAAAAAGCAGTATGGTCTATTGACATGGGACCACGGTCCTACTCGCTCCGCAAAGTCAAATAAGCCCTCCGGTAAACTGATACCGAAGGGCTTTTCGTTTGCATCCTATCAGCAATTTTTTGCGATGGCATCGGTGATCATCCTGGCAACCTCAGAGGCGATCGCCTTGTCGCTCTGTGCAAGCTCAAGCAGCGGTGCGCGTACACTGCCTGCATCCGGACCACTCATGATCCGAAGGGATTCCTTGATCATACCATACATATTGCCTGTGCCGGAACACATATTATAAATGATGCGGCAGCATTCGTTTTGAATCTGACGTCCTTCTTCCATCCTGCCTTCCAAAAACAACTTATGAATCCGGATATAAAGCTCCGGCATAGCCGCATATGTTCCGCCGATACCGCCGACAGCTCCTGCAGCCAGACCGGAAAGCAGCTGCTCATCCGGACCGTTAAAGACAATGGCGCCTTCATCGTGCCACATCTGGATGTCCTGTACCGGCATGGAAGAGTTCTTGACGCCGATGACGCGCGGGTTTTTCAGCATTTTCTTCAGAATAGGAACTGTAAGACTGACACCTGCCAGCTGTGGGATATTATAAATGATGAAGTCGGTGTTAGGGGCAGCAGAGGAAATGTCGTTCCAATATTTTATGATACCGGCGGGAGGTAAGTGAAAATAGATTGGCGGAATGGCCGCGATAGCGTCAACGCCGAGAGATTCGGCGTGCGAGGCCAGCTCCATGCTGTCCTTGGTATTGTTACAGGCAACGTGCGCAATAATCGTCAGATCTTTGCCAACTTCGTCCATAACGTTTTCTAAAACGAGCTTGCGTTCAGCAGCACTTTGATAAATGCACTCGCCGGAAGAGCCGCCGACATACAGGCCTTTAACATCCTTATCCTTTAGGTAGCGTGCCAATGCACGGACGGCTGCGGGACTGATATTATTGTCTTGATCATAGCAGGCGTAAAACGCCGGAATGATACCTTCGTACTTTTTACTATCCATATAAAAATCTCCTTTACTTTTAATAGTTTTATCGATTCAGTATTTCAGTGATCATAGTATCAACGAGGATCATGCTTCGCGGCATATGGAACGGTCCTTTGAATGTGCTGCCCTTCGTGGAGGGCATGGTTGGAAGCCCGTCTCTTCGCAGATACCCGTACCACTCGCCATAGGCCGGGTCTGAGAAGTGCTCTTTACAATAATCCAGTGTTTTATAGAAGACATCCAGATACCTTTCATCATCCGTATCGCGGTAGAGCATCATAGAAGCGATGAGAATTTCGTTGTGCGGCCACCACAGCTTCATATCATGTTCATAGGCTTCCGGTGGAAAACCGAGGCAATCGACGAAGTAGAGAAGCCCGCCGTATTCTTTGTCCCAGCCCGCTTCAAATGCCCAATCAAAGATTTGGACAGCTTTCTTTACTAGTTCTTTGTCGCCGGTGTGCTTTGCATGCTCCAACAGGAACCAAACGCCTTCAATATCGTGTCCCGGGTTAACGGTGCGGCCTTCGGTATAGTACAGACGCGGTGTTCCGTCCTCGGCAACATTTTCAAGAACGCATTTAAGTTTAGGCTTTACGTGATAGCGGAAGATTTCATCCACACACTGCCTGGCACGGTCATTATAAAGTTCGGCCTGCTCCGGATCAACTCTCCTAAGAATCGAGGTAACGTTCAGGTAAATCATTGGAATGCCGAAAGCACGTCCGGTACGCGTTTCAGGGATCGTCTTAGGGCCAAGTCCGGTGGGATCAGGAATACCGTGGTTCAGATCCCAGTATAGGTTATAAGCTCGGCGCGCACGTTCGAGGTGCTCACGCTCACCTGTGATCCCATAATATTCTGCATTGGCTATGGTATAAAATGCCTCGCTGAAGCAATATCGACGTTGGCGAAGCGGCTTGCCATCCTCCGTAACTGTAAAGTACATTCTGCCGCCGGCAGCATGGTTGATACAATACTTTTCCATAAAGTCCAGACAACTTTTAGATGCGACCAACCATTTGTCATTCACGCCATAAACATGACAGAGATAGGAGAAAATCCAACCACAGCGTCCTTGCATCCACACGCTTTTATCAGTAGAGTAGATTTTACCCTTACGATCCAGGCAAGTGTAAACACCGCCATATTTATTATCTATGCCATTCTCCAGCCAGAACCTGACACTGTGCTCCAGTTCGTCCCGGACCCATACTTGGGCATCTTGCAGCTTATTGCGATCCATTTTCTATAAACCTCCTCGATATCAAATACATAATTGTCTCTGACCATCAACAAAGACAGCAACTAAATTAAGGTCGTTATCCAATACAGCAAAGTCTGCTGCCTTACCAACTTCAATTTTACCAACATCTTTTAAACCGACAGCAAGCGCCGGCGCAGTGGAAGCGGCATATACCGCGCTCTCTAACGGAAGGCCAAAGCGTACAGCATTGCGCACAGCATCAAGCAGTGAAATAGATGAACCTGCCAGTGTGCCATCGAGCAGTGTTGCTTTGCCGTTTTTAACAATTATAGGCTGACCTCCCAGCTCATAATTGCCATCCGGCATTCCCGCACAGCGCAGCGAATCGGAAATCAGATTCAGCTTATCGCCAAATAGCCGGTATGTACTGCGAATAACAGCCGGATGTATATGCAGACCGTCGCAAATCAGCTCTGCACTTGCTCCGCTGTCAATGGCTGCACCGATCACACCGGGTTCGCGGTGATTCAGAGCCGGCATACCATTGAAAAGATGCGTGGCGTGGCTTGCACCTGCTTCAAAAGCTTTCATCGCAGTATCGTAATCCGCTGTGGTATGTCCTAACGATACGGTTGCTTTTTTTGACACAGTGCTGATAAACTCCATTCCGCCCTCTTCCTCACAGGCGACCGTCACCAGCTTCACAAGGTTGCCGCTGGCTTCATTCAACCGGTCAAAAAGAGCTGTGTCAGGCTTATGAAGATTTTCTGCAGCTTGTGCGCCGCGCTTTGCAAAGCTCAAGAATGGCCCTTCTAAATGCACACCGGCGCATTTGGCGCCACTGACCCGCTTAAAGTCGCGTATGGCGTGCATAGCAGGTGTCAATGTTTCTTCCTTTAATGTCATCGTTGTTGCCAGATATGAAGTAATGCCATGCTTAGCATAATAATCCGCCAGCGGTTGCAAACCTTCCGGATTACCATCCGAAAAGTCTTCTCCCAATGCGCCATGTGTATGAATATCTATCAGCCCCGGGATCACATAAAGTCCTTCTGCGTCAAAATCAGCGCTGCCGGGCAGTGAACCAATTTCTGAGATCATATGATCGAAACGAATATCTGTATCTATAAAAGATTTTCCAAGAAACACCCTGCCGTTCTTTATCAGCATAAAAATCCTTCCTCACTTTCTCTCCGGCAGACTTGCGGCAGCCATTGATTGACCAACTCTGCGAAAGTTTTCATCCGGCAGTGTCGGAAATATTTTGTTGGACAGCTCCGGATATTCATTTGCCAGAATGCCCATTGCTGTCTGCAGGATCAGATCGCCACCCTTGCCGCTCATCACCCGGCCAAGAAGTAATACATGTTTGCAGGAATAGAGGTCATAGTATAATGCAAGCGTATGGCCCAAATATGCGCCGATGGATTGGTAGATCAGGGCTGCACGCGGATCGTCCTGCTCCATAAGCAATTGTACTTCTTTCAATTTCTCGGCAGGTGACAGGAGATCGGACAGCTCGATACCGGTTCGGGGAGCTAATTTAATAACTGCATCCTGTGAAAAATACTTGACACCACAGCCAATATCCCCACTCCATTCGTCCTGCATAGCGTCAGGATTTGCATCAACCGGAACAAACGCGAGTTCATTAAGCCACCCTGTTATCCTGCCTTGATTATCAACAAAGCCACCGGCTTCGCTCGTGCCCATGGCAATACCCAGCACATTATTGTCCTTCAGGCTCATCGCACCCGCCAGTGCCGTCACATCTCCGTCATTGACGATACAGTAGGGAATATCGCCAAATGTGTCTGTAACAGCTCTGATGTATATATCCTTGACCTTGCTGTCAAACAGGTCTTTTGGTACTTTGAGGAACAGAGAAGCATTCATGGTGCGATTATCAATATATACACCCGCCGAGGAGACGCCGACTGCATCAACGCGCGGCATATGTTCCGCAGCAGATTTGAATGACGCCACAATGCCATTATAATGATAGTCTGGATCAGAATTGTTTTTGGGGAACCACACAACTTCTTCGGAATAGACTGTTTTTCCGTCAATAACGGCTGATACCTTCCGGTCAGAACCACCGGCATCAAACCCGATGCGGCAGCCCTCCAAATGGCCGCCCATTGCTTTGGGAGAGTCTTTTGCTTCAGGTACTTTATCCACATAAACAATCTCAAAGGTGTGTTCAAATATGTTAGTGAAGTAATCCCAGTCAAATGCCTGCGATCCGTTTGGAGCATATGCGGTTTGCAGATACTCGAAAACAGCTTCATCACCTGAAATATAAACTTTATAACCGCCTTTGACCCAGAGAAGTGTTTTTACGAGACGCTCGGTATAATAGCAGTCAGCCTCTTTCATTTCAGGCGTTCCATGTACAAAGGTATGATAGGCTGCGACTTGACCGTTGGAGCGTTCGACAGCAATGGATAGCGGTTTCTTTGCAGTTTTAAGAAACTCATGGTTAAAACGCAGTATAGGTATAAATTCGGGGTCGAGCGCAGGAGTATTGTGTAAATTGATATCAATGCCGAACTTTTTCATAATTTCTGTTTCTCCTTGTACATATTATTAATAGAGTTGCTTTTTGAACCCTATAATATACTAGGCATATAGAGCCAACCAGGCACGGAACAGGACCATGCTTTGCCGTGAATGTGTGTGAACATTGCGCTCTAAATATGTATATTGCTTTGTGGTATGTAAGCTATTAAATAATGCTTCAACAGTAACAGGCGGACAAACAACGTCTGCTCCTCCGGCTGAAAGCATTACGGGAATGTGAAGCCTGTGTGCATGGGAGAGGGTATCTGTATAACCAAGCCGATTCCAGAACTGCTCCGCAGGTACTTCCGAGTATGCTTTTTGTAAAATGCCGTATGCGCTGCCGAAAAGCCCGGAAAGGGGAAAAGCGGTTAGAAATGGGAGGTCTGCACAAACACAGCTAACCTCTTCCTTTAAAATAGAAGCGAGAAGAAGGGAGCCCCCGCCGCCCTGGCTTGTTCCGAACATTGATATGCGTTCGGGAAGAACCTCCAGCAACTGCTTTGCCCAAAGGATCGCAAGCAAACAATCCATAAGCCAATCTCTGTACCCTCCGGAAAGTCCACGGGCAGTATTGTCCAAAACAGGCCAATTGCCGTCTTCCATGAGCAGTCTCCCGTGAATACCTTGTGGTGAAACATATCCCAATGGTGAGATATGGAGGATATTGTATCCATCGTCACTGATCTGTGGATGCATACTTATGTACCCTCCATAACCCGGCAAATTGATAAGCAGTGGCGCGGGTTGTTTTAAAGCCGGTTGCCAGTACCCATAAAAAGTATGCCCGGTGCTTGTGTCAAAGCGAATATATTTATTTATAAGCGCATTTGGACTATTTCCAAATTGATGTTCAATAGGATTATCATCTGTGAAGCTGCCTGCAATTTTCAGATTTCTGCTTTCCTGCAATAATTGCTCAGCCCAGCAGTCAACTTGTGTTTTTGACGGGTAGTAAGAAAAGGCTTCTTCAACATTGTAATTAAATTGTTCCAACAATAGTATGACCTCCAACACGATGAATCTTATTTAAAGTTTAGCAGTTTTACAGGTACGACACACCATAATAAGTGTTTAATAATATAAATATTCAGTCATAAAAAGAACGAATTGAAATATTATTGCAAATTTATTCATCTTTATTTTCATAATTGGCTGTGTTATATTCAAATTATATTCATTAATAAATATAGACATAATATGGCAGTATTTGTTGATATTATGCATATGGAGAAGGCGAAAAAATATGGATGCAATTTATAGCAACTATGCACCGACTTTTTTATACGTTGATAAATATCAATTTTCAGACAAATGGGCATATCAGGAAAGCAGAGTCCCTTATTCCATGTTCAGGTATATTTGTTCCGGCTCGGCTGTGTTCAAAGTCAATGGTAGCAGCTATACTGTCACGCAGGATGATGTGTTCTATATTCCGCAGGGGAGTATGCTTCATTGCATGGCGCTTGAAAGTATCGTGTTCATAAGTGTGCGATTTGCAGGTTCCATGCAGCTATCTGATGAAGATATGTTGGCGGAGCTTTGGAACATCTCACAACAATATAATTGTGCTGACTCACCTGAAATAAAAAGTTGGTTTGAAAAAATGTACCTTAGTGCCATTTCAAAAGCAACATACAAGCGGTTGGAAACGAGAGGCTATCTGAACCTGATATGTGCCGAGCTTGCTCGCAGATCAGGGGAGAATGAGGAACCTGAGGAGACATTAAAGCAGGATCGAACTACAGAATCCATGTTTGATATTAAATATATACGAAACCGTGCGAAGGCATCGCATCAAAATATAGATCCCCGCGTGCAGATACTCGCAGATTATATCACAGTGCATCCAGAGGAAAACTTGACACGGGAAAAAATGTGCAAAATGACAGGAGTGAGTGAAAGTACTCTTCGACGTCTGTTTAAGACAATGATGGGTAAAAGCATCTATGAGTTTATCAAGGATACGAAAATGACCTATGCTACGCACCTTCTTGCAACTACGCTTGAACCAATTTCTGAAATAGGTTATCAGCTGGGCTATGAGTCGCCTAGTTACTTTACAAAGCGATTTCATGAGAACTATGGCATCAGTCCTCAGGAATACCGCAAAAATTCCAAGGAGACATAAATTACGGACATAGTGAAAACTTACGGCCAACTTATGATTGATTAGTTATAGTATTGATTATATATTGCGTAGCGGGAGTGGAAATACTGATGCTATGATATTTTTGTGAGGCGCTCAAAAATAGGTTTTGGGGCTCTCAACAAAGGAAGAGATTCAAGGAGGGAAAACATGAAAGCTAAAAAAATCTTAAGTCTTATTATCGCTACACTGATGCTCCTGTCAGTCCTGGCTGCATGCGGAACTGAAACCACTCCGAAAGAGAATGAACCCACTACAGCACCTGATGTTACAGCAGAACCGAAGGCAACGGCAGAAAGCACAGAACCGGCAGAACTAAACGGCGAAATTACTTTTTGGCATTCTTTTACACAGGGACCTCGTATGGAAACCCTGCAAACTGCTGCAGACTCCTTTATGAAACTGCATCCTGGTGCAAAAATCAATATTGAGACTTTCTCATGGAGTGATTTCTACACCAAGTGGACTACCGGCCTTGCTTCCGGCAATGTTCCCGATATCAGCACTGCACAGCCCGGACAAGTTTCGGAAATGATTAATGCTGATGCAATAATTCCCCTCGACGATTTAATAGACACCATTGGAAGAGACCGTTTTTATGAGGCGCCTTTGATAGAAATGACAGCCAATGGCAGCTGCTATGCAGTACCGCTTTATTCTCATGCGCAGGTTATGTGGTACCGCAAGGATCTTCTTGAGAAATACAATCTCCAGGTTCCCACCACATGGGATGAACTTTATAATGCCGCCAGTGTCATTAACAAGGGTGAAGGCGGCAATGTATATGGTTGTTCTGTACCTATGGGCACCAGCGACATGATGGCTACACGTTACCTGAACTTCTACGTTCGCAGTGCTGGTGAGACCTTGATCACAAAGGACGGCAAGGCTAACCTTACAAGCAAGGCTGCCATCGATGGTATAAATTATTGGATCAAGATGTATAAGGATAATTCTCCTTCCGATTCTATTAACTATAAAGTTCTTGATCAGGCTACACTCTACTACCAGGGCAAGAATGCATTTGACTTTAACTCTGCTTTCCAAATCAGCGGTGTGGAAGCTAACACACCGGCATTGATGGATTATATTGACTGTGCACCGATGCCGACAATCAACAAGGGCGATCCTCAGACCGGTTGTGAAACCTCGAACATCCCGATGGTTGTATGGAAAAACTCAAAGAACCCGGAGATAAGCAAGGCATTCATCGAATACCTGTATCAGCCTGAGAACTACGTACCGTTCCTGCTTTCTGTTCCTGTTGGTATGCTCCCGGCTATCAAGGATGTTGTTAATGATGAGACATTCAATTCCAATGAGACTGTCAAAAAGTTTAACAACGCTCTGAATGTTATTAGCAATGCAGTCGGCTATGGTACTGCGATTGGCATGGAATATGGTCCCCGTGTTGAAGCCGGACTGATCACAAGCCAGGGTGTTATTGAGAACATGTTCCAGGATATCATCCTGAACGGTACACCGGTAGAAACAGCAGCAAAGGCCGCAGAAGATAAGCTGAACGAATTGTTTGAGACCGCTAACGAGTAATTCTGATTTCTATCTATCAAAACGTCAATCAGCCCGAAAACCGGCGGGGGCGTTCTCGCCCCCGCTGTTTTAGTAAAAGGGGAGTACACTATGAAAAATCGTAATCGTTATATATCAAAGGTTTCAGCGCTTTGCTTTATTTTGCCCGCAATTTTGGTAGTGGGCCTGCTCCTGCTGTATCCTGTTGCATCCAGCGTGTTCTATAGCTTTACTTCAAAGAACCTGATCAAGCTGACTTACAAATTTGTGGGGCTGAAAAACTATATAAAAGTTCTTTCAGATCCTCAGTTTTTATCTACCTTCCTCACTAGTGTAAAATGGACAGTTCTTTCATTGATTGGACAAGTGCTTGTGGGTTTTACGGCTGCGCTTGCATTGGATCACATTCGCAAGGGCAAAGGTATATATCGCACAATTCTGATAATACCGTGGGCATTTCCTTCTATCGTAATTGCCCTGTCATGGAAGTGGATCCTCAATGGCGTTTATGGATTCATTCCCAATCTTTTGGTTAAGTTGGGTATCTGCAGCGAGATTCCGCAGCTTTTAACCGGTAAGGGACTTGTTTTTGGTACATTGGTGTTTATTAACATTTGGTTCGGTGCTCCACTGATTATGGTAAATGTTTTGTCTGCGCTGCAGACTGTTCCAAAAGATCAATATGAGGCGGCTCATATTGATGGAGCATCCAAACTCCAGTCATTTTTCCACATTACGTTGCCGCATATAAGTGTCGTCGTGGGATTACTGGTTGTACTCAGAACCATTTGGGTCTTTAACAACTTTGATACGATTTTCCTGATTACCGGCGGCGGGCCTGCAAACCTTACACAAACCGTTCCCATCTATGCCTACAATGTGGGTTGGGGGCAAAAGCAACTGGGCGTTTCATCTGCCGTTACGGTTTTACTCATGATATTCCTGCTTTTGATTTGTGCCCTATATTTTAAGATCCTGAATAAATTGGAGAAGGAGAGTCCGCAATGAGAAGAAAAGGTCTGAAAAGCAGTTTGTTTGCTGACACAATTAGTTATAGCTACCTGACTATTCTCTCTGTAATCGCGGCTTTCCCGTTGCTCTGGATTTTACTGTCTTCAGTTAAGGGAAAAGGCGAATTGACAGGGAACCCTACGTCATTAATTCCGAAAACGCTTACACTTGATAATTTCCGAACAGTAATGGTGCAGCTGCGCTTTGGCAATAATATGATCAACAGCGTTATTGTTGCCGGCAGTACGACACTCATAGGAATTACTATTGCAGCACTGGGAGCATATGGGATCGTGAGATTCTTCCCGCGATTTGGGAAAGCCCTGACACGGGTATTGATTACAACTTACATGTTCCCGCCGATACTCCTAGCAGTACCGTATTCAATACTTGTTGGTAAATTTGGCCTGGTTAACAGCCGTATCGGTCTGATCATCACATACCTCTCATTTTCAGTTCCGTATGCGATATGGCTGCTGGTTGGATTTTTCAAGACCGTTCCGCTGGAAATCGAGGAAGCGGCACATGTCGATGGCGCAAACAAGCTTCAGGTGTTTATTCGTGTTGTCATGCCGATAGTTACCCCTGGTATAATAGCAGTCGCAATTTATACTTTTATCAATGCATGGAATGAATTCCTTTATTCATTGATTTTGATGAACAGTACAAATAAGATGACTGTCGCGGTTGTATTGAAGTCTTTGGAAGGACAGGAGGTTATGGATTGGGGCGTTATGATGGCCGCATCTGCTATGGTCGTTATCCCATCTGTCTTATTCTTTATGTTTATCCAGAGGAGGATTGCCGGCGGGTTAGCAGAGGGCTCAATTAAATAGTCTATTGGAGGAATTAAAATGAAAACAATTGGATATGCAGTTATAGGCACAGGCTATTTTGGCGCTGAGCTTGGTCGAATTATGTCTAAACAGGAAGGCGCAAAAATCGTTGCTGTTCATGATCCGGAAAATGGCGAGACGATTGCCAAAGAATATGGATGTGATCTTGAGACTGATCTTGATGCCATCTGTTCGAGGGAAGATGTTGATGCGGTTATTGTAGCAACTCCGAACTACTTGCATAAAGAACCGGTTCTTACAGCTGCCCGTCACGGGAAAAATGTATTCTGCGAAAAACCGATTGCTCTTTGCTACGCAGACTGCGATGAGATGGTTACTGCTTGTGAAAAAGCAGGTGTTATCTTTATGGCCGGTCATGTTATGAACTTTTTCCGGAGCGTTCATCATGCAAAGGAACTTATCAGCGAGGGCAGGATCGGTAAGGTCCTCTATTGTCACTCAGCCCGTAATGGTTGGGAAGAACCTCAGCCTTCCATCAGCTGGAAAAAAATCCGTTCCAAATCCGGTGGGCATTTATATCACCATATCCATGAAATGGATTGTATCCAATTCATTATGGGACCGGCCACTGCTGTTACTATGACCGGCGGTAATGTTGCTCATACCGGTCCTCAGTTTGGCGATGAAGATGATATGCTGTTCCTGTCGCTTGAGTTCGGCAACAATACCTACGCGATCTGTGAATATGGCTCCGCTTTCCGCTATCCTGAACATTACGTGCTGATTCAGGGGACAAAGGGTGCTATCCGCATTGATATGTGCAATGTTGGAATGACTGTTCATACTGATGAGGGAGATGAGTATTATACGACTCATGAAACACAGGAAGAGGATGATGATCGTACAAAGATCTATCACAGTACACAGATGGATGGCGCAATTATGTATGGCCGCCCCGGAAAGCTGCCCCCAATGTGGCTTGATACCATCATGAAGAAGGAAATGGCATACTTCAATGGCATTATGCATGGAGAAAAGCCCACTGATGAATTCAGGGATCTTATGAATGGCAAAGCAGCCCGCGCAGCAATTGCAACTGCAGATGCGGCCACGCTATCCCTCAGAGAAAACCGAAAGGTAAGTGTGTCTGAGGTTATTCACAAATAAAAAATTATGATAATAGAGGAGTAATAATATGATCCTGGACAATATCCGTCATTCTGTTTTTTATTTTGATTCCCCGGCTCTGGCAAAAGTATTATCCTATATGTCCGGGATTTCTTCTGAAAATTATCCAAGTGAGTCTGTACATTTAGACGGTGAAAATATTTTTGTTAATCCTGTATGTTTGCAAACAAAGCCTGAGAATGAATGTTTATTTGAAGCGCACAGAAGATATGCTGACGTTCACTTCATTGTTGAAGGCTGTGAGAAAATTATTGTAGGAGACATCGACTCTGTTGCAGTTGTGCAGCCATTTAGTGAGGAAAAGGATATTGGCTTTTATACTTGTGAAAGTGGGACTGCTTGTATTTTGAAACCGGGTGATTTTTTAGTCTGTTATCCTCAGGATGCACATAAGGTTGCTATCGCTATTGATTCCCCAGCGCCGGTAAAAAAGCTGGTCGGCAAAATCAGAGTATGACCTCGGATTTTGAGGCCGGCTAACCTTGCTTGATCAGAAGTGTTATAATACTGTCCATGATATAGAAAACTATCATGATAAAAAACAGGAATATAGGAAATGTACAGCATGAAAAAATTTGTTTATAAAAGCAATGAATATATGGGCAAGATGCATAGATTCTACGATGAAGAACTGGAATCGCTAGGTATTGAGTATGAAGAGCTCAATCTTGAAACATCTTATGGAAAAACGCACGTAATTGTAGCAGGTGATCAAAAGAAACAGAAAATATTTACTCTACATGGCGGGAATGGAATAAATCCTTTAAATATCAGAATTTTTATGCCTTTGTTGGAGAAGTACTGCATTGTTGCCCCTGATGTTATTGGAATGCCGGGTAAAAGTGCACCACACAGAACTCTGAATAGCAATAGAGATGATTACGGACTATGGATTGCTGAAGTTTTGGATGAAATGCACATAGATAGTATCATGTTCGTTGTTTCTTCCTATAGTTCTGCGATGATGCTGTCACTTGCAAAGATTCAGCCGGAAAGGATTGTAAAGGCAGCATTGCTGGTTCCGTCAGGCATTGCCCATGGGCCGCTTATTCCGATAATCAGACGTATGACATTACCATTTGTGAAGTATTATTGTCATCCTACCGCAAAGAGCTTGGATGGGATAATGGATACAATGATAACAGATGGTGATGATGTATGGAGAAGATTTTTGCATCTTATGATGTCAGGCTATAAAATGGAATTACGCGCACCGAGGGAATACAAGCCAAAAGAGCTTTTTGCTTTTGAAGCGCCTATCCTTATTATTGCTTCAACGGATGATGTTTTCTTTCCTGCAGGTAAGATATTTGCAGCAGCTGAAAAATTATTCAGGGGAACAATAAACAAAATGCATATTTCCGGCAAGCATTTGCCCTCCAAAGATACGATGCTGGAGGTTTGCAAAAAGATAGAGGAATTTGATCAATGGACCCATTCGTAAAGCCCCAATCCGTAAAGGCCCGTATCAGTCATAATATTCATTAAGCACTGAGAAATTATATGGCATCACACTACTCATTATTTTGACTTTAGGATGGACATAACTGTGAAGAGTCCTATTTCATAGCCAAACGTCTACAAAGCAGGACTTATTCCTCACAATAACGTCCTAAAATTGAAATAACGAGTAGTGGAGTCTACTTACGCCATTTAATACCCCATCTTTTACTCTCTAGCTGAGATTTTTGCAAATAACAGCAACACTCTATGAGAACATTGTTGAACAGAAGAAAATACAGAAATTTGATAAACAGTATGATAATATTAAGAAATGAGATTAGAGTATTATGAAATGGCTGGTAGAAATGAGATATGAAAAACATACTGTTAAAGCATCAATTGCTGCGGACACTTTTTGAACTGCGCGGTAATCCCCGCGCATGTGTATATACTGAGCCTATGTGGGGACTTTCGATGAACCTGTGTCTGCCTTATGCAACGGTATATATGCTTACCTTCGGCATAAGTGATGTACAGGTGGGGATCGTTACTTCAATCTATATGTTTTCACAGATGATCTTTGCATTTTTATCAGGTGCAATCATTGATAAATTGGGGCGCAGAAAGAGCACTGTGATATTTGATTTTCTGGCCTGGAGCCTGCCTTGCCTAATATGGGCATTCAGCCAGGGCTTCTGGTTTTTTGTTGTTGCTGCGATGCTTAACGGTCTGATGAAGATAACCACAGTATCCTGGGATTGTCTGCTTGTAGAGGATGCTCCGAAGGATAAAATAACACATATATATTCCTGGGTCATGATTTCAGCCAACCTCTCAGCACTTTTTGCGCCAATATCCTCGATCCTGGTAGCCAGGCTGACACTGGCTCCTGCTATACGAATTCTCTATATCAATGCTTTTATTATTATGACTGCCAAGCTGCTAATACTATATAAGTTCTCTACCGAAACAGCCGTAGGAAAGATTAGGCGGGAGGCAACCCGCAATATGTCCTGGGGTGAAATGCTGTCCGGCTATAAAAGTGCATTTCGCAAGATATTGAACTCTCAGGGGACAATATTCGCCATAATAATCAGTATCCTGGTAGAGATCGTCGCCATGATCGGAATGACCTTCTGGCAGATAATAGCGTCACGCCGTATTGGCATCCCGGATACACTATTGCCGATCTTTCCCATGGCAAGGAGTATACTCTCCATATTTCTTTTCTTCACGGTTATCTCCCGTATCAGGCAAACAAAGCTTAAATGGCCTCTGTACGGAGGATTTTTCTGTTCCATAATCGGGTGTATACTGCTGATTTCAATTACCAATACAGGTTTTTGGGGATATGTGATATTATCGGTTTCCTTAGTATTTGAAGCAATGGGTGGCGCTATCCTGGCTACACTCAGAGAATCCCTGGTCGCCATTCATGTTGATCCTGATGAGCGTTCGGGAATATTAGCCTTGCTCCAGACCACAGTAATGCTGGTGAGTGTACCGTTTGGCTACATAGGTGGACTGCTGAGTGATATCTCAAGAGCCCTGCCGTTTGTGCTTAGTATTGTGCTGCTATTGGCGGGTATCCTGGCTACAGCATTGTTTTTTAACCGGTCCACTGCAAATGCGCAAACTTTGCCAGGCGGCGTCGATTGAGCGAGCGTGTTAACGGGAGGGCGTCGGGTGAGCAAAATTTCAACTAATGTGTGGCAAGTTACTTTGCGAATTCGACATTTAACCTAATAATGTAGTGAAATACTGAGTTATGTAACCCAAATGCATGAAATAACGTTAGTCCACCTTAAGTATGCATTCATTTTCTAATAATTGCACACTCTGATTAATGCCTTGCTATCTTAGTATCGGGTAAAAATACTAAGTTCAAAAACTAAGTTCCGATAATCCTGTAACAGTTTCATTTGTGTTAACATAAAATGGGAGTATAAGTTAACCTATCACAGGGAGGTAATAACTATGCTCTCAAGCATTGAATTTATAAAGCAGTCGTTGGGTTTGCATTTGTTTTTCGCCAGGATCATGAAAGAACATTCATTTTTTCTTGAAGTGGCCTTTACACCGAGGGATGCAGGCTTTACCCAACGGGCGGACGCTTTTCGCAGGGAATTTGATGGGATTCTTGGTGAAACAATTTGTCTTTCAAACGGTATTGTAAATCCGGGGGTTCTTCAATCCGGTGAAGTGATAACACCATTCACTCTAAACACAGAAATTGCAACCACATTTTTTACTGGCGTACAGATACCAACTCAGCTGACACAGGCGGAAGCAGGGCTGACGGGCGGGGGCTTAACTGGCGGTGCTGCCGCAGCTGGTCCTATGCTTGAACAACGTGTATCCATGCTAAATCAGAGGGCAATAAATGCAACTGCTGCACTGATACAATTCAAAACGAACATTTTATCCAATGTTTTAAGCTGCAAAATGTTTACAGTAAATTATCCTTTGTTGATCGTACACATAACCCGGGAAGCGGAATTATACCTTATGCAGCTTAGAAGACTTCAAAACAGAGAAGAGATTAGTTTGGAAAGAGAAGCCTATGAACAGGAATTTTTCTGGAACAGGCAGATGGCAGAACATGCTAAGTTTATTCGGGGATTGCTTGACCCAACAGAAAACAATTTAATAAATCAAGCTAATAACTTTGGAAATGAATTTGATCAATTGACAGCTGCAGCAAAGGCAGCAATGGATACGACCGCTCCATTGGCTGAAGTTACTGACGAAAGTTTAAAGGCAACTGAGGATTTGCGGAATTTCAAAGCGCAAGGTACACAGGGGATACTTTCATGTAAAGTAAGATCTATAATTATCCCGCTGCTGGGTGATCATGTTTTACGTGAAGCGAATCATTACCTGCGGCTGCTTAAAATGTTTGAAGCAATTTGATTCACAGTAATTTTATTCAAAAGTATTGTATAATAATACATTGCGTGTTATAATCCGACAGTCGGCAACGAAGCCAAAAAAAGTCTTTATTTTAGGACTATTTTTTGGCTTCTTTATTTTTCGTTTGTAAAATATAGGAGGATATGTAATGAAAAAGAAACTGTTGGTCTTAGTAACAAGTTGTCTGGCGTTGTTATCAGCGCCTCTCGAAGCATTCGCTACAGGATCGGAAGCCGGTTCTATCACTGAAAGCATACGGCAGATAGAACAATATAACTTCTCAATTCATATCATGGCGATGCTTCTCGTTGGTTTCGGCTTTCTAATGGTTTTTGTAAAGAATTATGGCTATAGTGCAACTACAGGAACGTTTCTGGTGGTAAGCGCAGGTTTGCCCTTATACCTTTGCCTGCGTTCAACGGGAATTTTATCGCTGGAACCTATTGCCGCCAATAATATTCATGCCCTTCTATTGGCCGAGTTCGCTTGCGCCTCTGCTTTAATCGCCATGGGTGCGGTTCTTGGAAGATTACGTGTTTATCAATATGCATTCATAGCCATGCTGCTGGTGCCTGCCTATATGCTCAATGAATGGCTGGTCCTCGATGGTGGACTTGGAATTACCAAAGGTTTTGTTGATTCAGCCGGGTCAATTGTTATACATGCCTTCGGTGCATACTTTGGCCTGGGTATGACTCTGATGATAACCAAGATCGGTGACAGAAAAAAGAGTATCGAAAGTGATGGAACTTCAGACCGGTTTGCTGTACTCGGTTCCATGGTACTTTGGATTTTTTGGCCAAGCTTTTGCAGTGCCATCGTTTCTCCCGAGCAAATGCCACAGACAGTACTCAATACGATCCTTGCTCTATGCGGTGCAACTATCATAACATATATTATGAGTTCATTGTTGAGAAAGGGTAAAACATCTATTGCTGATATGGCTAATGCAGCTCTTGCCGGTGGTGTAGCCATCGGATCAACATGTAATTTTGTTACGCCAACCGTTGCTTTTGTGATCGGCTTACTTGCCGGGGCATTGAGTGTTATTGGATTCGTTGTAATTCAGCCAAAACTGCAAGCACATTTTAAAATCGTTGACACCTGTGGAGTTCACAACCTGCATGGAATGCCTGGCCTCCTGGGAGGTATAGCAGCAATCTTTGTGATTCCCGGGATCGCGAAAGCTCAAATCATTGGCATCATTTTCACCGTTGTCCTGGCATTTTCAAGCGGTATTATCGCTGGGCTGATCATTAAGGTGACCGGCAAAAAACAATTGGCATACGAGGACGAAGAAGAGTTTGTGGCTTAAAAATGACCGACAAAAATGCTATACATATAACACTGTATACCAGAATAAAAGACCGGAGAGATCAAACTCCGGTCTTTTTATGTTTGGTGTTTATGATAATTCATAACTGGGTAGTATTATAAAGAATTATGATATAACGAGGCGAGTATATCTCCAGCTTCGTTGAAACACTGTACTTACAATATAGTTAAAAATTGCGAGGTGAAGGACTGCTGTGAAAGAATATGATGAGTTTTTAGAATTGCTTGAAGCGGAGGATAAACCAAAGGCTGTACGATATGCGCTGAATCTTCTCGACAGCGGGGAAATGGATGTTGTGAGCCTGTATACCAAGATTTTGACCCCGTCACTGAATGAAATGCAGTGCCGGTTGACTGACAAAAGGATCTGTATCTGGAAGGAGCATGTGCGTACGGCAATTGTCCGGACTATCGTAGAATGCTGCTATGCTTATGTAATTAAGGAGTTGGATGCCGCAGGGGTTGTTCAAAACCATACGGCGGTTGTCATATGTCCGCCTGAAGAGAACCACGACATGGGAGCTCGTATGGTGGCGGATTACTTTACTCTTTGCGGATGGAATACGGTATTTGTAGGCAGCAACACACCGTATGAGGATTTTCTAAATGCGTCTTCTATTATACGTCCTGATATCATAGCCATCAGTATTCATAACTATTATACGATTGTCGAAGCCAGGAAAATAATAGCAGATCTTAGAACAAAAATGGGAGACTCATTGAAAATAGTCGTGGGAGGTTATGCAGTACGTGAATCGACCGGAAATTTCGCAACTCTAGGCGCGGACTACCATGTTGAAACCTTCGAGGATATCAGGAAAATTACAAACAAGGTGGGTGGTCTA
>CAZBEQ010000049.1:0-27120 GCA_964490975.1 uncultured Oscillospiraceae bacterium | reverse complement strand
ATCTGTGAGGGGTGCGCCCAGTAATGGGCGTGTCTACCTCGACTGGCTTGAGGGGCTTAAATTGGGAGATATTAGGCGATGAAAAGTGTGTTTTTTGACCCTCGAAAAAGTGCGAAAATATAGATGACATAGATGAAATTTTGGTTTAGGTGGCTTTTTTCATAGCAATTACAGACATTAAAGGAAAAGTGGCACGACATTGAGATTTTAAGAATAACATCTTCTTTCCGAGAAAGCGAGGAATTAGAAAATGACAGTCAACGAGCCAGAAAAAATTGAATGGCAAGGCACGATTGTCTCCATCCAACCGCGCACGACTGTGTGGCGGTACAGACTTGATAACCGCACTCACTATCATCGTGGCTACAATCTGTTTCTTGATGGCGAAGCCAATGGAATAAAGACACAATTTTCTGTAGCTATTTCGGAAAAACAACAGCGGAAGCTTATCTTCCGAATTGGTGATGTGGCAAAAGGGTCTGCATGGACAAAGTTGTATGAAGTGAGCGATTATGCCGACTACTACCGTGCCGGAAGCTTGAAAATCATAACGAAAGCTGAACCGATTATAACCACTCCCCCGCCATATCTGATAGAGCCGCCAGACATGGCTACCTATGAAGAGCGCGGTGCAAGAATGCTTAGTGCTTCCAATTACAAGGGCAAGTGCTTTCAATGTGCGTGGGCAACAATGTCAGCGGTTGAGATTGAGTATAACTGGGGCGTGACCAAGAAGTACCGCTTCGAAAGTTTCTGTTACGGGCCCAAGTCATGTAAACTGTATAAAATGGGAAAACCACGCGCTGTACCTTACAAGGACTGTGGTTCGGACTATGACGAGGGTTGGATAGATGATCTCTGCACTGAACGACGCGGATTGGATGACTAATTGATATGATAAGAGTAATAGCACAAAGTCCACCTTTCACGATTTGCTACGCACAGACGAAAGAGGTTATCCGGAAGATGCTGTACGCGAAGCATTACTAAACGCTATTGCCCACAGGGAATATGCTTCTCTGTAAATTATACCAGTGGAAATATTAATTCGCTAATAAATACAATTGCACAGCAAAAAAGTGATACGCTGAAAAGACTGGCACCAAACCATGCAGCACTTACACCCATTATTAAGGCTAATGCTCCCGATATGGGGCTTTGTGTTGCAGATAGAATTGCAGGAAAAGTCATAACCGCTAATGTGACGTATGGTACATAATAAAGGAATGATTGAAGAAACTGGTTTTTTATTTGTTTTCGGATCAGAGTTAAAGGTATAATACGGATCGCATATGAAACACAGGCCATGATCAATATGTATATATAATTATTATGAGTCATTTTCAGTTCCCTCTCTTTGATTGTATTAGGCGCTCAAATTTGCAGGTAATGGGGCGGTTGAGCAATCTGTTGGCTGAGTGCGTCCTAAACTCGCATATTTGAGCACAGCTGCTTTACACTATCTTTTTTTACCGGAAATAGAAATGCTGCTATTGCAGATAATGCTACTGTTAAAATTATCGTTCGTGTTCCTGCGGACAGATTTGAAATCGCAGGAAGATTAGAAGCTGCATAGCTTGCTGCAAAGCAAATTAAAATGAGACCTGCTACAACTTTATTTTTGCGTGCGGGGGGAACAATCACAGCAAGAAACATTCCATATAATGCAACGCCTAAGGCGCTTACGATTTGTAAAGAAAGAAGATTGCCTGCTATAACACCTAACGCAGTTCCGATCGCCCAAAATGGCGCAGCAAAAAGGACAGCACCATAAGTATAATATGGATTTAAATAACCGGGCCTTGCGATTGCGATACCAAAAAGCTCATCAGTGATATGAAATGCCATTATAAAACGATGATGCGCAGGCATATCCGGATTCATGCGTTGACTCATGGCAAAGCTCATGAGAAGGTATCTTGCGTTTGCAACTAATATGACAATTATCATTTCCAAATACGGGGCATTTGCTGCAATGAGAGTAAAGCCGGCATATTCCCCGGCAGATGCGTTGACAAGCATACTTGTCAGGAATCCCTGAAATGCTGTAAGCCCTGTATTTCTTGCTGCAATGCCCAAGGTAAAAGAAACGGCCAGATAGCCCAAACCGATAGGAATACCATCTCTGATCCCATCATAGAAGGCATTTAGATTTACAGAGCGAGAATTATTTAGTGTTAAAGATTTCATAGATATATACTCCTGATAGTTATTTCACATAAAGTATAGTAAAAATATTTGCATAAGTAAAATTAATGATTATAATGAGGTCATAAGGAAAAATTATGTGGAGATTTTATGATTTCAAAGTATGAGATATTTTGTAAAGTGATAGAAGTAGGAAGTTTTACCAAAGTTGCAGAACAGATGGGCTATTCACAGAGTGCCATAAGTCAGATGATAAAAGCATTAGAACAAGAAATAGAAACAGTGCTTATTAATCGAAGAAAAGACGGAATAGCTCTTACTAAAGATGGAGAACAGTTTCTGCCATATATACAATCGATTTATTATGCTGAGAAATCTTTATGGGAGAAACAGCGTGAAATGAAAGGAATGGAGAACAGTACCATTCGCGTCGGAACATTTACAAGTGTGAGTCGAAATATTCTGCCTTCCCTGATGATGCGCTTCAAAGAACTATATCCGCATGTGAATTTTGTTCTCAAACAAGGAGAGTATACCAGCATAGGGAAATGGGTCAAGAACGGCTATGTTGATTTTGGCTTTGTTAATACAGATGCTGTTTCTGATATCAAGGTAAAGGCATTGTTTAAGGATGAAATGATGGCAGTTCTCCCAGTGAATCATCCGCTTGCAAAAAAAAGCAGCGTTTCATTAAAGGAATTATCAAAGGAAGCATTTATATTGCTTGATGAGGGCGAATATAGTGTCACTTTGAATGCTTTTCAAAACAAGGGGATAGTTCCTGACATTGGATATAAGGTTCATGATGATTACACTATACTTGCCATGGTACGCAAGGGTTTAGGTGTATCCTGCATGTACAGCCTGGTATTAAAGGATTTTGAGAGTGACCTTGAAATCAGACCGATAAAGGAAAGACCAGAAAGGTCTGTTGCTATCGCATGGCAGAATTGGGATACCATTCCGTATGCTGCACGCAGATTTGCAGAATTTATAATTGATAATTTCGTAGAATAAAAAATGAAATTATTGAGGGATGGGCGGCAGGACTTGTCGCGGCATCCTTTTCCATAAGGGAGAGCCATAGTATCACCGGCAATACACAAAGCGCGGAATTACTCAGTACGCTTTCGAGAACAAACAGCTTCATCATTCCGTTGGACAATGAGGATGAGTGGTTCAGATACCATCATCTCTTTCAGGAATTTCTGATGTCAAAGCTCGAACAGGAGGAGGAAACTTCCCGTCGTACGCTTTATCATCTTGCCGGTCAGTGGTATCGTGAGCACAGATTGATACGGGATGCCATCAACTGCTATTTAAAAGCGGAGGAATATGAAAAGGCATATCCGCTTGTATAGGGCACCATCAGCGGTAACAACGGAGCACTCACGCCGCTGAGTACAACTTCCAGAGCGGAAATGGCACAGGTGCTGTATAATCTCCGCTTTATAATGAAGTGGTCGAGAAATATTTCAATTGAAGCGGCAATTTCAATCTAACCTTAAAGTAGTCTCTCTTGTCTATGCTTACAAAAATTGTGATATGATCTAATAAACAATGAAATAAGGCATTGCGCAACATGGGTTATAATGAAGATGAAGCTCTGATCTATGTAAGAAAAGAGACTATCAAGGCTGCTGAAATAAAGAAAGCAGATCAGGCGAAGGTGGTTAATATGCCTTGCGCATATTTAATGTACCGTCTTGTTGTAAAGGGTGTAATGAAGAAAAACTTTCCAGATGCAGGTTGGAAAACAGAATGGATCCGTCGCGACGGAAAGGAAATACACTTCAATCTGAAACAGTGCATATATAAGGATTTGTGTGACCAAGAAGGTTGTCCAGAATTGTGCAGCGTTTATTGCGAGAATGATGATATTGCTTTCAGTGGACTTTTGCCGAAAATACACTTTGAACGTGCCGGTACTCTTGGTAAAGGTGCAGAATGCTGTGATTTTCACTTCATAAAGAACAAGTGATAAACAAATTCTAGTTTGTTTGACTTAACAAGATTGTATAAGGGTGAGATATAATAGTGTCAAAGAAAAGAATTCCGTTTATGTTATCTGCTGATAAGGGGTTTATACCAGTCACGATTGATGAAGCGGATGAGTACTTTGCCAATGGTATATTCATATTCAATATTACAAAAATGCTCAAATTTATAAACGGAAACAAGAATGAAATACAGTGCGAAGAGATTTCCGTGTTGAAATACCGAAAGGAAAACCATAACTTGAATGATGAATATTTGGAGTTAACTGATTTATCAAAGCCTGTCATCCTTGCTGAAATTTGTCCTGGCATTCATAATATGATTGATGGTCATCATCGGATAGAAAGTGCTTATAGGAAGGGAATTGATTCAATTGTAGCGTATATGCTTAAACCGGCCTAGCATTTACGTTTTCTGACGACAGAACAAGCATATTCAAGCTACATTACATACTGGAATTCCAAAATCAGAGATGGATTTATTCCATGTGGCTTTTGAAATTATGACTTAACAATGTAGTAGTCTAAGAAAAATGCAAACTTATTTTCTTTATCCGCCTTATATATTTTGATATAATATACATACTGTGGATTGAAATGTCATTCACAAATTCTCAGAATAGCGTGGTTGACAATCTATGCTAAAAATATCAGAAGAATTTATCAATTCAAATGCTCCGAATCAAAATGCCATCCTGAATGGCTGGGGATTGGTTCGAAAAAACAGCTTTGTGAAATTGAATATTACTCAGGACGAAACAGTTATCTTCGGAGAATGCGTTGGCAGTGGCACCAGCAACTACCTTACTTCCGTTGATTTCATCAAACCGGACAGTCCTGTTTTCCGATGCACCTGTCCTAGCCGGCAGTTCCCATGCAAGCATGCACTTGGCTTGATGTATGCTTATTCTAGTGGAAAGAAATTTGCGACCGATACAATTCCAGTCGATATCCTTGAAAAACGCGACAAGGTTGAGAAACGGGAGGAGAAGAAAAAGGAGAAGGTAACCGGATCAGCTTCCGATGACAACGGTGCATTGCAAAGTGCGGACGGCACCTCCACGTCTGCCGTTCCAACGTCCACGGCCTCACCTAAAAAAACAACTAAATCTGCACTTGTCAAAAAAATAAAAGCGCAGCTGGAAGGCTTGGAGCTTCTGGATAAAATCATTAGCAGTATTCTTCAGGGCGGTCTCGGAACGATCAATGAAAAATCACTTAAAATCCTGGAGGACCAGGCAAAACAGCTTGGCAATTACTATATTCCAGGGGCGCAGATCGCTTTGCGAGGGTTTATCAACCTGTTCCGCGATGCGGAGGACCGTGAGAAGGCATATTCCAATGCCGTCGAACAGCTCACGATCCTGTATGCGCTTTCTAAAAAGGGAAAGGATCAGCTGACGAAGAGATTGGATGACCCTGAAGCGGCGTATGATCCAAGCTCAACTCTGGATGAATGGTTGGGACATGCATGGCAGTTATCCGAACTGAAGGAAGTCGGTCTTGTCCTGAAGGATGTGGATCTGGTTCAGCTGTCTTTCCATTCCTATGTGGATAATGCCAGGCAGGAGTATGTAGACGAGGGGATTTGGCTTAATCTCGGAAGCGGGCAGTTGGTGCGAACCTTAAATTACAGGCCTTTTAAAGCGGCTAAGTACATCCGCGAGGATGATTCGGTATATTCGATGGTACATACGGAAGGATTGTTTGTCTATCCGGGTGATCTGAATCCCAGAGTTCGTTGGGAAAGCATGACGATGCGGCCTTTAACGGATAACGATTGTTCCGTCATCCGGTCCCATGCCGGCAGATCCTTCAAGGAGACTGTTAAGCTTGTTAAAAATCAGTTAAAGAATCCTCTTTCCGAGAAAGACCCTGTTGCTTTGCTGTCTTACGAAAAAATTAGCAAAATTGGGGATAGTTTCGTTCTGGTTGATGTTGAAGGACAACGTCTGGTCCTTGCAGACCGTACAGGAGGCTCAGAGCCGGAAACAGTCGGGATAATTGATCTGTTGGATCCGAAGGATATGAAAAACCAGACGATGCTGGTCCGCTTTTATCACGATATGGATGCAAAAAGGCTTTATGTAAAGCCTCTCAGTATTGTACGGGAGAATGCGGTCACCCGGCTGGCGTTTTAGCATTTTACTGGATTGAATCAATTGGTCTGTCGAACTTGATTAGGAGATTGGAATATGAGTATACCACTACTTTACGAAACCCAAACCGAGGTAAGAAGACTGTGCATCGCCGGTTGCGAACTGGCTGCCGATGATTTTAAACTAAAAAAGCTGCTGCCACAAATGAAAAAAGCCGGTGAAAGTGCTCCGGTGTTTGCCAGGGTGGCGGATGCATTGGACCAGGTATTGCAGCCCGGAGGAAGCAATTCGGTAAAGCTGTTGGAACTGGCCAATCTGATTAATGCGATTCTGTACACCCAAGGCCAGACATCAGCGGATGGTGAACTGGAAGACATAATGCCGGCTGGCCTGAATGCTTCCACAGGGGTATCGTACCGTCGGATCCAGCCGGTAATGGAAGCGTTGACCGGACAAGGCTCCGGGAGACTTGAGGTCATCCGTGATGCATATATCGGAGGATGCTGTCATGATATCAGGCTTGTGTATCCGCTCATCGCAGCATTGGATGACAGCTATCCTGAAATAGCAGACTTGGCATCCGAAATCCTCGAAGGGTTTGGACCTGCGATTGTGAAGGTTCTGAAAAATAGCCTGCTTCTGGATGGCGGTAAAGGTCATGCACGTAGAATCAGGTTGATTTCAAAAATCAACGGCAGAAAAGAAAAGAAATTTTACCTGGAAGTAATCGAGAAGGGCGCTTCCGAAGCAAAGGCTGCGGCAATCAGGGCATTGAAGGATTTGCCTGAGTGCGAAGACCTGCTGCAGGATCTATCCCGCGACCGGAAAAAGGACAATCGTGAGGCAAGTCTGTTTGCATTGGCTCACCTTGGGACGGATACGGCAGTCAAACGCTTGTATGAGGTGTTCAATGGAAAGGAACGCGATCTGGCGGTTTATCCGGTCAAACTCTGCAGGACGAAAGGAATTGCCCTTCTGCTCGTAAAAGAAGGAGAACAGCTTCTGGAAACTGTTTTAAAATCCGAAAAAGGCTTTTCTCTGTTTGCGAAAAAAGTTGAGCCACCATCAACGGAGGTATTGGAGTCATTTGCTGTTGTACTGGAATGTTTGGAAGGGAAACATGATCCGGAGGTCTTTCAATTCCTTGAAAAATGCCTGATGCATGCCAAACATCTGCAGCAGTTCAAGATCTCATCAACCTTGCGAGCGGTGCGGGACAACCTTGCGAAAATAGTTGTGGAAAATATTATGGTGATCGGTTCGGCACAGGCAATGGAATTACTGGAGTCCATACGTGGGAAGTATGACGATGTCCTTGTGGCGTATTCCTTTGAAGCAGCAGTAAGAAGCAGAAGTGCAGCCTATGTTTTCGATCATTACTCCAGATATGTCAAGGAAGGAAGAAAATCGGTGGAAGGCCAGGGAATCCTTGAAGTGATGGATCAGTATATTGACTTTGAAGAGCAGTACCGGCTCACCGATATCTATTCCTATGAACGAAAATCCCAGCGTATTGCGGACATCAACAAGAGCAGTATCAAGTGGGATCCGAGATGGCTGAAAATATTAGCGGACATGGATGAAACGGGTCTTGTGTGCCGATTGATTACAAAAAATGATAGCAGGGCTGCCGATTCCCTGGCAAGAATGCTTGACGGTATCACGGAACAGGATGCAATAAATTGGGAGGATATCATCAGGGGACTGCTGCAGGCGGAAT
This sequence comes from uncultured Oscillospiraceae bacterium, assembly GCA_964490975.1. GTDB lineage: Bacteria > Bacillota > Clostridia > Acetivibrionales > DTU013 > DTU013. The sequence goes on along the minus strand of CAZBEQ010000049.1, from coordinate 19,156 downwards.
ATCCGGATATGATGGGTATCGTCAACAAGGCGATCGACAAGTACTTTAAAAATGCACGATATTATTCCGGCTATTTATTCAATGATTTTGCACAGGTTCTTCGATTCCTTCCCAAGGAATGCGCAAAGGGATTGGAAGAACTGGCTTTAAAGCAGGATAATGCCTCTGCGGCAAAGTTGTATGAGATAGCACAGTTTCTGAAGATGAAAGAATAGAAAATGATAAAGAGGGTGCGGACATGGCAGAAAACATGAATGTACTGAGACTTACGGCGGAAGAGCAGTATGCGAAAGAGATCGAAGCGCTGAAATCCAGCGAAAGGGACCGGGTACCAATGGGTTGGCAGATGTCGCCGCGATCTGTGCTGACCTACATCATTGGAGGGAAAGCCGGTGGAGAGGAGATTTCCCCAAAGTACATAGGAAACAGGAGACTGGTGGAGATCGCAATTTCCACTCTGGTTACCGACAGGGCTCTGTTATTGATCGGAGAACCTGGTACTGCGAAGTCCTGGCTCTCGGAGCATCTTGCTGCAGCAATCCATGGAGATTCCACCAAGGTAGTTCAGGGGACAGCAGGAACGACGGAAGAGCAGATTCGTTATTCGTGGAATTACGCGATGCTGTTGGCGAACGGACCTACCATGGAGGCTCTTGTCAAGAGCCCGGTATATAGGGCAATGGAATGCGGCGGAATCGCCCGGTTTGAGGAAATATCAAGATGCGCGTCGGAAGTGCAGGATGCGCTCATTTCGATTCTTTCGGAAAAGAGAATTTCCGTACCGGAAATCGGATTTGAATTACCTGCCCTGCGTGGGTTTTCGATCATAGCAACGGCAAATACGCGGGACAGGGGTGTGAATGATATGTCGGCTGCATTAAAAAGACGGTTCAATATCATTGTGCTGCCAACCCCCGGCGATGTGAATACTGAGGTTGAAATCGTCCGCAAGCGTGTTTCAGAACTGGCTGTAAACCTGGATCTGAAAGCATCGCTGCCTGCGGAGGATGCATTGATGAAGGTTGTTACCATATTCCGTGAACTCCGCAGCGGTGTGACACTGGATAGCAAGGAGAAAGTCAAGTCCCCCAGTGGGGTTCTCTCTACTGCGGAAGCTATTTCTCTGCTGGCGAACAGTATGGCGCTCGCAGCGAGCTTCGGAAACGGAAGGATCACCAGCGAGGACATTGCAGCCGGATTGCAGGGAGCAGTCGTCAAGGATGAGGATAAGGACAAGCTGGTCTGGAAGGAATATCTGGATAATGTCCTGAAAAAGCGCGGTTCTGAATGGCGTGAGTTATACAATGCGTGCAGGGAGATGAATGCGTGAACCGGACAGGAAACAATCCTCACATATTCAGCGTTCGACATCTCTCGCCAGGTGGGGCGTATCACCTGCTTCAGTTTCTTGATGAGGTGCAGCCGGAGGCTGTCCTGATTGAAGGATTATCGGATGCCAACTCACAAATTCCACATTTCACTTCCAGTGATACAAAACCGCCTGTTGCCATCCTTGCTTATACGGAGGAGCTGCCGGTCAGGACAATTCTGTACCCGTTTGCAGACTATTCTCCTGAGTACCAGGCTTTAGTGTGGGCCAGGAAACACGGGGCTCATGCTGAATTTATTGATTTACCTTCGGATGTGTTAATTCCATTGGATTACCAACTGGCGGACAGACCGGTAGACAAACCGGCAGAACCGACAGAACAACTCGAACAGCTCGCACCTCTCCGAGTGAGCAGGGGTGACATTTACGAGCACTGGGCAAAGGTTGCAGGGGAAGAGGATCATGATACTTATTGGGAATATAATTTTGAGCATAACCTGAACAGGGATGCATACCGTCTTGCTTCCTTTGAATTCGGCAGGAGCCTGAGGGAGCTTCTCATGGATGCTCCGCTGGAATATGCAAAGAATATCGTCCGTGAAGCCTATATGCGGAACAGAATCGCAAATGCCATCCGGTCGGGGTATCGACCCGAAAAAATTGTCGTTGTTACCGGGGCTTACCATGCTTCTGCTCTGAATTCCGATGAAGAACCAATGAGCAATGAGGAATTTGAGAAGCTGCCACGCGTCCGTACAAAGCTGACATTGATGCCCTATTCCTATTTCAGGCTGTCATCCAGGTCCGGATATGGCGCCGGGAACAATGCACCGGCCTACTTCGGACTTATGTGGGAGTCCTTTCAGAAGGGCTGTTTCGGGAAGCTGCCTGCGGAATATTTGTCCAGGATCGCAGCATATCTGCGGGAAAACGGTACCCATCGTTCCTCGGCGGAGGTCATTGAGGGAGTTCGTCTTGCTAATACGTTGGCGGCGCTCCACTCTGGCAGTGCACCGTCAAATAGGGATCTCAGGGATGCTGCAGTAGTTTGTCTTGGGTATGGTGAATTATCGGCAGTGGCGGAAGCAATTGCGAATACTGATATCGGTACGGTCATTGGCAGCTTGCCGGAGGGTGTGAGCCGGACTTCCATCCAGGATGATTTTTACCGGGAATTGAAAAGACTGAAGCTTGAAAAATACAGGTCCGCCGTAGCGATGGACCTTGACCTGGATCTGCGGGAAAACAGGAGGGTGCAATCGGAAGAGGCTGCATACCTTGATCTTTCCAGATCCTTTTTTCTCCATAGACTAAAAGTGCTGAACATCAGCTTCCAGCAAATGAAGCAAAAGACTCAGCAATCGGCAACCTGGTCCGAATCATGGATTCTGCAATGGACTCCTGAAGCAGAAATTGAACTTGTGGAATCCACTCTCAGGGGTGAAACAGTGGAGCTTGCTGCGGCTTATGTGTTCAAGGAAAGGCTGGATAACAGTCAAAGTATCCCCGAAGCGGCAAAGGTAATCCGGGAAGCCTGCGAATGCGGAATGATGGAATCCATGGAGCAGGCCAGGCAGGTCCTTCAAAGGCTTGCTGTCGATTCTGGGTCTTTTATTGAAATTGCCGAGGCTGCTTTTAACCTTTCGCTTGTAATCAGTTATGGCGACATACGCAAATTTGACACCTCCCACTTGGTGCCACTTCTTCAGCAGCTATTCCTGAGGGGTTCTCTGCTTATGCCGGATGTGGCCAGATGTGATAATACTGCGGCAAGGGAAGGAATTGGGGCTGTCAATTCCATGAATACTGTTGCTCTGGAGCATTTTGAAACCATTGATGAAGAATTGTGGATCAAGAAACTGATGGAGTTGTCGGATGCAGATGACAGGAATCCATTGCTGTCCGGTTATGCATGTGCTGTGTTGCTGGAGCGGAACAAGATAGATGGGATAAAACTGGCTCAGGAGGTTTCGCGCAGGTTATCTCCCGGAATTGAGGCAGATATTGGTGCTGGCTGGTTTGAAGGACTGTCGATGAGAAACCGGTATGCGCTGCTGGCCAGAATGAACTTGTGGGAGCAGTTGAACGAATATGTCAATTCGCTGGATCTGGAGCAATTCAAGCGTGCTCTGGTGTTTTTAAGAAGAGCCTTCGGTGACTTCAGCCCGGGCGAAAAGCGGAGCATCTGCGAAAATCTGGGTGAGATCTGGGGAATGGGTCGTGAAGATGCCAGCGATCTACTGCACCGCGAGCTGAATGAGGAAGAACAGAAAAAGATCGATGAGCTCAATGAATTTGATTTTGGAGATATTTAAATGGTTGATCAGGAACAGTTGAAAAGATGGAGACTCATATTGGGAAAAAGTGCGAACGAAACTCTGGAATCCTTCAGTGCAGGTGGCATGAAGCTTGATCCGGAGGACCTTGTCATGGATGAAGCCCTTGCTGCGATCTATGATGGCACTTCGGATAACGAAGATCCGGGAACCGGGGCTGGTGCGGGGAAGGGAGCCGGAGCCGCTCAGAGAAGCGCCGGATTGGGACCGTCCGCACCAAAACTGGCCAAGTGGTTGGCCGACATTCGGAACTTCTTCTCAGAGGATGTCGTATCGGTTATCCAGTCGGATGCCATAGAACGAAAAGGGTTGAAACAGCTGCTATTTGAGCCAGAGATATTGAAAAATGTACAGCCTGACATTGAAATGGTTGCGACGCTGATGTCTTTGAAGGGGAAAATTCCGGAGAGAACGAAGGAAACAGCCAGGCAGTTGGTGAAAACCGTCGTGGATGAGATCAATAAGCGATTGGAAAACGATTTGAAAAAAGCCGTTACCGGAGCGTTGAACAAAAGGAAGCATTCACCCATACCCAACAGCTCCAGTATCGACTGGAAATATACCATCAACCGGAACCTGAAGAACTACAGCCTGAAGCATAAGAAAATCATACCGGAACGGTTTTTCTTCTTTGACAGGATACGTCGATCAAATAACTGGAATGTTATTTTGGATATGGACCAGAGTGGTTCCATGGCGGAATCGATCATTTACGGATCCATAGCAGGATCCATCTTCGCCAGCATGGCTGCATTAAACACAAGGATTGTAGCCTTTGATACAGAGATTGTCGACTTGAGTGAACAGTATGATAACGACCCTGTAGATATGTTGTTTGGAATCCAGTTGGGCGGTGGTACTGACATCAACAAGTCAGTTGCATACTGCCAGCAGTTTGTCACAGACCCTGCCAAGACATTGTTTATCCTGATTTCGGACCTGTATGAAGGAGGAAACCAGGCCTCACTTGTCAAAAGGATGGAGGAACTGCATGAATCAGGCGTGAAGGTGATCTGCCTGTTAGCCCTGTCAGACAGAGGGACACCGAGCTACGATGAGAATCTGGCCCGCAGGATCAGTCAGATCGGGATACCATGCTTCGCCTGCACTCCTGCACTCCTGCCAGAGTTGTTGGAAGGAGCTCTGAAGGGGAAGGACCTGAATGAGCTGGCTGCGGCACTGAAGAGCAAAAATAAATGAAATGTGATATATACCACTGATGGTTATGTATAAGAATGTGTCAAAGGATGAAGTTGATATAAAATGGATTCCAACATACTATGAGGAAGACCGTCCTGTATCAATGGTAGAGCATTTTGAAATGTTGAAGTCTGCCGGATTTAAGAATATTGATTTGATTTGGACGTTTGCGAGAAGAGAGGTTTAAAATGAGAGGGAAGACCAAGAACATAGAAATAATATTTAAAAGTCAGATAAAATAACCATAAAGTTTCTTAATGACAAAGTACCGAGTAGCGAGGGTCACAAATATCAAGGCAGATAGTGCCAATGTGCTATAGTTGCACCAAACGGAGCGACTGAAGTGAGAAAAAACTACCTGGTAAAATATTTTTCCTAAAATGGATAGATTTTTCTTGATTGACATGTATAATAAAGTGTAAAATTCTATACGTGATAAATTCGTTTGTGCAGTAATAGCCGCAGGAGGAAATCAGTGCTGAAAGAAAGGATTATAACCGTCTTTAAGCATATTAAATAAAAGTGTCCAGAAGCGCTGAAGAATGACACTTTTATTTAATATGCTTGAAGATGGTTAATATTCGATTTATTGAGCATTATTGGTAGTCGAGATAGAGTCTATGAATATAAAAAGAGAGCAAATGAGCAATCATGAAAAAGGTAATAAATTAACTATTGAATGTCACGACAATAATAGTGTATGAAGTAAGAAGTTTCTATTAGTATTTGAGAGGTCAGGAAAGGGGGGAATATACTTAATCATTTTTGTAGAGCAAGTAGAAAGCTTCGATCATCTTATTTTTGTTGAATACATTATATTATTTTTAAATGTTTTTGGAGGGAAAAATGAAAAAAAGTTTGTTTTTACTATTGTCAATTATACTTTCTGTTTCTTTAATATTAGTTCCTGTTAAAACTTTTGCTGCAAATTCGAATTATGTGGTAACAGGGAAAATAGGGACAGTATCAGGGAAACAGGGAGCAACAATCACAGTACCTGTTAGCTTTGATGCAGTACCGGCAAGCGGAATCAACAACTGTGACTTTAATGTTGGCTACGATGCATCAAAACTGGAAGTAATAAGCGTAAATGCAGGCGAAATAGTGACAAACCCGGCAGTTAACTTCACTAAGAGCTTATCGACTGCAGGAAAGCTCGTCCTTTTATTCGGTGATAATACACAGGGATCACAAAGCATAACAAAGACAGGCGTATTTGCGAACATAACCTTCAAGATCAAGAGTACGGCAGTTGAAGGAGATACAGCAGTAACGATCAACTCCATAGGATCATTTTCAGATAAGGATCTGAAAAACATAAATGTTTCGATAGCAGCCGGAAAAGTAACGGTTAAGTAGTAACCGATACAAAGTTACTTGGGCAGAATTCGATACCGGAACTAATAATGCTGGTGAATTTGACGTTTCTTTAAAAAGATAGGGTAACTTAAGTTACCCTATCTTTTTAGGTTATGTCTGGCATCTGTCGAATGGGAGATGCTTGGTCAAAGCTGACTTGCCAAGAGTATTTCTACTTTTGATAGAAAATAGCATTACCATCTTGACTCTTCCTTTGGGTAATCCTTTATACTAAGCTTATACCCGATTATTTAGAAAAGAGGTCGAGATAAATGAGCAGCTTAATCAAAATCAAAGATGTGTCAAGCAAATATGATATTACAGCTCGTACACTTCGTTATTATGAGGACATGGGATTGCTGTCCAGCACCCGAAGTGATGACTATGCGTACAGAATGTACGACGAAAATGCTGTTAGGCGGCTTGAGCAAATACTCATTTTACGCAAGTTGAATATCAGCATAAAAGACATTATGCGTGTTTTTAACACTTCCGGTTCCGATGTAGTCTTAGAAGTGCTTGGGAAAAAAGTACAGAACATAGACGATGAGGTTGCGCTTTTGTATGAACTGAAGGAAATCGTGCTGGATTTCATACGCGAAGTCGAACAAATGAACTTTTCAGACAATTCTGACATAAAACTGCTGTATAACAAGGCAAAAGAAATTGAAACACAATTGATTAGCATTGACTATATCGGCAAGCCCTCCAACATAAACCGCTTGATTGAAATTACGGATAAATTGGATAAAAAAATCCCTGATATTATGGTCGTCAGGATACCGGGATTTAGAGCGGTGACGGTGGGCGAACAATCATGGGAGGATATGTTCAAAACCGGCGGATACATGTATCAATTGTGGCAGCATGCGCATCTGTTCAAAAATATAATTTTTGACTGTTTTGATTTTTTACTCTCTAACAATGACAAAGCCGAATGGATATGTGCCGTTAAAGATGGTGTTACCAATGCGGATGTAAGCCCTTTTAAATTATTCGATTTTCAGGGAGGCTTATACGCTATGGCAGTCAGTATTGACGAGGATAACGAGAGCATACATAAAGTGGAAGATAAAGTTTGCCGATGGATTGAAAGCACAAATTTTGAGTTTGACAAAGGTCGCACTATTATGTTAAATATGCCTTATTTATATGAAGATGGAAGAGATATTGCCTATAAAGACATAGAAAAGGGACTTGGTTATAAGCAAATGCAAAGATATTTTCCTATAAAGCTGAAAGATGATATTTAACCACTTTTTTATCAGCATATTGGCGGCTTGTCTGAAGCAAGCCGCCAACCTTTGTAACTCAAGCTGAGGGTTAGCCCGGCCTTCGTCAAAAGGTGAGTGATACTGCTATTGAGTCCTTTAACGGAAAATTAATCTCTTTTCATTCATTTCACCCTGCAATGACAGCGGTTCATCTATGAAGACAATATCCGCAAGCCTATGCTGAATTTTAACATGTTCACGTCGATCTTCAATTCAACTAATTATTATTTCAACTTTTGGGCAAAATAATGCTGTAAAAGGGCCTATTTCATAGCCAACTGTCTATAAAACAATATTTATTCATCATAATTACGTCCACAAATTGAAGTAATGAGTAGCGTAGTTTTCAAATAAGGCTGGGAAAGTTAAGTTAACTACCTTATCATAATGGATTGATACATATGCATGAGGAGTTACAGCGTATGATAAATACTATTTTCTGATATGGAAGATGAGCGCTGACACGGCTTCGTTGATGTTGCTTAAGTACCAGAAATGTTATACTATTTTATTGATAGCTTAAATAAAAGGAGGAGCATTATGGAATTCCTGCATTTTCTCAATAAAGAAGTATCGAGAAAAAGGAAGTACTTAGTGATAATTGTAAGCTGTATTCTGTATTTAATGTTGTCTGCTCTTCTTGCCGCTTTATCGAAAGGCTTTGATTCAAGCGGTGCACCTCCGTTTTTAAGGACCTTTGCTGTGTACCGTGGTGTAATTACCCAAACCCAGATGATGATCTCAGTATATCTTGTGTTGGCTTTGAGAAAAGAAGGGTACAGAATCGCTGTTCTTCTGAATGTGGTCTCACTGATTTTAGCATTTCAATTTGCAGTGAGAGCTAACAACTCAGAGCCTGTTCCTGGTATGGTTTCGAACATTGTGGTTATCATTGTCGTAACCCTGACAATTAAATTTATAGAACAGGCAGATGAGTACTTAAACCTGATAAATAGTCAGAAAAAGCAGCTGGAGCTTTCGGAAATTAAGCTGATTGATAGAGCAAACCATGATTCTTTAACGAAACTGCATAACCGGGATTTTTTTATGCAGAATCTGGAACAGGAGATTGAGAACGCACGAAGAAACAACGGCATCCTCGGAATTATATTTATTGATTTGGATTCCTTTAAAGCTATCAATGATACAATGGGGCATTTGGTAGGAGATGAAGTGTTGATTGAGGTGGCAAATAGATTTATTTCGGTACCGGATCATCATTATGTTGCGGCAAGATCCGGAGGAGATGAGTTTTTTGTATTAGTTAAAGATGTAGCAGATAATTCTGACATCGAAAAAGTTCTTAATAAAATCACGAAGAAGTTTAAGGAACCTTTTTTCGTAAATGGAGTTGAAATGTTTCTATCGGCCAGCGCTGGTATTGCACTTTATCCGACTGACGGAGAGTCTTCAACAGAATTAATAAAAAGTGCCGATATGGCAATGTATGAAGCTAAAGCGAATGGAAAGAACCGATACTTATTTTGCAGTGAAAGTATGAAGAAAGAGGCTGCAGAAAAAATGATACTTACAAACAGCCTGTATAAAGCGTTGGAGAGAGAAGAGCTTTTTCTACATTATCAGCCTCAGATTAGCATTGAAACAGGAGCAGTTATAGGTTTTGAGGCACTATTACGATGGAGGCACCCGGACTATGGAATGATTTTGCCAGGAACATTTATCCCGCTGGCAGAACAAACAGGCATTATTAAGCCGATTGGCCTTTGGGTTTTAGAGACGGTATGTAAAGAATGCAGGGATTGTAATAGTGTATATAAGGGTCATATCAAAATTTCAATCAATTTCTCGGTGGAACAACTAAAAGATAAAGACATAGTAAAGCAATTTGCCGACATAGTTCAGGAAACTGAAATTGATCCTCATAAGATCCAGATCGAAATAACAGAAAGCGTGGCTTTCAGCAAAGATACAGTGATTTTACAAAGATTATTGCAATTAAAGGAATTGGGATTTCTGATTGCGATCGATGATTTTGGTAAGGAGTATTCGTCACTAAGCAGAATTCGCTCTTTCCCTGTAGATCTACTGAAGATAGATATGGAGTTTATCCATGGGATATCTTCCGGTAACCCGAAGGACAAGGCTATCGTAAAAACGATTATTCAGATGGCAAAGAATCTGGGAACTAAAGTCCTTGCTGAAGGGGTCGAAACAAAAGAACAGTATGAATTCTTAAAAAGTGAGAATTGTGATGAAATTCAGGGCTTTTATTTCTATAAGGGGGTACCGGCATCAGAGGCTAAAGTATTATTAAGAGACTGCTATTTAAGAGAGCACAATAAAGACATCTATTAACAGCGATGGAATACCTGGAAATCAGAGCAAGAGATCTAACCATGGCAGGATAGCTGGTCACGATAAGCCCGAAAAGGAAAGCGAAGCATTGTCCCTTTTAGAACGACATGCCGAACGAGGAATCAAAATGGATATGGGCGAGGAGGTATACGCCAATGATGTGCCGTGTGAACAATACCAATCTTTACTACGAAAAGTCTGGCACAGGAAGGCCCCTGCTTCTGCTTCATGGGAATGGGGAAACGCATAAGATTTTTGATAAGGCGATGCCATTACTGGCAGAAAGCTTTACCGTATACGCAATAGACAGCCGCGGACATGGGCAGAGTGATGCTTTTATGGAATATCACTATGATGATTTTGCTGAGGATATAAGGTGCTTTATTGATGAGCTGAAACTGGAGCGGCCCATTCTTTATGGATTCAGCGATGGTGGGATTGTAGGACTGCTGCTTGCGGCAAAATATCCACAACTATTGTCCCAAATGATTATCAGCGGGGCAAATATAGCACCGGATGGTATTCGAACAGGCTGGTTCAAGCTGTTTCAGTGCATCAACGCAATCGTCAAAAACCCGAAGATGACCATGATGCTTACAGAACCCAATATTACAGCAGAAGTGCTTGGGCGCATCATAATCCCAACTACGGTACTGGCGGGAGGTCACGACATGGTGAAACAAAATCACACGGAGTACATTGCAGATAACATACCAAACAGCAAGCTCTGTATTTTACAGGGTGAGGGGCATGGAAGCTATGTCTTGCACAGCACTAAAATTGCAAAGCTAATTTTGGACGCAACAAAATAATAAAGGCAGATGTTGCTTTATTGAGGGGTAGGGTTTGCAGGTATCATCAGAAACAGTTAGTAGACAAGGTTTTGAAGAAGCTTCGGATTTTTACAATTTTGTTCAAACTCATAATTCTGAAAGGAATTATTTGTAGCTTCACGGCGATGGTAATATAGGTATCCAAGGCAATGTATATCGGCGAGCAGATTAATTCCTTTACATAATGACAGAACGGAGTTGTCTTTGATGGAAAAAAACTATAAAAATAATGCTGAAAATAAGATTAGAAAAAAGCAGTTTATTAATAGCTCTTCTCGTTTGTTCCGTCTTATTTCTGGATGCTTCTGCATTCTGCTGCTCTTCTGCCTAAGTGCCTGTGGTCATACAGCGGGCAAATCCAAACTGATGTCTTATGCAGAGGAAACCTACGGAAAATGTAAGCTGATAAGCGAGGAACATTCAGGGAGCGGCTCAGACGAGATAAGAACCATTTATCTGCATGACCTTGACACAGGACTGGAATACTCTGTTACTTCCCAAATGATAGCGATAAACATTGACGGATCAGTGTTCGGTTATTCAGAGCAGAAAAGCTCTGATTTTGACGAGAAATATAAAAAATATGTTTTTGATCTTGCAGAGCAGGAGCTGTCAGAGCTTAATACTGGATATCCCGCACAGGTAACGCTCAGCGACAGTTTATCTACAAATAAAGTCATTTTTGACAGCAGAACATCCGATGATGACAGTAAAATCGTATGCAGAAAAATCGCGGGAATCATTGCAAGTCATGACACAAAAAATTATCTTTTGATTGACTTTCTGGTCTATTCTGAAAATAAAGAAATATGTATCGGATACTATGACTATTTAAGTGACACATTTGAAAGCTATGAGCCCTACACAGTTATCGACTATGTATATGAAAATATAGATAAAGATGCGGAATATCTGTTTTCACTGGGAGGTACTCTGGATGCGTATCTCAGCTATGAAGATCTGCAGGAAGTGGATCCGGATAATACTAAAAGTAGCACCAATGGTATATTCTACTTTTTTCTTTCTTCCACTGGTGTTGAATTTGTCGCCTTTAATATGGAGGATTATGGCATGCCTGGAATCCGTTGCGTGACAACGGACTCCAGGGAGAAATTTACTCTTTCTCCGGATTGAATTCTGCAGCTTCCCGCATGAAACAATGGATGAAAATGTGGAGTGACTGATTTTAAGTAATTCAAGAAAAGCATACGGCTAATGTTCTAATGACACTTTGGCAGCAACAATAAATTTGAGATGATCTTTGTATTTGATTTCATAAAGTATTTACTTCTTACCAATAATAGGATATGATTTTTGTATAGGGATTGCAGAAGAGTCAAAGTTTTTTTCAGCAGAGCCTTGCTAATGGCATGCAGCAGGAACGTAAAGGGTTATCAGATATTATTTAGATCATGTAACTAACTGCAATTGAATAATATCTGAATAATTGACAAACAGATGAGATTTTGGATACATTGTATTCTATGTTAAGGTGGTGCCATATGAGAATCTCAGAATACACCAAAACACAGTTGCTTTCACAGCCGATAAATCGCTCTGTATTAAGCAGTAAAGCTTCTGTGTTAGCAGGAAGATTAGACTCAGTGTCTATTAGTACTAAAGCAAAGAACCTTTCAAAAAACCAAAGGGCTGGTGGAAAATCATCCAACAGACAAATTGATGGAAGCGTGGATTTGCAAGGATATATTGATAAGGCGAAGTATGCTAATAATGCTGCGATCGCTAATGCAGGAAATGAAATTATGTCAAACAATCATAGTGTATACAGTAGTGAGGTAAACGCACTCAGAGAGGCTTTGACAGAGAAGTATACAAAACTGGTACAGGAAGCAAAATCCCATGCTGAGCCTGAAATGTATATCCGCTCAAAGTACTATGATACTTCTTCCTCCTTTTACATTTCTGATCTGACAGATGAAGAAAGACAAGCGGCCTTTAACAATGAGATTTCCATACTAAAGACAGGCCATACCCGTGGAGTTGATATGAGGGATTCTCTGTTCAGGGGAATTTCATTGCAGGGGGAGGCAACTTCAGCCAACGAGAAGGAATTTAACAGGCGGATGGTAAATGCACAGATAAATACTATTTTATCAACAAACGGTATATCTCTTTCTGATAATAAGCAGATTTCCTTTAGCGTAGATCCGTATGACTACCGAATCACATTGGACGGTACAGGTGATTTTGACCTGAAGAACAGAATAGAACAGGCACTTAATGTAGGCGAAAATGGGAAACAGTTATTTAATCACATAAGGTCTTCCGCTCGCGGGAACGGTATTACCAGCTCACAGGTCACGGAAGAAGGCACATTAAAATATGAGCTGTACCATGAGACGCAGCGGGTAACCGGTCTGGATATCTCATTACTGACTGAGAGAGACGGCAGTTACTATACAGAAAGTGGAGAAGACATCATTGAACTGTATAATAAATCATTAGACACTGGAATAGAAAATGGTACATTTAAAATACCTGATACGCATATTTCTTCTCTTAAGGAACAATTTGCAGAAATGGTACATTCATCAGCTTCTAGAGGCTGGAATAATCTGATGGATATGGTTCTATCCATTGATTATAATAACAAAGGATTACATGACAAATATCAGAATGTAGGCTTTGGCGCAGGGGATTTGGAGTGGCTGTATAAACTGAACGCCCGGCAGCTAGGCGGGAGAAGGAGCTAATCTAATTGAAATAAAACTCTGAAAAGATACTTCAGCTTCTGCGAGAAAGCAAAGAACATCAATTGGGGTCTATTAGTACATATGCAAATACGCTTTTTGCATTTTGAGGTTAAAATGGGAGTCTGCTACGAGATTAAAATGCTTGTTTACATATTAATTGCAGGTATTACATTGATACTTGTTTATAACCTTATAGCATCTGGTAAAAAATCTATACTACTTTTCAGTCACGCTGCATTCCGGACATTTATCATTGTATGGGCACTATATAATATTATATTTGAGACATATTTTGTAATGGGGTCTCGACTTAAACAGGAAAAAATATATTTACTTAATGTAGCTGAATTTTTAGAACATTTTGTGACTTGTTTTATAATTTATAGTTGGCTAATTTTTTGCATACTCTATACTAATTCAAAATTCGACAGGAAAAAGTTTACTCTTATTTTGCTTGGCCTACCCCCGGTAATATTTTTCATTATACATATTACAGGCTATTTTGATACTGTTTATTATTCTGGCATTTATGATCATCACAAAATTGTGTATTTCATTTATATGGCAAGCTGTTACTTATATTTACTGGCAGGGGAATTCCTTCTGATCAGAAATACGCTAAGGCAATATGGATATATTAAAATGCAAGGCATACTCCTATCAATATGTATTGTTCTTCCATTTATCGCTAATGTATATCAAAACTATAGGGTACAGTTTCTACATACCTCATATTATGTGTTTGGTATAGATATTACTTTGGTTTCGTTTGCAATTACAACTTTCATCATGGCTTTTGCAGATTTCCGGTTTAAATTTTTGAATGCAATTCCTTATGCTATGAAGGATATGTTTATTAATATGGATCACCCAATTGTGTTAAGTGATGATAATGGAAGGATCATCGATTTCAATGCATCCTTTATTGCTTACTTTTCCGGCATCTTAAATATTAAGCGTAACGACAGCATAGAGTCTTTATATGAGCAATTAGGCATGTTAGACGGAGATATTATTAAATATTTATCTATGTCGGGACCAGACCTTCAAAAGGGAAAACTGGAATTTGAACTTAAGCTTGATCTTCAAGAAAATAGGTTCTTTCGTTTGAATATAAGACCAATATATGCTAATGAAAAAAACTTTGTTGGTTCTAGTATTGTATTTACTGATATAACCAACCTAAAAAATGCAATAAACGAACTAAATCAGAAAAATGATGAGTTGCAGGATTATTCTCGAGTTGTGGAAGCATTGGCAGTAGAACGGGAACGAAATCGTTTTGCACGCGATGTACATGATACCTTCGGTCAATACATGACCGTATTGAACACTATGATAAAAGGATGTATTATTTCATGCGATAAAGACATCACTTTAACAAAGGAAAAGCTTCGTTCTGCAGCTGAAATCACAAAAGAGGGATTAAAGGAGTTAAGAATGGCCGTTACAGGATTATCTACCCTGAAATTCGAGCAGAATGGTATGAAGTATAAACTCGTTAATATGATAAAAAATTTTAAGGCTTCAGGTTTTGCTGTAGAATTGAGTTTGGATATAGATATTGATTCTCTTACTGTAGAGTACTTTACATTTATTTTCAGACTTTGTCAGGAAGCATTAACCAATTCGGTTCGTCATGGGATGGCAAGTAATTGTTCTATTGTCTTACAATATTTACATGGAAGATTGAGATTATTTATATCTGATAATGGATGCGGCTGTACTAAAATAAATAAAGGTATGGGACTGACCGGGATGGAGCAAAGGACCAAAGAATTAAATGGTAAGATACAGTATGGCACTAGCGGTGAAAGAGGTTTTAACATATATGTAGAAGTACCCTACTCGTATGATTGTGCATTACAGGAGGCGGTAAAACTTGATTAGATTGGTGATTGCTGACGACCAGCCCTTGATGAGGGAAGGCTTGAAATATATTATCGAGCAGGAAAATGATATTGAGGTATCCGGCTGTGCTTCTGATGGTCAACAAGCATTTGAGATGTGCGAAAAATTAATGCCGGATATAGTACTGATGGATATTGTTATGCCCATTTGTGACGGAGTTGCAGGAACAAAGCTTATTAAAGAAAGGTTTCCGAATATAAAAGTCATAATCTTAACAACCTATAATGATTCCGAGAATATATCCGAAGCATTGGATGTAGGCGCAGATGGTTACATATTGAAGGATGTGGAGTCTGAAAAACTCATTTTTTCAATCAGAGGTATTATGAAAGGACTAAAAATTATTAATGATGAGGTTTTCGTAAACTACATCAATTATATGAAGGATTTTAAAGAAAATATTAAAGAAAAGATAATTTATCAATTATCTCAGCGTGAGATTAGTGTAATCAGGTTAATAATATTTGGAAAGAGCAACAAGGAGATCTCCGCCGAACTTAAAATAACCGAAGGAAGTGTGAGGAATATTATATCTGGTATTCTTTCAAGACTTAATCTTCAAGACAGAACACAGTTAGCAGTTTACAGTATAAAGAATAAAATTGTTTAAAATCATTTAGTGACAAATTACTTGTTTTTCCATTACATATGTCATGTTTACTTACCTTTCTATAAAATGTATCCTGTAAATATATAAAAATACTCCAGCAGGAGGAATAACAGGTATGAAGAAAATTATTGTTTACATATTAATTATATGCATACTATGCTCTTTTACAGGTTGCACAAATGAAAGCTCTACTGTTCAGCAAACTACTCCGGAAACTACTAATGAAACTCCAAAAGAAGCTGCGAATGAAGCCGCGAATGAAGCCGCGAATGAACAGCAATCAAATAAAGCAGATTATTTAATAGAAGTCAGCAGAAATAGACCGTATGGAGTAGCATGCGATAATGAAGGTCTAGTATATATGGTAACAGCACCGGACTCAGGAAACGGGATGTTGTGGAAAGTTGATTCAAATGGTATAGCAAAAGAATTCGCCACATTAGAGGGTGATTTCGTCGGTAATCCATACATTGATAAAAGCTTTGTCAGTTCAGGGATGGATATCGATGAAAAAGGGAATGTTTATATAGCTCTCGGTGATAGGGTGCTGAGGATTTCATCTGATGGTAAATCTGAGATTATTGCAGAAGGTTTTCTTCGTTGTTCCGACGTGGAGATCGACATGGAAGGAAACCTGTTTGTAGCTGATGATAAAGATGATACCATTTATAAGTTTACACCATCAATGGAGAAAAGCATTTTTTATAAGGGTAACGAACATACATCCTTTGTGTTAACCAGCTTGGTATTTGATAAAGAATATAAAAATCTATATGCTAGAGAGGGAAGAACAGTATTAAAATTTGATCTTAGTTCAGATAGTTTACCAAAGCCTGAAGTTATAGCAGATGATATTGAGGCATTTGATATTTGTATTGACAATGACAACAACATTTATGCAAGTTCAGATGGAAGGTCAATAAGGAAAATAGATTCAAATGGTAATATAACAGAACTGGATACTCAAGGATTAGTATCAGCCTCATTAGGAATAGATATTGGTAAAACCGAAGCTGACACTACATTTCTATACGTTGCTTGTGTTTATGGAATCATTAGGATCCCTTTAGAAAAATAGGTTTACTATGATTCCAGTCAACGTAATCCTCACGACAACATTTTTGTCTGCTCAAGTCATGTTGAGACATGCTGTATCAATGTGAAGAGCAAAGTGACATTGGATTGAAAAAGTCTGAAAACTAGCTGCTTTTAGAGGGCTAGTGGTATTTGAATAATAGTACTGATAACCATTATTTCCCTAATGCTTAGGCCTTCCATAAAGTACATTTTTCTGATTCCTAATCTGATTCCATACTCACATATCAGGCGCTCTGCTCGTCCTACACTGGCACTTTGAGCCTCTGTCGTATTTTCCCTGCTGTTGCATGCTTCTTCCCTCCATTAGCCGGTATAATGGGCAATGCAGTGCCATAATAATCGCTCAGAGCCACTTATACAGCACCCATCTGGGATGCAGTACTAAATTTCTATACATAATCAGGACAAATGTAGCACAATATCCACGATTATATAGGTTACGTTTGATCTTGTATGTAGATAGCCTTAACATACTTAGGATGTGCAAGTACAATAGAGCAGTCTTTTTCCAAGACGTTGTACACCGGAATCCAGTATTTACCTGTAGATTCCATACAGACATCCTTGCAATTAGATTCAAGCAGCCATTGTAACAGCTCTTTCAAACCTTTTGTGTAGGTTGAAAAGCGATGGCCCTTGTAGGTGGTAACACCCTGTTTATTGGTGGAAACGATGCAGGCTACAACAAAAGTTTTGTGAACATCAATTCCACAGCAGATTTTGTACACGATTTTTAAAGACATAGGAACTCCTTTCTGAACTGGAAAGTTCGTAAGAATTATAGGGAGACTGTAACTATTCTCCTGATGCTAAGCTGACCCGGGGCGAATTCATTGTTATACTAATGAGAGACTATGGTATGGAGCCTGATACAAAATATGAGGATAACTTCGCAGACGCTGGAAACACCTATTATACAAATTATCTTGCAGCGGCAAAATGCTTAGGTATATCTGGTGGTATGGGCAATAATATGTTTGCGCCGGACAAGGAAATGTCAAGGCAAGAAATGTTTACACTGCTGTACAATTCACTGAAAATATTCGATGAACTTCCGCCAGAAATGTCAGGACTGTCGCTATCAACCTTCAGTGATGCAGGACAGATTATTTCATGGGTAAAGGATGCCACGACACTGCTTGTTAAAGCCCGCATTATCAGGGGCAACGAAGGGAAACTCTCTCCGGCAGACATGGTTACCAGGGCGGAAATGGCGAAGGTGCTGTACAATTTGTTAAGAGAATAGACATTTCTGTTATAGCTTTATAAACTACCAAAGCCAGTAGAGGTAGGAGTTGCTTCTACTGGCTTTTTCCATATCATATGGAACCCAAACGGTATAATACCTCCCTCGTTTATGATGGTATTATCTCACTTGGATTGTAAACGTCAAATATTGTGTGTTTTTTTAGGAACCATATTCCTTTACAATAAATCCAGCAGTTTTTTTTTGTAAAAGGAGATTACTTATGGGTAAAAATTCATATAAAGTCCGCCGCCAGCAATGGCTCCGGATCGTAACAGAGTGTAACAGCCGTGACCAGTCTATTCCCAAAATCCAATGATGCCGGATGAACGGGGTTAACATTAAGTCTTTCTACTACTGGCAACACCAGTTCTCATAGTTCTTGATAAAAGAGGCGGCAGACCTGAAAGAATCAGCGAGAAGTTGGATCCCTCGTCATAAAAGCTACGAAGTTCATCGATTATAGGGATAGATAGTGTATGTGCCTCATCGATTATGACGCAGTTGAACTTGCTCTGCTCATTTTCTTCACTGAAAAAGTTGATGATTTGAAGTTTGATATCGTCAGCAATGTATGCGGGTGACAGACCCAATTTGACAGCAAGGGTCTTGTAGAGGGCTTTCTTGTTGGGATTGGACAACTCGATGTGACAGATCCTGAAAGAAGAAGGATCGAGCTCATTTACAGCATAAAACAGCAATGAACTCTTGCCTGTACCCGGCATGCCAGTGACAACAGCAAGTTGGCGTGAATAGAAAACAGATGACATTACAGAATTTGTGGTATAATCTAATAAACAGTGCGAGCTGTGAAACAGCGAGCGAATGCTCAATGTTTCCACTTGGAGGAAGAAGAGATTCTGAATCCATTTGTAAACGTGGAGCATCTGGTAAAACGGATGATAAATGGGAGCTACAAGCCGGAACCT
>CAZBEQ010000048.1:26175-27443 GCA_964490975.1 uncultured Oscillospiraceae bacterium | reverse complement strand
AAATCCTTACAGGTATTACAGTTACTTACTCCCAAAATCATGCTTCATCTCTGAACGCCCATGCGCGCCCATATACTTCAACAAATAGACGCCCGCGTAATTCTAAAACCAAACATCCTCGCATTTCTAGAAATACTGGGAAGATTTTCGGTAGCCTCCACTTCCTCGCTTTGATTCGAAGCTCTTTTTAAGATCATGGATCTTTTCGTCGCTGTCCTTCATATACTTTGCAAGGCGATCTTCAAATGAAAGGCTTTCACTGCCATTCCTGCCCCAATCTATCTCCATGGGAGGCCTGGCTGTCCTGGGAGCTGTACTGCGGTCGATTGCTTTTTTAATAGACAGGCTTATTTTACCATTGTCCATCGAAAGCACCTTAACCTTGACTTCCTGATTTTCCTTTAAATGATTTTTTATATCCTTGACGTATTCCTCAGCGATTTCTGAGATGTGGACCAAACCTGTTTTCCCATCCGGCAGTTGGATAAAAGCTCCGAAATTGGTTATTCCGGCCACTTTCCCTTCAACTATGTTACCAACCTCAACAAGCATACAGAAAGAAATCCTCCTTATGTTTCAAAACGACCAATGTTGCTATCCTACGCTTCGGTCTATTGCTATAAAAAATAAACAATTCGATTATATAGTATGTGGAAATATTCGTCAAGCCTGTATTTATAGGCATTACAAGATATTTTGAAGAAGCGCTGTTAATTTCCGATGTCTACATAAACCCTCTCATTTTTTTTCACCATACCCAGTTTTTCCCTGGCAATTTTCTCAATGTATTCATCGCTCTGGATCATTTCCTTTTCTTTGGTCAATTCCTCATTCAGCTTCGTTTCCTCGTCTATCTTATCCTCTATCCTGTCCAATTCAAGGCTTTTAGCATACAACAATTTCTGCTGATTTACAGCGATATATGATAAATAAATAAATATGGCGAGTAAAACAATTACTCCTATTGTAGATTTCTTACCCTTTTTCATTAGCTGATACTCCCCGGTGTGGAGATATTCTCTCCCGTTGCTCAATTGTACCTTACTCTTATGTATGCATTAATAAAATCGTCTTTTGTATAATAATTCTTAACCAAAATGTTTGCAGCTATAGTATAGAATTCTATACGGCTTGAATAATTCCTGCTTTGCCGCTCAAATCTTTTAGAATTGCTCCTTTGCTTTTCCCTGGGTCTTCTACTTAATTTGTATTTTTGTCTTTTTTGGCTGCTTCCTTGCCTTTTTGTGCCGCTTTGCTTTTACTTGAGT
>CAZBEQ010000048.1:0-26075 GCA_964490975.1 uncultured Oscillospiraceae bacterium | reverse complement strand
TAGCCTGCACCTTCGCTTCTGTCTTCGCCTGCCTCCTTGCCTGCACCTTCGCCTGCGCCTTAGCTTGAGTCTTAGCCATTGTCTTTTTTGGCTGCTTCCTTGCCTTTTTGTGCCGCTTTGCTTTTACTTGAGTCCTGGCCCCTGCCTCTGTGTCTTAGCCTGCACCTTCGCTTCTGTCTTCGCCTGCCTCCTTGCCTGCACCTTCGCCTGTCCCTTCGCCTGTCTCCGTGTCTTCGCCATTGTCTTGGCCTGCGCCTTTGCCTCTACCCTCGCCTGCCTCTTCGCAATTACCCTCGCCTTTGCCTGGGCCTTCGCCTGTAGCCTGGCTTGTAACCTCGCCTGCCTCCTTGCCTGCGCCTTAGCCCTACTGTTGTCCCTCGCCCTCCGTAGTTCCCTGGCGCATACTTTTGCCAGCTTGCGTGTCGGTATCACAAGCAGCCTGAACACCATCCTGAAAGGGTATGATACAACAAACGATATAAACCTGACAATCTTCACAGTAACCCTGATAATGAAGAGTGAAGAGCCCATAATGAGCCTGCTGAACATTAGGGCATACAGCACGGCTCCGATAAGTGCTCCAAGGAACAGAAAGCCCCTGAGCTCGCCATCATTACTGTAGTAACTGGTCAGGAACATAATAACAGAAGTGATGAGCCAGTAAAGCACATCTTGCACAAATGTCACCAGGCTCCCTGTTTTTATGGCTTTCCTGAATATCCTGAATAGATCGTAGACAAAAGCTATTGCTGCACCACATACTACTGACCATAAAAATACAATAACCTGGTCGCTGATTGACAGTATCATTTGAACATCCGGGCAAAGAAGCCCCCGCCCTTATTCCTCGGCCCTTCTCTGTCAGAATACTCACAGCTGATGATCTCTCCCTCTATGCCCAGCTCAGAACTATCGATATTGAGCTTGTTAATGTGCAGATCTATCCCCTTAACTACCAGCATTCCAAGCTCCGTATCGACGATGATGCTCTCGTCATTAAAGCTTTCTACATCTATAACTCCTGAAACGCTAAGCTTCTCTCTGTTCTCAAGAATAAGGTTCTGGACCTTTGGCTTCGGCACCTTTTTATCCTCGATCATATTGACCCTCCCATGTATAGACTAATTGGACAATTATACGCAAAAAATCCCGCAGTGATCCACATTAATATATATGCATGTACAATATATATAATACCGGCAGGAATAAATGAAAAACCCCGGCGAGATCGAATGATAAATTTCAGCAGGAGTAAACGAAAAAATCCCATCGGGGCATAATTGCACACCCTTATGGGATTTCCTTCACACATCGGAAAATATGTGGTTAAGGCTGCATATCACCTTATAGCGTACATTTCCTTCGAGCCCTCTTTCGTTACATGTTCAGCGACAGATGTGACTTCCACCTTTGTCAGGCTGCTGCCGAAACGTATCTCGATTATGTCACCAATTTTTACTTCTGTCCCCGGCTTGGCCGGCTTTCCGTTTATCGCCACATGACCGGTCTCGCAGGCCTCATTTGCCAACGTGCGCCTTTTGATCAGCCTTGAGACCTTTAAGTACTTGTCGATCCTCATAAAATTATCCCCTCACTATACGCTGCATTTTTGTCTTGATAGCGTTTTAGCCTTTTTTTCATAGGCTACTTTACACTATCATACGTACATTCTCATCTTGATAATGTCCTACTGCATTTTTCACATGTTGCCTCGCAGTGCTTTACACTATCAAAAATTGATCTGCAAATCCTAAATTTGCCGTTCTTTCTATTTGTTTATCGTATCCTTCAATGCCTTACCAACTTTGAATACCGGCGCTTTTGAGGCTTCGATGGTAATTTCCTTCTTTGTCTGAGGGTTCCTGCCTTTTCTTGCTGCCCTCTCTCTTACCTCAAATGTCCCGAAGCCGACGAGCTGCACCCTGTCTCCATTTACCAGCGCCTCTTCGACACTTTCCATGAATGCATTCAAGGCTTTTTCTGCATCAGCCTTTGTTATATCGCCCTTTTCAGACATACTCCTTACCAATTCGGACTTATTCATCCAATTCCCTCCTATACATATCGATTATTACTTTTGAGGGAGCTTATGCTTTGCCTCGTTCCACAGTTCGTCCATCTCTGCCAGGCTCATATCTTCAAGCTTTTTTCCTGCGTTTGTGCTTTGCTGTTCGATATACTCAAAGCGTCTGATAAATTTGCCGATCGTTCCGGTAAGAGCCAGTTCCGGCTGGATCTTGAGGAACCTGGACACGTTGACGAGAGCAAAAAAAGCGTCTCCCAGTTCATCAGTAATTCTTTCCACATTATTACTCTTATATACATCCCGCAATTCCCGTATTTCTTCATCTACCTTGCTGAAGGCGTCGTCTATGTTATCCCAGTCGAATCCCACCTGAGCTGCCTTTTGCTGCACCTTGTAGCTGCGCATTAGCGCCGGCAGATTTGAGGGCACATCCTTCAGCACTCCTGTCTGGCTTTTGAGCTTTTTCTCCTTCTTTTTGATAGCTTCCCAGTTCTCCTCTACCTTTTCGGCAGTATCCGCCTTTACATCTCCAAAAATATGAGGATGCCTCGATATCAGCTTCTGACAGACCTCCGTAGTTACATCGTTAATGTCGAAATCACCGTTCTCTTTTGCGATCTGTGCGTGGAAGACTATCTGCAGCAGCAAATCACCCATTTCATTGCAGAATTTGTCCTTGTCTCCCGCATCTAACGCCTCCAGTACCTCGTATGTCTCTTCTATCATATAGATCCGCAGACTTTCATGGGTCTGCTCACGGTCCCATGGACAGCCATTTTCCGACCTTAGCTTTGCCATTATTTCAAGCAGATCATTAAAACCATATTTTTCTTTGTCCATAATTTATTCTCCCATACATTATGTAAATAAAATAATAATGCAACTAATGTATCTCGATCTCGTTTTATTTTATCCTATTTATTGTATTAATAGCAACATTAGATATTTTTATGAAAAAATTAATCCTTCTCTGACTGCCAGGATGATAATTGTAAGGTGAAGGCAGAGTATCATTGCCTTGACGGCAAGAATCAGCGTCAGCCCGTATTTGATCCATCGTATCCTTTTCCTGAAGCTGTAGATAAGTATAAGAAGAGCCACCGCAAGCAGGCAAGCCAGTGTGCTTGCTGCAAATGGATCACACATGACAAGGCTGCCGATCACAGGGTTGGCCTCTCTGATATAGTTCAGGCTGATCCCTGCTGCAGTGGCTGCCGCGTCAAATATGGACAATACTATGATAATCAGCACCAGCTTCCTCATATAGCCCCACATCGCAAGAATGATCGTTACTATATAAGGATAACCTATTTTTGAGGCAAATTGGTATTTCCTGGTAATTTGACTGTCATACTCAATCCCTCTGTGCATGGAGTGCGGGCAATTCATTACGATCAAAACCCAAAATAGTCTTTTGCATTGTAATAGCTGATGTCTTCAACCATCCTGCCCAACAGCTTCATATCATCAGGCGCTTCTCCATTTTCCACCCACTCACCGAGTATGCTGCACAGTATCCTTCTGAAATATTCATGACGGGTGTAGGATAGAAAGCTCCTCGAATCAGTCAGCATTCCAACAAACCGGCCCAACAGGCCGGTGCTTCCAAGTGAGGTCATCTGCTTTTTCATACCCTCCAGCTGGTCATTGAACCACCAAGCCGAACCGAACTGAATTTTCCCGGGGATACCGCCGCCCTGGAAACAACCTGCAATGGAGCTGAGAACTTCATTATCCCTGGGATTGAGGCAGTAAAGGATCGTCTTTGGAAGCCCGCCTTTGGTTTCTATGTTGTCCAGCAGCCTTGATAATACCGCTGCAAAATTGTAATCGTCTATAGTGTCAAAGCCCGTATCGGGGCCCAGTAGTCTGAACTGCCGTGAATTGTTGTTCCTCATACAGCCGATATGCAGCTGCATAGCCCAGCCAAGCCTGTTATATTGGGTCCCGAGGAAGGTCATCAGATCGCTCTTGTATTTCTTTACCTCCTCAGCATCAAGGATTTTTCCTGCCAATGCCTTATCAAAAACAGACGATGCCTCGGCCTCTGTGCTCTCTACGTATACAACGGGCTCAAGCCCATGATCACATATCCTGCAGCCTTTTTTATGAAAATAATCCAACCTTTCCAGCAGTGCATCCTTCAGGTCCGTATAGCTGCAAATGCTCATGCCTGATGCTTTTTCAAGCTTGGATACCCACTCTGCGAATCCCGGCTTTTCAATATTGATCCCCTTGTCGGGTCTGAACGCCGGAAGCACCTTGACATCAAACGAGGCATCCTTGCTGATGAGTTCATGGTACTCGAGTGTGTCAGCCGGATCATCAGTAGTACACAGCACGTTGACATTTGAACGCCTTATAAGTCCCCTTGCGGAGAACCCATCTTCCTTGAGCGATTCGTTGCATCTGTTCCAGATATCCCCGGCAGTTTCGGGTGACAGCAGCTCATCGATCCCGAAATACCGCTTCAGCTCAAGGTGCGTCCAATGGTATAGAGGATTGCCGATGCAGTATTGCATGGTTTCCGCCCATTTGAAGAACTTGTCCCTGTCATCGGCATCGCCTGTGATATACTTCTCTTCAACACCGTTAATACGCATGGCACGCCATTTGTAATGATCGCCCCCAAGCCATACCTCGGTTATGTTCCGGTATCTTTTATCCTCTGCGATCTCACGCGGATTCAGATGACAATGGTAGTCAATTATGGGCATGCTCTTTGCATGCTCGTGATAAAGCCTGACTGCAGTCTCATTTTGCAGCAGGAAGTTTTCGTCCATAAATTCTTTCATTTCACATGCTCCTTGTCACATTTGCAAATAAATTTACTGTTCGCCTATGCATCCCAGGCAGAGGACATCTATTGCCTCGTTATGCCCCGATACCGCCTCAGAGCCTGTCTCCCTGGAGCCCGGAGGCCTACAAGCCCTGCCCCTCATCATCTAATAAGCTATTTCCCGCCTCAGAACCTGTCCTTGCAAGCCCAGAGTCCCAGTGCCGGGTTACTGATATAATATATTTCCTCTCCGTCCTCCATTATGTTGTAACCATCCATCAATAACTTTGGATCGTAGCGTTTCATAGTATCCTCAAGAGATGCGTATTTGAAATTCACACCCTCGACCTCTTGCTGTGACAACTTTCCGGGCGCATATGTAATGGAAAACCTGCCATCAGATGAACCGTGGATAAGATGCGCTGCCACAGAGAGGTTGCTATTAAGCTCCTCATTGTTTTTACAAAGCTCCAGAACCTTTTCCCTGCCGACATAGCCATATTTTCTTATAAGCCTGTCATTCTCGTCATCTTCCCCGAACTTTCTTACGCCGGGTGCGAGCACGATCAGCTCGCCTCCGTCGCAGATAGCCATCCTGGTCCTGTAAACAGCCTTGTTTCCCAGCCAGGTGCTCTTGAACTCCCTTTCGTCCAGATATACGACGACTTTCTTAAATGGCCTTTCGACAAAAATGATGTTCTTTTGCTGGCTTAGTACGACAGCCTCCTCGAATATCCTTCGGCTGCTGCCCGCAAACAACCCATGTATCGTAACCTTGCCCTCAGACTGCGTTGTAACAGTCAGCACATACATCAGCGGCACAGAACCCATAAAATGCTGCTGGGCATAGTCAAACACCTTTCGCACAGGTGAATGATCGCGCCCCATTATTCTTTCGAGCCCGTAAAAGGCCCCGAGCATATGTGACTGGTTGATCATGCTGCTGCCGCCGCTGCCCACAAATATATTCTTGCTGTAGTTGGCCATACCTACCACTTCATGCGGCACGACCTGTCCAATGGAAATAATAAGATCGTAGGAGCCATCGACGATCATTTTGTTTACTTCAACATCAATGGGATCGGTCATCAACCCCTCCGAAATCTCCTTCACGTAGTCTGCCGGTACCTGACCGATCCTGACTACATCATTCCGCCAGTTATGCACAAAGAACGCCTCATGCGGTATATCCCCCCCGAAAAATTCATCTATCTCGAAGGCCGACATCGGTTCATGAGTTCCAAGGGCAGGCAGTATATCGACATGGCAACAGTCCTTAAGCAATTCATAGTATATTGCTGTTATTTTACCTGCACCCGAATGCATCCTTGTAAAGTCAGGCGGTATCAACAGCACCTTTTTTATATCACAGATGCTTTTCCCATACTCCAAAATGCTCTGTTGAAGGGCATTTCGTAACTCATTTTCATTAATTCCGCTTCCGCTTTTTCCCTTTACAACGATGTCTTTCATATCCGCATCCCTCTTTTTATCACATCTGTTTGTATCTTGCCTTTTCACATTTCGATGAGGTAGGGGGCATCTATCACTTTGTTATACCGTATAAGTCGAAGACGGAGTCTTTCCGCCATGCTCAGTCCAATTATAGTGGAAGAATTCTCCGCGTGGCTTGTCTATGCGCTCAAAAGTGTGTGCTCCGAAATAATCCCTCTGCGCCTGTAGCAGGTTTGCCGGCAGAATTTCGCTCCTATAGCTGTCGAAATATGACACCGCGCTGGATATTGCCTGGACCGGTATGCCCAAAGTCACTGCGGTTGCGACAACCTTGCGCCAATCGTCCTGATACTTCTCGAGGATATCCTTGAAATATGGATCGAGCATCAGGTTTGCGAGCTCCGGATCCTTATCATAGGCTTCCTTGATCCTGTGGAGGAATTGTGCCCTGATTATACAGCCGCCCCTGAATATCATGGCTATCCTTCCATAATCGAGCTTCCAGCCGTTTTCCTGGGCTTCGGCCTTCATAAGAGCAAAGCCCTGTGCGTATGAGCAGATCTTGCTGGCATAAAGTGCACGCCTGACGGACTCTATGAATTCCTTCCTGTCGCCCTCGAATTTGGCTGCAGATGGTCCCCTTAGCACCTTGCTTGCTGCGGTTCTTTCGTCCTTGATGGCAGACAGGCAGCGTGCAAAGACAGCTTCTGTGATGACCGGCGTCGCTATCCCAAGATCGAGCGCGCTCTTGCTGGTCCATTTACCGGTGCCCTTCTGTCCCGCCTTGTCCAGTATGACATCGACCATCGGCTTTCCGGTCTCCGTATCGTTCTTAGAGAATATTTCGCTTGTGATCTCTATAAGATAGCTGTCCAGCTCTCCCTTGTTCCATCCCGCAAAGACATCCTGGAGTTCTTCTGCCGACATGCCAAGTACATTTTTAAGCAGTGCATATGCCTCGCATATTAGCTGCATGTCACCGTACTCTATACCATTGTGCACCATCTTTACATAATGGCCTGCGCCATCTGTCCCGATATATGTGCAGCACGGCTCTCCGTTGACCTTTGCAGAAATGGCGGTAAAGATCGGCGCAACTATATCATAAACTTCCTTTTCACCGCCCGGCATTATTGCAGGTCCCTTAAGTGCTCCTTCTTCTCCGCCTGAAACTCCTGTGCCGATATACCTGTAGCCTTCGGCCTCGAGCTCTCTGCTCCTTCTCATCGTATCGCCGTAGAAGGAGTTTCCTGCGTCGATAATAATATCGCCCTTGGAAATATACCCTTTGAGCTGATCGATAGTATCATCCACAGGCTTTCCCGCTTTAACCATAATAATGATCCTTCTCGGCGGCTTCAGTGAATCAACAAACTGCTCGATACTGTATGTTCCAAAAACATTCTTGCCTGCTGTTTCCTCCAGCATCTCATCTGTCTTTTCCCTTGAGCGGTTGTATACAGATACCGAATAACCTCTGCTTTCAATGTTCAGGGCCAGGTTCTTGCCCATTACCGCAAGGCCTATCACGCCTATATCCTGCTTGCTCATAACTGATCACTCCTTCGCAAAATATCCTCTTTTCCCACCATATCTCCAGTTATCAAAACCTCATCTGGTACATAGTACTTCTCATTGCTCTACGCCGGTCCCGCTCGTAAAATTTCAACAATATCGCCGCTAAATTAACCTTTCCAGCCAGCTCAAACTTATATATGTCAAACTCCCGAGAATGCCGAAAAACCTCCGTCGATAGGCACTACTATACCTGTGACGAACTTCGATGCATCGGAACAGAGCCATACAAGCGTTCCCACAAGTTCCTCCGGCTGTCCGAACCTGCCCATTGGAGTGTGCTCCAATATTGTCCTTCCCCTTGGGGTTAACTCGCCCGTCTCCGGGTAGGTCAGCAAATACCTGTTCTGCTCAGTCAGAAAGAATCCCGGAGCTATCGCATTAACTCTTATCTTCTCGCCATGCTGCCTTGCAAGGTCTGTTGCAAGCCACTGAGTAAAATTGCTCACTGCAGCCTTTGCAGCTGAGTAGCCGGGAATACGGGTCAACGGCCTCAAAGCATTCATCGAGGAAATATTTATTATTACGCCACCTTCTTCATTCTTCACCATTTCCCTGCCAAAAACCTGTGAAGGAAGTATCGCGCCTCCCATGAGGTTCAGTTTTACGACCTTGTCAAGTACACTTCCATCAAGGTCAAAAAAAGATACCTCCTCCGATGTAGTAGCAGCCTTCATGTTTCCGCCTACGGCATTGACCAGTATGTCAACTCGTCCAAAGTCTTCGAAAATAGCCTGCGCTGCCGACTTGATACTTTCAATGTCAGTTGCATCGATCTTGTATGCTCTTGCTTTCGACCCTCCCTTAACTACAGCATCAATAACGATCTGAGCCCTTACTGGATCAAGGTCACAGACAGCCACGTCAGCTCCCGCATTCAAAAGCCCCTTTGCCAGTTCAGCGCCCAGTACGCCTCCGCCGCCGAGCAATACAGCTTTCTTTCCCTTCAGACTGAACAAATCCATTGTCTTTCCCCCGCAATCATATTTAATGTTAAAAATACACTCATCCCACATGATAACATTATAAAATATCATACCACTTTCTTCCTTGCTTTAATTGCTTGATAACATGTAAATATTGCTCTATAACGCCAATATCATTGTAAAAACAATAACACTGTAATAATATAAAAGTTGTTCGGAGGAATTAGCATTACTTGACATCAGGCAATATCCCGCCGGGAGCTTGCTCAATTTCATAGGTAAAACAAAATTTATACAATAACGGGAGGTAATAAAAATGCAGTTGAGAAACGATTGTACATATTCACTCGTGATGCCAACCAGTATGGGTGTCAGGATAACACCTGCCGACCGCCAGCCTGTGTACACGGGAAATCTTTATACGATGCAGGCGACCAGCGCCGAATCGAACGTCGGCAGCATAGCAGCCTCTCTGGGAATGCGCGTCAAGCTGCTTACAACATTTGTAAAGGGCAGTGAGATAGCACATTATATAAAAAGCGAACTTCGCAGACGCAATCTAGAGTATGAAGGGCCGGAAGTACCTCAGGGAGGCCCCTGGGGCTACAGACACCAGTTCAACATCGCTGACAGCGGCTATGGCATGCGAGGTCCGCGCGTTCTGAACGATCGTGCGGGAGAAGTCGGCAGGACACTGAATGCCAAGGATTTTGACATTGAAAGAGTATTCGGCAAGGAGGGCGTTGCAATACTTCACCTGTCAGGCTTGATCGCAGCTTTGTCACATGAGACAAGCCAATTTTGCCTTGAGCTTGCAAAGACTGCAAAAAAACACGGTACGAGGATAAGCTTCGACCTGAACTACAGGGCATCCTTCTGGGAAGGCCGCGAGGATGAACTGAGAGATACCTTCTCACAGATAGCGGCAATTTCTGATATATTGGTAGGAAACGAGGAAGACTTCCAGCTGGCACTGGACATCGAAGGCCCCGAAGCTGGCGGCAGCGGCCTTGCCAGAAAGATCGACGGCTTCAAGCTTATGATCGGCCGTGTAAAAGAAGCGTATCCCAAGGTATCAGTATTCGCAACTACTTTGAGGCAGGTAATCAGCGCAAATGAACATCTCTGGGGAAGCATAATGCTCTATAACGATAGCTGGCACGTGATCGAACCGCGCGAAATACCCGTGTATGACCGCATCGGCGGCGGTGACGGATTTGTTGGCGGTTTGCTCTATGCGATACTTAAGGGCTGGGAGCCTGAGAAGTGGCCACAGTTCGGCTGGGCAACCGGCGCGCTTGTCACTACGGTGGCGGAGGACTACGGACAGCCTATTGATGAAGCACAGGTCTGGAGCATTTACGAAGGCAACGCACGAGTTAAGAGATGATAACGCATAAAAAATCCCCGTCTTGCTGTATTCCCAATCGAAGAAGCAAGACGGGGTATTTTTATCATGCAGAACCTGGTGATGGAATTTTGGCCATCTCCGGGTTTTTAGCCCGACTGCGTGACTTTATCCGGCTTACAGTGTAACTGTCTGCCCTGCTCCTATCTTGACAGGCTCGCCGTCCACACCTATCCAGACCGGAGTTGCGGAAGGGTTATTGACTATCCTGGAGTCAACACTGAACCTAAGCCCTCTCATCGCTTTTATGTAGTCCATTATTTCGATATTTGTCGCATACCAAACAGACTCATCACCTGAGATAAATTTGCAGAATTCCTCTATCAGCTCCCAGTTATTCCCCCTGTCAAACTCAAAGCTGTGGCCCCAAACATACAAAAGCGGCATTTTAGCCCATGGCGGCTGGTTTATGAGTGCTTTAGCCTTTTCCATAAGGTTTTGTCCATGATGACAGGTAGGGTGCCATGTCAGGAAATTCTCGGGCAGCTGGAAGCCTCCATGGGAGTTTACTGTCCTTGAATACTCTATACCGCAGCCTGGCAGCGACGCTATCAGTTCATTACTGTATGCCCCGAAAGGATAAGACATTCCACGTACCGGGTATCCGGCCAGAGCCTCAAGCCTTCTTCTGTCCTCAACCATTTCAGTTACTGCCATATCAGCCGGAAGCGCAGTAAGATACGGATGTGTCAGCGAATGAGCTGATATTTCGTGACCTTTATAAAGCTCACTGACCTCGGAGGCTTTTATAAAAATATCGCCGTCCAATGTGCCTGAATTCAGATGGAACGTCCCTCTTATACCATATTTGTTGAAAATCTCCACAAGCCTTCTGTCGAATACCTGACCATCATCATAGCTCATGGTCAGCGCTTTTTTCTTTCCTTGCGGATAATAAATAAAAGATATGTTCACAGTATCAACTCCTTATGTATATTTTCCCGTCTGATAAATCTTCGTTTCTTCATCTTCTCACTTAAACATTATTTTTCGCTCCCGAATGCCTTTTTCTTGAAAGAATCCCCACAATGCCGGACCCGATCAACGCTCCCGCACTATCAATAAGAACATCGGTGAACTGCCCGCTTCTGCCGGGGACAAAAAGCTGGTGTATCTCGTCAGAGGCTGCATAAATAGCACAAATGGCAAAAGCCGCGGCCACCCCTTTGAATCCTCTCATGCCGCTGCTCCTTAGCGCGTTTGCTGTCAGGACTCCCAGCATTAGATATGAAAAAAAATGAGCATTTTTTCTAACTACATGATTCATGGTTTCTGCGACTAACCCTGCATTAGGGATCACATTTTCTATAATTGCCACTATTTTTTCGGTAATTCCTGTGCTTAACTGATCTGACTGTTCTGCAACCTGCGCTGAGAGGAAGAAAATCAGCGCCATCCACAGTATCGCGGCCGCCCAAGGCAGTATCTTACGCATTATTCTTTAGTATCCTTCCCAAAATTTGTTTACTTGATTATACCATATACCGCCGGTATAGTCACATAATTTACAGTCATGCAATCCATTGCCATCAGTTTCATTCAAACTCCTTGAAGCCCATATTGAGCCAGGTCTGCCGGTCTATCGTATTGTGCGCGGTAAGCCCACTGTCCTGTTGGAACTTATGGACTGCCTTTTTCATACCATCTTCATATATGCCATCCAGTGGCCCATTGTAATACCCAAGCTGCTTGAGCCGCCTTTGTATTGCAAGCACATCGGCTCCTCTGTCTCCTGGGTTCACCTCATCAAAGTGACTCCCAAACGGTCCGAACTGGCCGTTCACTATGACTACCTCGGTACCTACGGAAACCAGGCTGTACAGCTCTACAACATCATCATTGAACATGCGTATGCATCCATGACTGGCTGCGGAACCGATGGACCCGATTTCTCTTGTCCCATGAATGCCATATGTCCCCCAGGGTACATCAAGCCCAAGCCATCTGCCACCAAAGCCCTCTCCCCAGTCGCCCTTCTCAGAGATAGTCCATCGTCCAAGTGGTGACGGCAGGCCCGACTTGCCTGAGGATATTCTGTACTCCTTTATACACTCATTACCGTCAAGGAGATATAGAGTTTTATCCTCGATTTCAATAAATATGGTATATTCTCTCTTGAAGTTTGAAATGGAAGCATTCATTACAGAATTATCTTTTACATCTATAAATATCTGTGTAATAGAAAGCATGGAGATAGTGATCAAAAAATATACTATGCCAACCCTGGATCTTATCAATATGATCACCTCGCAAAAAAAGAAAAAATGTGTAAGCTACCAGGCACATTATTTCAATTATTTATATGCAGTGTCATATATCATTATAATAAATTATTGAGCAGAATTATTACACTTCGGTTCAAAGAAAATATCTGAAAGGCAAAGTGGTACCCGCCACCTATAGAGGTGGGGGACATATATCGCATCGTTATAACACTGACTCGACCAATTCGCTGAACTGCTCTTCCTCTAATGGTCTACTGAGCAGGAAGCCCTGCAGGCAATCGCACTCCTGTGACTTTAGATATTCAAGCTGCTCAATGTTTTCCACACCTTCTGCAACAACCATGATGTTCATCTTATGTGAAAGGCAGATTATTGAACCTATGATTTGCTTATCCAGATCCGAGGCACCGATTCTGCTTACAAATGCTTTATCGATTTTAAGTGTATCAATAGGTAGGGTCTGGAGATATTTCAAGGAAGCATAGCCTGTCCCGAAATCATCAAGTGCAATCCTTATGCCCATTTCTCTCAGTTGGTTAAGAGTATCTACCACCTTCTCAGGGCATGATATAAGCGCGGATTCTGTTATTTCAAGCTCAAGATATCTACTATCAAAGCTTGACTCCTCCAGAGCCCTTTTTACCATTCTAACAAATGACGGTTGGACTATTTGCACCGCTGAAATATTTATTGTCAGTATAAAATCCATCCTATTTGATGTCTGTATTTCCCTAAACCTTTTTAGTACAGTACTAAGTATCCACTCTCCGATATCGATGATTAAGCCTGTTTCCTCAGCAATCGGGATAAACTGATCAGGGCTAACATTTCCCAGCGTTTCAGAATGCCATCTGGCAAGAGCCTCAAATCCCCTTATACAACCTGTATCACAAAAATATTGCGGCTGAAATACAAGATACAGCTCTTCGTTCATCAATGCTGATTTGAGCCCTTTCTCCAGGCCCGCCCTATTCATCATGCTAATTTGCATCTCATTACAGAAAAAGCTAATATCATTCTTACCTGACTTCTTGACAGAATTCATTGCAATATCGGCATTTTTCAACAGATCCTCTGGCGTATACCCATCGTCCGGAAAAATCGCTATTCCAAAACTTGCATTGATATAAAACTCCTTCTTATCACACTTACATACTTCCGATATCGCAGCCTTAAAGTCTTGTACATATTCAATAACTTCTTCTCGGCTAAGCTCATGCCGAATTATCAGCGCAAACTCGTCCCCTCCAATGCGTCCAAGAACATCTCGTTTATTAAGTTTTAATTTCCAGCGTTCGGCTACCATCTGCAATAACATATCGCCTACCTGATAGCCCATAAGATCGTTAACTTCCTTAAAATTATCAATATCGATATGTATGAATGAAAAACCGGTATTGTTCATGGCAGAATAGTGAATTAGCATATCTAGTTTCTTAATTATCATCCTCCTGTTAGGAAGTCCCGTAAGATTATCATAATAGGCCAGGTACTCAAGCTGCTTTTCATTCTCTTTCATCAGGTTGTTATATTTTAACAGTTGT
This sequence comes from uncultured Oscillospiraceae bacterium, assembly GCA_964490975.1. GTDB lineage: Bacteria > Bacillota > Clostridia > Acetivibrionales > DTU013 > DTU013. Next base: position 12,137 of record CAZBEQ010000048.1, on the reverse strand, counting down.
TCGTTCTGCTGGCTCAATTCATCCTGTGAAGCCGATATCTCCTCATAAAGGGAGGTCATCTCCTCTTTCTGCTCCGAAAGCCTTCTATAGTTGCTGAGAAAGCCTATTTTATAATAGTAGATAACTATACATACAAGGACGGCACAAAAGTATGAGACAATGCCAGGTATAACATTAGTATTTCCATATAGAATTACATTAATCACTGCAGCGATAATACCCATTATACTCAACAATATAGATGCAACAAGCCCTTTTTTCATGGTGCTTATTGCCAGGTAGGTTGTGCACAAGGATTGCAATTGTGTTGCAATACCAGAGAACACATAATTTTGTACTTCCATTCCTAAAACCACAAACTTCATTTGAGTGCTATTTGAAATATCTTTTAGAATAAAGACCATAGCAAAATAGACGGCTGAACAAAAAGCAATCTTGATCCATTCGTTTGCCGGACTCAGTGAAACCACGCTAATGTCAGTTGAATGTACTTTAGTATTTCCGCTTATTTGCATTCAATACCTCTCGTCTAAATACGTGAATTCCCCATGCCAACCGCTAATAGATACATTATACCAATAATTATTTACATAATGCAATATCTCACCTTTTGATTTCGCTGCCAGAAAGCTGTATTTCGAATTTATCGAACCAGACCTTCTCAATGAACTGCTCGGTTGTAAAGAACGTTTTTCTGAAAATACCTAGCTCGTGGGTATTCTTTTTCAGCCAGAGCGGTACAGGTATCTCCAAGTTTAAGCAAAGTTCAACAAGGCAATTTTCCAGCTTATCCCGGAAGCTGTGCTCGTTATCATTATCTGTAGAATTGCTTTCTCTTACTATCTTTCCTTCTACCATGAGCTTGCCGTTAAGTGTCAAATCAATGCCGCCTTTCGCAACAAAGGGACGGAGCGTTTTTGTTTCATCCTTACCGCGATCCGTCCCTGTATATAGCCTTGTTATATACTGCCAAGCTTGTATTCTATAGAATCCACCAATGCCTTCCAGCTAGCTTCTATTATGTCTGTTGAAACGCCTATTGTTGTCCATACCTCGTTGCCGTCAGTAGATTCTATCAGGACTCTAACCCTTGCCGCCGTAGCTGCTGTAGAATCAAGTACTCTAACCTTATAATCGGTTAATTTCATATCCTGGATTATAGGATAAAATCTTGATAACGCTTTCCTAACTGCATTATCAAGCGCATTTACAGGCCCATCTCCCTCTGCAGCCGTTATTTCCTCCTGGTCGCCAACCTTGACCTTTATCATTGCGCATGAATTACGCTCATTTGTCCTTACAGGCTCATTGACAATAACCTTGAAATCCTTGAGCTCAAAGGAAGGCTTATACTTGCCCAATACCTTTCTGACTATCAGCTCGAATGAACTCTCTGCACCTTCGTATTGGTATCCTTCGTGCTCCATTTCCTTGAGCTTTTCGAGTATCAGCCGCGTTTCCGGTGAATCCTTGGTGATAGACGGCGCGACATTCCTGACCAGACTCAGGACAGCGCTTCTGCCTGCCACTTCTGACATAAGGAATACCCTTTCGTTCCCTACAAGTTCAGGCTCCAGCAGTTCGTATGCCGAGGTGTTCTTTACCACCGCATCAGCATGCATACCGGCCTTGTGGGCAAATGCTGATCTGCCGACATATGGCGCTCTCTCATCATGTACCACATTGGCAATTTCACTTATCGCACGAGCTACAGTCGTAATCTCTGACATGTTATCCTCAGGAATACAGCTATAACCCATCTTCAACTGCAGTGTCGGTATTATAGAGCAGAGATTGGCATTACCGCACCTTTCACCGAAGCCGTTTATCGTTCCCTGGATCTGAACTGCACCAGCCTGTATTGCCATTATAGTTCCTGCCACAGCCATGCCTGTATCGTTATGGGTATGAATCCCAATGGGAATGTCAAACGCTGCGATGACCTTAGCTGTGATATCATGGATATCCATAGGGAGACATCCTCCCTTAGTATCACAGAGGCATAAACTATCCGCACCTGCCTCGGCTGCAGCCTTCAATGTATCCATGGCATATGCGGGATCCGAAAAATAGCCGTCGAAGAAGTGCTCGGCGTCATATATTACTTCCTTGCCCTGGTTTTTGAAGTATCTGACCGTATCAAATATCATCCTGACATTCTCATCAAGCGTCGTCTTAAGAATATCGGTCACCTGGAAATCCCACGACTTACCGAATATTACAACCGCATCAGTACCCGCCTTTAGAAGTGACATAACATTTGCATCTTCCTCGACCGGTATGCCGACCCTCCTGGTACTGCCGAAAGCAATTAGTTTGGCATGCAGAAATTTGATTTTCTTTGCCCTCTCAAAGAATTCCAAATCCTTCGGATTAGATCCGGGATTACCCGCTTCAATATAGGCAACGCCCAACGAATCAAGACGTCTTACGATTTTTAGCTTGTCTTCTACCGTATATGAAATTCCCTGCGCCTGTGCTCCATCTCTTAATGTGGAATCCAGAACAACGATTTTTCTCATATTGTCTCCTTCCCATCGGAGGCTCCCTTGCCGTGATCGTTTACAACCCTGTTGATAGCGTTTATATATGCCTTGACGCTTGCTTCTATAACGTCGGTACTGACTCCTCTGCCAACATAGATCATGTTGTCCTTCATTACCCTGACTGTTGCTTCACCGAGAGCATCCGTACCTTCGGTCACACCCTTGAGGCTGTAATCCTGCAGCTCCATCTCAAAGCCTACCGTTCTTTCTATTGCCTTGAACGCCGCATTTATCGGGCCATCGCCTGTAGCTGCTTCCATCAACGGTTCTCCGTTCTTGAACACACTTACGGTTGCCGTTGCTATTACCTTGTTACCGCTGTTTATCTGGAAGCTGTCCAGCTTATAAACCTCATCGACCTCCGATACCTTTTCTCCAACAAGGGCTTCAATGTCCCTGTCTGCGACAGCTTTTTTCTTATCCGCAAGCTCCTTGAACTTCTCAAAAGCCTTTGAAATCTCATCTGCCTGCAGATTATATCCCATTTCCTTCAGTCTCTCCTCAAACGCGTGCTTTCCGGAGAGCTTCCCCAGTATCATTTTGTTTTGTGAAAGGCCAATGGATTCAGGAGTCATTATCTCGTAAGTGCTCTTCTCGGCCAATACACCATGTTGGTGAATACCTGATTCATGCGCGAAAGCATTAGAACCGACTATCGCCTTGTTGGGCTGTAAAGCCACACCGGTCAGGCTGCTGACAAGCTTGCTGGTTCTGTATATCTGTTTTGTATCAATATTGTGGATCAGTTCTCCGTAATAGTCCTTCCTGGTGTTGATCCCCATTATCAGCTCTTCCATCGATGCATTGCCGGCCCGTTCACCAAGCCCGTTTATCGTGCATTCCACCTGGGTAGCCCCATTCCTGATAGCCGCAAGCGAGTTAGCGACTGCAAGCCCTAAATCGTTGTGGCAGTGGACACTTATATCCGTTTTATCGATTCCTCTTACATTTTCCTTTATACCTTTTATAAGAAGGCCGAATTCCTCAGGAGAAGAATATCCGACAGTATCGGGAATATTCAGGACAGTAGCCCCTTCCTTGATGACCTCCTCCAGTACCCTGTAAAGAAATTCAACTCTGGTCCTGCTGGCATCTTCTGCGGAGAACTCCACATCAGAGCAGTATTTCTTTGCATATCTGACCATTGCTGCTGCCCGTTCGATAACCTGCTCTTCCGTCATCTTGAGCTTATATTTCATATGGATATCTGAGGTTGCTATAAAGGTGTGTATCCTTGGGTTCTCAGCATTACACACAGCTTCCCATGCTCTGTCTATATCCTTTTCAACAGCCCTGCTAAGACTCGCAACAGTAGCTCCTTTAAGGTTTTCTGCAACTGTCTTGACTGCCATGAAATCACCGGGTGATGAAATGGCAAAGCCCGCCTCTATAACATCAACGCCAAGTCTGACCAGCTGGCGCGCTATTTCGAGCTTCTCCTGTATATTAAGGCTGACTCCGGGAGTCTGCTCCCCATCCCTTAATGTCGTGTCAAAAATCCTTATTCTCGTTGACATATGAAAACCTCCTTTGATACCACTTTAAATCTCACATTTTTAAATATCCGGCGGTACTTTGCCGCCTTTTCTATATTGCCCCCGGATGCATCGCTGCACCCGAGGTTTAGCTATATCCTTAAAGCTTCGTTGTTCTATTTTTTGAGCCAGCTCATCATTTTCCTAAGTTCTGTGCCAACTTTCTCAAGCTGGTGTTCTGATTCGCGAAGCCTTGTGGCAAGGAACTCCGCCCTTCCGCCGGCCTTGTTCTCCATTATCCACTTTGATGCAAAGGTGCCGTTTTGTATTTCAGAAAGTACTTTTTTCATTTCCTTCCTAGTCTCGTCTGTGATAATTCTCTTTCCTGTCATGTAATCGCCATATTCTGCAGTATCGCTGATTGAGTACCTCATATATGCATAGCCACCCTGATTTATCAGATCCACGATGAGCTTCATCTCATGTATACACTCAAAGTATGCGATCTCCGGCTGGTAGCCTGCCTGGACAAGTGTCTCGAAGCCTGCCTTCATCAGCTCTGTAACTCCTCCACACAGCACTGCCTGCTCACCGAATAGATCCGTTTCAGTCTCTTCCCTGAAGGTAGTCTCCAGGATACCTGCTCTTCCGGCACCTATACCTGAAGCATATGCCAGCGCGTAGTCCTTTGCCTTACCTGATGCGTTCTGGTAGACAGCGATCAGTGATGGAACGCCCCTGCCCTCATTATACTGGCTTCTGACAGTATGGCCGGGACCTTTTGGCGCTATCATGATAACGTCAATAAATTCCGGAGGCTTTATCTGGTTGAAATGTATATTGAAGCCATGAGCAAAAGCAAGTATATCTCCTTCCTTCAGATTCGGAGCAATGTCTTTGTAGTACATATCTGCCTGTGTCTGGTCCGGGGTAAGGATCATGATCAGATCCCCGGCTTTTGCGGCTTCTGTGGTATCCATCACCGTCAGTCCGTCAGCCTCCGCCTGCTTCCTTCTTGCAGAGCCCGGTGTAAGCCCCACAACAACATTTACTCCACTATCCTTCAGGTTTTGTGCGTGTGCGTGTCCCTGACTGCCGTATCCTATCACCGCAACCGTCTTCCCTTTTAGCAAACCGAGACTGCAGTCGCTGTCATAATACATCTTAGCCATTTATTTCGCCCTCCTCGTTATTAGTTACCTTTATTATTCTATTGCCTCTTTCGATAGCAATGGTACCCGTTCTGACAATTTCCTTTATACCGAACTGCTTGAGCATGTCTTCAAGCGCCGCCACCTTGTCGCCGCTTCCGGAGGCCTCGATTGTGAGTGTTGTCTTGGAAACATCCACTATCTTGGCTCTGAATATCTCTACAAGCTGAACTATCTCGCTTCTGTTGGAAGCATTAGCCGAGACCTTGATCAGCGATAGTTCACGGGTTATGGACTCATGCTTATCAAGCCTTTTTATCTTGATCACGTCCACCAGCTTGTTTAGCTGCTTGCTGACCTGCTCCACAACATATTCGTCCCCGTCCACAACTATTGTCATCCTTGAGACTTCGGGATTCTCAGTGACTCCTACTGCCAGAGAGTCTATGTTGAAACCTCTCCTGCTGAAAAGGCCCGCCACCCTTGAAAGTACGCCGGCATGATTTACTACCAGCACCGATAATGTATATTTGGACATATTCCTCTACCCCTTTCAAGTCTTTATATTTTACATGTTCTGTAGATTTTTAGTGTTATAACGTCGGTTCCATCGGATCGACCAGGCACTCAAGAAGGTAAGGGCCCTTCTCATTTGTCATTCTCTCAAGGGCGTCTCTGATCTGACTGTTGGACGATATCTTCTCGCCTCTGAAGCCATATGCGGCTGCCAAAGCTACAAAATCGGGATTTTTGTCAAGGCATACCTGTGAATACCTTCCGCCATGCTTTATCGTCTGCAGTTCGCGGACCATTCCCAGCCTGCAATTGTTAAGCAGCACTATTTTCACATCTATATCATGCTGCTTCATTGTACCCAGCTCCTGCATGTTCATCTGGAAGCTTCCATCACCACTGATCACTACAACCGGAACCTCAGGCTTCCCGATCTTGGCTCCTATTGCCGCGGGCAGTCCGTAGCCCATTGCTCCCAAGCCGCCGGAGGTAAGAAAGGTTCTGGGTCTTCTTACACGATAACTGTTAGCTGTCCAGATCTGATTTTGTCCAACCTCCGTCGTTACTATCGCATCCTCCGGCAGAAAGTCCGAAAGCATGGACAGCAAATACTTGGGATCGACAAATTCTGAATCGACCTGTTTGGAACTCACAGCAGTCTTTTTTGCTTCGGCCTTCAGCTTCCAGTCCGTTACCTCGTCAAGCCATTCTCTGCTTTCAGAAGCTTTGATGCATCCAAGCATATCCTTCAGCGACTGCTTTAGATCACCCACCAGCGGTATCGATACATCGATGTTCTTACCGATCTCAGCAGGGTCTATATCAATGTGGATTATTCTTGCTTTCTTACCAAGTACACTGGCTGCACCGATTGCTCTATCCCCTACCCTTGCGCCCAGGATAAGCACCAGATCCGCATGGTGCAATGCATGATTTGCCGTCTGGCTGCCATGAGTGCCCACCATCCCAAAATGGAGAGGATGCCCGTCCGGAATTGCCCCCATTCCCATCAGTGTTGTAACGACAGGTATATTTCTCATATCAGCCAGTTCCAGCATCTCTTGAGTTGCATCAGCTGTAATAACTCCGCCTCCTGCGCATATGACCGGTCTTGCAGCCTTCTCCAGCTCCGCAGCTGCCTTCCTGATCTGCATCGGATGTCCTTTTACGTTAGGCTTGTAGCCTTTGATATCTATTGTTTGAGGATAATCGAACTCAAACATGTCGGTCTGTACATCTATTGGTATGTCGATCACCACCGGACCCGGACGCCCTGTCGAAGCTATATTGAAGGCCTCCTTTATGATCCTCGGAAGCTCTTCAGCTTTTTTTACAAGGTAACTGTGCTTGCAAAACGGCGCCGTTGCGCCTGTTATATCAGCTTCCTGGAATGCATCCGTGCCTATCATGTCTCTTTTGACCTGGCCGGTGATGGCTATGATGGGTATACTATCCATATATGCATTGGCAATACCGGTGATGAGGTTGGTTGCACCGGGTCCGGATGTAGAAACACAGACGCCGGGCTTTCCGGTAACACGGGCATATCCGTTGGCGGCATGAGCAGCACCCTGTTCATGCCGTGTCAATATATGCTTTATGCCGCTGTCGAGCAATGCATCGTAAAACGGTGAGATAGTAGCGCCGGGGTATCCGAATATAATATCGGCGTTCTCAATTTCAAGGGCTTTAATAATAGCTTCTGCTCCAGTTATCTTCATAATATCCCTCCGTTTCCCCAAGTTACAATACTTCCTGGTTATTAAACTTTCAACTAGTGACAGATGTAGGAGCATCTGTCGCCTGGTTATAAAAAATCCCTCGTCAACTGCATTACTGCAGGGACGAAGGAAATATCCAACGTGGTACCACCCTGATTCGGCAAGCATCCGCCTACCCTCGGTAAGTACTGGTGTACTTGACTATAACGTAGTCAACGTCAATCATCTTTAATAATTCTTTACGATGATGAAGCTCCGGAATGAGTTATACACAGTTCCTATGCGCCGATTCACACCATCCACCGGCTCTCTTTGGCACTCAGTCCTGTCTTGTTTCCTTCATTGCACTGCACTATTCTCAAATGATTGTATAATATTCTACCAGCACGCCAGAGCAGTGTCAACAAAATTTTTACCCTTTATTACCCACTTTATCAGCACTTTTTTATGCTTTTATGCAGTAATACTTTACAAATAGATCTTCTCATTCGTGTTTCCCTCAAATTTCCCGATACTATATCCATAGCAGAAGGATTGCCGCATACTTATTACAATAAGTGCCTTAAGGTATTCCCGTTCCTCCTTGTTCAGTCCTCTGTCCATCATCTCGATAAAGTTTCTGGTCTTGTCGGCAGCAATAAGCTTTATTGCCTCCCTAGTTCCCGAAAGATCTCCATTGAGCTTATCCCTTGCCTGCTTCAAATAAACCTTCAGCATTTTTTCAAAGTCCAGACTGTTACCGGCTGAACCTGACATAGCAGCCACCTCCCGCATGTATTCAGGATTAAGTGTTGCCAATTTCTATAATAGAATATACGTCATCTTGTAATAAGTCCATCCCGTACCTTCTTTGCAAGAACCAGTGTCGTCGTGGTCCACTCATTCGAGCCATGGATTTTGTGGTTGATCTTTATTGTGTCACCGGGAGATTTGGAATATATATATGTTCTCAATTGCATCATCGTATTGATCTCCTGTCCATCGACCTGCCTGATAATACAGCCTTCTCGTATGCCTGCCTTGTATGCCGGCCCTTTGCCGTCTACATGTGCTACATAAATACCTTTTTTAAATTTAGCCGCACCATCAACGTAAGGAATGACATTACCATCATACGCAAACATACCCATATAAGGTTCAACAAATGTACCTGTGCTGACCAGCTTACTTACGACAGGCCTGGTGATATTGATCGGGATCGCGAACCCCATACCTTCGGCGCTGGTGACCTTTACAGTATTGATGCCGATCACCTCGCCTTTAGAATTGAGAAGAGGGCCTCCGCTGTTGCCGGGATTTATACTTGCATCGGTCTGTATAAGATCCTCCATATAATTTGTGCCCGTATCAGTTTCTATACTTATAGTCCTGTTAAGAGCACTGATGATGCCAGACGTTACAGACCTTTGAAAATCGAGCCCCAAAGGGTTGCCTATGGCTATAGCCTGCTCACCTACCTCCAGCTTGGATGCATCTCCAAGTGTCAGCGGCAAAAGGCCGGTCAGGTTCACTTTGACCGCAGCCAGGTCCAGTACAGGATCCGACCATACAACCTTTCCATCCACATTCCTGCCATCGGCAAATGAAACAACTATCCTGTTGCTCTTTCCCCCGGCGACATGGTTATTTGTCAAAATATACCCATCAGAACTTACTACAACACCCGATCCAAATCCAACCTCAGTTCCCCTGCTTCTATCAAACAGGTTATTCTTCACTGCTCTTTCAACTGTAATCCCGACTACACCTGCTGTAGCATTTTTTGCAACCGACTGAGTTACAGGAACACCATCAGCGCTAACGAGTGTCAGATCTCCGGCTGTAGTCCCTGTCAATGTTGTTCCCGGCTGCACACCTGAAGTCTGGCCGTTTTGATCCAGACTGCCGGCAGTCAGCTTCCCGGTATTGCCTGACAGTTCATTACCAATACTGTTCCGGCCTGTGTTCAACTGCATCTGTGCAGTATTATTCCTTGTGTCTTTGATTGCTCCGAAATTTTTAAATGAAAAATATTTTGGTGCGGCAAAAAGCGCAAGCGCGCAAACACCAAGTGAAGTCAACAGCGAAATGATCAGCATCCCACCTGCCCCAAGACGTTTCTCTTTAACTCTAAACATCATATCATCCCCATTAATCGTATTCTCAACAAATATTATTTCAATATTGTTATAAAGAATACAAAAAATCCGGCATCAGTTGTCCGCCGGATCTGTTGGAAGATTTGATTTGATTATTTTTTTAACACTTTTTTCAAATTTCGGTCTTGGCATCATTACCTGATGGCCGCATCCAATGCACTTCACCCTGAAGTCAGCGCCGGTCCTCATTACCTCCCATTGCTTGCTTCCACACGGGTGCTCCTTCCTGAACTCGACAATATCTCCCAGGCAAAACCTGTCAGCCATTCTGCTTCACTCCTTACAACTTTAATGATGCCGCCTCAACGAATGCTGAAAACAGCTTTAGCTGCTGCGCATCATTTTCCCACATCATTTCGGGATGCCACTGGACTCCTATTATGAACCTGTCATCAGCGCCTTCTACAGCTTCGATCACACCATCCGTTGTTCTGGCAGCCACAGTCAGTCCGGCACCAGTCCCCTTAACTGCCTGATGATGATATGAATTCACAGGAAGGCATTCAGTCCCGAATATCTTATAAAGCTTCGAGCTGCGCTCGATCCTCACATCATGCACAGGATACCAGTCTGGAGCCTCCTGCCAGTGCTTTAGCATCGTATGGGGTTCATGTCCCATGTAAATATCCTGGTGCAGGGTGCCACCCATCACAGTATTTATAAGCTGTACTCCCCTGCATATGCCAAGTATGGCTTTCCCGCCGTCTATAGCCAGCTTCGCGAGTTCAAGCTCAAGTTTGTCTCTCCAGGGCGAAATACCTCCCTGACATTTCAGGTTTTCCTCTCCGAACGCCTTGGCGTCTATGTCGGGACCTCCAGTGAATAAAAAGCCGTCACATTCGTCCATGATCTGCTGCGCCATTCCCTCTGACAATTCAAGAGGCAGGATAAATGGCAACCCGCCTGCCCTTACAACTCCACCCATATAATTTGCGGCTATAAAGAGTCTGTTCTTATCTCTGTCATAGCCCGGCATTACGCCAATGACCGGCCTTTTGCCCATTTATATCACACTCCGGCAATAAATCTGCCCTTTTAATAATTCTTCAGGTAGGTATCGATCTCCCATTGGCTGATCCTTGTCCTGTATTCATTACATTCTTCACGTTTAGCCTCAATGTATTTGCTGAAAATGTGCCCTCCAAGCACTTCTTTAGCAAAAGCGCTTGCTTCCATTTCCATTATTGCTTCATCCAGGCTGGCAGGAAGAGCTTTGACCATTGCAGCTTCTCTTTCTTCATCGCTCATATCGAACAGATTCCTGTTTACAGGCTCAACCGGTATGATCTTGTTTTCTATACCATCGAGACCTGCCATAAGTACCGCAGCCAGTGTAAGATAAGGATTACAGCTTGGATCCGGGTTTCTCAGCTCAAGCCTTGTTGCAGTGCCGCGGGCTGCAGGCACTCTGATCAGCGGGCTTCTGTTACTGGCTGACCATGCTACATATACAGGAGCCTCATAGCCTGCCACAAGACGTTTGTATGAATTAACCAGAGGATTGGTCAATGCTGTGATGGAGCGAATGTTCTTCATAAGACCGCCTATGAACCAGTAAGCTTCCTGGCTCAGCTCAAGCGGATCTTTTTCATCAAAGAAAATGTTCTTCCCGTTTTTGAACAGCGAAGTATTAACATGCATACCTGATCCGGCTATCCCAAAGACAGGCTTTGGCATAAAGGTGGCATGCAGCCCGTGTCTTTGCGCTATCGACTTGACAACCAGCTTGAAGGTCAATATCGCATCCGCAGCGACAAGCGCGTCGGCATACTTGAAATCGATTTCATGCTGACCGGGTGCCACTTCATGATGTGATGCCTCCACCTCAAAGCCCATATCCTCAAGCGCAAGACACATATCTCTTCTGGCGTTTTCGCCGAGATCCACGGGGCCCAGATCGAAATATCCGGCCTTGTCATGGGTTATTGTGGTAGGATTGCTCTCACTGTCGGTAAGGAAAAGGAAAAACTCACATTCAGGACCGACATTAAATGTATCATACCCCATATCCGATGCCTTTTTTAATGCCCTTTTAAGCACATACCTGGGATCCCCTTCAAAGGGCTGGCCATCAGCCGTATAGACATCACATATCATCCTTGCTACCTTACCGGTCTGCGGTCTCCATGGAAAAATAACAAATGAATTGATGTCCGGCCTAAGATACATGTCGGATTCCTCTATCCTCACAAACCCTTCAATAGATGAGCCGTCGAACATACACTTATTGTCAAGGGCCTTTTCCAGCTGCTTTGAAGTAATCGCTACGTTCTTGAGCATACCAAAAATATCTGTAAACTGCAGCCTGATAAATTCTACTCCCTCTTCCTGCACTATCCTTATGATATCTTCCTTCGTGTAATTTGACATTTGATTTGCACCTCCGATTTTTCATTAAAAAAGCGTACTCAAACAAACTCACCTATTGTTTAAGAACGCCGTTGTTCCTAATAAACTGAAGTATTTAATAACATTTTTAGTCATTCCGTATTTTTATTTTATCATTAATTTATTTTAATACAATATTAATTTTCAAAAAATGTGATTATCTTGTGATAATGTCACCCTATTAACTATCGTGAGAAAATGTCAC
>CAZBEQ010000047.1:0-28341 GCA_964490975.1 uncultured Oscillospiraceae bacterium | reverse complement strand
TCTTATTTGCGAAACATTTGTTTATGTTTCTGGAATCGTTTCGCAATTACCTATTTGCTAATAATCATAATGCAAAGGAAATTAATAATTGCTGATACTAATTATATTATAATATATTTGTAGAACATTTGACAGAAGCCTCTTATATAAGTTAATATGATGAAAAAACGAACTTAAGGAATGATAATATATATGTTAGAAAACGAGCAGCAGACTAAGCTGGCCCAGATCAAAAATGAAACAAGCAGAAGGAAAACCTTCGCCATAATCTCTCATCCTGACGCAGGAAAAACCACGATAACAGAAAAATTGCTGTTATACGGCGGAGCAATTAGGCTCGCAGGTACGGTCAAGGCACGTAAAGCCGGCAATTATGCAGTTTCGGACTGGATGGAGATAGAAAAGCAAAGGGGTATTTCTGTTACCTCCAGTGTAATGCAATTCGAATACGGAGGACATTTCATTAATATACTTGATACTCCAGGCCATCAGGATTTCAGTGAGGATACCTACAGGACGCTGGTTGCCGCTGATAGCGCAGTGATGCTCATTGACGGCGCAAAAGGTGTCGAAGCCCAGACGATCAAGCTGTTTCACGTCTGTAAAATGAGAGGTATCCCGATTTTTACCTTTGTAAATAAGATGGATAGAGCCAGCAAGGATCCTTTTGCACTAATGGAAGAAATAGAAAACGTGCTCGGCATCCGTTCATACCCAATGAACTGGCCTATCGGCACCGATGGAGATTTTAAAGGTGTATATAACAGAAAGCACAAGCATATAGAGCTATTCGAGGGTGGAAGGCACGGTCAGACAGCAGTCAACTCTATCAAGGGTAGCGTTGATGATCCGGTGTTTGCAGACCTGTTAGGCAGTCATTACCACGATAAACTATGTGAAGAAATAGAACTGCTTGACATGGCCGGAGACGAGTTTTCGATGGAAAAAATCAGGAACGGAGAACTCACCCCGATGTTTTTCGGCAGTGCTATGACGAATTTTGGTGTTGAGCCTTTCCTTGAAGAATTTATAAACATGGCGCCTGCACCCGGTATCAGGACTTCTGATGCTGGAGAGATCGACCCTGAATCAGAGAATTTTTCCGGCTTTATTTTCAAGATCCAGGCTAACATGAACCCGACTCACAGGGACAGAATCGCCTTTTTACGTATCTGCTCAGGAAAATTCACACGCGGGATGTCCGTTTATCATGTACAGGCAGGAAAAGAGGTCAAGCTCGCTCAGCCACAGCAATTCATGGCCCAGGAGCGCGCTATTGTAGAAGAGGCATATCCGGGCGATATCATAGGATTATTCGACCCGGGCATATTCAATATTGGCGATACGCTTTGCGAAGGAAACAAGCACTTCAAGTATGAGGGCATTCCAATTTTCCCCGCTGAGCATTTCGCCAGAGTCACACCAGCCGATTCCATGAAAAGGAAGCAATTCATTAAAGGCATAAGCCAGCTTTCCGAGGAAGGTGCAATACAGGTATTCAAACAACCGGATACAGGCATGGAATCGATCATAATCGGAGCTGTCGGCGTTCTGCAGTTCGAAGTCCTCGAGCACAGGCTCAAGCATGAATACGGTGTTGATCTAAGAGTCCAGCACCTCTCCTTCAAGCATGCAAGATGGATAGTATCTGAAATGGAGGATTACAGAAAGCTGAACCTGACAAGTTCAACAATGCTTGTAGAGGACGATGACGGCAGAGCAGTATTACTGTTTGAAAACGACTGGAATATAAGATGGGCCGAGGACAAAAACAAAGACCTTACACTTGCTGATATTGCCGGAGCAAGAACTTAATCGGCAGTCTAAAATAGTCGAAAATATTCCATGATGTCACATAATATTGTATAATAAATATACAGCTCTTCACCGGTGCTTGATCCGGAAGAGCAATTCATAAAAGCAGGATGGTCAAATGGCTCAATACACACAGAAAAGCGGAAGTTATACTGTCAGTGGAGGCTCACCGGTAATCCTCGAAAGCGCGGTTACCTCCTCCATTAGTCTATTGCTGCAGGGCAAGCTGGATATATATTTATCATCTGCAGAAGGTACATCAGGCGGTACTGCGGCTTTTGACAAGCTAAAGAACACCAGTTACAGACTTTTTGAGCTTAACCAGAATATATTCATAGGAGCAAACGATCTTTACAAAGGCGGGACAAACCGGCTTACCTTTACAGCTTCCTCCGACTGCACGCTATACGCCTACCCTGCATCCAACTGGCAGGAAGTTGAAGGTATAATAAAAAACAACCGTGATTATGGAGCATATATAGTAAATTCAATATGCTCACTGATAGTGAACTCTTATCAGGCTCTTGAGAAAATACTTTCTTATTATTACACTGCAAATACTCTACTAAATAATCTTTGTACATACTATGCTGCAATAACGGAAGAATATGGACTTAACAGGGTATCCGGGCATATTTCGGGAACCGGTTCCGCAAACCTTGCCAGGCTAAAGGATCGCGGTGAATTTATTCCGCTTCAGTTCAGCAGACAATTTATAGAGCCATCGAAAGCAGCTTTTGCTGATAATCTAAAAGATATAAACACCAAAGTAACCGAAGGGATCGATTATTACAAGCATCTGTTCAATATTTCACCTGAGATAACAAAAGCGTTCTTTTCAGCAGATAGCTATATAGCCAGCAGGCAGGCCGGTGACGCAGCCAAATATTTTGACACATTATTACAAGAATTGCGAAGGGTTTTTATTTCCTTTGAGGACGTTATCAGTCACCTCTACAGCAGTCAAACCAACACTGCATATTGTGCTTTCATACAGGCTGCCATTGAAATGAAGGAAAAAGGCCTTGACCATGCTCCTGCGGCAGATGCGGCCACATTTATATTCAACAGACTCAAGGATATATGTATGAACATAGAGCTTGAATATAAGCACACCGTAAACATTGATTTTGAATATTTTGAACATATACTATCAGACACTATGGCATCGATCAAGGCTCCATTGTGTTCAATTGACAGCACCCCAAGTGTTAATGCGGGTGCTTTTACAGTGCAGAATCTGCCTGATGAATTGAAGGGCAGTGCTGTAAAAATACTTGAGTATTCAGAGATCTCCGAGGAAAAAGCTACTTCCTTCCTTATGAACCTGACTGCCTTCAGAAACCTTAAAGACAGGCTTTCAACCGATGAACCTGCCAAATTGGTACGGAAAGCTGTTTCTGATTCCTTTTTTGAAATATACACAGCCGTGTTTCGTAAAGCCAATGCCCAAAGCGATAACTCCAGATTGATCAGAATGTTTTTGTCCTTTGGCTACATGGATGAAAGTCTTTTGGATATAAACCAGGTCATGGCTTTATACAGGCTTGCCGGTATGGAACATGTCTTTGGCGGTGCCCCCAACGTTTACATGATGCAAGGTTGGCTCACTGATATATATGATATGGTTAAAGATCCCTCTATCAATAATTTCGGAAATGATTATGTCGATACATTCCGTGAACTAAAAAAGCAAGGCCGGCTTACCGAAAAGGACAAAACTGCATTCCTCTGTAACAGAGAAGGAAGGCTCTCATTTGAAATCGACAATATGCTCACTGAAAACCATAAGCTATGCCAAGGACAGATTTCAACGTATTTTCCAATACTACACAGGGATGCGGCACCCATAGATCCTCTTCGTTCATTTGTATCCCCAACACTGATTCGCGAGAAGTTTGCAAAAATACTTTCAGTCGATTTTTCACTCTTTCATCGTGAAATACACTATAAAAACGTCGAAAATGCCATAGAGAAGGAAATCATCATGGAACAGGTATTGCCGGATATACTGCTTATTCCGGTCTATGGGACAAGAGCCATGATGTGGCAGGAAATCTCGGGCAGAATCAGAAACACTCCGGGCAGGTTCATGCTGCCTGTATTTACGGATGAGAATATTGATGACATGCTCATAAGACTTGCAGGCAACTTCCGTTGGGAGCTATGCAGGACAATGATGGGCGCAGCCTGGAACGACATTTCAGAGAGCTCCCTTACATCTGAGTATGCTGATTACATACAGTTCTTCCGTAAAAACCGCGACCTTACTGATGAAGCCAAGGAGAAGGTCAAAGCGCTGATATCAAAATACCACAACAGGCTTCGTGATATATTTACTTCTGAATATGAAATATGGATAAACAATGAATCAAAGGGAAATCCACGGCTGAATAAGGTTGCCAGAAATATTTTTATTAAGTATTGTCCATTCTCCCGCCAGATTCGTGAACAATTAGAGAGACAGCCTATTTACGCCGACCAGCTTTCCATATTCAGGACACAGCGTGCAAAAAAGGCCAAAGAACTAGACGGCAGATACAGAGGCTATCTAAAAGCCAACGGTTCTTTGGACAATGCACTCTCGGAAAATCTGAGCTTTTATAGAGACATGTGAGACAGGTTAAATAAACAGCTTCACTATCTCGCCTTTGGTATCAGGCTTATATAGTAGCTGTTTTGTTTATTTAAATACTCCTGGTACTGGAATTGCGTAGCTACATCATAATCTGTCAGCTGTATGCCATATTCGAAATAATTATCACTAAGCTTTTTCCTCCACATAATCTTGCCACCAAAATAGAACATATTCTTTTCTGTTATAAGATCGATATCGATCAGATCTTCAACCTCCAGTTCTGTTGAAGAAATAGCTCCCATCCCATACAGACTTACATTTTTAACCAGCATATGCAGCCTTTTATTTGAATACTTCCTTCGAGCGCTTATTTCGAGCGAAACCGGATATCTTTCAAAAATTCTTCTTTCCTGGTCCACTTCAAAATTACATATGTTCAGTTCAATACTGCATGACTTTCTGTCAATTGAGATAACATCAGCCGGAACTATTTCGATTTGATTGGCATGGTATGAAATGATAACTACTGGATCACAAATTTGAAACATATCGGTTTTGCCTGAGGTTGGACTTATTTTGATCAATTTGCCTGAAATCCCGACAACACTGCATTTCAAAAGATAATCTATACTGTAAATACTAATAAATACTTCTTCCTGCTGTTCAAGTTTCATGTTGCCTCCTGAGCCAGATCGGTTGTAACGTCAGCAAATAGTACCGTTTCGATAATACTTGCGTATAAACTCAATAATACTCTCATAGCTTCTTCAGAGATATTTTATCAAATTTAATCTCATATATCAACGTACCTACCTTTTATACAGAACGTGAAATGACAACTCCTGGCATTGTACCTCCGGACATTGTACCTCCTGGCATTGTACCTCCTGGCATTGTACCTCCGGACATGGCACCGCACAATAAATTTGTCACACAGGATGCTAAGTTAACATAAAATACATAATATCGGAGGTGTTATTATGCATTCACATTACTATTTAGGTAAAACAACGATTGACGATGGGCACTGGCATAATTATATGGGCATGACAAGCTGCGACCATGATGATCCGGATCACGTACATCATATGGAAGGCAAAACTTCACTTGATGACGGGCATGTCCATGATTACCACAATACAACGGGACCTGCCATATATATAGGAGAAAAGCATTATCACATGTATTGCGACATTACAAAGGAAGCTGATGGGCATATCCACAAATATGAAGATTCTACAGATGCATATGCCGACATGTATTATAAAGAATGTCCACCCTCTAATGCTCCATGCAAAAAATAATTCACGGAATTAAAGCTATGGCTTTAAGGCTTGTTACGTGAGGCTGAGAACCTCTCACTCGCTTGATTACTTGTCGCATGACTGAGAGCCTCTCACTCGCTTGATTGCTTGTCGCATGGCTGAGAGCCCCTCATGCGGTTGAAAGCTCGTCATGCATGGCTGATAGCTTCTCACACGCCTGACATTTTACTGCCCGTAAGGGCAGTTCCTTTGTCCGGCCAGTGGTCAATTTTTTAGCTATAGGCCACTACAAGGCCAACCTTGTTACCATAACACTGTTGAGCGGAGATTACGTATACCGTTTATTGAATTATATAAATATTTTTTAAAAGGAGTGGCCTTTACTTGATTTCTTGGCCAGGCGCTTAAGGTGTGACTGCTTAGAGTGGCCTTTACTTGATTTCTTGGCTAGACGCTTAAGGTGTGACTGCTTAGAGTGGCCTTTACTTGATTTCTTAGCCAGGCGCTTAAGGTGTGACTGCTTAGAGTGGCCTTTACTTGATTTCTTGGCCATCTCCAAGAGTATTTATTGTGTACACCTCCCTGTCTATGAAATTCGATAAACTAAAGTCTTATAGTTAGAAGTGTTATCAATAGAAATTAATAGACTGATAAATAATAGAGTTAAATTCCATAGACTGTCTATGAAAAAATACAATATTGTTTACAAAAGATAAAAGCAGCTACAAAAAATGTTATCATCAGCTTAAGAAATGCAAAATGATCAGGGGGATTAAAATAAGAAATTCAATATCGGGGTTGTTTAAAGTTGGTTTAATTGCAGCGGTATGTTTTCTTTGATTATTGTTATCATCATGCTCCGGTCTTGACACCTCATCAAACAAATTTTCAAGTTCCAGCTGGACGGTCATCGGTCCGTATGACGAGCCCCAGCAGGATACATGCTCACTGTTCTACGATGACATGCTGGCTGCTTCAGGCGCGAATGTACTATATCAGATACAGGACTTCCCGATAGCATTAAAAACATTGTCCAGGCCAGGGCAAGAAATGGCGTTGTTGATTTTATAGAGGTCTATCCGGGTAAAAGCTGGGCAGTTGCATACGCTTACCTTGAGTTTGAAGGCAGCGGGGAGGAATGTTTTTCAGGATGGGCTCAGATGACGGTCTCCGTGTCTGGATTAATGGTACGCTGGTTGTTGATGATCATTCACACCGTGCACTTGATCCCAACTCCAATTCCTTCCGTACCGTCTTAAGAAATGGAATGAACAGGATGCTTGTCAAGGTTTGCCAGGGTGAAGAAGGATGGGAATTCAGTCTAAAGGATACCACCCGTGAAGAACATGAAGCATTTCTATCAACCTGCGGCGGTATCGCACTCTCGATATCAAGCCGGTCGCGTTTTATTGGTGACGATAATGATCTGACATTTTCCGTGTTGACAAACCCTACACCTCTTACTGATATACCATTTTCATATTCAGCCTCCGATTCCATGGGGAATGTAATTGCATTAGGAAAAGGCTCAATGGGTGAGGCAATAACATTCCCCATTACTGCTAATGCGGTTGAATATGTAAATATTGAAGTCACTCCAGAAAAAACCGACGATAATCTGACAAAAGAAGAACTCATACAGGGCAAAGTCAATAGCCTGTTTTTTAAGGGAAGTCCCGACACTATTTTGTCGGCATACTCAGCCAAAGCAAGACATGCTGCCGAAGAGCTTACAAGTTCCTCTTCTTATTCCACTCCAACCTTCTGCCCTGATGCCTTCGTAATGACGCCGCATCCTTTCCGGGATGAATGGTCGGGCTGGTTTGACCGCAACTGGGAGAGCCTTCAAGGCCGCAGCTAAGTATGCAGGATAAAGGATTAAATTGAGAAGAATTGCCAGCTTAATGTCAATCACACAAAAAAACGGTCATCTTTAGCATTAAAGATTGGCCGTTCTATATTTGAAATCCAAATGGTGAGAAATAGTGCTTACTCATTAATACAATCATCAATATAACCTGATACTTTATAGGGAACGTCGACGCCATGACGTTCAAGACTCTCTTCAAGCAGCATTTTCAGCTTCTCCGCATCTCTTTCCTTCAGAGTAGCGATATATTTACGATGCTCCAATATTTTATTATGATTGGAAACCTTATCGTTCACATAGGTTAATCCATAAATCAGCTTATAAAACGCAAGGGTGTCCCACAATGTTTTTATTATTGAACACATACGATTCAATCCGCAGATATTGTAAATTGCAAAATGGAACTCCCGGTTCAAAAGGTATATTTGTTTTGCTCTCGGTTTTTCGCTAAGCATTTCCTCTTCAAACCGCCCCTGGATTTCTTCAATTTCCGCAATTTGCTGATCATTGATTTTCTTACATGCATAATAGGCTGCAATGGGTTCGATAGCTTTGCGCATGATATAAATCTCACGCACATCTTCTTTTGTCAGCTTGACAACACGTGCTCCCGCATAAGGTGTCGATTCAGCAATACCCATCTTTTCAAGGCTTTTAAGCGTCTCTCTGACAGGCATCCTGCTAACTCCCAGCATCTGAGCGACTTCATCGGTATTAAGTTTTTGTCCCATATGGATCTTTCCATCCATAATCCAGTCCATTAACTTCTCCAAAATCTGTTCAGGCAAACGCATAGGCTGAAGCTTTAAATTCTCACTCATTTTACCACACCCTACCTATCCATATTTTACCAATTATTCAGCATCATTATTGATGCCTCTCCATGCAACACTTTTTTAATATTATTACAATTCAAGCCTTTTGGCAAGAGCATTGAGGAAGGCTACCTGGGCTGTTTCTTCTATAAACTCCGCATTATGCTCTGCATTTATCGGATCCTTTCCTACTGCGACTACACCGTGATCAACCAGTAAAAATGCAGGTAAATCTGCATGTTCATCAAAGATTTTCTTCACAAGCGGAAAATCTTCTACTCTCACCATTGCTGAAGGTATATCCAGTGTTGGAATGTCCGAGCATATTTTTAGTCTGGAATGCCAGGTTACTCTTGGCAATTCCTTTCTTGTAGACGCCCAGCCTATTGCATAAGGAGAATGTACATGTACTACCGCGCCAATCTGGTGACATATACGATAGAGGTATCCATGGAGCAATGCCTCACGGGTAGGTTTTCCGTTACCCTCCAGAAGATTTCCGTAAAAATCGGTTATTACAAATCCATCGACCGTACTATCTTCAAATGAACTTCCGCTTGCCTTTACTATCATTTTATCCTCACCTGGAATACGAGCACTCACATTACCTCCGCTGCCGGTTTGGATTTCTCTGTGATATGCTCTTTTACATGCAAGAACCAGATCTTCCTTTAAACTTAGCAAGTCTGACATAATTATGCCACTCCTTTACTTTCACTCAAAGTCTCTTTCGAGCAATTTATTTCTTCTTTTCCAAAAAGGCCGGTATTACCTCTCGGATAATTCTATTAAAATTATCCGCATGCCACGCACCTCTTCCGATAAACAGGCCGTCTATATTCGGCATTTTGATAAGTTCCACCGCATTATCGTTATTAACGCTTCCCCCATATAAAACAGGAATATCCTTGCCGATCTCCGCCCCGAACAGTTCACTCAATGTTTGTTTTATTACAGCATGCTTTTCATCAGCATATTCCTTACTGGCAGGAATCCCATTTACACCGATCGCCCAAACCGGCTCATATGCTATCTATATTTTCTGTGCCTGCTCGGCAGTTACTCCATAAAGGCCGATTTTAAGCTGCATCCTCAGTATTTCATCTGACAGGCCCATCTTTTTTTGTTCACCTGTCTCTCCTATGCAAAGCAGCGGCGTAAAATCATGACGCAGTGCACACAATACTTTTTTATTTTCTTCAAGATCTGTTTCTCCAAGCACATGCCGCCGTTCCGAGTGTCCAATTTCAATTATCCTTGCGCCAACTTCTTTTAACATGAGCGGAGAAATCTCACCGGTAAACTGCCCTTCATCTTCCCAGTTCATATTTTGCGCGCCGATACTGATTTTATTTCCCGGCACACATTTACGTGCAGTATCAAGGGCCGTAAATGATGGTATTACAAATAACTCAAGCAAATCACGCGAGATATCCCTGGTATAGCTATTGAGTTCCATAAGGAAATCCACGGTATCTGAAATAGTCTTATACATCTTTGTATTTGTACCTAAATAGATTTTATCGAGCCTTGTCATCGGCTTTTTCACCTCGTTATATGAAAATCATCTTCATTATTTAAAGTTGTTGATTTCAATTTCCTTTATTGCATCTACCTTTGGAGTAGACTTTCCATCCTTATACTCAAGATTGATCCATTCATCGACAATTTTCTTAGCCAGTTCATGTCCGATTACACGCTCTCCCATGCATAGTACATTACCGTCATTACTTAAAATCGAGCGTTCCGCAGAAAAATTATCATGGCAGACAGCCGCGCGGATCCCTTTGAACTTATTTGCACTCATCGCCATTCCGATCCCTGTTCCGCATACAAGTATGCCGCGTTTTGCATAATTGCTTTCAATTATTCTTTCGCAAACCTTCTGTGCCACATATGGGTAATATGTGGGATCCTCAGCCGAGTCACAGCCCATATTTTCAACTGTTATCCCTTTACTTTCAAGATGCTTGATCAGCATATCCTTCATAGGTACTGCCGCGTTGTCACATCCAATTACGATAGTTTTCATATTGACCCCTCCTGTTTCTATTACCATATTTTTAGTGCGATCTTTAGTCCCTCACAACTATCAGTTGCGGTTTCCAGAGGTACTCCCTTTGATGATGCCTCTACTGCCGCCATTACTGTCCTTGCGCCGGCGGTAGTTCCCTAGGGATGTCCCTGGATCGCACCTCCAACGCCAATAATGATGTCATTTCCCAAATCCTTTTGTATAACTGCCTGATTGATTGGTGTTACCCCTCCTCCCACTGCAGAAACAACTGGATTGATTTTACCAAGCGGCAGACGCTGTGCCTGTATTGTCTTGTAAAAATCAAACCTTGCAGTTGGGTTGCTGTGCGCCGGATGCATTGTCATTACGGCATGCGCTCCTGCAAGACGCGGGAGAAGGCCAATGTAAACATTATTTGCAATGCCGCCCTGTTCATAATTCATAACGCCAACGCCTGCATAGTGAGCCATTATGAAAAGCCGATCACCAAACTCCTCACAAATTTCCGCAAGGGCATCGAGCCCACCGAAAACAAAATTAACAAGTGCCGCTTTCGCTCCAGCCTCAATGGCTGCCTTTGCATTTTCACGCATTTTTCTTGGCGTATCCGATATATTCACCATATAGATAGTATGTTTTCCCGTTTCTTCAAAAGCGCGGTCAGCTGCCCTGTTATAAAGCAAAACGCGTTGGCTTGCACTACTGTAATCAGTTGAGCCTAACAGCTCATCATCCTTGATCAGATCAACACCGCCCAGTGCCACTTCATAGAATAGTCTGGCGCCCTCTTGCGGAGTAAAGCCTGTACACGGCTCTATCATATTGAGCACGATTGGCCGGTTACTTGCTCCTGTCATCTCTCTCAACTCTTTTATTCCCTGCTTTGGCCCCTGGAAAGCTGCAGCTGCGTCACCGCTAAGCTCTATATCTATGAGCTTTGTACGCAATGCTGTCGAAACGTCATTGCCAACCATAGCTGTCAGCATCATCGTAAAGCTTCCATTTATATTTTCTGGGGAAACGCCAGACGCAGTATGAAAAATTGTTCGTTTTCCCCTGCTACAGGATAAAGTGCAACGATCCTCCCCTGATATCGTTCAATCATATCAGGGGAAATCCCAGGTACCGGGACCCATGTACCTATAGTCTGACCTACGGCAAAATTCCCGGCCTTTTCCAAAACAGAACTGCAATCTGTTCCGTATATGACATATGTTGCGATGATATAGCTACGTTCCAGCTGTTCCGGACGCGCATAAGGATAACTAAAATAGTTCACCATAATTAATCACCTAATATATATAGCTTTCCTTATTAATCTTTCCTCTCAACCTTAGTTCATCGATCATCTGATGTGCTGCCCGAATGCCCCAGTCCTTATCGTCCAGATTTCCTTCCATAAACTCAAGGCGGACATTTTTGTTGATATTATCTTTTATAGTCTTGATCAGCACATCATCAACTTCCTTAAAATAAAGGGATTGGCCCTCTTTTGTGTCTTTACGCATACCTTCGGTAGGTATAATAAGCTTTACTCCCTGCTCTGCAAGATTCAGCCTCTCCGCAAAAATCTTCCCGATCTTTACCGCTTCATCAGGCAGGATCTTAATGTGAGCAAGCGTGCCATTATGCATGTTATATACACGCTCATCCATTCTCGGCGGGAATTCTGTTTTTGCAAAGTCGACAAAATCCAGTCCTCCCGTTGAAACCACCATTGGTATGCCTAGTCTTGCCGGTTTGATCAAACGGTCCGCCGCGCCGTATGAGAAACCGCCCCCAAAGTATTCGGCTGTAATTTCATGTGTTGTCAAATCAAGAATGCCGTCAATAATACCATCCTGTGCAAGCTGTTCCATTATCCTGCCACCCACGCCGGTCGAGTGGAAGCCGATAGCGTCTATCCCCAGACGTTCCAGTTCACTAACAGCGGAGTTTGAACCATCATTAGTAACACCCATCAAGGTGATACCTATAACAATGCGCGAGGTATCTTTTTGAAGCGGCCTTCCTGCATACTTGACAAGTCCTGAAGCACAGGCACAAGCATTTGCTATAATTGTGCCCGTTAACATGTTGATCCCGGTGAAATCGGAGATAGATGGAATTACTACAATATCACTATCACCGATCACCAAGTCAAATGGTTTCTTCCCACTGGCTATTGTTGTTGCCATTACCTTCGGGAAACCAATGGGAAGTGCTTTCATGGCAGTTGTTGCTACCATTGTGTTCTGTACACCGCCTACAGAAAGCACTCCATCGATCGTCCCCTGTCTGAAAGCCTTGATAACCGTTATTTTTACAGCTTCCGTAATTAATTCGATCAACTCGCCCTTGCTGCGGTCTTTAATATCTTCCCAACGGAGACCGATATTTGAGACAACCTCTTCTCTGGAAATATCGGCCCCGAAGGAAGCACCCCTGCCAACCGCCATATCGATGACCAGCGGCTTTATATCGGCCTTTGCCAGGCAATCTCTTATATATGCAACTTCCTTATACTTTGTATCACAACTGGCTATAACCGCAACTGTCTTCATTTTTTTCCACCAATGATCGGGTTGTCCTTAATACGATCAAGCATTGTTTTATCATGGCAAAGCAGTAAATGATCCGCATCCTTTGCTCTGGCTTTCTGGTAGGCAATGCTCTTCCAGCTTTCTACGATATTATAGAAACGTCCCGGAGGTGTAATATCATAATGCATTTCAGGAATTGGATTTAGATTCCCGAGTACAAAGATGGAATCGCCGGCACAAATATAGCTGTCGCCATCTGTGCAGTCGATCTCAACAGAAATGTGTCCCGGTGAATGTCCAAATGATTCAAACACGCGTACTCCAGGCATAATCTCGGTCTCGCCTTCAACAGTCTTAAAGTCAATACCGGTAATAGGGGAAGTTATACCAAGTGAGGGGTGCTCATATGACTTGTAGTACAGTGGAATAGGGTCTCTGGCAAATTCAACCTCTCTCTTGTGTGCAATAAATGTTGCATTTGTGAATTTCTCAATATAAAACATATGATCCCAGTGCAGATGAGTAAATACAACAATATCCACATCAGAACACTTGTAGCCGACAGTAGCAAGCATGTTCTCTATATCCTGTCCTTCTTCCTGCCAGGATCCCGGATGATGGTATTTGTTTGCTCTTTCTGTCCATGCCATACCTGTATCCACCAGCAGTAATTTATCTCCTCCCTCTACAAGGTAAACCATTACCGGTAATGGAATTTTCTCATTGGGAACATCCTTTAAAAAGGGAGCTGCCGAATGATGATAATGGTATTGGAATGGATTTGTCGGCACAAAGCCTGTGTTTAATGGTCTGATTGTTAATTTTGACATAATTTTAGTCCTCTTTTCATAATTATTTTTTATTTTTTCAAAGTTTTCCAAACTCTCTTCCTGCCTGCACAAAAGCGTGCAGATTATCTACTGGTGTATTAAGTGCTACTTCACAGCCGGTACATAAGATAAAGTTGCTGTTGCCATCGAGTTTTTCAAACAATTCCTTAACCTTCTGTCTGATTTCACCAGGTGTTGCCATCGCTAATAAAGTTGGATCGATATTACCGCGGAATACTTTATCTGATCCTACTTTTGCCCGAAGCTCTTTAATATCACAAACATGGTCAAAGTCTACTACATCAGAGCCGTTCTGATCGATCAGATCGACTACCGGTTTTATATTGCCGCATATATGTGTTATCGTTTTTGCCCCTTCTTCATGAATTGCAGCAACAAGTTGCTTTTCATAGGGAAGTGCAAATTCTTCATAATGCGCTCTCGAAATTACTGTAGAGGATGCAATAGCATGTCCGAAAGCTATTGCGTCCGCACCGCTTCTGATCAATTCTTTGGCATAAGCAATTGAAACTTCAGTGCATCGTTTCAATAGTTCATGTACTGTCTCCGGATCGGTAAGGAGCCCCATAAGCAGCTCATCAAGCGGTACAACCTGACTTGCCACATTAAGTGGTCCGTTTGTCCACGCAGTAACAAATGCCTCATTGCCAATCTGTTTTGATACCAGCTCGGTTGCCTTGATTACTGTCTTCATTGGTTCGGTATTTCTGGGATCCGGTACTTTTACAGCCTCATACTCATCAATAGTACTAAGCAGATGCTTCTTTATCTCTGATGGAGAATTCTCAGGCCTGAAATATTCACTTCCAAGTGCCATCCCTTCACTGCCGATGTCAGTGTGCAGCGCCACAGCATCCCAGCCAAAGAATTTGTAGGCAGAAATACATGCCTTAGCCATACTTTCAGGTTTTGTCATATAATCAATGACTCTTATATCATCACATACGATCGTATTTGCAAAAGAAATCTTGGGGAATATAGGAGTCATATCCGGTTTTTTTCCTTCCAGCACTGCCTGGACTCTTTCACGAGAATTCATGTTATACACCTCCGGCTGATTGTTAACCGCCACCTATTGAGATTTTGGCCTTGTTACATAGCTGTTTTGAATAATTTTCTTTTTACTTTTTCGCCGCTGCTGCTGGTCATCGTATCAATAAGAACCATCACAATAATGACGATTCCGACTACCAATGGCTGGGCTGAGGAAGAAATTCCAAACAAATTCATAATGTTTACAATAACCGTCAGCAAAATAGCTCCGATCACTGTACCGGATACTCCGCCTTCACCACCTAACATTGATGTCCCGCCAATAACGACAGCTGCAACAGTCTGCAATCCATATGCATCACCCATCGCTGCCTCTGCCGCATTTAGTCTGGCTGTCATCAGCAAACCGCCGACTGCAGCTGACATCGAACAAAGCATAAATGCACCAAATACGGTTTTTTTGATATTAACTGTCGAGTACCTTGCTGCTTCAGCATTCGATCCATATAAGTAGATATCCCGTCCCCATGTGGTTTTTTGCAGCAGGAAGTAGGCAACGGCCACCATAATTACTGCAATAACTATTATCACAGGTATTTTTCCGATATAGCCGACTCCAAACCACGTAAATCCTTCAGGGAGACCGTAAATAACCGCGCCAGCCATAACAATGATAGATAATCCCTTAACTACCCAGTTTGTCGCATAGGTTGCGATAAATGAAGGAAGACCAACCACCGATACCAAAAATCCGTTTAAAATTCCGATCATCGCGCCTATTGCCAAACCAATGGGCAAAATCGCTGCCGTAGGGACTCCCATTTTTAACATCTGAGCACATACGCATCCAACGAATGCAGCTGTTGCGCCGACTGAAAGAT
This sequence comes from uncultured Oscillospiraceae bacterium, assembly GCA_964490975.1. Lineage (GTDB taxonomy): Bacteria > Bacillota > Clostridia > Acetivibrionales > DTU013 > DTU013. The sequence goes on along the minus strand of CAZBEQ010000047.1, from coordinate 12,734 downwards.
CCATGCTTCCCGAAATCAATACTGCTGTAAGTCCTGTACTTAATATAAGCAAAGTACTTGCCTGACGCAGAATCGTTACGGTATTGTCAAGCGTCCTGAATTCAGGTTATAAGATGGAGAACACAATGATCAGTATGATCAAACTGGTTAAACTATAGAAAGACCTGGAGCTTCTGATTTTTTCAAACACTTTCATTATTTACTTAACCCCCTCTCATCCCTGGAACGACGTACCAGTATATCGATTACAATAGCCGCCATAACCATGACTCCTATAATTGCATTCTGATACATTGCGGATATGCCTGATACATTCAGTCCGTTACGCAGCATTATTAGCATCAGAACACCTGCGATCGTACCAGTAACTCCACCCCTGCCCTCGCGTAATGAAGTTCCGCCAAGCAGAGTTGCCGCTACTGCTTCAAATTCCCAGCCTGTGCCGACAACCGGCTGACCGGATTCAACACGGCAGGCCGTCAGCAATCCTGCAATACCGGCAAGGAAGCCTGCGAATGCATATGTTTTTATATAGCTTTTTACTATGTTTACTCCTGCCAATGTCAGCGCTTCCTGGTTACCACCCAAACCTCTGATATTGGTACCAAATTTCGTATAGCGGAGCAATACCCATGTCAGGACGAACATTGCCGCTGCAATCCAGACTGGCAACGGAATAAACAATATTTCAGTCTCTGTAACAAACTGGAATATATTATGATAAAAATAAATCGATGCTCCTGCAGTTAAAAGTAATGCTATACTGCTTAGAATATTCTGCATACCGAAGGTTGCTATGAACGGTGGAATTTTACCTTTAGCTACAAGTAACCCATTTATTGCACCTGCACATATTGTTGTCATGACTGCTATCGCTGCCGCGATGTATATAGGAACGCCTTTTTGCGCCAAATAGACCCATAATACTGTTACTAAACTCACCTGCGCGCCGAGCGACAGATCTGTTCCCTGTGTCAATACGATCAGCGTTTGCGCAAATGACAGTATCATAAGTGCAACTGCTTGAATCAAAATATTCCTGAGATTGTAAAATGAAAAGTAATTCGGTGTCGTAATACTGTAGATAGTGATCATGACTAAAAGCATCCACACTACAGGCGGCAGATATTTGATTTTACCGATCAGTTTTTGTCCAAATGCCTTTGTATTACTTATCATTTGCTTCACCTCCTACACCAAGCATCATGGCACCGATCGTCTCAGCGTTAAAATTACTGCTGCCTCTGAAGCATTCATTTACGATTTTCCCGTCTTTCATGACATAAATATGGTCACTCATCCCTATGACTTCGGGAAGCTCTGAAGAAATCATCAAAATAGCCTTTCCTTCATTTGCAAGCTTGTCCATCAATGCATATATTTCCATCTTCGCGCCAACATCAATACCGCGTGTCGGTTCGTCGAAAATCAAAATATCAGGCTCACAACTCAGCCATTTTGCTAAAACTACTTTCTGTTGATTTCCGCCACTCAGGAACCTGCATGCCTTGAATACATCAGGAGATGCAATGCGGAGCTGCTTTTTATATTCACCGCATATTTCATACATCTTTTTATGTTTAATAACCAATCTGGGGAAAAACTTTTTAAGACTTACGCCCATAATATTCCAAGCTATTGAATCTTTAAGCGCCAATCCCAAACGTTTTCTATCTTCACATACGAGGCCTACTTTTTTCTTTACCATACGCAGCGGTGAGTTTTGGCCCTTAAGTTCTTCTCCATTAATAAAAAGCTGACCTGAAGCAATATGATCTATTCCAAAAATCAACTTTGCCAACTCTGTCCTACCCGCGCCAACCAGACCAGCCAGACTCACAATTTCACCTTTTTCGACTTTTATACTGATATTTTTTACACGGCCGACTTTATCAGATAAATTTCTGGTCTCAAGTAAAACGCCCTTATGTTTTCTCTCCGACCTATGATAAACCTGGGATATATCTCGTCCGACCATCATATTGACAAGCTCTTCATTTGTTTTTTCATTTATTCCAACAGTGGCGATTTTTTTCCGTCACGCAGGATCGTAATACGGTCGCCGATCCTCACAAACTCCTGCATTCTGTGTGAAACATATATGATACCTATTCCTGCGGCCTTTAGCTTGTATATCTGTTCAAAGAGCGAGGATATTTCTCTTTCGGACAATGTTGCAGTTGGCTCATCAAATACTATGATCTTAGGCTTAAATGAAAGTGCTTTAGCTATTTCGACCATTTGCTGTTCTGCAACAGAGAGCCTTTTAACAACGGATTTTACGTTTATATAACCGCAATTAAGCATCTCCAGCAGTTTTTTGGCTTCCTGCTCCATTTTCTTGTGGTCTATCAAACCCGCTTTTGTTTTGAATTCTCTGTTTAAATAAATATTCTGCGCAACAGTTAAGTACGGGACCAGCGTAAATTCCTGATAAACTGCTGCTATACCTTTTTCCAGAGCATCTTTTGCAGAACTGAATTTGACTTTCTCACCTTGAAATACTATCTCACCTTCTTCAGGGATATAAGCTCCAAGGAAGCATTTAGCCAGCGTACTTTTGCCTGCCCCATTTTCGCCAACCAGAATATGGACCTCTCCAGCTCTTAAGTCAAAATCAACATTGTCCAGTGCTTTCATTCCCGGAAAATATTTTGACATTCCATACGCATTAAGGATTACGTCCATTAATTCACCCCTCTCTCTCTTGGCAGCTATACAAAAAGTCAAGGATATAACTTTATCATTTTATATAGAGCAGAATAATGATATTCTGCTCTATATAAACGAGTACCTGTTAATTCCTCCGCCATGCAATGTTTGCCATGTAATAATCAACATTTTCTGCAGTAATAAGGGGCTTGTCCTTTTCGGAAGGGAATGGAGTGAAGTATTTCTTCTTTTCCATTGCTTTTCTGACACCGGGCATAATACCGTTTGTGTCTACCGGCACAAGCACGAAACCATCAACACCCTTTTGGATAAGGTCTTCCATGATCTTAACCTGCTCTTCAACAGAGTCATTAGTGGAGGGAGCCATCAGAACTGCTTCAAAGCCCATATCGTCAGCAGCCTTCTGTACACCATTAAGGCATCCTACCATGTAGGGATTGGTAGAGTTTTTAGCAATAACTGCAATGGTATATTTCTCTTTAGCTTTTACATCAGTTGCAATTTGAGTTCCGATGCCAGTTGTAGGAAGTACGATTTCATCAGTTGAAGCTGTAGTAAGATATTACAAAAGCCACGCTTTCCATTGACGAAAGGGTGGCTAGAGATTGTGTTCTTGGGTGCTTTAAGGCATATTTAGATGATGTGAAGTTAAGTATGCCAATATCTTGCCAATATCTTATAGAGAAAAGCCGGATTGACACATTTATTTGTTGTCAATCCGGCAAAACAACGTTATATTTGCTCAGCAATATATTTTACTAGCTCACAAGCTTTAGCATCAAGTTCTTTTGCCTCCGCTCATTCCTGCTATTCGTTTAAAAGCCCGGGTGAATGTATCATAGCTTTCAAATCCATATTCCAGTGCGATATCCCGCATACTCTTTTCTGTATGTACAATATCAAATGCAGCGTTCGATACCTTGCGATACAGAATATATTTCGCCAAAGGAATTCTGGTACAGTTTCTCTAAAATATGAAATCTCTTTAAGTTTTTCTACAAAAACTAGTTACAATCGAAGCGATACATTATACCTGTGAAAGGCTGAATATTTAATGATAACATTGTACTTCCATCCAAGGTTTCTGAAAGCTCCCATGTTTCTTCCTGCCTGCGGGTATGGCCGCCATATTCCTTCCAATCGGTATGAAGCAGCAGCCTGGTGTTCTTCGCCTTTGGTAAAATGACATTGTACCCCATAACCTCATGGTTGGAAAAATTGAAAACAGCAACAGTGCCCTTGGATCTGTTATAGCGCGCCATAGCGTACACGAAATTTTCGTTTTGCTCGCAATCCAGCCACTTAAAATTATCCTTCTCATAATCATTGTGCAATTCAGGGCTTTCAAGGTATATCCTGTTCAACTCAATTAAAAACTTGTGAAAAGAATCATGATTCGGATATTTTAACAAATCCTAATCCTGCTCCCGGCACTCATTCCATTCCCGCAGCTGTCCGAATTCTCCTCCCATGAAATTGAGCTTCTTGCCGGGATGTATGATCATAAACAAATAGAACGCCCTGCCCTGTGGGAATTTGTCCTCATAGGAACCGTTCATTTTCTGAAGTATAGTAGCCTTTCCGTGAACATTCTCATCGTGGGATAGTTCCAGCAGGAATCTCTCTTTATGGAAATATGACATGGCAAATGTCAGCTTGTGATAATTACAGGCACGGTAATGGGTATCATTTTGAAAATACTCAAGCGTATCATGCATCCAGCCCAGCGACCATTTATAATCGAAGCCAAGACCCCGCATTCTACAGATCTGGCCACCCCTTCATAGGAACTGGAATCCTCTGCAATAAGAAGTGCAGCAGGGTGCAGCCGTTTCAAGCCTTGATTCATCTGCTTAAGAAAGTTCAGAGAGTTGGGATCGACTCCTCTTTTCTCATCCCCATGCCAGTAAATCATCCGGCTGACCGCATCCATCCTCAGTCCATCGAAATGGTACTTGTCCAGCCAGAAATTTGCTGCTGACTGCATGAAACACTCGGCCTCACGGCGGGAATAGATGAAATTGCAGGAGCCCCATTCGCTTACGGTCACATCGCCATGGGGATATTCATACAGCGGTGTGCCATCGTAATTGCGCAACCCATACGAATCAGTAGCAAAATGAACAGGTACGAAGTCCAGGATAGCGCCGATACCCGCCAGATGCAGCTTATCGATCAGCTGCATCAGATGCTGCGGCTCCCCGTATCGGGAGGTAGGCACAAAGTATCCGGTAGTCTGGTATCCCCATGAACCGTCAAAGGGATACTGAGCTGACTTTACTGTAAGGGAATAAAAGCCGTCGTCATATAGCGTTGTTATTTCCGTCTTGTTTATAGACATTACTATTTTTTGCTTTATTAAATGGGCTATTATTATATAAAGCAAATGATAATACCACTCCAGTTAGCAGCACAAATACCGCCGACGTAATTTTGAATATCTTATTCATCCAGCATACCTCCCTTTAGCTTTTGTTCCGAAGTAGTAGTATTGACATAAGCCCTTATTCATTATATACCACTACACCTAAGTAGACACAATCATTGTGCCAGCATGAGGTAATGGTTAATCAATTTTTGCATCGTTAACAAGTACTCCTGTAACGTTACCAGGTACAACAAATAATATTTTAGTTTTATCTGAGTGTGCAAAAAATCAACTCTTACATAATTCTTCTGGGTAAACAATATAATTAGTACTTCATTATTTTACATAATATAGAATATGTTTGTGTTATTTGCTCTAAAAAATGAGAAATGAATTATTCAGCCTGTGGAAATGAATTATTCAGCCACAACAGTTGAATTTTTACTCACCTCGGTACCTATTGCCCAAGGAAATAAACGCTTTTGGGATTGTATTGTATAAAAGTTCGGGAGTATAGGGTTTAGGTCATATTCCGGCTCCGAAATTTTCTCATGAGCGAAAAATCAGGGTGCCTCAAAATCAAGGTGCCTGTTTGGAATCAAGGTGTCTGGTCCAAGGCAGTAAAAAGCCCCGTAACCTTTGAGATTACAGGGTTCTAGCCAATATCGCCTATGGCGAATTGTCTTTGGTGAGCCATCGCGGATTCGAACCGCGGACACCTTGATTAAAAGTCAAGTGCTCTGCCAACTGAGCTAATGGCCCATACCATATGATATTCTCCGTGGCATCGCCGCCACACAAGTATATATCATACAGCATGATCCGAGGTTTTGTCAACCACAGAATCACAACTTATTTTTCGGTTGCAAATTTGCCTGCAAATCACAAATTAGGCCTGCCTGCTGTCAAGATAATCGTTTAGTTCCTTGACTACCTTATTAACATCTACGCCATGTACTACACATGCATCCTCAAGGCTTTCACCTGATGACGAGGGGCAGCCCAGACAGTGCATACCTATGTTCAGAAGTATTGGAACAGTTCCTCTGTCCATCTTTAGAATATCTGCGATGATCGTATCCTTTGTTACCTTTGCCATGATAATTCCTCCTCAAAACATACTGTTTTATAAGCTATTAAAATGCAACATCAAATTTCAGTCTATTATACACTAATGCTATTATTAAATATACCCTGTTTTTGATGCCATTATCAAAATAATGATCAGATTCATCTCTTATATTTTTCTCTTCCAATACTGTAAAAATCCCGTCCCTCGCTGTCAATCACAACAACAGCCGGAAAATCCTTTACGACCAGCTTCCTGAGAGCCTCCGTCCCCAGCTCCGGGAATGCAGTCACTTCCTCAGAAATTATACATTTGGACAGCAGCGCACCTGCGCCACCGGTTGCGCCGAAGTATACGGCTCCATGTTTTTTCATGGCTTCTATTACCTGGCTGTTTCTCAGTCCTTTTCCGATCATTCCAGTCAGGCCAAGCGCAATAAGTCCCGGAGCATATGCATCCATCCTGCCGCTGGTAGTGGGCCCCGCTGATCCTATGACCATGCCCGGGCGCGCCGGACAAGGCCCTACATAATATATTACCTGATCTCTTATATCAAAAGGCAGCTCCTTACCCTCGTCTAGCAAGGCTGTCAGCTTTTTATGCGCAGCATCCCTTGCTGCGTAAATCACACCACTTATCTCAACGGCGTCACCGGCTTTGAGCTGCTTCACCATATCCTTTGTAAAAGGTGTATTTATCTTTATAACATTATCCAAAGCGCTACCCCCATTTTCACTATAATATCGATACATCGCAAAAAGCGCCTATACTAGAGCACGGCCTCGGCATGCCTTGTTACATGGCAGCTCATATTCAGCGCAACGGGCAGGCCTGCGATGTGTGTAGGATAAGTCTCGATATTGACAGCCATTGCAGTAAGCCTGCCGCCCAAGCCTGCTGGACCTATCCCAAGCTTGTTTATACGTTCAAGCATTTCCTCTTCCAATTCACTGTACCTGCTGTTTGGATTCCTTTTGTCAACAGGCCTCAGCAACGCTCTTTTTGCAATCAGGGCAGCTTTCTCCATTGTTCCCCCGATGCCTACACCCACCACAACAGGAGGGCACGGATTCGGTCCTGCCCTGTCGACCATCTCAAGTATAAAATTCTTAACTTCCTCTATACCATCTGACGGTTTTAGCATCCTTACACCACTCATGTTTTCACTTCCGAAGCCTTTTGGCGCAACAGTGATCTTGAGACTGTCACCCTCAATGATATCATAGTGGATCACAGCAGGAGTATTATCACCTGTATTCTTTCTCTCCAGCGGATCGCTCACTACGGATTTCCTTAAAAAACCCTTCTCATAGCCTCTTCTCACGCCCTCGTTGATAGCTTCGGTAAGACTCCCCCCAACTATATGTACATTCTGACCAATCTCCACAAAAATAACAGCCATGCCTGTATCCTGGCATATGGCCATACGTTCGCGAGACGCTGTTGTTGCGTTCTCAAGGAGTTGGCAGAGTATCCTTTTTCCGTTCTCCGATTCCTCATGCTGAATGCCGTTCTCAAGAGCCTTAATTATATCGCTGTTAAGGTCATAGTTAGCTGTAATACATAAACTTTCGACAGTTTCTGCCACCTGTGAAAAACTTATTTCTTTCATTATACCCTCCTATGCAAGAAGCCTGTCTTAATACTTGCGTACTGGCTACTACTATGATATATGAATTATTTCATCAATGCAAGGCAAACGGGACAGGGGGAAAGGCTCCATGCCACTGCTCAAAATCGTTAACACAAAATTCATATGTAATCAAAAGACTTTTTCAGCTTTTGGTTGTATAATGTATATGTGAGCATAAACGACTGAAAAGGGGCCTTTTAAGATACTATGAATATACTTGTATGCGTTACACAGCAAAAAACCTGTGAGCGTTTGATAAATAAAACAAATGAACTGCTGCATGAATACGGCGGGAATCTTTTTATACTCAATGTAGTTAAAAATGAAGTTAACTTTCTTGACAGTGTCAAAGAGTCAGAAGCATTGGAGTACCTTTTCGGTATTTCCAAAAAGCTTGGCGCCAATCTGTCAGTACTCAAATCCGATGATATCCCCGGAACAATTGCCCAGTATGCCGAAGATAATGACATAGACTGTATTGTTCTTGGAAAATCAAATGACAAAAATGCAGGTGAACGTTTTGCTAAAAGATTAAGCTTTTTACTAAATAAAGGTATAGAAATACGAATATTGTCGTAAATATTAATAATTGGTCAAATTTACAAATATTATATACTTGAAAATCACTAAATTATTGTGAAATGCTTGACTTTAAGCCACTTTCATTATAAAATAATGTCGAATTCCAAATTTAGGAGGTTGTATTAATGAACAAGACAGATTTAATCAATTCTATTGCCTCAAAATCAGGCTTAAACAAGAAAAACAGTGAAGCTGCTCTCAACGCATTCATCGGATCCGTTGAAGATGCTCTCAAAGGTGGAGAAAAGGTTGTTCTGGTTGGTTTCGGAACATTTGAAGTAAGAGAAAGAGCAGAAAGAAAGGGAAGAAATCCCCAGACTAAGAAAGAAATCACTATCCCTGCTTCAAAAGCACCCGTTTTCAAAGCTGGTAAAGGTTTGAAGGATTCAGTCAACAAGTAAGCCGATAATTTACTTGTTAGTAAAAAAAGCTGCCAAACGGCAGCTTTTTTGTATTTTGTCTATTGTAACCTCATATTACAGCTAAGCCTTGCTCTGTCGACAAGAAAGCTTATTACCTGTGTACAATTGGATCTGTTTTCGCAGACAAATAGCATATACTCACTATTAACAGGATTATTGACATTTCTATTCTTTTTATTTGCACTGTCAATTGCACATCTTATAGCTCTGTCGATATTTTTCACATTTGTGTTATGGTTCCTGGCAAGTTCAGGATATATTTCTCTGGAAACCGATTTCAGCCTTTCAGGCTTCTTTGCCGCAAGCATCGCAGCTTCTCTGATATAACTATATCCGGCAAGATTTGGAGTTACACCTATAATAATTATAAGTTCTGTAATTGCCTTCTCCATTTGGTCCTCGATAGATACCCTTTTTGGCATTGATCGATTATCAATGATTAGCTGCATTATTATAGATTCAAGTATATTAATATCGAACGGTTTCATTATGTAGTAATCCGCCCCGAGTTCCAGAGCCTTCCGAATTATCACATCACTGCCTATTGCAGTAAAAACGATGGTTAACGGCCTTTTTGCAGCTTTTCTTGTTCTCATTTGCTCAAGCACTCCAAGGCCATCAAGCTTGGGCATGATAATGTCAAGTAAAATGACATCGGGTTCCAGTTCATTTATCATATCGATTGCAGATGTCCCCTCATGCGCCACCCCAATCGTTTTCATGCCCTCCATAGTGCTCAGTTTTTTCTTGATTAATTCACATAACTCCACGTTGTCGTCAACAATCAGGACAGAAATTGAATCAGTCATTATGCATTATCTCCTGTACTATTTCTTCTGCTGATTTACCGGTGCACTCAATGATGCGGTCTGCATATTTTAAATAAAGAGGTCTCCGTTCTTCATAAACCTCCCTGAAGGTCTGGCCATCCACCCTGGCAAGTCGTCTGCCCGGAGCAAGCCTTGACTCCAGTACTGCGGGAGCCTCATCAAGAAATATGATTATACCTATACTCTTCAGGTATCGCATAAGCTCTTCGCTTTTTACAACCCCGCCGCCTGTTGCGATTACGCAACATATAAACTGCTGTGATTTTATTATTTTCTGCTGCAGCTCCAGAAACCTCTCATATCCATCTTCCCTGACAATATCTCTGAGCTCCCTGCCATCACTATCTTTAATAATATCATCGGTATCTGTGAAGTCAATTCCTTTCTTTTTTGCAAGCAGAGGGCCTACAGTACTTTTTCCCGAGCCCGGCATACCAATAAGTATGATATTCTCTGACGAACCATCCATTATTATAACCCCTCCCAATCAGGATCGATAATGGAGGTTATGCTGTTATATCCTTTGGACATATAGACAGCATCCAGTAAAACCAGTCTCATCATTGCCTCGCAGACTGGATACAATCTGGTCAGAACAGTTGGATCGCTCCTGGATGCAAAAATATGGCTAACATTCTCCGAATTGGCCAAATCCGCTGTGTCCTGCGGCTTCAGTATCGTAGGCGTTGGTTTTGCTGCAACTCTGACTCTTATTTCTTCGCCATTTGATATCCCGCCTAACAGACCTCCTGCTCGATTTGTCTTGAACCTCACTTCTCCGGTCTCCTCGTCTACATAAGGCGTGTCGTTGGATTGTGAGCCTGTAAGTCTGGCGTGTTCAAAGCCATCTCCGAATTCTATTCCCTTTATCGAACCTATAGAGAGCATCGCATGTGCTATCAGCGCACTCAGTTTATCGAATACAGGTTCGCCGAGTCCGGCGGGAACACCTTTGGCAACTATCTCGATAACACCGCCGCACGAGTCTCCTGCAGCTTTTACCTTTAGCAGATCCTCTATCATTTCCCGGGCTTTTTCATTATCTGGACAGTTAATATCATTTTTCCTGTAATTTGCCTTAGCCGTTTCAAATGTTACAGGAGCCGCTTTGATCCCATGTGACTCCACTGTGTATGCAATAACGTCGATACCCATAGTATCAAGTACTATCTTGGCCACCGCCCCGCCTGCGACCCTTGCAACCGTTTCCCTGGCAGATGCTCTTCCCGCTCCGGCCCAGTCGTAGTACTTTCCATATTTTTTATAGTATGTATAAGACGCCTGTCCCGGCCTGATCAGATTTTTATTTTCCTTATGCTGCCGTATATGCTTATCATCAATATCGCTGCTGGGTATGATCATGCCTACGGGCGCGCCTGTTGACAAATCCTCCTCCATGACTCCCGAAAATATGAATACCCTGTCCTTCTCCTTGCGCGGTGTGCTGAGCGTTGACAGTCCCGGTCTGCGTTTGTCAAGCTCTTCCTCTATGATGTTCGCAGTTATCTTCAGTCCCGGAGGCACACCATCTACGATCACCATCTGCCCGCCATACAATTCAGACGGTATGGCCGGATCTTTTCTAAAGCCCCCAGAATAAGATTCTCCGCATGTTGTTATCCTGAACATTCTTCCGAATGAATTTCCAAGCATAAAATACCTCCGGTTTTCTCCATTTTCAAATCACTCGCAGATCCGATCTAATCAACTTCTTCCCGGTCACGCACCAATTCGATATCGCCTCCGCATTCTTTTATCACACTTGAGAACGCTGGAAATGTTACATTCACTGCCTCAGCCGTTTCTATGCTTGTTTCGCCATCCGAATTCAATCCGGCTACAGCAAGCGCCATAACTATCCTGTGATCATCATGTCCATTGACTCTGCAGCCCTTTAATCTACTATTCCTAATAACAAGGCCTTCCGGCAGCTCTTCTATGTCTGCACCCATTTTCGACAGTTCAAGAGCCATTACCTTTATTCTGTCCGTCTCCTTCATCCTTGCCTGCGGTACGTTGACAAGCCTTGTCTCACCCTCGGCGAAACAGCCGGCCACCGCCATTGCCGGCAAAGCATCAGGTGTTGAGTTCATATCTATCTCGATACCTTTAAGTCCGTTGCCTTTTATAACTATGCCTTCTTCGGTATATCTGACTGTTGTGCCCATTTCCACAAGATAGTCGAGTACCTTTTTATCTCCCTGCGGGTCGGACATATCGAGGTTTTTCAGTGTGAACTCCCCTCCGGACACCGCGGCCAGGACCATAAAGAACGTTGCTGATGAAAAATCCCCCGGGATAGCAGTATCAAAAGCTTTGTACTTTTGTCCGCCTTTTATGCGTATTGTCTTGAAATCATCATTAAAATATTCAATACCCTGATTATTGAGCCACCGCAAAGTCATTTCGACATACGGTTTTTCGTTCAGCCTTGTAACAGTTATTTCCGTATCCCGATCGAGTAGTGGGGCATTAATAAGTATCGATGAAAGATATTGTGAGGTAAATGCATCCAGTTCAGTGCTGCCGCCCTTTAGTCTTCCCCTTACTACGACAGGTGCCGAATCATTTCCACGTGTTGTAAAGACATCGCCCCCAAGGTCATTCATAGCGTTGACCAGCGGTCCCAGAGGCCTGCGGCGTATCTGGTAATCTCCGGTGAATACCGTGCAGCCCTCTGCCAATCCTGCCGTCATCATGGCAAAACGAAGAGATGTACCCGAATTGCCCACATTTATTACATCCTCAGGTATTGATGGTATCCCGCCAAAGCCATTGATCACAAAGTTTTCACCAATATTTTCAAAACTGGCGCCGAATGCTTTACAAATTTCAACAGCAGAAAACGCATCTCTTGAAAAAAGGGGGTATGAAATTACGGATCTGCCCTCCGCCAGGCTTGCAATAAAAAGAGCCCGTATAGTATGGGATTTAGACCCCGGTATTCTTACAGTTCCCTGGGTTTGAGACTTTCTGACTATAAAAAGCATATTATCAACCTTCCTGCCGTTCTACAAAAAACGCTTCTATATATTAATACATATATATTAATATACGGAAGCATTTACGTCAAATCATACAGGGCAAACGCATGAAAAAATGAAGGTAAAAAGATTGTCTAACAACTAAGGCAATCTTTTTTTGATTGAATGAGAAA
>CAZBEQ010000046.1:0-29129 GCA_964490975.1 uncultured Oscillospiraceae bacterium | reverse complement strand
CACGTACGGTTCCGTGAGGGGTTGGGCACCAAGAGGTGCCCACGCCTACTCGACCCCTACGGCTTTTCTACTATATCTACTATATCTCTTTTGGAAATCTCAGCCTGCCATCGCTTCCTTTCCAAATCATTGTTGCCATCGAACCTGATTTGCAGGGCGCACAGCGGGTTACGGGTATTTGAAAAAGGAGGGTTGTAAATCTGAGTCAGTTTAATATAATTATGATTATAGTCTGACCGATTCGGTCAGTTTAGAGGATACAACCGATTCAGTCAGCTTGGAGGATGTATCAAATGCATGAGAGTTTTCATTCCTTAAAACCGGAGAAACAGAAGAAAATCATTAATGCTGCAATGAAGGTATTTTCCCGGAACCAGTACAGTAAGGCGTCTACTGACGATATCGCAGCAATGGCAGGCATTTCGAAAGGGGCGCTGTTCTATCATTTCAGGAACAAAAGAGATCTGTACAGCTACCTGTATGAGTACAGCTGTAAAAAGATATATGAAAAACTTGATGAAAATCATGTCATGCAGGAAACGGATTTTTTTGAACAGAATATAAGGGCGGTCGAGGCAAGAGTTTGCACTATGCAGGGAAACCCCTACATATTTGAGTTTGGATTGAGGGCATATTATGAAACCGACCGGGAAGTAGCGGAAGATATAAAATCAATAAATATGAAGATCCTTGATGACATCCTTGCTAATTCCAATAAAAATATTGACACTAGTAAGTTCAGAAACATCAGCGATATCAATAAAGCTGTCAAAATGATGGTATGGATCAGCGAGGGCTTCCTCAGAGACAGGAAGGCTGAAGGTGAGCTGGATTTGAAAGAAATACAAAATGAGTTCAAGGAATATATAGAAATATTGAAGCGTGGTTTTTATGGTACCAAATAATTAAGCATATGTCAGTCTTGTACAAAATGAGTTTTTTTGGAGGGGAATTTATATGGAAAAGATCAAATTGGCTTATAAATCTTACCAAATCACTGCTTACCATAGACCCGGGGACGCTGGGGAAAAACTTGTGTTTTTGCATGGAGGGGGCCTTGATAACGCCATGCTTTCCTGGAAAGAAGTAATCGAATTGATGGGTGAGGGCTATGATATCTATGCTGTCGATATGATCGGCTATGGCGAAAGCGACAAACCGGATATACAGTACTCGATCCCGTTATATTCGGATTTTCTTTATGAAACCCTTAAACAGCTGAATATTGAAAGAACACATCTTGTTGGGCTCTCTCTCGGGGGAGGTACTGCCATAGCGTTTTCACTTGAACATCCTGAAATGGTCAACAAGCTTGTATTAGTAGACCCGCATGGTATGGTTGCCAGGATACCGTTTCATGCCCTTGGAAGATGGACGGTCAATTCCAGACTATATACCAAGTCATATGAATGGATGGCAAAAAGCAGGAAATTTCTTAAATGGAGCACTCAGTCAGTTCTTATAGGGAATAAAAACAAACTGACTGAAGAACTGCTATCTACATTTCAAAAGCTTTGTGAGGAGCCTGGCGGCGTAAAAGCGTGGAATTCTCTTCAACGCTACGAAATGGGCAAGCATGGGTTAACGACGGATCTGGCATCGCATCTTAGTGAGTTATCCATGCCTGTACTGCTTGTAAATGGTGAGAAGGACTCCTCTGTACCGGTCAAATCGGCAATAGCTGCCAGTAAAACAATCCCTGACTGTAGGCTGCATGTTATGAAGGGATGCAAGCACTGGGCACAGAAGGAGCGACCTGAAGAGTTTGTACAAGTGCTCAGGGAGTTTCTGCAGTAGATTATCAGCTGAAAGCTGTAAGAAGTGGTTAATAAATAATTGTGAAACATAATCAAAGCATAATACGTCTATTCTATTGTAAATAGGAGATTTGCAGGAGGATAGATGTATGAGAAGGATTATTGCCTTGTTATGGCGTTGCTGCTAATATCAGGCATGACAGCTTGCTCACAAACAAACACAAAGAAACCTGAACCATCACCAGCAAATGGTGTGGACACAGCAGAGAATGGCGGAGCTGATACACCGGCGGAACAAGGCACGTCTGTCATAATGTCGGCCAAGGTCATGGACATGGACGGGAATACGTTCCCTGCTGCAAATATGGATAAAGATGCTAACGACACCGATATATACCGGATCAATACGGGAGATACACAAATGCTTGATAAAACCGGCAGCAAAACGGATGTGGGCTCGCTGAAAAATGGTATGCTCATTGATATATCGTATGACGGTACCGTGTTGGAAAGCTTTCCGATGCAGCTTGGCAATATTAAAAGCATTAGTATCAGAGAGGAAGGCGATGATCTGGCTGGTCTCTATTTGAAGGTGATAAAGGACATGTACGAAGTTGACCCCGGACTCAATGGCAATATCGTGAGGCTGGCATTCAATCTCAATGATGCAACCAACCTGTGTATTGAACCCGGTGATAATTTCCAACACATCAAACAATGATTCGGACAAAATTTCAGGAATAGTCCACTTTTATATTAATAGGTACACATAAGTAATGCTTTTGTAGCTTTATGACAACCTACTATGCATTTCCTGCGCCCTATACTTGGGATTTTGGCCATGCTTTGTTTCCAACATTTTCTGTTGATTTCCGGTTTTTGTTTCAAATACTATTTGAATTATCTTGTATCATGTGATTACTGTGAACCCGGTGCATTTAGCAGCATATACCAACTCAGCATTTACTACACTGCTATTAGCCAGCTGTTAAGCTTCCTGTATTCGCTCGGAGAGATCCCATAATGCTTTCTGAACTGTCTGCCGAAGTGTGCGGCATCATGAAAGCCTACTTGTACATATATTTCACATACAGGCAGCGTAGTTTCCTTCAAAAGATCTGAAGCACGGTAAAGCCTCAGCTTATTTAAATAAACCATTATTGTCATACCTGTTGCTTCGAAAAAATCCCGACCCAGCGATGTACGGTTAGTGTAGAATTCCGTTGAAAGCTGTGTCAATGTTATTTTCTTGTTATAGTTAGCATGCAGATATTGTATTACTTCATCTATGCCATTTTTCTGTACCTGAAGCTTAATATTATTTACTGTCTTCAATCCTCATCACTCCGATTCCGTCTTCTTCTGATATGATCCTAAGCGCTTCCCGGCGCTCGTTATTTTGAACAGGGGTGCCAACTTCACCACAATAAAACTGAGCCCATGACATATTTTGCAAGCTGATCAAAGTATATCAGAACTAATACATAGCTTGGAGTAGACGAATTTTGGAAAATGGTACGATATATTTCGGCCTTATATTTTTGCAGGTCAAGAATTATTTCAATAATTGTCGGCATTGCCGTAGCAATCATATGCTTATATACTTATCTTGTAACATGTTACAACCGGATGGCCGTTCCATATAAATGAAAATAATGAGGTGAAAATAAAATGAAACCAACACAAAAAGAACTGACAGATTGGGCTATTGATCAGATAACCAGAAAGTATAAGGACGATATTGCTCTGCTGATTGCTATCTCGGGGCATGCATTGGAAGATGACAGTCACGGAGAGTGTTTCGACTACTTTGTACCGGCAAATGAAAATGGGAACAAGCTTGGACAGACCTTCATCATAAATGGCGTAGGCCATGATCTTTACCCACGTTCATGGCAGCGTATCGAAAACATGGCAAATTTTGATGATGATTTCACATTAGGTCTGGGTGATGCAATAGTCTTGTATTACCGCAGCGAAGAAGATCTAAACCGTTTCAGAGCAATGCAGGATAAACTGAAAGCCAATCTGCTGGATAAAGATTTCATGCTGAAAAAGGCTCTTGAGAAGTTGGATGCAGCTATGGACATTTACCGTACCATGATGTTTGAGGATAGGCTGTACAAGGTCAGAATGGCGGCAGGGTTTATTGCACGTTATCTTTCGATTGCCGTGGCCGGCATCAACGGTACATACTTCAGGAAGAGACTTGAGCTGGAAACGGTTGAACTGGCGCAGATGAAAGATACTCCCGAAAACTTCATCACCTATGTTGAGGCTATAGTTAAAGCTAAGTCCGTTGAGGAACTGAGAAGCTTCAGTCATGAGATCATCAGCACAACGCGGAGATTTCTTGCGGCACACAAACAGCCAAGGGAGGAGAGGCAAAAAATTATCAACTATGAAGATCTGGCTGACTGGTATGAGGAAGGTTCATTAACATGGCGAAGAATATACTATCACTGTGATACTCAAAATTTCGAGAGGGCTTTCCCGGATGCGATCAGTTTACAGCACGAGCTGAATATTATCGAAGAAGAGTTCGGACTCAAACAAATGGATCTGCTCGGGAGCTTTGATACTGATGATCTCAGCACCTTCAAACAGAGGGCTGAAGAGCTTGAACAGTATATAATCTTTGAGATCGAAAGCCATGGTGTTGTTTTGAGCAAGTACGACACGCTTGAGCAGTTTTTAGCAAAAAACAGTTAGTGAGGTGCATTCAATGAAATATAGAAATGCATCGGAAATCCTCCCTGATGAATTGCTGAAAGAGGTGCAGAAATACGCTTCCGGTGAAACACTGTATATACCGAACAACACGGAACGTAAAAAATGGGGACATGATTCAGGAGCGGGAGTGTTTTATAAACAGCGTAATGAAGAAATCAGGAATAAATATTTTCACAAAGCAAGGATAGATGAACTTGCCGAGGAATACTGCCTCTCTGTGGAGACGATCAGAAAAATAGTATACAAATAACCTAGAGGGGGTCAGGCTTGAATAATTCACTTATTTTCTAACTTATCGGAAATAAGTGAATTATTCAAGCCTGACCCCCTAAACTTAAAAAACCCGTTTAACCGGGCTTTTTTCTTTCTCTCTTCTGTTTCTCTACACCTACATTATAGCACAAAGAAAATATAAATAAAAGCCTTTAAATTTCCAGATATACCCTGTATTATAGATTTTGCACATTCGATGCCGGAATGGATTTTCTCAATTTACTCATACTACTATTTCAATCCGGGAGGTTAAATATGATCACCGATAAGAATATATTGGACAGCGAGGCCAAATATCTTGAGAACGTAATGGATGAAATACGCAAACAGCTGGATGACGGGGTCAATGCGGCAGAGAACTTAAAAAAAGACACGATCAAACTCCAGAAGGATATGTGGGAGGAGGTCAAATGTAGACCGTCTGATTTATTTGATCTGGACGCGCCTGTGCAGTCGTGGCAATACCAGTCCGATATCGCAAATCAGGCATTTAAATACAGATCCTCATATAATATGGTGCTGCGCCTCGAAAAAATGCTGAAGAATCCTTATTTCGGAAGGATAGATTTTCTCGAGGATGGAGAGGACAGGGCTGAAGAAATATATATCGGATTAAGCAACCTTAATGCAGGTGACAACAGCAATATACTGGTATACGACTGGAGAGCGCCTATTTCAAGTATGTTCTACGATCATGAAACCGGTCCCTGCAGCTACAAGTCTCCAATGGGAGAAATAGATGGACGAATGCTGCTTAAAAGGCAGTATAAGATTGAAAATCAGAAAATCATATATATGTTTGACAGCGATCTGAGGATCAATGATGAAATGCTTCAGGAGATCCTCGGAAAAAGTACCGACAGCAGGATGAGAACCATAGTAACAAGCATCCAGAAGGAACAGAATAGCGTAATCAGGAATGACAGTACCAGGATATTGATAGTGCAAGGACCGGCCGGCAGCGGCAAGACCTCGGTCGCACTGCATAGAGCGGCTTATCTGTTGTATAGGTACCGCGATAGTATAAAATCTGAGAACATCTTGATTTTTTCTCCCAACCATGTCTTTGAGGACTACATTTCGACTGTCCTTCCGCAGCTTGGCGAAGAAAACATCAGCAGAAGCACCTTTGCGGATTTTTTCAAGAGTATGGTGGGATCAGCCTGCCGGTTTGAATCTATGAACCGGCATATGGAGTATATCTTATCGGAGCATCCTGATCCTGCACGTTTGAAAAACATCAGGTTCAAGTCCTCCAAAGAATTCCTGACAGCTGCAAAAGCATATGTCACGTACCTTGGAAATGGCAGCAATATTGAGTTTAAGAGACTGTTCTATGGTGATACGACAATTATTTCAGCGCAAGAGATGAAGCAACTTTTCATCGATGACTATAGCTACCTGCCATACATCAAGCGCCTGCAGAAGCTGAAACACAGGCTGCTATTCCTGATCGAGCCTTATTTGGAAGCGTTGACTGACAGCATTTATAAAAATGAGCTTATTGAAGATGTTTCGCTTGTTGGAGAAGACAGGAAAGTTGTTGCGGAATTAATGGCGTATAAGCGATTTGAACCTGTTCGCAATGAGATCGACAGGATGACGTCTTTTGACATCAGCAGTTTGTATATTGGGCTGTTCAAACATATCAGATTCAACCGGGGCGCTGGAATTACGGCAGAAGGAGATATTACGTCAGGAGGTTTGGCGGATATAGAATCGTATGCTGTACTCCAGCTGGAAAACGGGAAATTGAATTATGAAGATATGGCGCCTGTCATACTGCTGCTGATCCTACTTGGCGCTGACATTGATGCAAAAGCCGTAAAGCATGTAATTATTGATGAAGCTCAGGATTATACGCCGGTTCAATATGAGATAATCAGAAGAGTGTTTTGCTACTGCAATATGACAATACTGGGCGATGTGAATCAATCTATCAATGCTTATATGAATATTGGCAGTTTTGACGCCGCAGGAGATATCTTTGGTGAAAAGAATGCAAAAATAATTACATTGACGAAAAGCTACCGCTCTACCAGAGAGATCGCCGATTTCTGCAATGCGCTGATTCTATCCGGGAACAATTGGGAACAGCTCGAAAGGAGCGGAAACAAGCCTTTGGTAATTAGGTCGGACAAGGATGGACTATACAGCAGGATCGCTGAGGACATTACCGGGCTGAAAAACAAAGGCCACAAACTTATTGCAGTTATATGTAAAACAGTCGGACAATGTGAAGCAGTTTTCAAGGGTATCAGTAAGATCGCTGATGTTATTCAGACCATTAATATCAGTCTGATAACAGATCATAACGAGGAATACCAGGGAGGCACGGTGGTGGTCCCGTCCTATCTTGCAAAGGGTCTCGAGTTTGATGCCGTGATCGTGTGCACAGCCGATGCACGCAGTTATTCAAAGGAAGAGGACAGAAGGCTTCTATACACTGTCTGCTCAAGAGCATTGCATGAGCTGCATTTGTATTATAGCGATGAATTGACATATTTCATAAAGGATATGGATTAGGGGGTCAGGCTTGAATAATTCTCTTATTAACTAATTATTTGAAAATAAGAGAATTATTCAAGCCTGACCCCAATTTGTGATATTATTGAATTGAGAATAATTAGCCATCAATTGGAGATAAATATGCCAAATTTTTTTTATTACCTGATAGCAGGGTGTATGGTTCTAGCCGGGATCATTGTAACAAATCTGAACAAGATAAAGAAGGCGCGCAAAAGGCTGGAGGAAAAACTAGGGGAGCGGTGGGGACGGGCTCCTGAAACCGAGTATCGAGATAACGATATGAAGGCAATTGCAGGCTATTACAATGAATTAAAAGGTAATAGCGAGGGAACCTTTTTCGTAGATGATATTACATGGAACGACCTGGACATAGACGGAGTTTTCAAACGCATTAACAATACACAGTCTACTGCCGGCGAGGAAACACTTTATTGTATTCTGAGGAGTCCGTTGTTTGACAGTTCTGTCCTTAATGAAAGGGACAGGCTTATCGAGTATTTCAGGGCAAATCCTGATGAACGCCTGAAGCTTCAAAAGATGTTGGCGGGGTTAGGGAAGAGGAGATCTGCGGAAGCGTATAGATACTTCTTTGGAAAGGACATCACATTCAAATACGTACATTATGTATTGCTCGCAGTGTCATTGCTCCTGTCGCCTTTACTGTTGTTTGTAAATCCGGCAGTCGGCTTTGTTGCTATTGTTGCTCTGTTTATGACAAACATACTGCTTCATTACAAGATGAAGAACGAAAATGAAATTTATCTGGACAGCCTTTGCTATCTGGTAGAAATGCTCAGGTGTTCAAAAAAAATAGCCAGAGCCGACGTTTCGGGAGTAAGCAAATATTCAGAAAAGCTGAGGGACCTGTCAGGACGCATAAGGTCATTGAGCATAAATTCCTTCTATCAGCTGTTTTATCAGACAAACGATTATATCTTTCTGGAACCGTTGAAATCGATGTTTCTTATGGAGCTCATTGCTTTTGGGAGGCTGCTTAAAACCGTAAATAAATTTAATGTGGAGCTTCGCTCCATATACGAAACAGTAGGACACCTCGACAGTATGATCTCAATTGCTTCATACAGAGAATCGCTGGACTTTTACACGGTTCCCGGACTGTACCAAAGCGATGCGTCAAAACCGGCTTCGCTGTTTTTCAAGGATGCCTGTCATCCTTTGATAAAGAAGGCTGTTGCCAATTCAATAGATATTGAGAGGCCTGTCCTTATTACCGGGTCGAATGCATCAGGTAAGTCGACTTTCCTGAAGACAGCCGCAATAAATGCGATCTTTGCTCAGACAATATATACCTGCCTTGCCCGTGAGTACACATCATGCTATTTCAGGGTATTCACATCAATGGCGATGAAGGATGATCTGAAAAACAATACAAGCTACTATATTGCTGAGATCAACTCTCTCAAGAGGATACTGGATAATCTGGACGGCCCCATCCCGCTTCTTTGCATGATAGATGAGGTACTGAGGGGAACAAATACTATCGAAAGGATAGCCGCATCTTCCGAGATACTTCGACATTTCTGCAGCAGTAGCTGCATTCTTATAGCTGCTACTCATGATATTGAACTTGCGGAAATATTAAAAAATCAATATGACAATTACCATTTCACGGAGAAATATGAGGGTAATGAAATAAAGTTCGAGTACAGGCTCCATACAGGGAAATCTACAACACATAACGCAATCAAGCTTCTTAAGGTTATCGGTTATCCTGATCATATAGTGGGCAATGCCGAGGTTATGGCGGAGGAGTTTCTTAGTGAGGGCAAGTGGCGCGCTGTGTAAGTAATAAGAAAGGAGTTGGTCAATATCAGGAGAATATTTCGTACGCTGATAACAGTTATAATTATTTTGGTTGTCGCAGTAGGGTATGTTTTTTCGAGCACGTCCCCTTATATTGCCATCCGCAAGCACCTGTTCATTATTGATCCGGTACAGGCAGTAGCATGCATTATACAGCCAACGGCGATAGCTGATTTTGGGAAGGGTCGGCCATTTATAGTAAATGGATTTGTTGAAGATCCATCAGAGTATAAAATAAATATTGTTTATGTCAAAAGAAATGATATAGGGCTCTATTATGTTTACTCCATCGAAGATAGCCTATAAGTCTTCTAAATCATCAACAAAGGCTTATAGTACAGTAAATATTATTTATTTCAAATTAGGAGTACAGTATGAGGACAGAACTAGCAAGAAAGACTAAAAGAACAAATGTAAAAAGTAAAAAGAAGGTCATTCTTTTTGCTTGCCTGGTTTTGTTTGCAATAATCGTGTCTTGCGCTTTTTATAACGGGCTTGTGGTGCGGACCTATAAAATCTCATCAGATAAACTGAATCCGGGCCAGGATGTTCGTATAGTACTGATCTCTGATCTGCACAGTCACATTTATGGCGAAAATCAGAAGGACATAGTTTCACTCATTAAAAAGCAGAAACCGGATATTATTGCTCTGGCAGGAGATATTGTTGACGATGAAATCCCTATGGAAGGCGCTGAGCTGTTTTTATCCAATATAAAGGGAATAGCACCTGTATACTATGTTTCAGGAAATCATGAGTACTGGTCAAATCATATCGAAGACATAAAGCAGATTGTGCGAAGCTATGGTGTGACAGTACTGGAACAGAACTACAGGAATATTAATGTGAATGGCTGTAATATTTTGATTTGTGGTGTTGATGATCCAGACAAGAAGATGTGTGAGTATGACGGCTATGACTGGGAAAATGAGGTGCACGCTGCATTTGATGAACTGGAGAATGAACCTGGATACAAAATACTGTTGTCCCATAGGCCGGAGAGGATAGATTTATACAAAGGTTTGAACTTCGACCTGGTTTTATCGGGACATGCACACGGAGGACAGGTCAGGATACCTTTGGTACTAAATGGGCTTTATGCGCCTGATCAGGGCTGGTTTCCCAAATATGCAGGAGGCCTTTACAAGCACGGTACCATGTACCATGTTGTTAGTCGGGGCACCTCATATAACTCAAGGCTTCCGAGAATATTCAATCCTCCGGAAATAACTGTCGTGGATATTAGGGGTCAGGCTTGAATAATTCCCTTATTTGCTAACCCTGTTGAAAATAAGGGAATTATTCAAGCCTGACCCCAAAAATTACCATATACTTTTGTTTTTTATGATATAATACTGTTATGTTGTTGGACAAATCTTCGTGTATAAATTGAGGGTGGAAAATGAGTACCCTGCTTGTTGAACTGTCATCTAAAGAGGTATTGACAGGTGTTGTGGCTAAGCGCCTGAGGAGATACATATCATCGAAGTATCCCGGGCTTTCGCCTGCGTTGAGGGCGGGTATATTTGCTGATGCTGTCAACAGGATGATATCGGGGAAACTGCCTGAACTTCCCGAAGACAGGATAAGCCTGTTCAAGGCTTTCCTTTATGGCGATGCTGCAAAAAAACAAGTGTTTAGTATAGATTGCTCAGACATATTCAAATCGTCAATTAAGTTGAATTTTCCGGATGATAATTTTATAAAAAGCTTGAAGATATGGCTTGAGGAAGTGCTTTTAACTCCGGTTTCGCAGGAAAAGGTTTATGAGTATATCCATAATGCGAGCAGCATATTGTGTGAGAACCCGGACATGGACATTGAGAAGGTATTGGAATCTGTAGAAAGCAAGGTTGGAGATATCAGGCCAAAGAAGCGGGTAATATCGGTAATACGCATAAATCCACCAGCTGCTGTAGATGAAACAGATAGTGTTATATTTAAGAGCGATGGAGCAGATGTATTAGATGAGGGCGGTGAAAATAAAGAAGCTGCCTGCAGTGTGGATGCCGGTAAAGAAGATACCGGCAAGGATTGGGTCATAATAAAAAGAAAAAAGTCAGTTAAGGAAATCATTAAAGACGGTATATTACTTCTGGCTGCAGATGTGAAGGAGATTTTTCGCAAAACATACAGCTCTGGGGCAAATATGCTTTCAAGAAAAACCGCTTATAAGAGGGCAATTACAGCCGGACTTATTACAGTGGCATTACTGTGCGCATTTCTTTCGGCTTTGTATGTTAAGGCCATTGAAAAACAAAACTCTACAAAAGTTGATTTTCTGAAAAATGAGGATTTTTCATCGATATTCAACTATATGAGCTCGGCAGCCTCAGTGTCTGACAATGAGGCTGTATGCCCTGACCAAGCTGAAGGTGGTATGCTTAGGTTGAGAGCGACGGCATATGACTTGTCAGCTGCAAGCTGTGGAAAGGACAGAGAACATCCGGAATACGGCATAACCTTCAGCGGCACGAGGGCAACGGTTGGGAGGACGGTTGCGGTAGATCCGGAGGTGATCCCGCTCGGAAGCAGTGTAAGGATCACTTTCCCGGAGGAATACAGCTATATGGATGGTGTATATGTGGCTGAAGATACAGGACGTCTTATTAAAGGGAAAAGTATAGATATTTTTTTTGGAGAAGATAAAAACGGCAGTAATGAAATCAATAGAAAAGCGCTGCAATTCGGGGTCCAATATGTTGATGTCGAGATCATCGATACCAGGCAAGCTTTACGTTGACCCATGCAGGCCTTTGCCCGAAATTAACAAATTGTTCACAAGCCTGCTATGAAGCCGTATTGTTAAACAAAAAACGGTATGGTAAAATCAAAGTTACTGTATTATAAATATGTTGTTTTACTTGGAGGTTTTATATGGATAAGTTTATGGAGAAGATTGTGGCTAAGAGGAAGACCATAGCGGATTATGTCATTATTGCCCTTGTCATAGTGGTAATAATGCTTGCGTTATTCATTTTTCTAACTACAAATATTCGCATTGGTATGGGAATAGATCTTTTA
Source organism: uncultured Oscillospiraceae bacterium (assembly GCA_964490975.1). Taxonomy (GTDB): domain Bacteria; phylum Bacillota; class Clostridia; order Acetivibrionales; family DTU013; genus DTU013. Next base: position 16,989 of record CAZBEQ010000046.1, on the reverse strand, counting down.
CTTGTAGTGGGATTAATATATCTTGGATACATAATCATAACATCAAGGAATGTGGAATATGAGTATATCGTGACAAACGGTGATCTTGATATCGATAGGATAGTTGCAAAAAGAAAGAGAAAAAGGATTTTCAGCGCCAGCAGCAAAGAATTTGATGTAATAGCGCCGGTAAACAGCAGCAGCTTCACTCAGCTGGATCAAACCATAAAGAACAGGATAGATGCCTCGAGCTCAATAAATTCTCCTGATGCATATTATTTTACTCTTAATTATAATAATAATAAAACATTGGTTATTTTTGAACCGGATGATAGAATGCTTAACAATTTCAAGTTTTATATACCTAGAAAGGTGCTCAATGGATGAGGTGATTCTATGCCGTTTGAAGTAGAGGTCATACTTCGGTTGATGGTTGCCGTAGTACTTGGCGGATTAATTGGATATGAACGTGAAAACACGAACAGGCCCGCAGGATTCAGGACCCATATCCTGGTCTGTGTCGGAGCAGCGCTGGTGGTGGTTACCTCGCAGTATTTGATTCAGGTATACCCCAGTATAACAGTTGATCCGACACGTCTTGGAGCACAGGTCATAAGTGGCATAGGTTTTCTTGGAGCGGGTACTATCATCCGTGATGGCTTTAATGTCCGCGGACTAACGACAGCTGCAAGCCTCTGGGCAGTTTCATGTGTGGGCATTGCAGTTGGAAGCGGCTTTTATGTCGGAGCAGCTGTTGCTACGTTATTTATTTTTCTGACGCTTATCATATTAAAAAAGGCAGAAAAGCACTTTAGCAAAAGAAATTTGTACAGAACCTTCATAGTTGAGTATCAAAATGTCAATGGACTTATAGGGCATGTCAATGGAATTTTTGAGAGCCAAAGGATAGAGATAAAAAACATACGGTTGAATAAGGGTGAAGAAAACGAACAGATTATGACGCTGCTCGTAAAGCTTCCGGGAAGTGCGATAGACCTTCAGATCCTCAGTGACATTCAATCACTTGAAGGCGTCAAAAACGTCTATGAAGAATAGGACAAAATGACATCTTAATACTTTATCTGATGAAAAGCGGCATGGTCTATTCCATGCCGTTTTTGAATAGTAATAGGACATAGACCTATCTATTCGCTGATAAAGGGGGTGCCTGGGTTGGGCAGGCAGGATGCGTTACTAAAAAAAACAGATAATGAATATAAACTGAGTAAAGGTGGCATTCACGGCGGAACGGCAGGAAAGCATGCGGTAGCAGCAGTTGACGGACTGAGCGACAGAGAGGCTGAGAAAAAACTTCTTGAACACGGCCCAAACCTGCTGATCGGAAAGAAGAAGATATCGGCTCTCAAACTCCTGTTTAGCCAGTTCACAGATATAATGGTCATTATCCTGATAATATCAACCGCAATATCGGCCTTCATGGGTGAGATGACTGAGGCTGTTACAATAATCGCTATTGTTATCCTCAATGCAGTCCTTGGATTTGTTCAGGAATTCAGGACCGAAAAAACGATGGAGGCACTCAAGAACCTCGCAGCACCAGCGGCAAAGGTAATCAGGAACGGAAGGCAGATCAGCATACCTGCTGAACAGATAGTGCCGGGAGATCTGGTCATACTTGAGACAGGAGACAGGATACCTGCAGATGCTATTCTGCTTGAAAGTATCAATACTCAGGTGGATGAATCGCTTTTGACAGGTGAATCACTGCCCGTCGAGAAGTATGCTGCCCTGCCCGGCAGGGAGAAGAAGGGTAATGAAAGAAAGAATAGAGTATATATGGGCACCAGTGTTACCGGAGGAAGAGCGAAGGCACTGGTAACTGCTACCGGGATGAATACGGAAATGGGCGGGATAGCGGAGCTCATACAGAATATAGATGAGGAACAGACTCCTCTAGCGAAAAGACTTGAAAAACTGGGCAAAATAATTGCCGCAGGCTGTCTTATCATATGTGCCGTTGTATCCGGAGCGGGCATATTGCGTGGCGAAGATGCATTTTCAATGCTGCTTTCAGGTATAAGCCTTGCAGTTGCTGCAGTACCGGAGGGATTGCCGGCGCTTGTCACGATCTCACTTGCTCTTGGCGTACAGCGCATGCTCAGGAGGAACGCACTGATCAGAAAGCTTCCGGCGGTAGAGACGTTGGGATGTGCGGGAGTTGTCTGCTCAGACAAGACCGGTACGCTTACACAGAATAAAATGACTGTAAGAAGTATTTTTGCCGATGGCAGGTTTTATGAAGTTAAAGATGAAAAAAATTCCGGCAGGCTCTTTCAAAATAACAACAGAGCTATAGATCCTCTTTTGGATAGCAGTCTCAAAAAGGCACTCGAAATTGGAGCTCTATGTAACAATGCAGGCCTATTGAATACCAGGCTGGATTCCGGAAAAGAAAAATGGGAGTTTTCAGGAGATCCGACGGAAGGAGCGCTTCTGGTGGCAGCCGCTAAAGCCGGCATAACACCTGACAGACTCGATAAAATGTATTATAGGATAGATGAGCTTCCATTCGATCCGGACAGGAAATGTATGTCGGTAGTCTGCGTTAATCATAAGGGCGAGACCTTTGTCTTTACTAAGGGTGCTCCTGATATGCTGCTTAAACGGTGTTCAAGGATATATTACTCCGGCAGCGACGCCTTGTTGGATCAGGGGAAAAAGGCCAGAATACTGCAGGTCAATGATACGATGGCAGACAATGCGCTAAGAGTTATTGCTGTCGCTTTTAAGAAGCTAAGCTCAAAAGAATATCGAAGGGAAGATCTGGAGTCAGAGCTGGTATTCGCAGGGCTAACGGGCATGATAGACCCGCCAAGGCCAGAAGCAGCCGAGGCTGTGCTAAAGTGCAGAATGGCAGGCATAAGGCCGGTCATGATAACAGGGGATCATAAGCTAACGGCAGTTTCTATAGCAAGAGAACTGGATATATACAGGGAAGGCGAAAGAGTCCTGACAGGCGAAGAGCTGGACGGTATGGATGAAGCGGCACTGGTAAAGAAGGCAGGTACTGTGAGCGTATATGCCAGAGTCTCCCCAAAGCACAAGCTTATGATAGTCAGGGCATTGAAAAAGCAGGGCAGCATAGTTGCTATGACCGGTGATGGTGTAAATGACGCGCCGGCTGTTAAAGAGGCAGATATCGGAGTGGCAATGGGCCATACCGGCACTGATGTAACGAAGGAATCCTCTTCGATGATCCTGCTCGATGATAATTTTGCAACTATCATAGCAGCTATTGAAGAAGGAAGGGTCATATACAATAATATCCGCAAGTTTATTAGATATATGCTTGCATGCAATATAGGAGAAGTACTGACCATGTTCCTTGGAATGATGGCAGGGCTTCCGGTGCCGTTGCTTCCAATACAGATACTGTGGGTAAATCTCGTCACGGATGGCCTGCCAGCAGTAGCGCTCGGCTTTGATCCGCCTGAGAAGGACGTAATGAAGCGGATGCCAAGGGAACCCGGGGAAAGTATTTTCTCTCACGGGCTTTCGGGTGTTATCCTACTCAGAGGAGTACTGATAGGCCTGACAACACTTGCAGTCTATGTAAGCCTGATATACTTTACAGCTGATGTCGGGCTTGCACGTACGGGGGCGTTTGTTACACTGGTACTGACACAGCTGATACATGTATTTGAATGTAAGTCCGAAACAAAAAGCATATTCCAGCTGCCGCTGTTTAACAATATTTACCTGGTACTGGCTGTGCTCTGTTCACTTATTATGATATTGGGCGTTGTGTACATCCCTGCTCTGCAGAATATATTCAAAACAGTGCCGATGGGTTTCAATGAGTGGCTCATTACCGGAGGGCTGTCATTAATGGTTCCGGTTGTAAACAGCTTTTTTGTAAAGAAGAAGTAAGCTTTGTCCAACTGTTCAAAATTTTCAGTAGGGGTAATTTCTGCAGTCGCAATTCAAATTTCTGCTCAATTTTTTCGGTAGGGGCAAAAACAATGGCGCTGTATGTTGCCATAATGTCATGAAAACCGACTTATGCAAACTAATTGTGGATAATAATCAATAAATTATCTAAAAAAATTGCCCTTATCGAAAATTTTGAGCAGTTTCTATGTGGGGATCTGATTAATGTGCTGATACATGTGCCCGCTACCAAAACACCAATGTCAAAATATTTCTTGAAATGGCATTTGAAAAACTATATAATTAGTGAAGCCTGAAAGTCTCGATATCGAGGCTTTTTTGGCTGCGATAAATTGTGAAGGTTTCATTTAACAAATTGTTCATAATTTATTAAAATGTATCTCTCATAATTATGTTAGCGTAATGTGTCAGGCGACATTTATTGCAGGAGGGAATAAGATGATCGAAATACAGAATTTGACCAAAAGATACGGTCAGATAAAAGCTGTGAACAATCTGAATTTCACTGTGGAAAAAGGTGAGATCCTTGGCTTTCTCGGCCCGAACGGAGCAGGAAAATCCACTACCATGAACATCATAACCGGCTACATACCTTCAAGCGAGGGCACTGTAAAGGTGTGCGGATATGATATCATGGAGTCACCGAAGGAGGTAAAGAAACGTATAGGCTATCTCCCTGAACTGCCGCCGGTGTATATGGATATGACAGTGTGGGATTATCTCAATTTTGCTGCAGACCTTAAGCAAGTCGATAAAAAGCAAATGAGAAGCCAGCTCAGCGATATCATGGAGCTTGTAAAAATCGGTGACCATAGGAACAGACTTATTAAGAACCTGTCAAAGGGTTACAAGCAAAGAGTCGGCCTTGCTATGGCACTTGTAGGAAGCCCTGAGGTGCTGATACTGGACGAGCCCACAGTAGGCCTCGATCCGAAGCAAATAATTGAGATCAGAAAGCTTATAAAAGCTTTAGGTAAGGAGCACACTATCATACTAAGCTCACATATCCTTCCTGAGGTCAGCGCAGTATGCGAACGTGTCGTAATAATAAACAAGGGTGAGATTGCAGCAATTGACACTCCCGACAATCTGTCGAAGGGCTACGGTGCAGTTTCTAAGCTTCTTGTAACTGTTGCAGGACCCAAGAATTCTGTGGAGAATGCAATAAGGGAAATATACGGCGTCAAGTATGTTGAAACCGCAGTCGAGAAAGACAGGGAAGCAACGAGCTTTATAGTAGAATCCGACAAGGACATAGACGTAAGAAAGCCTTTGTTCTTTGCCATGTCGAAGCTGGGCTATCCAATAATAGAACTGAAGGGCCTCAACATGAGCCTCGAAGATATATTCCTGCAGATCGTGACCCAGGAAAAGGAGGTCGAGTGATATATGAAAGCAATATTTCTCAAAGAGATAAAATCCTATTTCTATTCTCCGATGGCCTATATATTGATAGGATTGTTTTTGCTGCTTACTGCGTTATTCTTTATTCCATATTTGATGTACGGCTACGGTAACTTTAACGAAGCCCTGTCAACAATGGGTTTTATCCTGATTGTTGTAGTACCCATGCTTACGATGAGGATACTGGCTGAAGACCGGAAGAATGGCACTGAAGTGCTTCTCATAACTTCACCTTCAAGTATCACATCAATAGTACTTGGTAAGTTCTTCGCCGCATACTTTGTATTTCTGGTGATGACTGTATTAACATTTGTATTTCCAATAGTGCAACTGGCCTTTGGAGCTAAATTCACAGCCCAGCTGGTTGGCGGTTATATAGGATTCCTGCTACTTGGAGCAACCTATGTAGCAGTAGGCGTTTTTGCATCTTCACTGACTGAAAACCAGGTTGTTGCAGCTATCATAAGCTATGCAACACTTCTGATAATGTGGCTGGCAAGCAACCTTTCCGGCGTTATCGGCGGCACTATAGGCAAGGTCGTTGGTTGGATCTCGATCCTCTCCCGATACGAGGATTTCAACAGGGGAATACTGGGTTTGAGTCCCGTTGTTTACTACCTAAGTTTTGTTGCGGTATTTTTATTCCTTACAGTAAGAGTAATAGAAAAAAGACGCTGGAGTCAGGGGTGATATAGATGGAGAAAAATAGCGGAAATAAAAAACTGTTTAATAAAAGAAGCCTGAAGTATGGCTCAAATGCTGTTATAATGGTTGTTGCCGTTGTGGCGATAGCAATATTACTTAACGTTGTTGTCGGATTCCTGGATCTTAAGCTGGACTTAACGCCTAATAAATTGTACTCTCTGACTGAAACTACGGAGAATTTACTGAAGGAACTTGATCAGGAAGTGCAGATAATCGGGCTGTTTGATGATGCAACAGTTACATCACAGAGCGAGTATAAGCAGGTGACAGACCTCCTTAACCTTTATTCAAAAAATCCATATATAAAGGTTGAGTATATCGATCCTGATAGAAATCCCAGCATCATAAATCAATTGGATCCTGATAATACAATGGATCTCCAGGCAACGAATTTCGTTGTAAAAAGCACTGCCAACGGAAACGAAAAGAAAAAGAAACTGGAATATTATGATCTGTTTGATGTGCAAATGGATCAGCAGTCATATCAGTCTTATACAGCAGGTTCAAACGCAGAACAGGGCATTACAGGTGCAATCAAGTACGTGACTTCTGAATACACACCTGTGGTGTATTTCACTGAAGGGCATGATGAGAGCAAGGTCGATACTGAGTTTACCTATTTGAAGGGATCTCTGGAAAAGAACAATTACCTTGTAAAGACTATAAACCTTATGACCGTAGACAAGATCCCTGATGACGCCGAATTGGTCGTTATTGCATCCCCCAAGAAGGATATTGCTTATGAGGAAAGGGATCTTCTGGAAAGATATTTCCTGGATGGCGGCAATGCGTTATTCATGTTCGACTATCTTCAGAATGACCCTTCATTTGACGAAATTAACAAATTGTTTGGTAAGATAAACCTTGCGGTCAATTATGACAAGGTTAAGGAAAACGATGAAAGCAGGCATGTGACTAAGGATCCGTATACCATACTTGTCGATGCATATTCAAACAGTATAGTCCCACAGGAATTCAACACAGTACTTGGCAACTCCAGAAGTATAAGCATCCTTAATAATACAAAGGATTACGTCACTGTAACTCCAATGATAGGGACAAGTGAGAATGCAATAGGTGAGATGGTAAACAAGTCCAGAGGCGACGATATAAAAGGACCGCTCAATATTGCTGCAGCAGTTGAGTACGGAAGTGGTGAAGAAAAGGCTAAAATCATAGTCACGGGTAATTCCTCATTTATAAGCGACAGTGCATATGATACGTATGGAAATTACTATTTGGCCAACATGAGCTTCATACTGCAGTCGATGGGCTGGATGATAGACAAGCAGGATGAGATAATAGTACCTACAAAGAATTATGATGATAATATGTTCAGCATAACACAGGCTCAATCAAATGTAATGGGTGTGGTACTCATCGTGTTATTCCCGTTGATTATATTTGTTACAGGTCTTATGGTTTACTTGAGGAGGCGTCATTTATGAAATTGTACAGGAATGCAATTATTCTTTTAGTGATAGTTGCGCTTCTTGTCGGTGCATATTTCCTTGTGCGCAATATGAAGACGGAAGATGAGCCGCTGGCGGAGAACGAAACATCTGAAAAATTGACAGATTATGCAATTGACGCTATCGAATCGGTAACGCTGAACAACACCGACGGTACATTTGTCATTGTAAAAAAGGATCAGGACTGGGCGTTGTCATCTCCCGCCGACTTGCGGTATGATTCGGCTATCCTGAGCAGCATTGCCACCAATGCGGCAGCTATTACCACAAGTAAGGAAATCGAAGCGAATGCGGCAGACCTTTCAATATACGGTCTGGATAAGCCGGCCAAGGTGACGGTGAAGACTACGGACGGCAAGGAAACAGTCGTTGAGATAGGAAATCCTACAGCTACAAAAAGCGGTTACTACGTTAAGCTGGCCGGAACCAACAAGGTATACACAGTTGACAGCTATGCAGGGAATTTGCTTACAGCAGGCAGAAATGTAATGAGAAAGACGGCAATGTTCGACTTTACCTCCGACAAGATAAAATCACTCGCTATGAGCAGAAATGGTGAGATTCTGTTTGCTTCTGCGTTTGATGAGAAAGAATCAGTCTGGACTATGACAACGCCGATAAAGGGTACCGTCAATGAATCCGCTGTTAGTCCAATGCTTGAAGCACTTGCTACAACGAGCATTACCGAATTTGTTGAAAGTGATCCAAAGGATCTGTCTCTATATGGACTCGATAAGCCGAAGTATGAGTTTGTTTTCAATGCTGAAGGCAAGGAATATAAGCTTATGCTGGGCGATGATAAGCTGAAGAACTATGAAATATATGCAAAGCTTGAGGGCAGTGATGAAGTATATGCCATCAGTCTGACTACGTATACCTTCCTTGACAAACCGCTGAAAGAAATTCTGAGAATATTCGCATATATAGTGAATATCGACCAGGTGAAGAGCATCGATTTGATAATGGATGGCAAGACGACCAGTATTACTATCGACGTTTATAAGGATGCCGAAGGTAATAAAGACTATGATAAGGACAAATTCTATATCAACGGTATTGATGCAACCGGCAAGGACGAAGAGGGAAGCCAGCCGTTCAGAAAGCTGTATCAGGCGTTCGTAGGCGTCGGTCTCGATGAGATAGATACTGAAGGAAAACCTGAAGGCGCAGCCGATATTACAATTGATTACACACTTGTGGATGGCAGCAAGATGAAGGTTGAATTCATACCTAAGGATGAAAATCTATACTATGTGGTCAAAAATGGTGAGTATGCCAATATATTGGTCAAACAGAGGAATAAGGTCGATTTTGGTATCGAAGGTGTGAGACAGGCTTATAAGGCGATGATGGACTTTCTCGAAAAACAGGGAAATTAGCATTGGATAGGTAATGCAGTGTCAGACGGGCTTTTACTGATGAAGTTATTGTAATTTGAAAAACAGCTCCGACATAGAATTAATTAGTTTGATTCTATGATTTGGAGCTGTTTTTTGATGCCTGAAGAACTAAAAAACATCCTGAAGGTTGCCAGCATCTATGCTACAACTATTATTGGAGCCGGTTTTGCCTCCGGACAGGAGATAATGCAGTTTTTTTCCGCGTATAAAACGGGCGGCTTTTTCGGTGTGCTCCTGGCGGGTATTATTTTCAGCATTGTAGGCTGTACAGTGCTTGACAGGGTTTACAGCCAACGAATAAGGAATTATGACGAATTCATTTTCCCTATGTTTGGCTGGAGGATCGGATGGATAATAGAAACAGCCGTTACGATGTTTGTGTTCTGCATGTTCAGCATTATGATCGCAGGTTCCTCAAATGTGATTTCTGAGAATCTTGGAATACCTATGATATATTCTGTCCTGCTTATGGGCTTGCTCTGTATGCTCCTGATAATGACAAATATAAAAGGCATCGTGATCGTAAGCTCGATCATTACACCTGTTCTTGTAGGAGGTATAATTTTATCCGGCCTTTATATAATTATTTTCAATGAGCAGCAGGTCTCAAGTGTTAACGGCTTTCTTTCCCAAATATCAAACAACTGGTTTTTCTCATCTCTTCTATATGTAAGCTATAATTGTATCCTTGCTATTGTGATGCTGTGCAACATGCTCCCATATTTGAAGACCCGCAGAACAGGGATCGCCGGCGGTATACTGGGCGGTGCGTCGCTTACTGCCGCTGCGCTTATAATAAATACAGTGATTGTTCTATTTTATCCTGCAGCATTGGAGAAAGAATTACCGTTAATGGACATATTAAAAAGCTTCAGCAGTTCAGCCGGCAGCCTCTATGCCATTATTTTATGGCTTGCGATGCTTACATCGGCAGTTGCATCGGGGTTTTGCTTTACAGACAGGGTCGGCAGTATGCTTAAGCTTGATAAAAGGATATTGGTGATACTTCTTTGCAGCGCAGCGGTGCCTTTGTCATCTATGGGGTTTGCCAGGCTTATATCATTGGTCTATCCGTTTTTTGGCTATCTAGGCCTGTTTATGATCGTTGTTATTTTGATCACGGTACTTGCCAAGCCTACGGGTTCAGCACGCAATTCCGGCAAACCGTAACCTCCATAAATGGCGCTGCCGTTTACGAATTAATGAGTAATGGTGTAGGAATGCCAGCGCCATTTATTCCGGTTATGTTTCCAAACCATTAATGCCCTCGCCCCCACCAAAGCATATATGACTTGTAGTAAGAGGTCATGTCTCAAGGGTATTGCAGCCCTTCCCTCTGACCGCGTACCAGGCAGCAGTGCTTTGGAGCAGGAAACATAACCTCCACAAACGCCGCTGTCATTCCCGAATTAATGAGTAATGGTGTAGGAATGCCAGCGCCATTTATTCCGATTATATACCGGTCTGTAGTTTAAGTGGCAGGAAATAGATTTCTATGGTAGAATAATTCTCATACAGTTACTTGCCAAAGATAAAGCTGAGGTGAAACTTTTGAGAGATAATCCGGAACAGGACAAGCCAGAGTCAGGAGGACGGGCGGCAGGTGTTCTGACGACGCTGCTGCTGTTTCTTTGCATTATTACCGTAGCTTTTTTCAGTTATCAGAGGAGCCTTGATCCGACAATTGAGCTGAAGGACATTATCAAGTCTTTTGGCGATCCCGGAGAGAAGAAGGTCAAAAATGCAGATGTTTTATACACCTTTGGCTTTGATGCAAGAGAAAAAACTGCTTTTGCCCGGTATAAGGATCTCATCATAAAATGTAGCAAAAGCGGCATTATGTTTTTGGAAAAGACGGGCGAAATAGTGCGGTCTGAAAGCATTGCATACAGCAATCCTTCAATTAAGACGAATGGTTCCCAGTTGCTCATAGCTGATATAGGTTCAACTGAATTATGCATACTCAATGATGAGGGTATAAGCTGGCAGGACAAGACCGATATGGCAATACTCAATGCAGATATAAGCGAAGACGGCTATGTGACAGTTATCACGGCAGCGAAAAGGGACAACAATACCATCAGAGTCTATGAACCTCATGGAGTAGAACTCTTCAGAAAGATCATAGCCAATGACTTTGCAGTATCGGCATGTGTGTCGCCTTCTGAAGAACATCTCATACTTTCTGCCATTAGTACAGGTGCTGTCGGACCATTTTCACGCTACAAGTTTTATGATATGGAAGGTAAGGAGCTTTCAGAACTATCATTTGATGCTTTCGGTGAACTCCTCCCATTATTCTGGTATAACAGGGATGACAGCCTTTTTGCAGCAGGTGACAGTGCTGCGAGCTCAATTGGCCCGTCAGGAAAGGCATTATGGGAAGAGCGGTTCAGAAGTGTTACCGGCGCAGGGCAGGTGGGCAACGGTATGCTTGCTGTAGCTGCCGAGGGTGACGAAGGGCCGGTCCTCAATATCTTTACGCCAGACGGTAAAAAGAAATCTTCAGTCAGCTTGAAGAGCATGCCAACAGGTCTGGATGCAATAAAGGGGAAAATCTGTGTCTATGATGATAATACGGCTTTATTTTTTGATGATAATAGTAACAATACCAGCATATATAGTGCTGATAAAAAGATCCGGCAGACTTGCCTTTTAAGCAAGAGCCAGGCTGCGGTGATAACTGATGGAGAGGTCACGGTGCTCGGCATATACTGAGATGTATGAAAGCCTGAGGGGACTTTGTCTCCGATAACAAAAATAGTATGGAGGGGCGGTAGCATTTATGAACTTGAGCGATTTTGTTGTCATTGGTATTATTGGTGCATTTGCTGTCATTGGATTGTACAAAGGTTTTATAATGTCGGTTTACAGACTGTTTTCATTTATTGTATGTGTATTTTTATCTATTAAATTGTCACCTGCAATGACGCGTATATTGGAGAAAACCGCTATATTTGAGGGCATTAAAAACACAATTATAAAAAACATGCATATATGGAGTAAAAGTGCATTCTCATCCCCAACGGCGGTAACTACAGGCACCAAGGGAGCAGAGACTGTTCTGGGCACAATGCCGATGCCGGATATATTCAAACGCTCACTACTGAATAATCTGCCTTCTCCGTCCGAACTGATCGATACCGACAGTATCGTCAATGCCATTGGAGATAGGTTGGCAGGCATGATCCTATCGGTACTTTGCCTTGTTGTGCTATATTTTGTATTAAGGGTTATTCTTGGTGCTATTGGGATGCTATTGCGCAATATTGCCAAGCTGCCGATGTTCAAACAGATCAACAAGCTGGGCGGACTGATTCTTGGCGCTCTTCAGGGGTTCCTGGCAGTTTACATACTGTTTGCCGTACTTACTCTATTCAACTCCAATCCGGCTTTTGCGCCTTTTTTTGAAGGCCTTGAGTCCTCAATGATCGCTAGTGGCTTTTATGAGAACAATTTCTTAATCAGCTTCCTGTTTCCGCCGGTTGTTGCATGATGGAAAATAACTTTTCGGTAGCTCTTTAACGTATTTTGAGCCTGGTTAACTAAAAATTAATGGTTTTGACCTTTTTGTATTTATTTATAGACATTTATTATTTAATAGTAGTAAAATAACTATAACGCTAGCCGGGATAATATATTCCGGCTATTTTGTTAAACCGTATATGAAACATTTTTTATAACGAGGCAAAAGATGTCTCCCACCTCTACAGGTAGCGTATACCGATTTGCCTTTCAGGTGGCGAGTATATTTACCGCCTCGTTGAAACACTACTGAGGTGAGAATGTTTTTCTACAAATGAAAGAATTTCTTTGAACCGAAGTGTTATAAGAAACTATTGGATGTTTGTGATAGAAAGGCGGGTAGATATTATGAGAAGCGATATAGTAAAGAAGGGCATAGAGAGAGCGCCTCACAGGTCACTTTTCAAGGCGATGGGGTATACGGATGAGGAAATCAGAAGACCTCTTATTGGAGTGGTCAATTCCAAGAATGACATAGTGCCAGGTCATATACATCTTGACACTATAGCCGAAGCAGTTAAAGCAGGGATAAGGATGGCAGGAGGCACGCCTGTAGAATTTGGCAGTATCGGTATTTGCGATGGCATTGCAATGGGCCATGAGGGTATGAAATATTCACTGGCATCAAGAGAGCTGATAGCTGATTCCTGCGAGTCAATGGGGCTTGCTCACAGCTTTGACGGAATGGTTTTCATACCGAATTGTGACAAGATAGTGCCCGGTATGCTTATGGCAGCAGCGAGGATCAATGTACCGTCAGTAGTTATAAGCGGAGGTCCGATGCTGTCACTCAATTACAAGGGAGTACAGCTTGATTTGAACAGTGTTTTTGAAGCAGTCGGCGCTGTCAAGGCCGGAACAATGCCGGAGGAGGAAGTGCTCGATTATGAAGACAATGCGTGCCCTGGATGTGGTTCATGCTCTGGTATGTTTACTGCCAACTCCATGAATTGCCTGACTGAGGTGCTTGGAATGGGACTTACGGGAAACGGCACCATACCAGCTGTATATGCGGAGAGGATCAGACTTGCGAAGCTGGCGGGAATGAAAGTAATGGAGCTTGTCGAGAAGGATATAAAGCCATCGGACATTTTGACGAAAAAGGCATTTGAAAATGCTTTGACAGTTGACATGGCTCTGGGCTGCTCAACAAATTCAGTATTGCATCTGCCGGCGATAGCCCACGAGGCCGGAATTGAAATAAACCTTGATATAATAAATGAAATCAGCGGAAGGGTGCCAAACTTGTGCAAGCTTGCACCGGCGGGTCACCACCATGTTCAGGATCTCTATATGGCAGGTGGCGTTCAGGCTGTTATGAAGGAGCTTTCCAAAAAGGAACTTTTGCATCTGGATTTGATAACAGTGACAGGTAAGACGGTAGGAGAGAATATTAAAAATGCTGAAGTAACCGATAGAGATGTTATCAGAAGTATTGAAGAACCATACAGTAAAACAGGTGGAATTGCGGTACTGAGAGGTAATATCGCTTCTGATGGAGCTGTTGTCAAACGATCGGCGGTTGCTGAAGAAATGCTTGTGCACAGAGGGCCGGCGAGAGTTTTCGACTCAGAAGAGGATTCTATCAATGCGATATATGAGGGTAGGATCAAGCCGGGTGATGTTGTGATAATAAGATATGAGGGACCAAAGGGCGGACCGGGCATGAGGGAAATGCTGAGCCCTACTTCAGCTATCGCGGGTATGGGTCTTGACAGGACTGTGGCGCTGATTACTGACGGAAGGTTCTCAGGTGCTTCAAGAGGCGCTTCGATTGGCCATGTTTCACCTGAGGCGATGGAAGGCGGTATGATCGCGGCGGTTCGGGAAGGCGATATTATTAGCATTGATATACCGGCAGGCAGGCTGAATGCAGAGGTTACCGATGAGGAGCTGAAGAGCAGGATGACCGGGTGGACAGCGCCGCAGCCAAGGATTACCAAAGGCTATCTTGGCAGGTATGCTAGGCTCGTGATGTCGGCCAGTACCGGCGCGGTGCTGAAGTAAAGCAGGCAGCGGGCTCTGGAGCGGGCAAGGAAGCGAGCTCTGGAGTATCAGCAGCGCCGGAAGCCCATGTTTCAGCAGAATTTCATCTAGCTGATGCAAATAAATGATTGACTTTGCATCAGGTTACCACAGAATAATTGCAAAACACAGGAACAAGAGGTTTTGCATCAAATATGCATCGGAAAGATGACGCGGGGGAAACGTCTTTAGGGCGGGGCACGCGATCACTTTCCGCGGAGGTATTCCTAACGGGTCGGTGAAATTCTGCTTCCACATGAACTCCCGTCACTTCCGGAAGCGGCACAGGGCGCGGGCAGCAGTGCTGAAAGCATAAGTTTTAGAGTATGTGAAATGGTATAACAGGTAATGGAGGGGATTTAAATGAAGTTGACTGGTGCTGAAATTTTAATAGAGTGCTTGAAGGAGCAGGGTGTTGATACTGTGTTCGGGTTTCCGGGCGGAGCTGTGCTCAATATATATGACGCCTTATACAAGGCTCGGGATGAGATCAGGCATATACTGACTTCACATGAGCAGGGAGCGTCACATGCAGCAGACGGCTATGCACGTGCTACCGGCAGGACCGGAGTATGTATAGCAACCTCGGGACCCGGCGCTACTAACCTTGTTACAGGCATTGCCACAGCGTTCATGGATTCGGTACCGATGGTAGCTATTACCGGTCAGGTCTCAACTACACTGCTTGGCAAGGATTCATTCCAGGAGGTCGATATCACAGGTATCACCATGCCAGTAACAAAGCATAACTATATTGTGAAGGATGTACAGAAGCTTGCCGGTATCGTGAGGGAAGCTTTCAGGATCGCCGCAAGCGGCAGGCCAGGTCCGGTTCTCATAGATATTTGCAAGGATGTGACGGCAGCATACGCTGAATATGAGCCTGTTCAGCCGAAAGGTATAGAATATCCACCAATAGGCGTAACAAAGGCGGAGCTTGATGAAGCGGCAGCAATAATCAATTCATCTGTTAAGCCTGTTATACTTTCAGGTGGCGGAGTGTCCATTGCCGGAGCTGACCCTGATTTGCTTGCACTGGCAGAGAAAGCAAGGATCCCGATAACGACTACCCTGATGGGACTTGGTTCGTTTCCTGGCACTCATGAACTTTTCACAGGTCTTGTTGGCATGCACGGCACCAGGACATCAAATGTGGCTGTATCTGAAACTGACCTGTTTATAGCGGTTGGAGCCAGGTTCAGCGACAGGGTCATCAGCAATGTCAAACGGTTTGCGCCAAATGCAAAGATAATGCATATTGACATAGATCCTGCTGAGATAGGCAAGAATGTAGCCGTTCATTACCCTCTTGTGGGAAATATTAAGGAAATACTGAGGGAGCTTTGTTTAAGGGTCGAAGCCAGACAAAATGGGGATTGGAACCTGAAGATCGAGCAGTGGAAAGAGAATTATCCTCTTAAATATGAGATGGATGGATCCCTTAAGCCTCATTATATTATTGAAAGACTTTATGAACTTACACATGGAGATGCGCTGATAACGACGGAGGTAGGACAGAATCAGCTCTGGGCGGCGCAGTTTTACAAGTACACAAAACCCAGACAGTTCATTTCGTCTGGTGGCCTCGGAACCATGGGTTACGGCCTTGGAGCGTGTATCGGTGTGCAGATAGGAAGGCCTGAGAAGAAGGTCATCAATGTAGCTGGTGACGGAAGCTTCAGAATGAATTGCACCGAACTGGCAACAGCAGTAGAATACAAGCTACCGGTTATTATTGCCATACTCGACAACCATGTGCTTGGCATGGTCAGGCAATGGCAAAATCTGTTCTACGGTGGGCGGTATTCTGCTACTACAATCGACAGGAGCACGGATTTTGTTGCTCTCGCGGAAGCTTTCGGGGCTATTGGCATCAGAGTGACCAGACCGGAGGAGGTTGATGCCGCGTTTGAGAAGGCTCTTTCTTCGACTGACAGACCAGTTCTTATCGATTTTGAGATCGACAGGGATGATAAAGTATTTCCCATTGTGCCGCCGGGAGCTGCTATAGATGAATTAATTGAAGAATAGAGCTGTAGGCGGATTGCCCGTTATGTGCTTGCTTCAGGCGTCCCGGGCAATATTTGTTCTGGCGTTGGGTCAACTTGTTATATGGCTTCTTGCTTGGGGTGCACCTCTTGCAGGTAAACTTGACAAATTTTCAAGTACGGTGCACCTTGGGCCAGCCAGCTTGACAGATTTTCAAGTGCGGTGCACCTTGGGCCAGCCAGCTTGACAGATTTTCAAGTACGGTGCACCTTGGGCCAGCCAGCTTGACAGATTTTCAAGTACGGTGCAGTATAGTGTACATAATACTGAAACTCAGAACATTATCACATTAAAATACAACAATGATACAATTTTAGCTTGGGTAAATGCACCCTAGTTGAGAAATTGTCAATAGCTTGGCAGAAAGATATTATGTCAACTCTTACTTTGCTAAAAAAATATCATTAGCTTTGGAAAGTACCGTTTCGCATTTAATATATCCTTCACTTTTTAAAGTTCCGTTTGCAGGGCAAACGCATGAAAAAATAAAGGTAAAAAGATTGTCTAACAACTAAGGT